>NZ_RKLQ01000002.1:0-746471 GCF_019599405.1 Haloarcula salinisoli | reverse complement strand
GTCTCGCCAGGCTCGTCAGCTGTTTGCCTGACGAGTGTCGTCGCGATAGACGACGTACTGCGCGAACGAAGTGAGCGCAGTGCCAGCGAGACGAGTGCAACGAGTCTCGCCAGGCTCGTCAGCTGTTTGCCTGACGAGTGTCGTCGCGATAGACGACGTACTGCGCGAACGAAGTGAGCGCAGTGCCAGCGAGACGAGTGCAACGAGTCTCGCCAGGCTCGTCAGCTGTTCGCGAAGCGGTTCTTCGTTCTCACTTTGTCCGCGCGCATCGCTATCGCACGAACACCGAGTACATCTTGTACGTGTCCGGACAGCCACCGAGCCACGTCGTCCCCGCACTGACGGATTTCTTGAACACCCGTCGGGTGCCGTCGTCGGTGCCGATGGAGTCGCCGGTGTCGGTCCACCCCGTTAGCCACTCCGGCGTCGACTCGGCGTCGTAGGCCACGAACACGTCCGCGGGCTCGGCGAGGTCCAGCCGGTAGCCCGACGGCCGCTCGATGTCCTGGTCCTCTTTCTCGGGGCGGATGTACGACAGCCCGGCGTATTTCCCCGGCACGGTCAGGAACTCGGCGTCGTCGTAGACGTAGAGCCGTTCACCCTGGGCGAGCGTACCGAACTCGTGGGCCGACCCGACCGTCGAGGCGACCGCGTCGAGGGGCGCGGGAGCGTCCCGGCTCCCGTTCGAGCCCGCGGCAAACCCGCCGAGAACGTCCGACCTGGCGCCGGCATCGTCGGGCAGGGGCTCGCCCTCGACGGCGAGCCCGTAGGCGTTCATCAGTTCGCGGTTCGACTTCCCGACGAACTCGGCCGGGTCGGCCTCAGAGAGGTCACCCAGCTCGTCCCCACCGACGTCGCCGAGGTCCGCCTCGGTCGGGAACGGCACCACGTCCGGCCGCTGGCTGTCGAAGTACAGCGGCGTGCCCTCGAGGGTGACGCTGTCGTTCGGCGAGAGCATACTGTAGAGGTCGTCCTGGAGGTCCGCGCCCATGAACACCGATGCCCGGCCGCCGTCGCCGAAGTCGACGTTCTCGATAGCGACCTCGTGGGGGCTGCTCCAGCGGTTCGAGGTGCCCCCGCCGATGACGTGGACGTCGATATCGTTGTCCAGCCGCCCGCCCGTTATCGGGCTCTCCCCGCGGGGCGGCGCGCGGATGCCGGTGAACCACCCCTCTATGTCGGGGTTCTCGACCCGGAGATTCTGGGGGGCGTGGTTGCGGTTGATGCCGACGCCGCGGTAGCCGCCCACCCCGTCGACGAGTGTGGGGTTCCGGACGACGACGTTGGCGCTGTAGCGTATCGAGATGCCGTTCTGGCCGCCCTGTGCGCCGCCCTCGTTGGGGACCCGTCGGCTGTCCCACTGGCTGTAGTGGGCCCCGAGGTTGAACGCCGTGAACTCGTCCACCACGCTGTAGCTCTCGACCTGGTCGTGGGCGTCGCCGAATCGGTGGCGGGAGATGTCGGCGCCACCGCCCGAGGCGAAGACGGTGTTCCCCGCGAAAGAGCGAAAGCGGACCTGTGTCGAGGGCACCTTCCCGTCTGTCACCGCGTCGGACGCCAGAAGCCTGTCCTGGCCCGTCACGTTCTCGACCGGGAAGTTCGCGAAGTCGATGGTGATGCCCTCGAATTTCTCGGGGTCCTTCTCCCGGTCGGGTTTCGGTCTGGTCCACCAGACGAAGCCGTGGTGGCGGTGGCCGGCAGCGACGTTGTCGTCGACGGCGACGCCGGGGCTCTGGAGCCAGAAGCCGTAGCCGCCGTGGCCGAAGTCGTCGATGGCCCCCTCGCGGTCCGTCTTGAACTGCCGACGGTCGGGGCCGCCGCCGGTCCCGGTCGAGCGCAGCGCGAAGTTCCCCTCGAAGGCACCGATTTCGTTGCCGATTTCGGCGACAAAGCCCGCCCCGAACACGCCGTAGGAGACGTTGTCCCGGAAGGCGACGTTGCTGTGGTGGTTGACGTAGCCCCAGCCCGGGCTGCCGTCGACGACACAGCCCTCGACGACGCGGGGGTCCTCGGTCGCGTCGATGCCGGTGCGGTGGAAGTGACAGGCGTAGCGGGCCTTCGGGTTCGGCGTGTCGGGGTCGGGCGGCGTCCCGTTGTCCGGATTGGTCACCGGCCTGGACTTGTCGGTCCGACCAAGCGAATCGAAAGCGGCGTGCTGGACGCGCACGTCAGTCGTCATGAACATCACGTGCCCGCGGCGCTTGGTGGCCGCGGATTCCGAGCGCAGCGTGACGGTGCGGTCCATCACGGCGACGTACGCGTCGAAGTCCTCCCGTGGCGGGACGTGGTCGTGGGACAGCGACCGGTCGAGTTCGACCGTCGACCCCGAGACGCCGGCGACGGTGACGGCCTCGTCCTGGTTCTCGTCGGGGTCGAGGCCGGCGACCACGAGGCGGTCGCCCTCGGCCCAGCCGGTCGGCGCCTCGGCCAGCGAGAGCGACCGGTCGCCAGCCCGTGGTGCCGTCCCCGTTCGCGCCCACGAGGTCCGCTCGCTACCGGCAACGTGGACCGTCGACCCCGGGAGCGCCAGCAGCCCGCGGCTCACCCGTTCGGGGTCCCAGTCCTCGTCGATAGCGCCGTCGTCCGTGAACTCGACCACGGCGCCGGCACCCCGCTGGACCGGCTCGTCGGGCGTGCCAAGTTCGAGCGTCCCCGTGCCCGCGACGACCAGTGTATCGACCAGCAGCCGGCTGGCGGCCGTCGGGTCGACCCGAAGCCGCCCGTCGACGCGCACAGTTCTGTAGGTCGCGTCGAGTTCGCTCGCCAGGGTCACCGCCCGTCCCTCGGGTATCAGGACGTGTGCGCCGTCGCCCGGAACCGCGTCCCGCCAGCTCCCGCTGTCGGCCCAGACCCCGCCGGTAGCCCGGTCCGTGACCTGCCCGTCCGGGACGAGCCGCGTGATGTGGTCCGGGCCCGAAAGCGAGTTCGTACCGTCGCCCCCGCCGAACAGCCGCGCACGCTGCGTGTACGCGCCGCCGGCGAGCGTGACCCCGACGCCGCCGGTCGCCGCGCCCTTCAGAAACGTCCGTCGGGACGACCCATCCTCCGACATTCTATTCGCCTAATTCACCGATGGAAAGATAAGTGTGTGGGCCACCTACAGCGTTGTTAGAACTGCGAAGCGGTGGCCGTGCGCGGCCTCCGTGCCGCGCAGACGGGGAAGGGCAGGCTGTCGAAGCAAGCATCCGGCGGCTGTGCCGCCGGTTCACGGGAATCGCCGCGAGCGCGGCGATTCCCGCCTTTTTCATGAACGTTTTTGCAAGCGGGGTTCGCTGTGCGAACCCCCGCAGCAAAAAGGTTCATAGGCAATGCTTTTCCGCGTCAGCACCGTATGATGGTTCAACAATGGGTATCGGAGGCTCCGACATGTACCGGCAGCAGATTCTCGACCACTACAAGAACCCCCGAAACACGGGGGAAATCGAGGATCCGACGTTCACCCACGTCGGCGAGAACCCGATGTGCGGTGACGAAATCCGGATGGACGTGGTGCTGAGCGAGGACGAAGAGACCATCGAGCAGGTCGCATTCCGCGGAGACGGCTGTGCCATCTCCCAGGCCTCGGCGTCGATGCTCTCCGAGCGCCTCCACGGGATGTCCGTCGAGGAACTGAACGATCTGGACCGTGACGACATCGTCGACATGCTCGGGGTCGACATCTCCCCGATGCGTATCAAATGTGCCGTGCTGGCCGAGAAAGTCGCCCAGGACGGGGCCGACATCTACTTCGACGAGCTGGACATCGAGCGGACGACGACCGAAGACGACGACTGAGTCGTTACCACACCCGCAGTTACTTTTTCCACACACGCGACCGTCGCCAGCGACATGCCCGACAACGAGTGGGACCCCGACGACTACGACGAGGGCCACGGCTTCGTCGCGGAGTATGGCAGAGACGTGGTGCGGTTGCTGAACCCCCAGCCCGGCGAGCGCGTCCTCGACCTCGGCTGTGGGACGGGGACGCTTTCGGCAGTAATCGCCGACAGCGGTGCCGAGGTCGTGGGTATCGACGCCGCCGCATCGATGGTCGAGCAAGCCCGCGAGCGGTATCCGGCGCTCACCTTCGCGGTTGCCGACGCCCGCGAATACGAGCCCGACGGCGCCTTCGACGCCGTCTTCTCGAACGCCGCCCTGCACTGGATTCCGGGCGACGACCACGACGCCGTCCTGTCGATGGTCGGGTCGGCACTGACCGACGAGGGCCGCTTCGTCGCGGAGTTCGGCGGCCACGGCAACGTCTCGCAGGTCGAGCGGGCCGTCCGCGACGAACTCGACGCGCGGGGGTACGACACCGACCACTCGTGGTACTTCCCGAGCATCGGCGAGTACGCGCCCCGCCTGGAAAATCACGGACTCGAAGTCACCGACGCCGTGCTGTTCGACCGGCCGACGGAGCTCGACGGCGGCCAGGCAGGGCTACGGGAGTGGATCGAGATGTTCGGGGACGAACTGTTCGCGCCGGTCACCGAGTCGGACCACGAAGCCGTCCTCGATGCCGTCGAAGAACGCCTGCGGCCGGTGCTGTACGACCCCGAGTCGGAGACGTGGACGGCGGACTACCGACGGTTGCGGTTCGTCGCCGAGCCGACCCGGTAGCCCGCGAGGTCACTCATCGAGTGCGGGCAGGGTCCGCTCCGAGAGTGAGACGTCGAAGCGGGCGCCGCCGCTCCCGCTTTCGCTCGCCGTGACCGACCAGCCGTGGGCCGCGACGACACGCTCGACGATTGCGAGGCCGAACCCTGTTCCGTCGGTCGAGGAGGTCACGCCCAGGTCGAAGACGCTGTCGCGCTCTTCGGGAGGGATGCCCGGCCCGTCGTCGGCGACCACGAACCCGTCGTCGGTGTCGGCGACCGTGACGGTCACGTCGTCGCCGCCGTGTTCGATGGCATTACGAAAGAGGTTCTCGAACACCTGCCGCAGCCGCGATTCGTCGGCGACGACGACGCGCTCGGTCTCGACGGCCAGGCTGGCCTCCGGTGCATCGACGCTCTCCCAGCCGCGTCTCGCACAGTCGGCCAGGTCGACCTCGTCAGTCTCGTCCAGCACCTGGCCCTCCCGCGCCAGGTCGAGGAGGTCTTCGAGCAGCTCCTCCATACGCCGGGTCGCCTCACCGGCGTCCTCGAGATGGGAGAGGTCGCCTGTCTGTCTGGCAAGTTCGATGCGGCTGTCGATGACCTGCAGCGGGTTCCGGAGGTCGTGGCTGACGACGCCGGTGAACTCCTCCAGGCGCTCGTTCTGGGTTTCGAGGGCGCGCTTTCGCTGCTCCTGTTCGGTGACGTCCCTGAGGACGACGGCGCGGCCCCGAACGATGTCGTACCGGTCCTCGATGGGCGTCGTCCGCACGTCGAAGGTGACCCGTTCCCGGCTCCCGCCGGACCGTGTCGTCGTCACTGTGGTCGTATCGCCGCCCGGCCCACCGTCGGTGGCGGTCAGCGTCCCTGGGAGGTCCGGAATCGCGATGTCGTCGAGGGTTGTCCGGCCGTCGTCACGCACCACGTAGGCGTCGGCGGCGTCGTTCCAGTCGACCAGCCGCTCGCTGGAGTCGACGACGAACACCGGGTCGGCCATCTCTTCGAGCAGCGTGTGGGCCGCCATCGGTTCGACGTCGAGGAAATCGTAGCGATACAGTGCGACCCCGACGCCGACGGCCTGCACGACGAACAGGATGGGCGTCAGGTCGAGTCGCGGGTGCGGGGAGAGCCGGGCGACGAAGACGATAGTCGACAGCAACACCGCAAATGTCGACGCGAAGATGACCGCAGCCTGCTTCCGGAAGAGGTTGCGCGTCTGCAGGAGAAAGCGGCCCAACAGCCCGAACGTCAACAGCAAGACGGCGTAGGTGACGAGCAGGTACGCCAGCGCGCCGGGCCCGAACTCCCCGTAGGGTATCCGTATGTGGCCAAAGTGAGCGACGCCGACCTCCGTGTAGATGAAGCCGACTGGGCTGACAGCGAGCACCGCGATGTAGCCGACCGCGAGGAGGACGAACCCCCGGACGACGACCGACGGAATCCACTCGCTGTCGGTCGTGTACTCGATGACGAACAGGAACCAGAAGACGACTGCGAGCACGGCCGAGCCGGTCGTGAACGGGAAGCGAAAGAGCAGCGCCAGCTCGTCGGTCGGACTCACGTGGCCAAGCAGCGAGAACAGGGCCCAGGAACCGTCGGCCACCAGTAACAGCGCGAACCGGTCGGAGATGGGATGGTCGACCCGTCGCCAGGAGTACCAGGCGAACCCGTAGCTGGCGAGGACCGCGACGAGCATCAGGACGGCGATGAGGACGCTCAGTCCCGCCTCGCCTACCATTACCGTTAGTAGCGAGTGGTGCCGTCAAAACCCTTGTTGCTCGGGTATCAGATGCGAAAGTCGACCTATTAGGCCAGGAAGACGTGGCGCGGTCGGTCGGCCAGTACGTCCCGCCCCCAGCTGACGGTCTCGGAGAACTCATCCGAGCGGAAGAAGGCCATGGCGTCGTCTTTGCTGTCCCACTGGCTGGCGATGAACATATCGTTCGCGTCGTCGCGGTTGGCAAGCAGTGCCGTCTCGCGGTGGCCGTCCATCTCCGCCAGCAGGTCGCCGACGGTGTCGAACTTTGCGACGAAGTCCTCGCGATGGTCGGGCTTGACGGTGTAGAACATCCCCATCGTCCCGAAGCCGTCGCTCTCGCCCTGCCGGCGGACGACGTCGGGGAGGTCTGTCAGGTACTCACTCGCCGTGCCGGCGGCGTCCTCGGTGTCCCACAGGGAGGCGACGGCGGTGGTGTCCGAGTCCAGGTCTTCGTAGATAGTCGTCCGCACGTGCGTGTCGTATCGGTCGAAGGCGTCACGGAGGCCCGAGACCTCCTCGGCCAGCGTCTCCGGGTCGGCCTCGGAGTACACGACGAGGGCGTAGACGTCCTCGCCGTGGGGCTGGCCGGCGTAGACGCCTTCGGCGTCCAGTTCCTCACGGATGGACTGGGAGGACGCAGCGGTCTGGTCGTCCTCGTCGCTGCCGTCCGCCTCGTCGGGCTCCCCGAGCTGGCCGCCCACGCGCTCCTCGATGCCGTCGAGGTCGCTCAGGAAGCCGGCGGCGGTCTCGGCGGCCTCCTTCGCGGTCCAGATGCTGACGACGTAACTCTGGCCGCTCTGGGCCCGCACCGTCGTCGTGACGTGGCGGTCGTAGTGGTCGAAGCTCTCGGCGAGTTCCCCCACGTCGTCGACGAGGTCCTCGGCGTCCGCCGCGGAGTGGAAGACGAGCGCGTAGTCGCCGGCGTCGTAAGCCTCGTCCTCGTGGAGACCCAGCCTGCCGAGCCGGCCCACGGCGTCCTCGACCTCCTCGAAGTCGCCCGAGACGTCCGGACGGCCACCGGTGCTACCCGACGAGCCGTCCTCGTCGCTCTCGCCGCTCGTCGGGTGGTCGGCGTCGGCGGCGTCGTCACCGTGTGGGTGGTCCCCCTCGCCCGCGCTGCCGGGGTGGACGTTCCCGTGGCCGTCGGCGTCGGCCGCGTGGCCGCTATCGGTCGCGTGAGCGTCGGTCGCAGTGGCGTGGGCCGGCTGGTCGTCTGTGGCGGTCGACGGGACCCCGTCCGCCTCGTCGGTCGGGACCCGCTGGCCGGCCAGGACGGCGGGCAGGTCCGCTGGCGCGAACCGGCGGCCGACGTAGAACGGACCGAACTCCGCAAAGCGGGAGGTCGATGGGTCGAAGCGCATCTCGGTTAGCAGCTCCTTGATGTGGGTCATGTCGTCGCTCCACAGCGTGATACCCCACTCCCAGTCGTCGAAGCCGATGGAGCCACATATCATCTGGTTCACCTTCCCGCCGTAGCCACGGCCGATGTCGCCGTGCCGTTTGATGTGGGCGGCCCGCTCCTCGAAGGACATATCGTACCAGTTCTGCTCGGGGTCGCGTCGCTTGCTCATCGGGTAGAAACAGACGAACTCCTCGTCGGGTACGTCGGGGTGGAGCCGTGCCTGGATGTACTGCGCCAGGCCTGAGTCGTCGTCGACCTCGCCCTCGAAGTACTCGCGGGCCTTCTCTGTGTAGCCCGACGCTTCCGTGACCGAGACGTAGGAGAACGTCTGCTCTGTGTAGGCCGCAAACTCGGTCTGCTCGAAGTGGCGCTCGGCGGCGTCGAGGTCGGCCATCGTCGGCCGCAGATGGAGTATCATCAGGTCGGCCTTGTGACCCATGACGGTGTAGACGGCCGTCTGACCCTCCGCTGCGTCGGCCACCGACTCGTATCCTTCGAGGAAGTCGATACCCTCGGCGAGCGCCCGGTCGCGGGCCCGCTGGGGGGCATCGCGCCAGGCGTCCCAGTCGACACGGCGACAGTCGTGGAGCACGTACCAGCCCTCCTCGGTCTGGGGCGGCGTCCGTTGGTCCATACCCGCGCTTGCGGGGCGAGCGTAAGGAACTTTGCCATCTCGCCGGCCGCACGGACCGACACGGTCTGTGCCAGGTACGTCCTAGTTATATCCAGATAGTTTTATTATCCATACGTGTCAGGCTCGAAACGTAGGCGATATGAATAACCCAATCGACAATTATGTGACGACTGCCCTCCAGTCGTACACAGTCCTCGCGATCGTCGCCCTCCTCATCGGCGCCGCGGTGGCGCCGTACGCGGTGGCAGTCGCGGAAAGCAACGAGAACCACGTCGTTGTAGTGAGTATCGATGAACCGATAACGGCCTCTTCAGGCCAGCAGACCGTCCAGGAGATCCGGTCCCTCCGGAACAACGACTCCGTCAAGGCGGTCGTGCTGGACATCAACACCCCCGGCGGTAGTGCCGCGGCCAGTGAATCGATGTACATGGCGATAAAACGGCTCTCAGACGAGAAGCCGGTGTACACGAGTGTCGGCAGCAGCGCCGCCTCCGGCGGCTACTACGCTGCCATTGCCAGTGACAAGATATACGTCACGCCGGGCAGCCTCGTCGGTAGCGTCGGTGTCAGAGCGAGCGTCCCGTCGAGTGGGGGTCTCCCGCCGGGCGTGACGACCGGGCCGGACAAGGCCGGAGCGATGACACAGGACGAGTGGTACGCCGCAATCGAGTCGATGCAGCGGTCCTTCGTCGGCTCGGTGATGCAAGAACGCGGCGATAATCTCACTGTCGACCGTGAGACCGTCGCGGAGGCGACCATCTACGTCGGCGGTCGTGCGGTCAACACCGGCTACGCCGACGAGATTGGAAACACCGAGGACGCCATCGCAGCCGCCGCGGAAGACGCCGGCGTCTCGGACTACCAGGTGAGCTACCGCGACCCGGCACAGCCACAGCTCTCGCTGCTGGGTCTGAACACCGGAGACGACACGAACAGCACCGTGACCGTCGACCAGGCGCCGATGGACGACAACGGTATCGACAGAGTCAGATTCCTCATGCTGTTTGGCACCCTCGAGAACGAACGAATCCTGTACAACAGCACCGACCAGGGAGGTGTTCGCGATGAGTAACGTCGCGAAACGAGTCGGCGTCTTCCTCGTCGCGCTCGTACTGGCGGTCGGCATCGGGTCTGTCGCGCTCGGCGCGGGCGGCGGGTCCGCACCGGCGGTCAACGACGCGAACGCCTCGGCGTTCAACACAGGCGATGCGGTCGCAGACGTCCCCAACGAGAGTGGCGAGATATCGATGTCCGAAGACGCCGAAGGACAGGTCGTCGTCATCGACACGACTCGAAGCTCGAGTGTCACGCCCGAGACCGTGACGCCGATGACCAACGCACTGATCGAGAGCGGGGCCTCGGTCCGGTACAGCTCCGGCGGTTCGGGGTACGGCGCGAGCCTGAACAGCACGCTGAGCGAGGCCGACGCGTACATCGTCTTCGGCGCCAGCCGGCCCTTCACCGAGTCGGACGCTGCCGGCCTGCGCGAGTTCACCGACGCGGGCGGTCGCGTCGTCCTGATGAACGAACCGCGCCAGCAGGTTCCGCTCGGACTGTTCGGCTCCAGCAGTCGCTTCGGCGCTCCGTCGCCGAACCCGCTGCTTTCGGTGTCCAGCGAGTACGGCGTGACCTACGAGAACGGCTACCTGTACAACATGGACGACAACGCCAACAACTACCGGAACGTCTACGCGACGCCGTCGGGTAACTCCGAGCTCACCGAGGGCGTCGACCGGGTCGTGCTCCACGAGTCGGTCGCCGTCAGCGGCGGCGAGACGCGACTGACCGCCACCGAGGGAACGACGCTGTCGACGACGCGCGAGTCGGATACCTACGGCGTCCTGGCCCAAGAGGGGAACTTCGTCACAGTCGGTGACGCGAGCATCTTCGACCAGGAGTATCTCTACCACGCCGACAACGAGGTGCTGGTGAGTAACCTGCTCGACTTCCTGGTCTCCGGTGACAAATCGCCCGAAGACGCCCCAGGTGGCGGCGGCTTCGGTGGCGGTGGCGGTGACGGCAGCTTCGGCGGTGGCGGTGACGGCGGCTTCGGCGGTGGTGACGGCGGTGAGGGACCCACGCGGACACCGGTAGCACCGTAGCGACCGCCTTTTTTTAGCGTTCGACGCCGAAGATTTCGTGCAGTTCCGTCTCTAGCTGGTCGACGTACTCCTCCAGGACGGCCGAGAACTTCTCGTCGTCGACGATGACCGCGGTGAGCCGGTCGCCCGGGTCCTCGGGGAGTTCGATATAGAACCCACGGTCGTCGTCGTAGAACGGCTCGGACTCGTTCAACACCTGCTGGTCGATGGCGTGGACGAGTTCGGAGTCGTAGCGGTCGTTCATCACCTCGAAGGCCTGCTGGTAGGCCTTCTGGAGCTGTGGAAAGTAGTTGGCGTACTTGTCCTCGAACTGCTCGGGGTCGAAGTCGGTCATTGGCCGGGAGGAGGGACCCACACAATAAAGATGGTACGGAGTCGCGCCACGCGGTGGCTGTCGACTACCGCGGCCGGATAGTTCGGGCGTCCTTCTGTGGGAGGTAGACGACGAGGTAGCCGACAAAGGCGATGCCAAAGAGGCCGCTGAGAACGAGATAGACGCGGACGTCGAGATTTGCGAGAATGGCGAGTATCTGGCGGAGCGTCGCTCGCGGGTCCGCAAAGCCGAACGTTTCGGTGTAGGCGAGGAGCCCGCCGACGACGACCAGCAGGGCGTCGAACAGCACGCGTCGGTCCATTCGCCCCAGTATCGTATGTGAGAACGTATAGCTCTTGTTGCCGTCCCGGCGGGCTTACCCGAGCTGGTCGGCGACGATGTCGTCGGCGGCCGCGATGAACGCGTCCTCCTCGCCCGCGGGCACGGTCGCACCGGCGGCGATGTCGTGGCCGCCGCCGTCGCCCCCGACCGAGCGGGCGGCCTCACCCATCACCACCGAGAGGTCGACACCACGGCCCACCAGCGGGCCGGTCGCCCGCGCGGAGACCTTCGTCTCGCCGTCGGCGTCGGCGAAGGCGATGATGGGTTTGTCGGCGTCGACGCCGTCGGTCCCAAGCGCCATCCCGGCGACGATGCCGACGATGGTCTCGCGGATGGCGTCGCCGGCGTCGAAGTACTGGACGTGTTCGGCGTGGGTGATACCGCGCTCTTTGACGAGGTCCAGCCCTTGCGAGAGGTTCCGACGATGGTTCGCGAGCAGTTTCCGGGCCTGTTCGAGGGGGGCCTTGCGGTCGCCCAGACAGACTGCGAGCCCCACGTCGGCTCGCTCGTAGCGAGCAGTGGCGTTCAGCAGCGTCGAGAACTCACTGGCGTCTCTGAGTTCCGTCCCAGTTGGCTCGGCGGTCAGCGTGTAGGTCGTGCCGACGAGCGACTCTATCTTCTCGGCCGGAACGCCGCGCTTGACGGCTCGCTGGACCAGAGCGCTGGCGACCGTCTGGCGCTCGTCGTCGGTGAGGTCCGCCCAGGTACGCCACTCGCCCTGTCGCTTCAGGTCCAGCCCCAGCTTCTCCAGGAAGCGGGTGGCGCCGGCCTGGTCGTTCGAGATGCCTGGAATCGGGACCTCCGTCGCGTACTCGAGCAGTTTCGGGAGCGGGCGGGTCTGCTTGCCGTACAGCGAGAGGTCGGTCCCCTCGGTCAACACGTCAGCTGCGACGCCCTCCTCGACGATTCCGCTGTTGGCACCGACGAGTTCGCCGCCGACAGCCTGCATATCGCCGACCGCGCCGACGACTGCCAGCGCCGCGAGGTCGCGGTTGTCCCCGTCGTCGGGTTCCAGCGCCCGCGCCAGCACGTAGGCCGCCCCCGCACCGGACAGCTCCGAGGCGCCGTTGATGCCGACCAGCAGGGGGTTGCAGTGGTAGTCGAAGTCGGCGTAACCGTCGGTGTCGTGGACGGCGTCGGGGTGGCACTCGGCCGGGTCGGCGGGCTGGTGGTGGTCGGCGACGACAGCCTCGAAGTCGCCCGCGGCGACGTGCTCCGAGATGACGTCTAGCTGGCCTGAGCCGAAGTCGGTGAACAGCACCGTCTCCTCGTCTCTCGCGGCGATACTCGCTATCTCGTCGGCGTCCAGTTGCTTCTTGAACACCGTCTCGACGGGAATCCCCGCCCGCGCCAGCGCCGCCGACGCGATGGCGGCGCTCGTCAGCCCATCGGCGTCGATGTGGGAGGCCAACAGGACGCGGTCGGCCGCGCGAAGGCGGTCGGCAGACGCTGTTGCGCGGTCGGCCAGCGCGGGAACGGGAACACTCATGGTGGCGAGATAGGTTCGCCTCCGGATAAAAAGCTTCAGGAGCACGATTTCACTTCGCGGCGGTCGATGCCGACGCGTCACGTGGCTTCGCGGCGGTCGAAGCCGGCGCGTCACGTAGCTTCGCGGCGGTCGAAGCCGGCGCGTCAACCGACTTCGCGGCGGTCGAAGCCGACGCGTCACGTAGCTTCGCGGCGGTCGAAGCCGACGCGTCAACCGACTTCGCGGCGGTCGGTGACGGTGACCGACTGCTCGGCGGTCTCGACCGTCGTGCGTATCGTCACCCAGCCGTCTGCCTCACGGATTGCGAGGGCGGCTTCGAGAGGGAGTTCGACCCGCTGTGTCGTCTGATAGGTCTCACCGGGGCCGAGTCGAGCCACTCGCTCGGTTCCCTCCCAGCGGACTTCGCCGTCGGTGTCGTTGCCAGCGTAGAGCCGGGTGCGGACGGTCACGTCGCGTGCGACCGTCGGCTGCTCGTTGGTCACCGCCGAGGTCACATTGCGACACAGCATCCCACACTCCTCGACCGCACGGGTTTCGAGCGTGAACGGCTGGCGAGGGGGCGCTGGCGTCTCCGCTCCCGGCGTAGCGCTGGGGGTCGGCATAGCCGGCGAGTCGGTTCCGACGCCCACCCCACCGGACCCAAAAAAGCCGAAGACGCCAGTCAGCACCACCCCGGCCGTGACCAGCAAAAGGACGCCGACCGCCGCCAGCAGCCCGACGACTGGCCAGTCGTCGAGCATCAGTTCCGTGGCCCCGTCTCGTCGTCGATTGCCGACCACGTCCCCTCATCTGGCACCGAGGCCGATACGACGTCGACAGCCGAGCGAAGTCGCTCCATCGATGTACGACTGTTCTACCGGCCGCCATATCAATAAACTGAGATTGATAATTAACTGGTGGATAGCACACCATCGTCTGGCACAAACACCGATACAAGCCCGTATAGGCGGTCAAGAGTGGTTCCGTCGGTAGCCGTATATTTCCCGATGGGGTTATCCTGTTTCCATCCCTACACCAGTGTATGAATCGCCGCCCCGCGTTCTCCAGCCGGTCCGTCGAGGTGGGTCGATGAGCCTGCTCGGTCGGCTCGCCTTCACCATCCGCTCGAAGCTCTCGGCACTGATAAACCGGACGTCGGACCCCGCGAGCGAGCTCGACTACTCCTACGAGCAGTTGCGCGACGAACTACAGAACGTCACGCGGGCCGTCGCCGACGTGACGACCCAGAAGAAACGACTGGAGATACATCGCCGACGCCTCCGGGAGAACGTCGAGACGTACGACGGGCAGGCCAGAGCGGCCATGCGCCAGGACCGCGAGGACCTCGCCAGGCGCGCCGTAGAGAAGAAACAGGCCCACGTCTCCCAGATAACCGAGCTCAGCGAGCAGATATCGAACTTGCAGGCGACCCAGGACCAGCTGGTCGGCAAGCGGGCCGAGCTATCGAGCCAGATAGAGCAGTTCCGCACGCGCAAGGAGACCGTCAAGGCCCGGTACGAGGCCGCCGAGGCGTCGGCCCGCGTCTCCGAGGCCTTCACCGGCGTCGGCACGACGTTGGACGACGTGGGCCGGACGATGGAGCGGGCCACCGAGCGCACGGAGCGGATGGAGGCACGCGCGGCGGCACTCGAAGAGCTGGCGGAGACGGGCCAGCTGGAGAACGTCCTCGAAGAGGGCGACGACATCGACCGGGAGCTGGACCGCCTCTCGACGGAGCGGTCCGTCGAGAACGAACTCGACACCCTCCGGACGGAGCTGGCGGGCGAGGAACGCGCGACCGAGCCGGCCGACTGATACAGTCCGGGCTACTCGTGGTGGGTCGGGGCGGCCGCCTCGACGACCTCGCAGGCCAGCGTCTCGAAGTCGGCCCGTTCCGGGACGATATCGACACGAATGCCTGTTGCTTCGGCTGTTTCCTTCGTGGGATTTCCGATAGTCCCGACCGTCGCGTCCGAGAGGCCTTCGAGGGCAGCATCACGGATACCGCGTTCCGCGGCCGCATCGAGGAAGTGCTCGACGGTGAGCGACGAGGTAAAGAGCGCTGCGTCGAGGTCGCCAGCGGCGGCGAGTTCGGCCGACTCGCCGGACTCGGGTGGCCGGACGAGTCGGTAGAGAACTGTCTCGTGGACGTACGCGCCGGCGTCCTCGAGCCCGTCAGTGAGCACGGCCGACCCGTGGTCCGAGCGGGCGACCTCGACGCGAGCGCCGGCCACCTCCGCCGCGAGCCGCTCGACCAGCCCGGTCGAGGAGAACTCTTCGGGCACCACGTCGACGGCGTAGCCAGCCTCGCGCAGCGCCGCGGCGGTCGAGTCGCCGATAGCACAGACGGTCGCCTTCTCGGGGTTCCAGCCGGCCTCGGCGGCCAGTTCCACGCCGGTCTTGCTGGTCAGGACGACGTAGTCACAGTCCTCACGAGGGGCCGCGTCGGTGGGTTCGACGGCGAGCATCGGGTCCGGCACGGGGTCGGCCCCGAGCGACTCCAGCAGTTCGACGGCGTCGGCGAGGCGCTCGTCGTCGGGCCGGAACGCCGCGACCCGAAGCCGTGGCGCCTCCCGCATCAGACCCCCTCCAGGAACTCGACGACCCGCTCTCGTTCGCCGGCGACCTCGCCGATGACGGTGATGGCGGGCGGTTCGATACCCTCGCTGTCGCGCACGTCGACGATGGTATCGAGGGTGCCCGTGGCGACGCGCTGGTCGGGCCAGGTCGCCCGCTCGATGAGCGCCACAGGGGTGTCGGGGTCCATGCCGTACTTCAGGAGTTCGTCGGTGTAGCCGGGCAGCTTGCCGACGCCCATCAGGACGACGATGGTCCCGCCGGTGTTGGCCAGTGCTTCCCAGTCGACCGCCGACTCGTCTTTCGTCGGGTCCTCGTGGCCCGTGACAAAGGAGACGGAAGAGACGTAGTCACGGTGGGTGACGGGGATGCCCGCCGCCTCCGGCCCGGCGATGGCGCTGGTGATGCCGGGGACGATTTCGAACGGGATGTCGTTTGCCGCCAGATGAACCATCTCCTCGCCGCCCCGGCCGAAGACCGTCGGGTCGCCGCCCTTGAGCCGCACGACGACGTTGCCCTGCTGGGCGGTCTCGACGAGTCGGGTGTTCGTGTACTCCTGGGGCGTCCACTCGCCGCCGGCACGCTTGCCCACGTCTTCGCGCTTCTCCTCGGGAATCATCTCCAGGATTTCGGGACCCGGAAGCTTGTCGTGGAGCACTACGTCGGCCTCCTCCAGCAGGCGCTTTGCCTTCACCGTCAGCAGGTCGGGGTCGCCCGGGCCGGAGCCGACGAGATACACCTTCCCGACCGCCGACTCACTTTTACCTTCGTGAGAACCGTCGCTCATTCGTCTTCCTCCCGGGCAGTCGCGGCGTCGTCGTCGGCCCCCTCGCTATCCCGGCGCGCGGCCTGGATGAGGTCGTCCGCCCCCCTGTCGGCGAGCTCCGCAGCGAGGTCCTGGGCCGCGTCGATGTGGCGTTCGACGGGGAGGTCACGGCTGACCTGGATGTTCTCCGTGCCATCCTGGGAGAGCACCCGCACGACGGTTCGAACGACGCCCCCGGCGAGCCGGGCGTGGATACCGATAGGCGCGACACAGCCGCCGCCGAGTTCGGCCAGAATCGTCCGCTCGACGGTCGTCTCGACGCGGGTCTGGGTGTCGTCGATTCGGTCGTTGATATCCGCCGCGAGGTCGCCGTCGACGGCAGTCACCGCCAGCGCGCCCTGGCCCGGCGCCGGGACGAACTGCTCGGGGTCGAGCGTCGTGGTCCCGACGTGGTGGGTCAGCCCGGCGCGGTCCAGCCCGGCTTTCGCCAGCACGATAGCGTCGTACTCGGTGTCGGGCTCGCGTTCGAGCGCGCGGCGTTCCAGCTCCGCCAGTCCGTTGAACCACGCCTCGACGTCCTGCTCGTAGGGGTGTTCGTAGTCGCTGTCGGGGTCACCTGCTTCGCCCTTCCGTTCCTCTTCGGCCTCGTGGCGCTCCTGATGTTCTGCCTGGAGCGACGGCGCCAGCAGCTTCTCGATGCGGGTGTCGACGTTCCCGCGAAGGGGCTCGACGACGAGGTCTGGGCGTTCTGCGAGCAGCTGGGCCTTCCGGCGCAGGCTCGACGTGCCGACGACGCTCCCCTCGGGCAGGTCCTCGAGGTCGATACCCTCGGGCGTCACCAGCACGTCCTCGGCGGCCCCGCGTTCGGGCACGCCGGCGACGACCAGTTCGTCGGGCCGTTCGGTCGGCATATCTTTCATCGAGTGGACGGCGGCGTCGAGCTCGCCGGCAAGCACCTTCTCGTCCAGGCTGTGGACGAAGGCGCCGGTCTTGCCCAGCCGGTGGATGAGCTCGTCGGTGAGCTGGTCCCCCGTCGTCTCGACCTCGCTCAGTTCGACTGTGAGCCGTCGGCTCGCGAGCGAGTCCCGAACCGTGGCGGCCTGCCGAAGGGCGAGGTCGGAGCCGCGTGTCGCAAGTCGCAGCGTCGAAGTACTCATACCCCACCTTCACGCGGCCGCTGTGAAAAGCACATCACTTCCCGCAAGAGCGTTGTGTCGCTCAGCAGTCAGTACTGCTCTCGAAACCGGAACCGACCGCAGCGAGAGCCTGTACTCCTCACCACGGCTCGTCTTTCAGCCCGAGCGCGTAGGCGCCGACGTTCGTCACGACGTGCAACAGTGGCGTGAGCACGAGCACGGCGAGCAACACCGGCGGCGTGAACACCCCTTCGGTCCACCCCGGCGCCAGCACCCAGACAGAGGCCAGCGCCCCGACGACGAAATCCAGCTGGTCCAGCCCGGGGAAGGCGGCGCCCCGTTCCCGGCCGGTCCGGCGCTTGAGGAACGAGGCCCCGATATCGCCCAGCATCGCCCCGAAGGCCAGTCCGAGCCCGGCGAGGATGGGGAAGGTCGGCAACTGGATACCCAGAAGGTCGCTCGTCGTCGGTGCAATCTCCGACAGCAACAGTGCGAGGGCGACTCCGGCCGCCGTCCCGAAGACGGTGCCACGGTGGGTCTTCCCGTCGCCGAGGATGCGGCGGTCACCCAGTTTCTGCCCGCCATCTATCGGTTTGCCGCCGCCTGCCAGCACGGCGACGTTGTTGGGCACGTACGCGGGCAACATCGCCCAGACAGCGGTCACGACGACCCCGACTAGCTCCATGTGCGCGCCGTCACGTGGCCACCTCTTAACCGATGTGGCTTCGGTCGGTGACACCGTCCGAACTGCAACACTCGTTGACACTAGGTCGCCTCACACGTTCTATAGGAAAAGGAAAGGGCTGATAATCCGTCACGCTCAGGTGAGGATATGGCCTCAGGTTCGTCGTGGAAGCGGGACTTCGCCAGCGGTCTCATCATCCTGTTGCCGATACTCGTCACGACGTACGTCATCGTCTATCTCTACAGCATCCTCGCCGGTGCGTCCGTGTTTCTCCCCTCCGTCGACAGGAATCTCCTGCTCGCACTGGGGGCCCCCGCCAACGCCGTTACGCCGACCGCCGTCGAGTTCGTCCGCGTGTCGGTGGCGATGGTACTCTTCGTCCTCATCGTCTTCTCCGTGGGCTATCTGATGCGGACGGCCTTCGGCGACTTCGTGGAACAGACGCTCGACGACACGATGAACTACGTTCCGGGGTTGCGCGTGGTGTACAACGCCTCGAAGATGGCGGTCGAGACGGCCGTCGGGGGGACCGACGAACTACAGGCGCCGGTCAAACTCGAAGTGTGGGACGGGATGCGGATGACGGCGTTCAAGACCGGAAAGACGACCGACGACGGCCGCGACGTGCTCTTCTTGCCGACCGCGCCGAACATCACCACCGGCTACGTCATCGAGGTCGAATCCGACGTGTACGAGGAGACCGACGAGCGCGTCGAGGACGCGCTGACGCGTATCCTCTCGGCCGGCTTCGGCGACACGAACGACCGGAAACAGACGATGCCGATTCCGAGCGACGAAGACTAGAGGTAGCGGAACCACTCCTCGCGGTCGCCCGACTCCACCAGGTCGAAGAAGGCCGTCTGGATATCGTCGGTGACCGGCCCCTTCGTCCCCGAGCCGATCTGGTTGTCGTCGACGCTGCGGATAGGGGTGACCTCCGCCGCGGTCCCAGTAAAGAACAGCTCGTCGGCGGTGTACAGCTCGCCCCGCGAGATGGTCGCGTCGTCGTGGACCACATAGCCCATGTCCTCGGCCAGTTCGATGGCCGTCTGGCGGGTGATACCGTCGAGGATGGACTCGGCGAGGCCGGTGGTGTATATCTCGCCGTCGCGCACGAGGAAGATGTTCTCGCCGGGGCCCTCGGCGACGTTGCCCTCCTTGTTGAGGACGATGGCCTCCGCGTAGCCGTTGGCTTTGGCCTCCTGGGAGGCGAGCACGCTGTTGACGTAGGTGCCCGTGGTCTTGGCGTTGGTCGGAATCTGGCTGGAGGCGTACTTGCGCCAGGAGGAGACGGCCACGTCGACGCCCTCTTCGAGCGCTTCGTCGCCCAGATAGGCGCCCCAGGGCCACACCGCCAGTGCGACCTGCACCGGGGAGTTGCCGGGGTTCAGGCCCAGCGGCCCGTAGCCGTAGAAGGCGATGGGACGGATGTAACAGGAGTCCAGCTCCTCGCGGCGGATGAGCTCCTCGGTGGCCTCGGTGAGCTCCGATTTCTCGAAGGGAATGTCGATGTCGTACACCCTGCCGGAGTCGTAGAAGCGGTCCAGATGCTCTTCCCACCGGAAAATAGCGGGGCCCTCCTCGGTCTCGTAGCAGCGCACGCCCTCGAAGACGCCGGTGCCGTAGTGCAGCGCGTGGGTGAGGACGTGGATCTGTGCGTCCTCGAAGTCGACGAACTCCCCGTCGAGCCAGATTTCGTCGACGCCCTCGAACATCTCCGGGCGACCGCTCATGCTGTTGGCCCCCACGTCGCTCGGCGACTCGCTTCGGTAGCAGCGAACGGCTCGTCGTGTGTCATACCTACTCCATTGAAGTCCTCGGTTAAGAGTGTTGACGGTCCGTCTCGCCTGTTCAGAGCCGTGCCGGTCGACCGACACGAGAAAAAAGTGACCGAGAGCGCTCGGTCGTTACTAGGTCGGGAACGGAATAACCGGACCCTCGTCGTCCTCCGCCGGTGTCTCCGTCTCGTTGTCTTCCGGCGTCTCCGTCTCGTTGGTGTCCTCCGTCTCGTTGACCACCGTGACGTTAGCGTCGTCGGTCACCGCTTCCCCGTCGTCGGTGAAGGGTCCGTCCTCGGTGCCGTTACTGCTGATGAAGTCGTAGGTCTCGTTGCCACTCGTCTCCTCGTGTGGCATCGCGATGAGCGTCTCGTTCTCGGTCAGCTCCGACTCGTTGAAGTCGGTACCCGGCACGTCGAACAGTTCGACGGTGAGGTTGTCGTAGCTGCCGGCTTCGAGATACTCGGAGACCCCGACGACGCTGCCGACGGCGTCACCGTCGAGCAGGCTGTCGTTGTGGATGGCGACGTAGCCGTCCTCGGGCACCGTCACGTTCTGGACTGTGACGCTCGTGCCGTCGGTCTCCTGGTCGTCGAAGGTGACCGACGCGGTCTCGTTCGTGTCAGTGTCGTCAGTGGCGCCGTCAGCGGGGTCCTCACAGGTGCCACCCGCAATCTGGAGCGACTCGTTGAGCTCCAGGTCGGTCCGGCTGACGTTGTCGCTCTCGTTCGAGAGGACCTGCCACGAGTCGACGGTGCCGTTGCCGTTCTGGCCGAACAGCTCGGCGTCCTCGTTGAACGCCGGCTCGACAGTGACGTTGGTGTCGTTGTCGATGTCGGAGTAGACACCGCCGTCGGTGGCCGCGTCGGACCAGATCCAGTCGACAGTCGTCGTCGTGTCGGTGACGTTCCAGTTGTCGACGCTCGTGGTGTCGTTGTAGTCGTCGTCACGGACCGTCCAGTTCCCGTCCTCGGGGAGGCCGGTAATCTCGAAGGTGGCCGCGCCGCCCGTCGATTCGTTGTTGGCCTCCTGGCCGTTGACGAAGACGAGGTAGGTGCTGTCGTCCGTGGTGTCGGTGTACAGGAAGACGACGCTTCCGTTCGGCTCCTGGAGGTCTATCGTTCCCTCGGACCCGAAGGCGCTCCCCGTCGCGTTGGCGTAGGGATTACCCGAGAACTCCGCCGGAAGCCGGTAGTCGTAGTACTCGACTGCGGACTGGTTGTCCGAGAACGAGGATATCGGGGTACATTCGTCGCCCTGGATGGCGACGAAGGACTGGTTGCCCGCCGCGGTCTGGTTGCCGGCCTGCTGTGCGGCGCCGAGTCCGCTCAACGGCACCAGAGCGAGACTCAGGACGACCGCCAGTGTGGCGAGTCGGCGATACGATGCTTGGTAGTTGCTGGAATCCTGTTCCATACGGACGACATCCTCTCGCAAATACGGTTTGTTATTGCCGCCGTAGCGAACGGTAAGCCCGGACAGTGTCGTCGAAAGCCGAGGTTATCGAACCCCGGCTGTGCGACCGGGATAGTGCGCAGCCGTCCGGAACTCCCGCGAGCCGTTCCAGAGGGGAGTACGGGCAGATTACAGCCCGTCGAAAAGGCCCCTCGAACTCGACGCGCTCTCCCGCCAGCGTCTAGAGGGTGCGTGTCCGAAGTGCTGTAACAGCTTTCGGTGAGCGAGACGGGGACACACGGTATCTATATTCGGACGGAGATATCTGTCGAGTCCACCGACACCGGCTATGATCACAGTGTTCGATACTACCAGTAAACTGAAGTCAAGCCATGATAAGTAAGGCTCCATGGCAGATATGCAACGAAGAGAACTACTCCGTTCTGCTGCTGGACTCGCGTCAGTGGCCGCGGTGGGAAGCACGGCTGGCTGTCTGGACTCGGTTCCGTTCGTCGGTAGCCCGTCTGGAGCGCTCGACGCGATTCCCGAGGACGCGGACGCGCTCATGTACGCGAACATCGACGTCATCCGGGAGGACGAGGGCGTCGAGACCCTGACCAACACGTACCTCGACAGGCGGTCCGAGTCCGACTACTACGAGGGACCGGAGGACTTCGACGAGGTACTCGAAGAGTTCGAAGACGAGTCGGATATCGACCCGACGAAACTCCACGAAGTAACCGCGTTCAGCGAGTTCGGTGGGGCGGACTACGAGACGTTCGCGGAGTACGGCGCCGCTATAGTCAACGCGGACCTGACTGCGGAGAACATCAAGGACAGCATCGAGAACGCGGACAACATCGACTTCGAAGAGGCGGAGCACTCGGGGTCGGTCGTCTACGAACCCGAAGAGGAGGGCGGCCCGTGGGTCGGGGCGCTCCCGTCGGACGAGATAGTCGTCGGAACGGAAGACGCCGTCCACGACACCATCGACGTCAAGAACGGCGACGCGGATGCCATCGAGGGAGAACTCAAGGACGCGTACACGAGCACGCGGGACGCGCCCTTCCGGTTTGCCACCAACATGCCGGACCCCGACGACAGCTCCGTCCCGGAGGAAAGCGGGACCGGCGAGGATTCCATCGATTTCAGCCCGATAGAAGACGTCGACACGGTCTCTGGCTCCGTGTACAGAGACGGTGACACCCGCGGGCTAGAGGTGACGATGAACGCCGAGGACGAAGACGCCGCCGAAGACGTAGAGGAGATGCTAAAAGAGGTAAAGGACGAACTCGACTCGGAGATCGAGGACGGGGACGCCGAAGAGATACTCGAAGACATCACCATCGAACGGAACGGTTCGAGCGTGACGAGTTCCCTCGAACGGACGATATCGGAGCTCGAAGAGCTGATAGAAGACGCTTAAGCTGTCCGACCGCTCGATTCGTTCGGTTGCCGGTCCGACACGCTCCGCTGGCCGACCGACTCCAGCGACGTGCTGTTTTCAGCCCCCTACGTTCCAGTACATTGAAGTCTAGCCGTGTGTAGTTGTCGTCGTGAAAGAGATAGCGAGACGAGATGCCCTCCAGGCCGTCGCCGGGCTCGTGTCGGTGGCGACAGCCGTGACGGTGACGGGCCGGCCCCGCTCGGCCCCGCCGTCCGACTCGACGACCGCTCTCGATACTGTCCCCGCGACTGCGGACGCTGTCGTGGACGCGAACGTCGACGCCCTCCGCCAGGACGACGGGCTGCGGACGTTGACCACCGTCGCCCTGCAACAGCGCGCACAGTACGTCTCGGCCGACTCGTCGGCCGAGCAGCCCCGGGACGTCGACGCACTGCTGTCCGACATCGAGACAGAGTTCGAGACCAGCCCCGAGAGAGTCCACCGCGCGACCGTCTTCGGTGACGTCGGCGGCGACGGTGACGACCTGTTCGACGGCTACGCCGGTGTCGTCCTCCGGGCGGAGCTGAGCGCCGAGGACGTCAAATCGGGCATCGAGAACTTCGACGATATCGCCTTCACCGAGCTAGACGAGTCCGGGACCGTCGTCTACGAGCCGGAGTCGGACGATAGCCCCTGGGTCGGAGCGCTCGGGTCAGACCGCGTCGCCGTCGGAACTGAAGCGGCCGTCTTCGACGCGGTCGGCGTCAGGAACGGTGAGACTGCGACCGTCGGCGAGCCGATACGCGGGGCGTACACGGACACCCGCGAGGCCCCCGTCCGGTTTGCGACCCGACTGCCCGACCCGAGCCGGAACGATGCCGTCCCGGCGGGCGTCGGCGGTAACGGCGGGCAGTCGATAGACATCACCCCGCTGGACGACGTGACGACGCTCGCCGGCTCTGTTTACCGCGACGGCGACGTTCGGGGACTGGAAGCGACGCTTTCCGCAGCCGACACCGGCGCAGCGAGGGACGTGACGAGCGTCGTCCGACAGCTACGCGACCGCGCCGCGTCGGAGCTGCAAGACGCCGAGGTCGCCGACGTCGTCGGTGACCTCGCGGTCGACCGCGACGGCACGACTGTGACAGCGTCCGTATCCCGAACCGTCGACGAACTGTCGTCGCTGGTCGAGGAGCAGTAGAAACTCAGGCCAGCGCGGCGACGATGGCCCGTCCCTCGACGTAGTGGAGCCCCTCGTCGGCCGCGTAGGCCCGCGCGTCGGCGGGCGAGAGCGCGCCGCCGGTCTCGTCGTCGAGCATCTCACAGACCACGACGGCCGGCGGCTGGTCGGCGGCGGCCGCCAGCGCGACACCCAGCTCGGTGTGGCCCTCGCGGTCCGCGAGCAGGGCCGGCGCGGCCCGCAGCAGGTGGACGTGGCCCGGCGACCGGAAGGCCTCGCCGAACCCGTCGGGGTCGGGGTCGGCCGCAAGTGCGGCCAGTTCCGTGATGGTCAGCGAGCGGTCGTCGTCGGTGATGCCGGTGAACGTGTCCCGATGATTGACCGTCAACGAAAACGAGGAGCGCTCGTCGTAGGCGAGTTCGTGGTCGGCGCTCGTCGGATGGTCGAGCACATCCTGCATGAACGGCAGTTCCAGGTCCTCGGCGACGCCGTCCGAGAGCGCGACACAGACCAGCCCGCCAGCGTCGTTGCGGAGCCGCGCGACGGCTTCTGGCGTGACCGACCCCGCCGGGTAGACGATGTCGGTCTCACCCTCGCGGTCGGCGGCGTCGTGAATCAACACCGGCTCCCCGCGGGCGAACGCGTCGATAGCGGCCTGGACGGCCGCTGCGGTGTCCCCGTCCGCGGACTCACTCCGAGACATGGACAGTCACCTCGTCGCCGTCTTCCAGTTCGAGGACGTCTCGGAGCTTCTCCGGCGCGATAAGCTCCACCTTCTCCTCGCCGTGGTGGGTGCGCTCGGGCGCGATGACGTGGGCCGGCTCGTACTCGCCGTCGCCGCTCTCGACGGAGACGGGATAGCAGTAGGCCGGGCCGTAGGTCCGTTCGTCGTCCTCCCACCCCTCGATGGTGACGGGTTCGAGCGCGCCCAGACGAGCGCGCTTGCGGACGCTATCCTCGGTCAGTTCGAGGTTCAGCGTCCCCGCGAACGGCTCGTAGTCCAGCCGCTCGATGAACTGCTTCATGTAGCCCGGCAGGGTGATGTAGTGGCGCCCCTCGCCCATGCCGGAGGTGACCAGCCCCTGGAGGTGGACACTGGCGTCCGATTCGAAGATGCGCCGATAGTCGGCGTACTCGGACTGGAGGCGCCGTTCCCCTGCGCTCGTGATGTGGACTTGCTGCCCGTCACCCTGCATGTCCCGGTCGAGGAAGCCGGCGTCTTCGAGCCGCTGGAGCCGCCGGGAGGCCGTCTGGTTCGAGGCGTCGAGCCGCCCGGCCAGATCCGCACAGGAGACCTTCGTCGGCTCGTCCATCGCGCCGTCCAGCGCGAGCAGCTTCAGCGTCGCCAGCTCGTCGCGCCCGACGGCCTGTCCCGATGAGTCTGCCATACCCACCAGTACGGACTATATTCGGATAAGCATACCGAAGGTGGAACTCGTCACACAATTGGAACGCTGGGGTCGTCAGCGCCGCGCTTCGACGATGAGCCCGCCGATAGCCCGGCGTTTCAGCAGGACGAAGCCGGCGAAGACGAGCAGGAACCCCGCGAGGGTCGGCAGCGTCACGGATTCGCCCAGCACCGCGATGCCGACGACGGTCGCCACGACAGGCACGAGGTACGCGACCAGCGAGGTCTCCAGGGCGCCCCGAACCTCCAGTAACGTGTAGTAAATGAGGAAGGCCACCGCCGTCGCGAAGACGCCGAGATAGGCGACGGCGGCCCAGCCGGGGACGGTGGCGGGGAGCCCGAACGGCTCGCCGAGCGCGTAGCTGAGCCCGAAGAGGATAACGCCACCGACGGCCATCGACCACCCCGAGAGCGCGGCCCGGTCCAGCGTCGGACCGGCCCGCTGGATGATGACCCCGCCCAGCGCGACGCTCGCGGCCTGGCCGAGGATGAGCAGGCGACCGACCACGTCGCTGCCCAGCAGATTCGCGGGGTCGGGCCGGACGATGAGGCCGACACCGACGAAGCCAAGCAGGATACCGACCGCCCCGACAGCGGAGACGCGCTCCTCGGGGAGCAAGGCGAGCGCCCACAGCGAGGTCAGTACGGGGACCAGGCTCTGCATGATGGCCGCCACACCGCTGGGGACGGTCTGCTGGCCGAGAAAGAGGAGCGCGTTGCCCGCGACCAGAAAGACGCCACCGCCGACGATGGCGTCTACGTCAGGCCGGCCCGAAGGGCGCCAGTCCGCCCGGCGTGCCAGGGCCACGCCCAGCAGGAGGACGGCCGCGATAGCGTACCGGAAAGCCGCAAAGAGCACCGGCTCAAGCGAGCGGAGGCCGATTTCGATAGCCAGGAAAGACAGTCCCCACAGCGTCGCGAGGAGGGCGAACAGACCGACGGTGTACAGCCGACGGGACACACAACGGCTCCGAGTCAGGGACAATTAGGCCTCTCGATTCGGTTGGGGATAGGTGAGCGATTGCGGATGCGAACAGCCAGAAAGCCCCCTTTCAGTCCCACCCAGCGTTGATTGGCCAACCGGCTATGGGTGGGGCTTTCCGGCTCTCCGAAACAGTCTCTCCTAAACTAAACACCGCACAGCTGATGCGCCGAACAAAAAAGGGCCGTCAGTACTCCACGAGCGGGTCGTCGGCCCAGAACTCGCTGTCCTTGTTCAGCTTGGGGACCCAGGTATCGTCGTCACGAGCAAGCATCGCCACGCGGGACGGTTCGACCTCCTTGATAGTGTCGTGGTCGGGCAGGAACTCCTGCATCGATTCGGTAAAGTCGAGAATCTCCTCGTGGCTGGGCATCGACTCGCGGTCCAGTCGACCCCGCGAGTGGCCCACGTGCATGTACGCTTTCAGCTCCACGAAGTCGGCGTCGGCGCGGTCACACATCGCCGCGTACCACGCGGGGCGGTGCATATTCTCCTCGCGTACGAGCGTCGACCGGATGACGGTCCGGGTGTCGTCTTTCTCGGCCAGCACGTCCAGTGTGTCGATGAGATTGTCCCAGGCGTCGTCCTCGACGGCCTTCACTGTCGAGTCGAAGGTCTTCCGGTCGGGGGCGTCGACGGAGACGTACAGCTGTGTGGGGTCACACCGCCGTAGCATCTCCGGGTGGGTGCCGTTCGAGACGAGGAAGGTGGTGATGTCGCGGTCGTGGAACTCCTCGATGAGTTCGGGGAGATACGGATACAGCGTCGGTTCGCCGTCCAACGAGATGGCGACGTGGCGCGGTTCCATCGCCTGCTCGAACACCTCGCGGGGGACCTCGTCGTTGCCGCCGAAACCCGAGAGCAGTTTGCGCTGGAGTTCGACGCTCGCGTCGGCGACGGCGGCGGGGTCGTCCCACTCGACGTCGCCCAGTTCGTAGGCGTGGCCCGCGTGGTCCCGCCAGCAGAAGACACAGCGCTCGTTGCACTTCACGACGGGCGTCATCTGGATGCAGCGATGGGACTCGATGCCGTAGAAGGCGTACTTGTAACACTTCCCCTCCCCGCGCAGGGCGTTTGCCGTCCAGCCGCAGGTCTGGGCCGCCGTGTGGTTCTGGCTGTGGTAGTCGGGGTCGTCTACCTGCTTCGGCCCACCCGAGTCGCTGTCGCTCATTGCTGGAAGGGTTTCGCGCCACGCTGTAAGGTGTTTTCGTCCGGCCCGAGACCACCATGTTATTTATTTCATACATTTGAGAGCACAGATATGTCGAAACGACGCGAGTATCTGAGCGTGCTGGCGGCCGGGCTGACGACCGCAATGGGTGGCTGTCTCCAGGACGGCAGCGAGGGGTCGGCGGACGGCACAGCGACCGACGCCGGACCGACAGCCACCGAGGCGACAGAGACGGAGGCGGAACCGGACAGCGGGACGGAGACAGAGACGCCGCTCGAAGGGTCGGTACGTATCGGCGGGAGCTCGACGCTCTACCCCCTCAGTCGGGCGGTGCTCGAGGGGTTCATACAGCAGCACCCACAGGTCGAGTTCAGCGTGAGCCGCGACGGCACCGGCGGCGGCTTCGCCAACCTGTTCTGTACAGGCGAGTCCGATTTCAACAACGCCTCGCGGCCGATTACTGCCGGCGAGCAGGACCAGTGTGCCAGTAACGACGTCGACTACCACGAGATGAGTATCGCCACGGATGCACTGACTGTCATAGTCAACAACGACAGCGACTGGGGCGACTGCATGACGACGGACCAGCTCCGACAGATCTGGCGCGCCGACGGTGCGACCACCTGGGCGGACGTCGACAGCGACTGGCCCGACGAAGAGATACAGCGGTTCGGTCCCGCCGACACCTCCGGGACGTTCGACTACTTCCGGGACGAAATCATCGGGGAGAACGCCGCTCACACGAGCGAGTACCAGGCGACCGAGCAGGACAACACTATCCTGCAGGCCGTCCAGTCCGACCAGTACGCCATCGGCTATCTCGGGTTCGCGTACTACCAGGCGAACAGTGACGCCGTGAGCGCGCCCGGAATCGACGCCGGCGACGGCTGTGTCGAACCGTCGCTCGAATCCGCCCAGACCGGTGAGTATCCGCTGGCACGACCGCTGTTCACCTACGTCAACACCGACCGACTGGCCGAGGCACACGTCGCCGAGTTCGCCCGCTACTTCGTCGAACAGAGCGCGAACGAGGAACTCGTCGCCGACAAGGTCGGCTTCTTGCCCAACACTGAGACGGAGATGCAAGAGGAACTGGACGCGCTGAACGACGCCATCGCGAACGCACAGTGAGCGGAGGGGTGGCGAACTGGCCGCCTCAGAAATCGTACTGCACGATGTCGGTCGACTCACACGCGGGACAGCCGCCGTCCGCGGGCTCGACCGTCGTGCCACACCGGCGACACTCCCGGATGGCCCCACCGCGTGTCTGTCGCCGGACGACCCGTTTCAGCGCTTCGAACATACCGGTGCCGAGGGGCGGCCGGGACATATACGCCAGCCAACCGGCCCGAAAGTGAAACCGCGGGACCCGGGAGGGGTCGAACGGGGCGTCAGCCGTGCGTCAGACGCCGACCACCGGCCGGCTCGGCGGCCCGACGCGCCGATTCAGCGGCCGAAAGACGGCAGGAGTCCAAAGGTCTAAGCCTCCCCGGCCCCCACATCCAGCCACCATGAGCACCGAGACCGGAGCCGACGACGACAACGACCTGCGCGAGCGAATCACGAACTTCCTGCGCCGGAACTTCCCCCAGATTCAGATGCACGGCGGGAGCGCGGCCATCGAGAACATCGACCGCGAAGAGGGCAGCGTCACCATCCGCCTGGGCGGTGCGTGTTCGGGCTGTGGCATCTCCCCGATGACCATCCAGGCCATCAAGACCCGTATGACCAAGGAGATTCCCGAGATCAACGAGGTCGTCGCCCGTACCGGACAGGAACAGGGCGAGGGAATGGCCGGCGGCGCCGACGGCGGCATGACGCCTTCCTTCGGCGGCGGCGACTCCCGTGGCGGCGACGTCGGCGGCGACGACGAGGGTCCGGAAGCGCCGTTCTAGAGCGTTCGGCCGGTCTGACACGCCGTCTATCGCCCCGTCTGCCCGAACGGCTAGCCCGTCGGACGGAACCACACTGTATTAACCCGATCGGCGAATTCTGATACTGTATGACCGATACGGACGGGGAAAACGTCCTCTTCGTCGTCCTGGACACGGTCCGGAAGGACCGTCTGACCGTCTACGACGAGACGCGCGAGACGACCCCGCACCTCGCCGAGTTCGCCGACGAGGCCGCCGTCTACGAGGGGGCCGTCGCGCCGGCCCCCTGGACGCTGCCGGTCCACGCCTCGATGTTTACCGGCCTGTATCCCAGCGAGCACGAGGCCACCCAGGAGGACCCCTATCTGGCGGGCGCGACCACGCTCGCCGAGTCGCTGTCGGCAGCGGGATACGACACCGCCTGTTACTCCTCGAACGCCTGGATTACGAGCTACACGAACCTGACGGCGGGCTTTGACGACCACGACAACTTCTTCCAGATAATGCCCAGCGAGCTCCTCTCTGGCCCGCTGGCGAGTCTCTGGCAGACGATGAACGACAACGACACGCTGCGCAGCGTCGCCGACCGGATGGTCCAGGTCGGGAACAAGATTCACGAACACCTCGCCGAGGGCGGCGGCGGTGACACGAAGACGCCACAGGTCATCGACAAGACCATCGACTTCGTCGACGAGAGCGAGGACTTCTTCGCGTTCATCAATCTGATGGACGCACATCTTCCCTACCACCCGCCCGAGGAGTACGCCGAGCGGTTCGCCCCCGGCGTCGACTCGACCGAGGTGTGCCAGAACTCCAAGGAGTTCAACTGCGGCGCTCGCGACATCGACGACGAGGAGTGGGACGACATCGAGGGCCTCTACGACGCCGAACTCGCTCACATCGACGACCAGCTGGACCGGCTCTTCTCGCATCTCAAGGACACCGGCCAGTGGGACGACACCACCGTGGTTGTCTGTGCTGACCACGGCGAGCTGTTCGGCGAACACGACCTCTACGGCCACGAGTTCGGTATCTACGACCCGCTTGTCAACGTCCCGCTCATGGTCAAACACCCCGACATCGAACCGGGCCGGGACGACGAGACGACCGTCGAACTCGTCGACCTCTATCACACGATTCTGGACGCGGCGGGCGCCGAGGGACGGGGCGAGCCCCTGCAGTCGGCTCGCTCGCTCCTGTCGGCCGACTACCGTGAGTTCGCCGAGGAGCTGGGCGGCGTCCCGCGGGGCGAGGTCGGCTTCGTCGAGTACCACCAGCCCGTCGTCGAGTTGCGACAGTTAGAGGGGAAAGCCAGTAGTGCGGGCATCGAACTGGACGAGCAGTCCCGCTTTTACTCGCGGATGGGGGCCGCCCGGACCGTCGAGGAGAAGTACATCCACTGTACGCGCATCCCCGACGAGGCCTACCACGTCGGAACCGACCCCGACGAGACGGCAAATCTCGTGGGGACCGACGACGAGCCGACGCATCTGAAACGGGCCCTGTTCGACTTCGTCGACTCGGTCGATGCGACCTGGCCCGACGAGGCCGACGGGGCCGACGGCGACGTGCTTTCCGAGATGGACGACGAGACGAAGGACCGACTGCAGGACCTCGGATACATCGACTGACGTGAGCTCGGACAGCGCCGCCCTCGACTTCCTCGACCGCAAGACCGTCGCCCAGATACTGCTGGGCTTTGTGGTCGCGGGCGGGGTCATCGCGCTGCTGGTCGACTTCGTCGGGACCGAGGGGGTACTGTCGGGGCTCCGCCGTGCCGACCTGGGCTGGCTGGCGCTGGCCTGTCTCTCGACGGCAATCTGTCTCACCGCGTGGGGGAAAGCCTGGCAGATAGTGCTGGGCGTCGCCGGTATCGAGGAGTCCTTTTCGAGACTCGTCGTGACCTACTACGCCGCCACATTCGCCAACTACGTCACACCGCTCGGTCAGGCCGGCGGCGAGCCCTTCATCGCCTACGTCCTCTCCCGCGATACGGAGGCCAGCTACCAGGACAGCCTCGCGAGCGTGGTGACGGCGGACCTCCTGAACCTCTTTCCCTTCGTCACCTTCTCCGGCGTCGGGTTCGCGGCGCTGCTGTACGGGAGCGAGCTCCCGGAGGCCGTCGAACCGCTGGCCGGCGGGCTGGTCGTCCTCTCGGTCGGCGTCCCGCTCATCACGGCTATCGGGTGGCGCTTTCGCGACCGGCTCCGTGGCGCCGTCCTCCGGCTCTCGGCGCCCCTCGTCGACCACCTGCCAGTGGTCAGCCTCGACGGCCTCCGGAGTCGCATCCACGAGACCGAGGCCGCCTTCGAGCGCATCGCCCGGGACCGACGGGCCCTCGCGAAGGCCCTCAGCGTCTCTTATGTCGGCTGGGTCTTCTTCGCGCTGCCGCTGTACTTCTCGGCGCAGGCCATCGGCGCACAACTCCCGCTCGTACTCGTCTTCTTCATCGTTCCCGCCTCGACACTCGCGGGCCTGGTCCCCTCACCCGGCGGCTCCGGCGCCGTCGAGACCGCACTCGTCGTGCTGGTGGTCGCCCTGACCGCCATCGGACAGACCGACGCCGCCGTCATCGCTATTCTGTACCGCGTGGCCAGCTATCTGTTCGCGCTCTTGTTAGGTGGCGTCGCGGCGCTGTACGTGCTGAAACGGAACTAGGAATCACCGTGTTATCTGGGTATACGGGCAGCTTAGCAGTTATCTTGAACAGCCAGAAAGCCCCGACCCGTTCGACTCGGGGGGCTCGCTGCGCTCCTCGCCTCCCGATGGTCGGCTCCGGTGCTTATGTCGCCCGCCGTCGTCGAACGGGTCGCCCCTTTCAGTCCCGCCCGTAGCCGGCTGACCAACCGGCTTGGGTGGGACTGAAAGGGGCGGCTGGCTCCGGGAAGGCGGACGACGTAAGCACTGGACTGAGCGAACGAAGTGAGCGAAGGAAGCGCACAGCGAGTCCTCCGACCGGAGCCAGCCGGGGCTTTCTGGCTGTGTAGCGCCGCGGCAGCGGCAGGAAAACCGACCACAGCGACAGCTGCTAGGCGGTGTTGTGTTCGACGAAGGTGGGCCGCCAGTTCGTAATATCCCGGATATCCCGGCCCGCGACGCGCCAGCCGCCGTCAGGGGGAATCGGCGAGACGACCAGCCGCGTGGGGTTGGCCATCGGGGCGAAGGGAAGCCGCTGGTCGCTGTGAAATCCCAGCGCCGTCAGGAGGTCGTGGGGGACGGACCGGCCGCGGACCGCGACGACGTCCGAGTCGGCGTGGTCGGCCACGAGCCGGTCGAAGACGGCGGGGAGCGCCCGGTCGCGTTCGGGGCCGCCGACCAGCGGGAGGACGTCGGCGACGTTGGTGACGGTGTGGCCCTCCTTCTGTCCGGTGCCGGTGACGACGCCGGCGACGGGGCGGTCTCCGAGCGTGGCAGTGTAGGTGGTGTACTCCCAGTTTGGGTTGCCAAAGCGGTAGTCGAAGAACTGCTCGTCGCGGTAAGCGTGGATTTCCGACGGCGGGCGGCGGCGGTAGAGCCCGGCCAGTGTCGCGGCCGGCGTCCCGGTGTGTCGGGTGACGCTCACTTCGCCGGGCGGGTCGAACCGGTGGTCGCGAGCGGCGAGATAGGCACTGGCTGCGGAGGCAGTCGCCGCCTCGACGAGCCGCCCCTCTCTGCCGGCGTAGGCCGCGGGGTTCTGGATGCGGTAATAGGTGGTGTGTTCGCCGGCGATATCACAGCCCAGTTTCTCCAGGCCCGCCGTCGTCATCGGGTTGGGGTTGTTGAACGTGAAGGCGGGCTGGGCGTCGGCGTAGTCGGCGAAGAGACGCTCGCTCATCCGGCTGAACAGACCCTGACGGCGATGGTCCTCGTGGACCATCGTGTCACAGGACTGCAGGGCCGTGTGGTAGGTGTCGCCGGCGCGCATCTGGAAGGCTAGGTTCGGTCGGGCCCCGACGATGTCGCCGTCGTGTTCGGTGACGACGATGGGCGTCTCCGGGAGATACGGGTTCTCGAGGAACTTCCAGTCGAACCACGCGTCGGAGCCGTCCGGGAAGGTCTCCCGATGGAGGGCCATAAAGTCCGCCTTGTCCCCCTCACGGAACCAGCGGACGTGGTAGTCGTCACCGCGCGCTCGGTCGGTCGTCGCCGTCTCAGTCCGCATCCTGTAGCTCCAGGCCGGGGACGAGCTGGTCGGCGTCTAGGTGGTGGCGCTGGAACACCGCACAGTCGGCTTCGTGGTCGAAATCGTGCCGGTCGTTACAGAGGTCGGCCTCCATCGGCGAGACGAACGACTCCTGTATCTGACAGTACGGTCGGTCGTGGTCGAACTCCTGCTCGCCGTCGGCGTCTCGGTAGTCCAGATACGGACAGGTCATCGTCGTGAACGGTCCCCGGCAGCGGGCTTGGTTATTGAGAGGTTTCCGGGGATACGTCCCGCGTACCCCCGCCGGCGGGGCGATAGCTGTATCATACCCAAGTAGCGACAACCGCGAGTCGCAGTAGTGCCATACGACGACTACCACCGGCAAAAGAAGGTCATCATCACGGTGGCCACCACCGGCGCGATCCACGGTAAAGACGTGAACCCCAACCTCCCGGAACAGCCCGAGGAGATCGCCCAGCAGGTGGCTGCCTGCGAGGAGGTCGGTGCGTCAATCGCGCACGTTCACGGGCGCAACGAGCACGGCGAGAACGACGCCAGCCGGTTGCAGGAAGTGAACGACGCGATTCGAGAGGCGTGTGACGACATCATCATCCAGAACACCACCGGCGGGCAGGCCGGGTACGAGCGCCGCGTGGCGGGCATCCGCACGGACCCGCCGCCGGAGATGGCCTCACTCGATATGGGGCCGTTCAAACGGGACAAACACATCATCACGAACCACACCCGCAACAACATCGAGCGCCTGGCCGTCGAGATGCAGGCGAAAGGCATCAAACCGGAGATGGAGGTGTTCAACTCCGGCCAGCTGGCGGAGGTCCGCCGGCTCGTCGACGAGGGGCTGGTCGAGGAGCCGCCCTACATCAACCTCATCTTCGGCGGTTCCTTCACCCCAGCGAACCCCCGGAACCTGTTGACGATGGTGGACAACATCCCCGACGGCGCGGAGTTCAACGTCCTCGCGGTCGGCCCTCACCAGCTCCCGCTGACGACGATGGCCGTCTTGCTGGGCGGCCACGTCCGTGTCGGCATGGAGGACAACCTCTACTACCGGCGCGGCGAGAAAGCAAAGAGCAACCAGCAGCTGGTCAAACGCACCGCCGAGATTATCGAGCACCTCGACCGCGACATCGCGACGGCCGACGAGGCCCGCGAGATGCTCGGGATGGCCCAGAAGCCGGTCGAGACGGCCGCCGACGGCGGGCAGGACGCGAACTGATTCGGCCGCCTACTCGTCTCTGCCGGCCGCCCAGGTCCGGACCAGCCGCGTCAGCGTCTCGTTGACCGGCACCGGCTCCTCGGCCACTCGCACCACGTAGCCGTTGATGGCGTCTATCTCCGTCGGGCGTCCGGCCGCCACGTCCTCCAGCATCGAGGAGCGGTTCGCGGCGGTGTCGCGGACGACCTGCCGGGTGAGCGCCACCGCCCGCTCGTCGGTGAGGTCGACACCCTGCTCGCGGGCGACCCGGGCCGTCTCGCGGGCGGCGTCGGCAGCGAGGTCGGCGCCCGGTCCGTCGGCGAGTGCGCCGTTCTCGACGCGAGCGAGCGCCGTCGTCGCGTTGATTGCGGTGTTGACGGCCAGCTTCGCCCAGAGTCGACGGGGCATATCCGTCGCCACGGTGGCGTCGATTCCGGCCTCGGTAAACGCCGCGCCGACCCGCTGGCCGACCGCTGACTCCCCGCCCTCGCGAGCGCCCAGGACGACCTCCCCGCGGCCCGTGAACGCGACGGTTCCCGGCTCCTCCAGCCGGGCGCCGTAAGTGCAGGTGCCCGCGAGCACGGGACAGGAGAGCGCGTCGGCGAGTATCTCCTCGTTGCCCATCCCGTTCTGGACCGAGAGACACACCTCGAGGTCGCAGTCGGCGAGCTGCTCGGCCACGGCGGCCGTGTCGTCGCTCTTGACGGCGACGACGGCGAGGTCGGCGCTCGCCGGAACGTCGGTGCGGCCCGCCGGCTCGCTGTGGAACTGCTCGACGCCCCTCACACGGAGGCCATCGCTGGCCACTCGCTCCATGTGTGGGTCCCGACCGACGAGGGTCACGTCGTGCTCGCGGGCCAGCAACCCACCGAGCAGGCTGCCGAGGCTGCCCGCACCGACGACGGCGATGTCCATGTCCGGGCGAGGCGCGGACGCTACAAAAGGGTTCAGTCGCCCGCGTCGAACGGGTCGGTGACTTCGTCGGGGTCGAACTCGTCGACGTAGTCGCGGACGACTCGCTCCGAGGCGTCCGAGACCGCGAGCTCCGGACCCTCGTGTGTCCAGCGCTCCGCACGGAGGATGGCCGCGACGGCACCGAGCCCGATTCCGACACCGAGTGTGGTCACGAACGAATCGTACACGACGCCGCCGACGAGGACGAGAACGACCATCGCAAGGAACCCCGCCGTGAGCGAGCCGGTCAGTTGCTGCCGTCTGGATTCACGCCGGTGGGCCCCGACGACCCCCTGGCCGTCTCCCGCCGGAACCGCCCGGTGTGTGCCATCGCTGTACCGGAGCACGTCGTACCGGGCGGGCATATGTTCGCCCTCTCTCCCCACGGACAAAACGATGCGGGTGGGTGGCACTGGGAGCGTCGCAAGGCTTTATTTCGACGGTCGACCACCGAAGCGTATGGTCGGTGAGCTCGACGCCCTGCGAGCGGAGGGGAGCACCCGTGTCGTCGCCGAACTGCTCGTCGTCGCGGTCGTCTCGCTCGCGCTCGCGTTTGTCGTGTTCGTCCCGGCACTCAGGGCGGTCGCGCCGGAGCTGTTCGCGGGGGCTATCGAGTACGGGAAATATACCAGCAACGTGCCGGACTCACCGGTCGAACTTGCACATCTGGGTTTCAACGTCGTGACTGTCGGTGGCTTTCTCTACTGGCGACTCAACCACACGGCGCTGGGCCAGCGGTACCGCGAGTCCTTCGAGCAGCAGCGCTGAGAGACCAGAACCGACAACAGCACCCGTCCCAAAACGCCGGTATGGACTCCGAATCGGTGGCGTGGCCGTCGGCCGAACCCAGCTACCGGCTCCGCCCGCCGGCGACCGACGAAGCGGTCGCACTCGACGCGCTCGCAGCCGTGCTAGACGCGACGCCGCGACGCCCTGAGCGGGTGTCGGTCCGGCTCGCAATCGGCCGCCGTATGGACCTTCTCGGGCCGCGACGCGAGGCGCTGGAGGCGCTCTCGGGCCACGCCGACGTGACCGTCGCCGACGACCACACCATCGGGACGCTCGCGCTCACCGAGGCAGCGTTCGCCGACCTCGCCGAACTGTTCGCCGACCTCGACCGCGCGGTCGTCTTCGACCCCGACGGCGTCGCTATCGCCGACTGGCGTGGCGGTTTACTGCGGTTCGCGCTGCCGGAGGCCGCCGTCGAGACGGTTCGCGACAGCGTCGACGTGGCCATCGCCAACCGAATCGAGCGCGTGGAGTAACTGCGACCCATGGGCGCAGGGAGCGTGCGTTCGCTGCGCCTACACGGCGTCGTCCAGCGCGACGATATCTGTGCCCGGTACGCGCTCCAGCATATCTTCCAGTTCCGCCAGCAGCCCGTCCTGGCCCGCAGCGTTGAGTTCCCGAATGTGGGTTTCGTGTGGGACCGACCGATACGTCCACGACTGCTCGGTCAGGACGGCGACGGCCTCGAGAGCGAACAGGCGGTCGCTGTATGCCCATCTGTCGCCGTCGGGCACGTCCAGTAGCGCGTCGACGAGAGACCGGTCCGCCGGGAGGTTCGCTCGATACTCGTGGTCCGACTCGACGAATACCCGGTCGCGATCCGGCACCTGAGTCAGCTCACGCTGGAGCAGCTCGAACTGGCCGTGCCCCGGATCGACATCGAGGTGTACGGCCGTACCGTACTCCATGGCGACATCCACGACGCGGTTCTCGACACCGATGAGTCCGTCCGCCGACCGGTCGTCGACATCGGACGAGGGTCGCGCGTTGAGTCGGTGTGTCGGCCCAGCAGCGTCGAACGTCTCTCTGAATCGCATTCTTGGCATCATCGACCTCCCGGACGTGACCGCTCACGTGTGAATCGGTCCTCACGAGGACGAACCCACGGCTCGCGGCTCAACCCGCTCGCCGGTTAGATTAGTCTTCGGTCCAGTAGTAGATATCCTCCTTCGGCGCGCCACAGTCGGGACAGGCCTCGGGGATGTCCTCGTCGATGTCGCCCATGGCACCACACTCCCAGCAGCGCCACATCAGTTCGGCCTCGCCGGCCGCACCAGTGGTCCGGTGGTCGTCGGTCAGTGACTGGATTCCCTCCTCGACACTGACGTAGAAGCCGTGCTGGTCGAACCCGCGGATGGTGCCGAGTTCCTCGCCGTCCTCGTCGTAGACGGTCATCCCGAACGCGAGCCCCTCCTCGTCGGCGCTGGCGAACATATCAGTCATATATATTTATAGACGGACCGAGGTATGATAAAGCCTAGCTCGAAAAGAGGCTGTTGTGGACCGGCGCGAAGTCCGAGGGCTCCTCGTCGGACTCCTCCGTGTCGGAGATAGCGCTCCCGTCGAGGCCGACCTCGAGGAAGTCGGCGAGTGGCGGCCCGACGTTGTCGGGCTCGACGAGGAAGGCATCGTGGCCGTAATCGGAGTCGACGACGTGGTGGGCGACCGGCGTGTCGGTGGCCCGCAGGGCGTCGGCGAGGGCTTCGGACTGGTCGCTGGTGAAGTGCCAGTCCCCGGTGAAAGACATCACCAGCGCCGCACCGTCGAAGGCCGCCAGCGCGTCGGCGTCTCCCTCGAAGCCGCTCGCGAGGTCGTAGTTGTCCATCGCCCGCGTGAGATAGAGGTAGCTGTTGGCGTCGAAACGCTCGACGAACTTCGAGGCGTTGTAGTCGAGATACGACTCGACGTCCCGGTACGGGAAGAAACGGCCGGCGGGGTCCGTGGGGAAGGCCCGCTCGGCCTCGCGAGTGGCGGCCCGGCGACCGAACCGCCGCTCCATGCTCGACTTCGAGAAGTACATCACGTGGCCGATCTGCCGGGCGAGCGCCAGCCCCTGGTCGGGTTCGGGGCCGTCGTAGTAGTGGCCGCCCTGCCAGTTCTCGTCGGTGGTGATGGCCCGCCGGGCGATACCATCGAGTGCGAGACACTGCGGGTCCAGCCGGCCCGCGGCGGCGATAGGCACTATCTTCTCGACGTGGTCGGGGTGGCGCTTGGCCCACTCCAGGACGTTCATGCCGCCGACGCTGCCGCCGACGACCGCGTAGAGGGCGGGGACGCCCAGTTCGTCCAGCACCCGGCGCTGGGCCTCGGTCCAGTCGGCCACAGTTACGGGCGGGAAGTCGGGCCCGTAGGGCTCGCCGGTCTCGGGGTTCGTACTCGACGGGCCACTGGAGCCATAACAGGAGCCGGGGACGTTCACACAGACGACGAAGTACTCCGTCGTGTCGATGGCTTTCCCCGGGCCGACGATATCGTCCCACCAGGCGTAGGCCTGGTCGCCCTCCTCGAAGCGGCCCCGCGAGGCGACGTGAGCGCTCCCGGTCAGGGCGTGACAGACCAGCACGGCGTTGTCACCCGTAAAGTCGCCGTAGGTCTCGTAGGCCAGTTCGAGGTCGTCGATGGTCTCCCCGCACTGGAACTCGAACTCGCCGACGGAGACGGTGTTCGAATCCATCTCAGCTCACCCTCGCGATGGCGTCGTCGATATCTTCGAGGATGTCTTCGGGGTCCTCGATGCCGACGCTCATCCGGACGAGGTCAGGGCTGACGCCGCTTGCCCGCTGTTCGTCCTCGGAGAGCTGTGCGTGGGTAGTGCTGGCGGGGTGGATGACCAGCGTCTTCGCGTCGCCGATGTTCGCGAGGAACTGCGCGAGTTCGGTCTCCTCACAGAAGCCCTTGCTGGCCTCGAAGCCGCCCTCGAGGCCGAAGGTGACGACGCCGCCGAACCCGCCCTCGAGATACTCGGCGGCGAGTGCGTGGGTCTCGTGGGATTCGAGCCCGGGATAGGTGACCCACGACACATCGGGGTGGTCCTCGAGGTGTTCGGCCACCGTCAGCGCGTTCGAGCAGTGTCGCTCCATCCGCAAGGAGAGGGTCTCGGTGCCCTGCAAGGTCGCCCAGGCGTCGAACGGTTTCTGGCCGTCACCGAGCGCGCGCAGGCCGCGCTGGCGGGCGGCCACGGCGAACGCGCGGTCCCCGAAGCGCTCCGAAAAGTCGAAGCCCCAGGCGGGGTTCTCCCCGCCGATTTCGGGGTACTTCTCGCCATGCTCGCCCCAGGGGAACGAGCCGCCGTCGGCGAGCACGCCGCCCACGGTCGTCCCGGAGCCGTGGATCCACTTCGTCGTCGACTCCCAGACGATGTCGGCGCCGTGTTCGAGCGGGCGACAGAGCGCCGGCGTGCCGAAGGTGTTGTCGACGAAGAAGGGGACGCCGTGGTCGTGGGCCACGTCGGCGATTTCCTGCAGCGGCGGGACGACGAGCGAGGGGTTGCCGATGGTCTCACAGTGGACGTAGGCGGTGTCGTCGTCGATGGCCGCGGCGTAGGCGTCGGGGTCGAGCGTGTCGACGAAGCGCGTCTCAACGGCGCGCTGGCTGGCGGTGTTCGCGAGATAGGAGTGGGTGCCACCGTAGATAGAGGACGCCGAGACCACGTTGTCGCCCGCACTCGCGAGGACGGTCGTCGCGGCGTCCAGAGCGGCCATCCCGGAGCCGGTCGCGACGGCGTCGACGGCCCCCTCCAGCGACGCCAGCCGTTTCTCCAGCATCCGCACCGTCGGGTTGTCGAATCGGGAGTAGACGTTGCCGTCGTCCTCCAGGGCGTATCGGTCGGCCGCGGTCGCCGCGTCCTCGAAAACGTACGAAGAAGTCTGATATATTGGCGGGGCTCGGGCCCCTGTGGCCGGGTCCGGCTCCTCCTGGCCGGCGTGGACACAGCGTGTCCCGAAGCCGTAGTGGTCAGTCATGTGTGGTGTGCATATATCTCCACACATCTATAACCACGAGTTACGGCAATACTCTCCCCGATGCCTGCCAGTAGATGACAGGGCAGGCCCCGAGGGGCGGCTGTCGCGAGCCGTATTACCCAGTCACCGGTCCCTGACAGCGACAGGATATTTCATGGATGGTTCCCATTGGCGAATATGGACCACACCGCCGTGGGGGAGACGTGTGACCGCATCCTCGACACCGTCGGCGAGGCCGTCATCGCCGACGACCGGTTTCTGGAGACCGTACTGACTGGCATCCTGGCCCGTGGCCACGTCCTGCTTGAAGACGTCCCCGGGACGGGGAAGACACTCACAGCCCAGTCCTTCGCGACCGCGCTGGACCTATCCTTCAACCGCATCCAGTTCACCCCGGACCTGCTCCCGGGCGATATCACCGGGTCGAACGTCTTCGACGAGGCGACCGGGACCTTCGAGTTCCAGCCCGGCCCCGTCTTCGCCAACGTCGTGCTGGCCGACGAAATCAATCGGGCGCCGCCCAAGACCCAGGCCGCGCTGCTGGAGGCGATGGGCGAGGGACAGGTCACCGTCGACGGCGACACCCACGACCTGCCCGACCCCTTCTTCGTCATCGCCACGCAGAACCCGGTCGAGCAGGAGGGGACCTTCGGACTCCCGGAGGCCCAGCGGGACCGCTTCATCGTCAAGACCGAGATGGGCTATCCCGACTTCTCGGGCGAGCGCGAACTGCTCGAACGCCGGGCCGACCGCACCGCACAGGCGCCCTCTGTCACGGGAGTCATCGACGGCCAGCAGGTCACTGAACTCCAGGCGGCCGTCGAGCGGGTCACCGTCGACGGAAAGTTGCTGGACTACATCGTCGAACTGGCCCGGGCCACCCGCGAGGACGACCGCGTCAACGTCGGCGTCTCGCCCCGCGGTATCCAGCGGCTGTTCGAGGTGACCCGCGCCGCCGCCGTCCTGGAGCGCCGGGAGTACGCGGTGCCCGACGACGTCAAACGCGTCGTCGAGCCGGTCTTTGCCCACCGCATCGTGCTGACGGCCGACGCGAGCGTGCGAGGGGTCGACCAGTCACAGGTGGTCGCGGACGTGCTCGACAGCGTCGAGGTGCCGGCCGTCACGGCGTGAGCTAGCGCAGCGCGACGGCGAGGACGATGGCCGCAAACAGCGCGACGACCAGGGTGACGTAGCCTGTCCCCGGCGCCACCGCGAGAGTGCCACGGGAGACGTCGAGGACGACCAGGGTCAGAGCGACGCCCACGCCACCGACGGCGACCGTCCCGCCCGCGTGGGTCAGTTCCGTCCGGCGCGTCTCGGCGGCGGGCCCCACCTCGCGTCGCAGCGTCCGTCCGAAGGTGCCGGCGTCCCAGACCACCACCGCACCGACCAGCCCGGCGAGGACGAGCCACGTCGAGACGCCCATCGTCGCCGCGAAGACGGTCGCGCCGAACAGGCCAGCAGCGCCGATGTGGACGCCGGGGTTGCGCTCGTCGAGGTAGTGGGTCACCAGCGCGAGCCAGAGGCAGCCGACCGCAGTGCTCGTGACGCTGAGCAGGGCGAGCCCGGCCACCAGTAAGACGAGCCCGGCGCCATAGGACCCGACCAGCGGCGTCACGAGCCGGGTGACGCCGGCGGCGACCGGGGCGGGTGCGGCCGACTGGACCGTCGCCAGGAGGGCATCGAGGAGCGGCGTGGCCACGACGAAGAGTCCGCCGGCCAGCAGGCTCCCGCCGACGTAGGGCGCGAGCACCGTCGCCAGCCGGTCGGCCGAACTCCGGGCAGCCCGCTGGACCAGCCACACCGCCAGGCGCACCACGACGCTGGCGACGAACACTGTCCAGAGGGCCTGTCGAACGCCGGGACTGCCAGTGAGACTGACCGTCAGGTCGTAGAGCCCCGCCGGGAACGTGTCGGCGATGACGGCCTGTCCCCGCCCGGTTTCGATACCCAGCGCGAGGAGTCCCACGGCGACCGCGGCGACACTCGCGATGCCCAGCGCCCGGCTGGCCGACTCGACGGCGTCAGACAGGTCGGCGTCGTCGGTCGTCTCCGCGAGCAGCTCCGTCAGCGGCAGCGACATCATGGCCCGCTCGAAGGCGATGGTGACGACGGCGAGGAACAGACAGAACACGGCGATATGTGTCCGTCCCGGGGTCGGCGCGAACAGCAGGTCGACGACCGGCGCGAGGAGCGCACCCAGAGGCGTCCCCGACCCGTCGCCGCTCGAAGAGAGCCTGACGATGCCCGACGCGACGGACACCCCGGCGGCCACGGTAAGTGGCACCATCGTCCGGCCCGCGAGCCCGACGGCGGCCAGCGCCCGGTCGTGGTCGTAGACGCCCCACGGCGCGGTTGCGGCTCCGAAGGCGGAAAGCAGCCCGCCGAGGGCGACCAGCGCCGCCGCAGCGACGCCGGGACCCGTGTTACCCCCGCCGATGGCGATACCGATTGCACCCCCGGCTACCGCCAGCAACCCGACGGCAGTCGGCACCACGAGCAGGCTCGCGAAGAGGTGCCCGACAGCGGTCCACCGCTCCCAGCCGGCCAGCCACAGCGAGCCGGCGAGTGCCAGCCCGGTCGCCGCGACGACCGGCAGCAGTCGGCCAAGGCCCGTCTGCAGGAACAGGAGCGACGAGAGCACGGCGGCGAGACCGACGACGACCGCACGGCTGGTCGGGGGCAGTCCCGCCTCGTGAGTGGGTGAGTCGTCCATAGTCATACACTGAACAGGTCCGCGACCGAGGCGCGCAGCGCCACGTCGATAGGGCTATCGAGGTCCCAGTCGACGACGGTCGCGCCGGCCAGTTCCGCCCGGCGGAGCCGGGCCGCTCGGTCGAGGGCGAACAGCGACGTGCCGACGGTGTCGCGACGGGCGATATCCGGCGAGACCAGCGTCGTCGGGTAGCCACGCCGGGAGAACGCCTCGACACACGCCGTCGCCCAGTCGTCCGCAAGCGGCGAGAAGACGGCGACCTGAGCCGTCGCCGGGAGCCGGGCGAGCACCGCCTCCAGGGCCTCGTCCCCGACGCCGCCGTCGGTCGTCAGCGCGCTCGACTGTTGGATGGTCCCCTCGGGTTCGGGGGTCGCGGTCGCCGCCCGAGCCGCGGCGGCGCCGACGCCGTCGAACAGCTGTGCGACCCGCGCGGCCGTGTGGTCGTCGGTGTCGTCGACCCAGGCCAGCCCGTCGGGTCCGAGTCCGCCGGGGACGTCCTCGTCGGCGAGCCCGACCGCGGCGACGCTGACGACGACGTTCGCGGCCGACAGCGCGTCGAAGAGCCGCTCGGCCGCGTAGGCCGACAGCTCCGCCCCCGTCGGATAGCCCGGCTCGGGGGTCAGGCGGGCGGCCGGCCTGGCGTCGACAATCAAGACGGTTCGCACCGCCTGCTCCTCGCGGTAGTCGATGGTCGTCAGCTCGCCCGTCTTGGCGTAGCGGCGCCAGTCCAGCCGGTTGACCGGGTCGCCGTGCTGGTAGCTGCGCGTCGAGTGGAACTCGATACCGTCCCCGCCGCTGTCCGTCGGCAGCGTCCCAGCCCGCGGGAGCGTGGCGTCCGTCAGCGGGACCTCCGAGACCGTGTTGGCACAGGTGAGTGTCCCGTCGCCGTCGGCCGCCAGTTCGACAGTCACCTCGTCGCTGGCCGAGAGCGTCCGGATTCGGACCGCGGTCGGGCCGAAGGTGTAGCTCCCCCGCTTTGCCATCACCGAGTACGTCACCGTCTCGCGCCCGCCCGCGGGCAGTGAGATACAGGCCCGCGGGGCGCCGTCGACGACCGCCAGTTCCTCGGGCACACCGTCGATGAGGCGCACGTCCGTCAGCGCCGCCGGCCCGGTGTTCTCGACGGTAAGTGCCACCTGTACCGGCTCGCCGGGCGTCGGCTCGCCGTCGACCACAGTACGGGAGACCGACAGGGCGGCGTCGGGCGGAACCCGCGAGAGCGAGCCGTAGACGATGTAGGAGAGCGGGACGACGACCGCCGCCAGCAACAGCGTGTTCCCCCACAGAAAGCCCACGCTGACGAGGGTGAGCGCCGCGGCGACGCCGCCGCGCCAGCGGTGGACGCGCCGTCCCATCAAGACGGCCCCCGGCGGAGGTCGTCGATGGCGCTGACCGTCCGTTTCACCCGTCGCTCGCGCTCGCTCTCCGGGTCCAGCCAGAGCCGCAACCGAGCCACCAGCGGCTGCGGTCGGTCGGGCGACAGCAGCGCCGCCGCGACGGTGTCGTCGGTCCACTCGCCGTCGGCGACGGCCCGGGTGGCCCGCTCGCGGGCGACCTCTGCCTCCAAGGCGTAGGTCGTCACCGCTGTGGCCCGGAGCCGGTCGACCAGCGCGTCCATGGCGCCCGGCTCGTCGGCGACAGCCGACTCGTACCGCTCGTCCAGGCCCGCACCGGAAAGGGGCGTCTCCTCGGCGGTGACCGACTCCGGCGGCGTCTCGACGGCGCTGTCGAAGCTGGTCGTCCGCCGTCCGCCGTGGCCGACGTGCCACGCGGTCAGAAGCCCGACGACGCCGACCAGCGCACCGACCCAGAGCGGGTCCACCATCTCGGTCGCCTGTCGAAGCGTCGGGAGCAGTCCGCCAAGGGCGTCCGGCGCGAACACGAGCACGCCGGCGACGACGGTGCCCGCCAGGCCGACGAGACCGAATCCGAACAGCTTGAACCGACGGAGATTCACGCGGCGTCCCCCCCATCCTCGGCGCCAGCGTCGGCCTCCACGCTGCGCTCGATGGTCTCGATGGCGCGCTCGACGGCCGTGACGTGGTCGCCCGGGTCGTACTGCCCGTACTCGACGGCCCGATAGGCCTCCCTGAGTACCCCGACGGCCTCGGCCGGGAGGTCGTCCGCCTCGACGGCGTGGGCGGCGATTTCGCCCGGCGTCGCGGTGTCGGTCCGGCGCAAGGAGACGTGCTCGACGAGGCGCCCCCACGCGGCGCGGATGGTGGTCCGGTCGTCGGCGGGGTCGCGCTCGTCGATACGCGGGTCGGCGTTGCGGGCGGCGGTCGCCGCCGCGTCGGCAGAGGCCCTCGCCGCCGCGACTTTCGCCACAGCCCAGGCCCGAAGCGCCGCCCACAGCGCCGCAGGCGTCCGCCGACGTGTGAGGAACGCCCGCAGCGCCGCGACGGTCAGAACGATGCGGGCCCGGAGGCGACCGAGTGCGCCATCGAGGGCGGCGGCCAGCCACAGCAGGCTGTTGACGGCAAGCTGGGTCGCCCGTCGGAGCCAGGCCGTGACGGTGGCCCGGGAGACGCCCCGGCGGCGGAGGAGATATCCCGCGCCGCCAGCGAGCGCGAGCGCCCCCACGAGGACGCCGGCGAGGTTGACGAAGAGACCGCCGACGACGGCCTCGCTGCGCTGGCCGTACTGCCTGACGGTGACGGTTGCGCTCCCCGCGAACGGGAGCGTCAGGCGCGCGGTGCCGTTGCCGTCCGTCTCGGCGACCGCCTCGCCGTCGAGCACGACTGTCGCGTTCGGGACCGGCTCGCCGCCGGCGGTGACGGTCACGGCGAGTCCGGTGCCCGGCAGCGCGAGCGGAAGCGTCGGCTCCGTCTCGACGCCGAGTCCGTCGAGGGTCACTGTCCGCGTCCCGTTGACGGCGTCACGCGAGACGCCGATGGTGTAGTTCCCCGGCTCCGCCGGCAGCGAGACGGTCGCTGTGCCGCTGCCGTCGGTCGTCGCGACGCGCTCGCCGTCGATGGTCACCGCCGCCGACCGCACCGGGACGCCGTCGATGGTCGCGGTCAGAGTGACGTTTTGCCCGGTGACGACCGGGCCCGAGAGCGACACCGAGACGTTGGTGTTCACGGTGAAACTCTCGTTTTCCACCTGCGCGGGAGGCGGGGCCGAGAGCGCGAACAGCCGGTCACCGCGAGGCCGTGGCGGCGCCGACAGCGACTGCTGGGTCCCCGATTCGAGCGTGATGTTCAGCTGGTCCTCGTAGGGGACTCGACCGACGACGGTGCCCGCCTCGTCCGTCGTGCCGATCGGGTCGCCGTTGAACGACACCTGCACACCGCCCGCCGGCTCTCCGTCGCGGGTCACCGTGACCTCGACGACGGCCCCGGCCGTCGCCGAGCGGTTCAGCGTGACGTTGTAGCTATCGGTCTCTGTGTCATCGACGGTCTCGCCGTCGCTCGTCTCGTCGCCAGTGCTACCGTCGCTCGTCTGGTCCCTGGTGTCGCCGTCGCCCGTCTGGTCACCGGTGTCGCCATCGCCCGTCTGGTCACCGGTGTCGCCGTCGCTCGTCTCGTCGCCAGTGCTACTGTCGCTCGTCTGGTCCCCGGTGTCGCCGTCGCCCGTCTGGTCACCGGTGTCGCCATCACCCGTCCGGCCCCCGGTGTCGCCGTCGCCCGTCTGGTCCCCGGTGTCACCGTCGCTCGTCTGGTCACCGGTGTCGCCGTCGCCCGTCTGGTCCCCAGTGTCTCCGTCGCTCGTCTGGTCACCAGTGTCTCCGTCGCTCGTCTGGTCACCAGTATTCCCATCGCCCGCCTGGTCACCAGTGTCACCGTCGCCCGCCTGGTCACCAGTATCCCCATCGCCCGTCTGGTTCACAGTCTCGCTACCGCCCTCACCGCCGGTGTCGTCGCTGCTGTCCGTCTGACCGACGTTCTCGCCGCTCGTCCGGTTCCCGGTTTCCCCACCACTCGCCTGTCCGCTGGTGTCGCTATCACCAGGCCGGTTCCCGGCCGCGCCACCGCTTGCCTGCTCCCCGGTACCGTTCCCGGCGGCGTCGTCCAGCGACCCGGTCGGCGTGGCCCCGGAGCGCTGGCTGGACCGCTCCAACTGTTCGTCGGGCGTCAGACGCCCGTCACCGGGCGTCACGTTCCCCTCGCCGGACCCTGGTTCGGCCCCAGCCCCGTCAGACGACCCGCCAAAGGGCACGCTCTCGGGGCCGACCGACTCGACCCCGCCGGCAAGTGACAGCGTGGGCAACGCCGCCGCCGCAAACACCACCGCGAGAATACAGACGAGAGCGAGGCCCGCTCGGAGTGGTTCTCGCCCGGGAGAAACGTCGTCGAAAGGGTCAGTACCTGACATACAGATGACGGACTGTCTCGCCTGAACCTGAACTATCCAGGCTAATAAACCTACGGACAGAATCGCCAGCCGTATGGCAAATTCTGCGTCCGACGGCCCCGCTCTCGGTGTCCCGCACCGCAAACCCCTTTCGACCGCCGGGGCTACTGCTCACTCATGACCGAGTCCGAAGCGACGGTCCAGTGCTGGCTGGTCGAGCGGTCGAGTTTCGGCGACGAACGGATGGTGACGCTCGTCTACGCGACGACCGACGGCGAGCGACAGCTCACCAAGCAGCTGTCGACGAACCTCCTGATGCGGACCGCGGTAACGGCCGCGAAAGACGTCGAGCCGGAACGACTGACACCGGTCGAGGAACCAGAGACCCGCGAGCGGTACGCGACGGAAGCCCAGCGGATGGCCGACACACACGACCCCGATGATGAAGTGTGATAGTAGCGACTAATATGAAAGACTATCCCACGACCACATTTTCCCCGTCGGGCCCGCTCGCGTCTGCTCACGGGCTGGGTGGCGGCTTTGCCGCCACGTTGTGTGGTTGCGGGCCGTCGGCCCGCAACCCGACGGCGAAAAACGTGGGCGAAAGAGCACCAGTCATACTCGCCTGACAATATGAAAGACTATACCTGAGGCTGGTCCAACCGTCGCGTATGACCGCCATCGAACTGGACGGCCTCCGCAAGGAGTACGCCGACGTCGTCGCCCTGGACGGCGTCGACCTCACCGTCGAAGAGGGTGAGGTCTTTGGCTTTCTCGGTCCGAACGGCGCCGGGAAGTCCACCACCATCAACATCCTCCTCGATTTCGTCCGACCGACGGCCGGGTCGGCCACAGTCCTGGGTCACGACGTCCACGAAGAATCAGAAGCCATCCGCGAGCGCATCGGCGTGCTCCCGGAGGGGTACGAGGTGTACGAACGCCTGACGGGTCGGGAACACATGGAGTTCGTCATCGAGTCGAAAGACGCCGACGACGACCCGAAGGAGCTGCTCGAACGCGTCGGCGTCGCCGACGCCATCGACCGCCGGGCCGGCGGCTACTCCAAGGGGATGAAACAGCGTCTCGTCCTGGCGATGGCACTGGTCGGCGAGCCCGACCTCCTCATCCTCGACGAGCCGACCACCGGGCTGGACCCGAACGGCGCCCGCGAGATGCGCGAACTCATCCGCGAGGAGAGCGAGCGCGGCGCGACCGTCTTCTTCTCCTCGCACATCCTCAGCCAGGTCGAAGCCGTCTGTGACACCGTCGGCATCCTGCAGGACGGCCAGCTCATCGCAAAGGACACCGTCGAGGGGCTGCGCGACGCCCAGGGTGACATGACGATGGTCGTCACCGTCGGCGACACCGACGGTATCGAGGGTGCGCTCGACGAGATTCGGTCCCTCTCGTCGGTGTCGGGCGCGCAACTGGACACCGACCGCGTGACCGTCAACTGCGAGCGCGACGCGAAGATGTCCGTCCTCAACGCCTTCGAGGACAACGGCATCCCCGTCGAGGACTTCGAGACTCAGGAGGCCTCGCTGGAGGACCTCTTCAGCAGCTACACCGAACAGGAGGAGGTGACAGCATGAGCACAGAGCAAGGAGGCCTCGCTGGCCTCGACCGGACGCTCCGGCACACCTTCGGCTGGTACACCGTCTCGAAGAAGGAGTTCAAGGACGCCATCCGCTCGAAGGGGCTGTGGATACTGGGCGCGTTTTTCACGCTGTTGTTCGTCCTCCCCGTCGCGCGAGTGTGGTGGACCAACGCCGCGGAGGGCGACAGTCAGCTCGCCCAGCTGGTCCAGCAAAACGGGATGCAGGCGATACTGTCCGGGGTCTACCTGAACCGGGTGACGATACTGCTGCCCATCATCGCCATCTTCGTCGGCTACGCCGCCATCTCCAAGGAACGGACGAGCGGGTCGCTGAAGCTACTGTTGTCGCTGCCCAACTCCCGGCGTGACGTCCTCATCGGGAAGGTCATCGGTCGGTGTGCCGTGCTGGGCGTCCCGCTAATCGCCTCGCTCGCGTTCACTGCGCTCTTTATCACCCTCTCGAGCATAACGTTCAAGCCCGAGCTGTTCGCGCTGTTCTCGCTGTTCTCGGTGCTGTACGCGCTCGTCTTCGTCGCCATAACGGTCTCTATCTCGGGGGCCTTCTCCAAGAGCAGCTACTCCGGCATCGCGAACTTCGTCGTCTACATGTACTCCACGTTCGCGTGGAACCTCTCGGTCAACAGTCTCGCCGACATCCTCACCAACGGCATCTCCATCGGGAGCATCGACACCGGCCCGCTCATCGGCGGTACCGTGCGCTGGAACCTCGTCTTGCTCCTGAAGATTGCCAACCCCAACCAGGCCTACAAGACGCTGGTCAACTCGATGCTGAACACGGGCGACTCCCCGGTGCTTTCGGCCCGTCTCCAGATGTTCGGTCGGGGCGCCGACACCAGAACGGTCTGTACCAACGTCCTCAACGGGAACGTCGAGACCGTCCAGACCATCATCGGCGAGCAGGTCACCTGTACGGCCGGGTCCGGCGGCGTGCCGTTCTACTTCTCCGACCCCGTCGTCTTCGCGGCGATGGTATCGTGGTTCGGTATCGCCGCCGCTCTCAGCTACTACACCTTCAACATCGTCGACCTGTAGCAGCGGTTTCTGTTTTCGTTTTCATTCGTGCTGTTTCTAGCGGCCAGCGAACCCCGTGCGCAGCATGTCTTGACCGCAACGACAACAGCCAGAAAGCCCCGGCTGGCTGAACTCGGGGGTGGTTCGAGAGAGCGAAGCTCTCTCGTCATCACGGAAGACCACCGGTCTTCCGAACGACCTCGCTGCGGTCCTCGGCCTTCGGCCTGCGGTCCTTGTGATCTGAAAATCGCGAAGCGATTTTCATCATCCCGCGAGAGCGGAGCTCTCGCGAGGACGTCGCCCGCCTTCGTTCAGCCAGCCGCCCCTTTTAGTCCCGCCCGTAGCTGGTTGGGCAGCCGATATGGGTGGGACTGAAAGGGGCCGGGGGCTTTCTGGCTCTCAGGCCGACTCACTGCTGAGATGATTATGACGGTTGTGAATGACCTATCTTACAGCACGCCCTTCGATTCGAGCAGCTCCACGAATTCGTCCTCGGAGAGCATCTCGACGTCGTTTGCTTCGGCGTCGTCGCGCTTTCGCTGGCCCGCGTTCTCGCCGACGACCAGATAATCGGTGTTGCCGGAGACGCTGGAGGTCGCCGACCCGCCGGCTCGCTCGACGAGGTCCTGGGCGTCGCCGCGGGTATAGCCCTCTAGCGAGCCGGTAAAGACGACGGTCAGGCCCTCCAGAGCGTCGCCGGTCGACTGGTCGGCGTCCTGCGGGTCGACGTGCTCGAGCAGGCGGGAAAGCACTTCTCGGTTCCCCTCGCCCCGGAAGAAGTCGACGATACTGCGGGCGACGACGGGACCGACGTCGGGGACGGACTCGAACGCCTCGAACGCCGCCTGGCCGTCGTCCTCCCCGACGACGTCACCGAGTGTCACCTGGCCGTCGGACGGTTCGTCGTCGCCCTCGGCGGCCTCGCGGATGGCCTCGAAGCTCCCGAACTCCTGTGCGAGATTGCGCGCGGTGACGCCGCCGACCTGCGGGATGCCAAGCGCCGTGAGGAAGTCCTCGAGCGCGGGCTCGCGGGCAGCGTCGAGTTCGTCGACGAGGTTCTGTGCGCTCGTCTCGCCCCACCCCTCCAGTTCCGCGAGCTCCGCGACCGAGAGCTCGTAGAGGTCCGCAGCGTTCTCGACGAGGCCCGCATCGAGCAGCTGTTCGACGGCCTTCTCGCCCAGCCCCTCGATGTCCAGCCCGTCGCGGCTGGCGTAGTGCTCGACGGAGCGTTCGCGCTGGGCAGGACAGGTGAGTCCGCCGGTACAGAACGCCATGGGGCCGTCCCGCTCTACCTGACTGCCACAGGCCGGGCAGGTGTCGGGAAATTCGAAGTGGCCGTCGCCGTTCCCCTCGACGACCTCGACGACGTCGGGGATGACGTCGCCCGCCCGTTTGATGCGCACGAGGTCGCCCGGGCCCACCCCGAGTTCCTCGATGAGCGAGGGGTTGTGCAGCGAGGCCCGCGTCACGGTGACGCCGCCGACCTCGACCGGGTCCATGAGCGCTACCGGGGTGAGCCGGCCGGTCCGTCCCACCTGGACGACGATATCCCGGACCGTGGTTTCCTCCTTCCGGGCGGGGAACTTGTAGGCGAAGGCCCACCGGGGCGCCCGGCTGGTCGCCCCCAGCAGGTCGCAGGCGTCGCCGTCGTTGACCTTCAGGACGACGCCGTCGATCTCGTAGTCGAGGTCGTCCCGGGCCGCCAGCTGCTGGTCGCGGTAGTCGATGGCCGCGTCGATGTCCTCGACCAGGTCGTCCCGGTCACAGACCCGCAGGCCCCACTCGGGCAGCTGTTCGTGGATGGCCGCGTGACTCTCGAAGTCGACGCTCGAATCGAGCACGCCGAAGAAGAAGACGGCGAGGGGGCGTTCGGCCGTAATCGTCGGGTCCAGCTGTCTGAGTGTTCCGGCGGCGGCGTTGCGGGGGTTCGCGAAGGGGTCCTCGCCGTTCTCGACGCGCTCGCGGTTGTAGGCGGTAAAGGCCTCGCGTGGCATGTACACCTCGCCGCGCACGGCGAGGAAGTCGGGGTAGTCCCCGCGCAGGCGCTGGGGAACACTCCCGATGGTCCGGACGTTCTCGGTCACGTCCTCGCCGACCGCGCCGTCGCCACGGGTGGCCGCCCGGACGTACTCGCCGTCCTCGTAGACGACTTCGACGGAGAGCCCGTCGAATTTGGGCTCACAGAAGTACTGTATCTCGCCGTCGTAGTCGGCATCCTGCAGTCCCCGCTGGACGCGCTCGTCGAACTCCCGAACCTCGGCGACCTCGCCACCCTGGTCGATAGAGCCCATCGGCGCGACGTGTTCGACCTCGCCGAGTTCGTCCAGTGGCTCGCCGCCGACCCGCTGGGTCGGGCTCCCCTCGGTGTCGAGGTCGAACTCGTCTTCGAGGGCCTGGAGTCGCGAGAACAGGGCGTCGTAGGCCCGGTCGCCGATAGCGGGGTCGGCCTCGACGTAGTAGCGGTAGTCGTGGTAGCGAATCGCCTCGCGGAGCTTTCCGGCCTGCTCGTGGGCTGGGTCCTCGTCCAGTTCGTCGACGGGCGTGAACTCCGTGCCGGGGTCGGAGACGTAGGGGTTGTCCGAGGGTCGGGACGGGTCGGCTGTCATTGGCGACAGTGGTGAACGCTCCCTCTTTGAACGTTCGATGCCGCGCGGAACTTTGCATCACAAGACACTTGTCCGACATGTGAGTGTCGGCGGGCATGCAGGTCGCCACCGGCAGTCTTCGATACGCCGCCGTGCCGGCGGCGCTGGCTATCCCGGCCGCCGTCGCCTCGCCCGCCGCGAGCGCCGTGTTGCTCGCCGTCGCGGTCGCTATCCTCGTCTTCCACCGAGACCCCGACCGGTCGACACCGCCGACTGGGGTCGTCTCGCCGGCCGACGGCCACGTGGCCGTCGTCCGCGAGGAGGGCGACCGGGTCCGTGTGGGCATCTACATGCGGGGCCGTGACGTCCACGTCAATCGCGCACCGATGGCCGGCGTCGTCGAAGCCGTCGAACACGAGCCCGGCGCGAACAAGCTCGCTTTCCGCAAGGAGTCCGAACGCAACGAGCGGCTCCGTTTCCAGTTCGAGGAGTACACCGCCGAAATGATAGCCGGAGCCTTCGCCCGCCGGACCTACTCGTACGTCTCGCCCGGCGAGTTCGTCGAGCGTGGCCAGCGCATCGGCCACATCTCCTTTTCCAGTCGCTTCGACATCGTCCTCCCGCCCGAGTACGACCCGGACGACCTCACCGTCGCGGAGGGCGCCCGGGTACTGGCAGGTGAGACGGTTGTCGCCCGGCCACCGGAGACGGTGTCCTGAGTGTTCTGTCTGACTAACGCTCTGTTACACCCCGCTCGAGCGCCAGCGAACGGTCCGACAGTGAGACAGCGCCAACCGTCGATACAATCCCGCCTGAATCCATCGGTCAACCCGCGCTTGAGCCTGACGACACCGTTCAACCCGCCCTTGAATGGGGCCCCATCCAGGGGTTTTGCTGTTCCAGTGACGCACCACACTCTCGGATGACGGGTCCGGACTCGGTCCGACTTTTCGGCCCCCAATCTGCCTAATAAATTTAGTTACTAACAATGCGTATTATATTGCTTCGGGCGATTATGAATTGTAGTAACAAGATGACAGCCCAAGGGACACCGGACCAGGATAGCGAGAAAGAGGACCGCGAGGGGGACAGACACGCACACTCACGTCGGGCACTGCTGGCGTCGATAGGGGCCGGGGTTGCGGGAGCCACACTCGGCGGGCTCACAGAGACGGCGAGTGCCAGCGGCGAAGATAGTTCGGCCGGCGAGTTCATCGAGAGCACGTCGCCGGCGACGACCGCGACGGCGGACGGCTCGTGGTCTGACGGGGCTGTCTGGGACAACGGCGTGCCCACAGCGGGCCAGACCGTCCGTATCGACTCCGGTGTAACGCTCACCGTCGACGGCACCACCGAGAAAATAAAGAATCTCGATGTGGCGGGCACGCTTACCTTTGCTACGGACACGGACAGCCATCTCCGGGCTGAAACCATCGTCACCCGGCCCGACAGCACGATGCATATCGGCACCGAATCGGACCCGATTTCACCGGACAGCGAGGCCCGCATCACCATCGTCCACCACGAGGACATCAGCGAGAAGGACGACCCCGAGCGAATCAGCAAGGGGCTCATCACGATGGGGGAACTCGAGATCCACGGTGCCGAGAAGACGAGCTGGGACGAGCTCGCGAGTGCGCCGACGGCCGGCGACACCACCATCGAACTCGCCTCGGCACCGACAAACTGGAACGAGGGCGACGAAATCGTTATTCCGGGATTAGATCCGAGTTCGAACGAGGACGACGAGCGAACGATTGCGAGCGTCTCAGGCGCGACGGTCGAACTCGACGAGCCACTCGAGTACGACCACGTGCCGCCCGAAAACAATCTCGACGTGGAGCTGACGGCCTACGCGCTCAACCGCACGCGGAACGTCCGCTTCGAGTCAGAAATCAAAGAGACGGATGTCACCAACGAAGCCCGAATCAATCGGCAGGGCCACTTCATGGTGATGCAGCCGGCCCAGTCGATCAGCTATCTCGAGGTCGATCACTTCGGGCGGACGAACAAGAACTTCTGGATGGACGAGCAAGATTACAGCGGCGACCGGGTCCACGGTCACGGGACCGAAGAACCCAGCGAACCGAACATCGTCGCGCGATACGGGCTTCACTTCCACCAGACTGGCGTCGGTGAAGATCCACACGAGGTAACCGGCGTCGTCGTCCAGCACTCCCCCGGGTGGGGCGTCGTCAATCACAGTTCGCACGCGAACGTGCGCGACTCTATCACCTACGACGTCTTCGGCTCCGGGTTCGTCGCCGAGGCCGGCAAGGAGCGTGGCTCGTTCGAGCGCTGTTTCGCGCTCCGGTCGGAAGGCTCTCGGAATGTCAAGGAAACATACAACGACCTGAATCTAATGGGCCGGGCCCCGACAGAAGAGGTCGATTTCGGCCACGAAGGTGAAGGGTTCTGGCTCCAGGGGCCGGCCGTGGCAGTCGACGACTGTGTCGCAGCTGGCCACGACGGGTACGCCTTCGCACTCTGGAACGAGCCCCTGGATGGCAAGATGCCCGGGGAATTAGCCAAAGAGGATGGGCTCGTTGATACCGCCTACACGATCAGTCCGAGATTCCTCCCGCTGAAATCGTTCAGCAACAATACGGCCTTTGCCGCCTCTGGTGGCTTCGATTACGGCTTTTCCCGTCCGAGAAGCGAGTCAGTTGTCGAGACGTTCACCGTGTACAACATCGGACCGAGGATCAACACCTCGACCTGGCACTACCCCGCAGGGGCCCCGTACTTCATGGGTTCATATGGCAACTGCATGATAGCAAACCGGTATGGCTCAGACCTCCGTGTCGAAAATCCGCAGTTCTGTAACGTCGACGGCGAAAGCGGTCACGGCCCCGACGGGTATCACGGCCACGGTATCCGCCGGAACTACCAGGCCGAGGATCCAGTCGGGGTCTACGGCGGCGTCATGGAGGGGCTGAACGTCGGCGTTCAGGTGTGCCTCAACGCGAACGAAGAAGATGTCGACGACGTTAGCTTCTACAACAACCAGCATAACATCGTCTTCGAGAACCGTACGGTACTCCGTAGTCTTGTAGACTATGGGGCCGACTATGTGGCCGACCTGACCGTCCATCCGGGAACGAAAGTCGACTTCTGGTGGAGTTCCGCCGATGTCAAATCCCAGCCGGAGGCAGCAGCGTGGGATGGGAACAGCGCGACACACAGGGTTTCAGGCGAATACGAATTCAGGTGGATGGACACGCCTGCGATGATGACTGTCACCGAGGAACCGCCCGAAGGGCAGGGCCCGGTTGCAGCGTTCGACCACCAGTCGACGGACACCGCCAGTGAGCCCGTCACCTTCGACGCGAGCCCGTCGACCCCGTCGGACTCGATTACCAGCTACGAGTGGGCGTTTGGCGACGGCACCACCGGGAGCGGGAAGACTGTCGAACATAGCTACGACACCAGTGGGTTCTACGATGTGACGTTGACAGTGACCGACGACGCGGGGAACACTGGCGAAACCACGACCGAAGTCGCTGCCGGTGAGACTCACGAGATACTGATCAACGGGCTCGACGACAAGGGCTCGGAGTACGAGCTCTCCGTCAGTGGCACGCTGGAAAAGGGCGAGTACGCGAGCGGGCAGGACACTGTCGAGGGGAGTACGGCAACGGGAGAGATCGGCGGCGGACAGGACAACTATCACTACACGGGTGAAATTACCAGGTGGTCCCTCGAGAAGGACGTCCCGCTCGAAATCACGATCGACGGCGAGGAAGTCGACCAGTCGACACTCGGTAACCTAGGGTTTGCGACCACGAACGAGAGCGGGACGACAGTGTCGTTCGACGCGAGCGGGTCGAGCCTCACGGATGGCTCGATCACCAGCTACGAGTGGGCGTTTGGCGACGGTGCGACTGCCAGCGGCGAGACCGTCGAGCACACCTTCGACGAGGCGGGATACTACGACGTAACGCTGACCGTGACCGACGACGCGGGCGACACCATCGAAACCACGAAAGAGGTCACTGTCGGTGAGCCCCACGAGATAGTCATCAACGGGCTCGACGACCAGCACGCCGATTACGAGCTCTCTGTCAGTGGAGAGATCAAAAAGGGCGAGGACGCTAGCGTCATAGATTCCATCGAAGAGGACACTGTGTCGGCAGAGATCGGCGGCGAACAGGACAACTATCACTACGATGGCGAGATCACCGGCTGGTCGCTGGATAAAGACATCCCCATCAAAATTACAATCGACGGTGAGGAAGTCGACCCGTCGACGCTCGGTGACGGGAGCACTGAGCGCCACGAGATAGTCATCGATGGGCTCGATGACCAGGTATCGGACTACGAGTTCTCCGTTAGCGGAGCGGTGGAAAAAGGCGAGCACGCGGGCGGTCCCGACGATGTCGAGGGGAACACTGTTTCGGGACAGATCGTTGCCGGTAAGGACAGTTACCTCTACGAGGGCGAAATTACCAGCTGGTCCCTCGAGAAGGATATCCCGGTCAAAGTCACGATCGACGGCGAGGAAGTCGACCCGTCGACGCTCGGTAACTCGGACGACGGCGGCGACTCGGACGCGGACAAAACAGTCACCGTCGCGCCCGACGGAAACCACGAGTTCTCGCCGGCCGACCTGACCGTCGAGCCAGGCACGACTGTCACGTTCACCTGGGACGCCGGCGGGCATACTGTCACGGTCGACAGCCAGCCCGACGACGCCTCCTGGAGCGGCGTCGACAGCACCCAGAGCGAGGGCCACACGCTCACGCACACGTTCGACGTCGAGGGCACCTACGAGTACCACTGCCAGCCCCATCAGAGCCACATGCAGGGGACGATAACCGTCGAGGGCTCCCAGTCGGTCTCCGAGGCCTTCGACGAAGACGACGACGGCAAGATGGACGACAGCGAGATACTGGACGCAGTCGAGTACTGGCAGGACGAGGAGCCGGTCCCCGGCATCGGCGGCGAGATAATCGATGACCAGAAGATACTGGATCTCGTCGAGAGCTGGCAGGGCGGGGGAGACGAATGAACCGCACCCTGCTCGGTGTCGCCGTCGTGACCCTCCTCGCGGTGCTTGCGGCACCGGCGATAGCCGACCCGGCGACGACGTCGGTAGACGGACCCTCCGAGGTCCAGCCCGGTGAGAACGTCACGTACACGTTCACGCTGACCAACACCGGCGAAAACGATAGCGCCTACACGCTGAACGCGACCCTGCCCGACGGCTGGGAGATAGTCGACCGGACCGACGACGGTGGGTACTGGCAGGACTCGGACACCGAGTGGCTCTTCCTGTCGACCGAGCCTGGGGAAACCCGAGAACCCACACTCACGGTCTCAGTGCCGGAGAACGCGGCGAACGGGACTGTCGAAATAACGTCCACGACCTCGGATAAAAAGGGTGTACGGGACAGCGCAGCCAAGGAGGTGACCGTCGAGAGCGACGGTGGCGATGGCAGCGACGGCAGCGATGGTGACGACGGTAGTGACGGTGGCGACGGCAGCGATGGTGACGACGGTAGTGACGGTGGCGACGGCAGCGATGGTGACGACGGTAGTGACGGTGGCGATGGTAGCGACGGTGGCGACGGTAGTGACGGTGGCGATGGTAGCGACGGTGGCGACGGCAGCGACGGTGGCGACGGGAGTGACGGTGGCGACGACTACAGCGGCGGTGGCGATAGCGGCGACAGCAGTAGCGACGACACCGGCGACGACACAAGCGACAGCGGCAGTATCGATAGCGACAGCGACGAGACTGATACCCTCTCCGGCGACGACGGCAATACGAGCAGTGCGCCGGACAACAGTAGCTCCGACGCCGAGTCGAACACGACAGCGGAGGAGTCGGACGAAACGACCGCGAGTGAACCGACCGAGACGGCTGGCGGACCGACGCCCGAACCCGCCGACGAGCCCGCGACTGACGAGGTGTCTGCCACCGAGACCGACAACGGAACGGCAGCCTCGGATACCGAGAACGATTCGAACACCGCCGTCGGGGTCGGTCTCAGCGCACTGTTACTACTCGCCGTCGGCGTCGGGATGATAACCGTCCGACGGAACGTGACCGACCAGCCGATTGTCGAGGGGTCGATTGCCGAGATCGTCAGCGGTGGTTCACAGACTGAGTCCGGGACGACCGCGAGTGCCGACACCGGCGACGGCTACGGCGAGGCAGACATCGAAGTACACAGCTTCCACGCGGCCCCCGACAAGTGCACTCTCACCTATTCGACGGAGAAGATAGGCAACAAAGAGCTCGGTGACGAAGTCAGGGAGGTCGCACGCGGCTACGCCTCGGCCGACAACGACGATGTCCGAACGCAGCGCCTGGAGGCGACAATCGTCGACGGGGACCTGACGGTGGCGACGTGGGAGATTCGTAGCGAGTGGATGGAGCAGTTCAAAGACGGGGAACTGTCCGCTGAGGCGTTCGAACGGCGGGCCGTGGCGACACTCAGTTTCAGTAACTGAGAGACTCTTTCCCGGCCGTCTGTCGGTTCGTTGCCCGAGGCTGTCAGGGGCCGGAACCTCACCACGTGTCGAGCGTCACAGACGTCGATGGCCGTCGTGTGTCCGCAGTTTCGCACAAGAGCGACTGGTCGTGCTTCTCAACAGAATCAGTACCGACGGCGAGGACATCGCCGGGCTGAGCTTTGTCATCGCGCTCGTGGTCGCGTGGTGGTGTTCCACGTCCACCGGTTAGCCGGTCGCGTTGGCCCACGTCCGAGCGGGACGGTCCTCGGCGCTGTGCGGACAGCCGGCGTCCGCCCAGCGGCCACCGCCGACCGAGCTACAGCCGGCGAACCGGCCGTTCTCGACGTGGGTTATGCTGTGGCCGCTCGCGTCCGGGACGAGGCCGTCGTCGGTGCCGCCACTGGTCCGGTATTCGAGGCGGTACTGCACGCCCACTTCGCAGGTCTCGTTTGCCGGCCCCGTCCGGTCGCTCTCGACGTTGACGCGGAACGTGCTGTAGTCCGCGCCCACCGGCGAGGTCCGTTCGGCCCACGCCGAGAGGTTCGCGTCCCGCGTGCCGGTCTCGACGAACGACGTCCGCTCGTAGGTCCCGTTGGGCCCGTTCCGGCTACTGGCGTAGGTGGCCACGTCCTCGCGACAGCCCGCGTCGAGGCGTTCGAGGTCTGTGATTTCGATGTCGGTCGGGCCGGTGCCGTCGCTGACCAGCGGGAGCGCGTATATCGCGCCGGAGCTGACGGCGGCCATACCGAGGACGAACGCCACAGCCGTGACGGCGGCTGTGCGGGCGGTGGAGGGCATGGCCCGGTGTAGACAGACCGGTCACATCAAGGTAGGGTCCGTCGGTCGGGACAGGCAGGTAGAAATCGGGGTGGTCGCGCCAGCTACAGGTCCGCGACCTCTTCGATGGCGTCGGTGAGCTCCGTGATGGACTCGACGGTGTGTTCGCCCATGTGGCCGATACGGAACGTCTGCTCGCCCAGCTGGGAGCCGTAGCCGTTCGAGAACACCATGTCGTACTCCTCGGAGACTTCTTCGATGGTCTCGGCGACGTCGATACCCTGCGTGTTCTCGATGCAGGCGACGGTCTGGGACTCGTAGCCGTCCTCGGGGAACATCGCGAAGTGCTCGTCGGCCCACTCGTGGACGTACTCCATCATCTCTTTGTGGCGCTGGTCGCGGCCCTCGTGGCCCTCTTCGAGCATGTACTTCATCTGCTTGCGGTAGGCCAGCATGACCGGAATCGCGGGCGTGGAGTGAGTCTGGCCCTTCCGGTCGTAGTAGTCCAGACAGCGCTGGAAGCCGCCGTACCACGAGGCCTGGTCCCGTTCGAGCTCGCGGTCGTAGGCCTCGTCGCTGACGACACAGACGGCCAGGCCGGGCGGCATGGCGAAGGCCTTCTGGGTCGACGCGAAGATGACGTCGATACCGTGTTCGTCGATATCGAGGTAGTCGCCGCCGAGACACGACACCGCGTCGACGACGAAGTAGGTGTCGGGATACTCGTCGACGATGTCGCCGATCTCCTCGACGGGGTTGCGGACGCCGGTAGAACTCTCGTTCATCACGCAGGCGACGACGTCGTAGTGTTTGTCGCTTGCCTCGAGTTCCTCGCGGATGTCCTCGGGTTTGACAGCCTCGCCCCAGTCGTATTCGAGGCGGTCGACGTCCTTGCCGAGCCGTTCGGCGACGTTGGCGTGGCGCTCGCTGAAGCTGCCACAGGTCGGGACGAGGATGTTCTCGTCGACGAGGTTGAGCGTCGAGGCCTCCCAGAACTCGGTGCCGGAGGCGGTGAGGATGATGACCTCGTTGTCGGTGCCGAGGAACTCCTTGGTGTCCTCGACGATGGTCGTATAGAGGTCGGTCATCCGGTCCATCCGGTGGCCGAACATCGGCTGGGCCATCTCGTCGATTACGTCCTCGCGGACTTCGGTCGGGCCGGGGATATACAGTGTCTTGTCCGTATAATCGTCTGTGTATTCCTGTTTCTTGGTCACGGGAGCCACCTTGTTAGCGGCAGTTTCGCGCGGGGCGGCATGGTAGTTTTGATACGGCGCTGGCGGTGACCGCGTCAGACGGTCAGCTGGAAGCCATTGCCGGACCCGCAGCGGAAATCACCGGTAAAGCGTTCACTCGGCCGTCTCAGTCGATAGCGCGGGCGATGGACGACACCACGATAGCGTAGGCCAGCGCCGGCACGAGTCTGCCAAGCGAGAGGCCGCCGGTGCCGGGCACCACGAGCGAGAGCGTCCAGAGGACCAGGGGGGCCACGGCCAGCGCGAGGCCGCCCTTCGAGGCCGCCTCGCGCAGCGAGGCCTGTCTGGCGGCGTAGATGCCCGAGCCGACGGCGGCAGCGGCGTAAAACAGCAGCATATTCGGCGGGGTTGCGAAGGGGAGTGTCACCAGCCCGACGATGGCGACGAGGAAGCCGACCGTCGTGGCATCGCTGCTGCCGCCGTCGACCGACTCCTCGTAGTCCGCGTTCTCGGTGGCACGGTCCTGGACAGGCCGCCCGCTGTCGGCGTCCACGGCGCTCGGGAAGTCCTCGCCGCAGTGCATACACCACGTCGCCGTCGAGCTGACCTTCCCGGCACACTCCGGGCAGCGGGGGTCAGAGACCATACGATACGTTCGGGAGGGGGTTGTGTTAGCCGTTGGGGTCGGGGCTACATTCATAACCGAAGACCAGACAAAGAAGGGTATGAGCTGGGTCGAACAGGCGAGGAGCCTCCTCCACAACAACGAGTCGATACGCGAGGAGGTCAGAATCGGGTCAGGTGGCGTGGTCGTAACCAACCAGCGGCTACTCGTGTTCACCCCGGGACAGCCGGGCGCGAACTTCCGGCAGGTCGACCGGCCGAACGTGGAGTCGGTCGAGCGCCGCACCAGCGGTGACCGGAAGTTCCTCATGCCGGGTCTGAAAGCCGGTATCGTCGGGCTGACGATGGTGGCGTTCGGGTACGCGTTCAACTTCGACGACTTCGCCGAGGGTATCGCTCTGGATAGCGGCACCGGTGCCGCCGGTGCCGTCGGTGTCGGGGGACTGCTGGGGTTGATACAGACCGCCATCGAACTGTTCGCACTGTTCGACGAACTGCTCCGTATCTTCGGCGGCCTGGCACTTGCGTTCAGCGCCGTCGCGCTGGGCGTCTACGTCTGGAGTCGGGAGGACCAACTGGTCGTCTCGGTCGCCGGCGAGGGCAAAATCGAGCTTCCGGCAACCGACGACGTGGACGACGCCCTCCTCGACCGTCTGCGGACCGCCATCCAGCCCGGCGGGGCGGCCCCGGCGGCCACGCCGGGCGGCTTCGGCGAGGAGGTCACCGAGACGAAGACCGACGACCCGCTCGGTGACAACATCGACTTCGGTGACGGAGCCGCGACCACGGGCCAGGGCGCCGGTGAGTCACGCAACCCAGAACCGGTGCCCTCGGCGTCGGTCGAGGGCAGTGAATCGACCGAACCGGTCCCCGTCGACGGGGACGCAGTCGAGAACGTGCTCGAGGCGATGGACGACACCGAGAGCGAGGGGGCGACCGAAGACGGCACGCTCGACCTATCAGACCCCAAGGACCGCTGAGACGGTTCCCCGGAGCGTATTTCTGGATTGCACCGCCCCCGGGTCGGTTCATACAGGTAACTCACGACAGCGGTCCGTATGTGTCGTGACGTTCAACACCGCCGAGCGCCTACCGGCATCCGATGGACGGAGCGGGCGTGCGCCGGCGGGCCACCGAGTTGCCTGACGAGCCCGGCGTCTACCAGTTCGAAGACGACGACGGCCGGGTCCTCTACGTCGGGAAAGCCGTCTCCCTGCGCGAGCGGGTCCGCTCGTACGGCGACCCTCGCAGCCGGCGCATCGCCAAGATGGTCCAGCGGGCGTCAGTGGTGGATTTCGCGGTCACCGACACGGAGACCCAGGCGCTGTTGCTGGAGGCCAACCTCATCAAGCGCCACCGGCCCCCCTACAACGTCCGGCTGAAAGACGACAAGTCCTACCCGCTGGTCCAGCTGACCGACCACGCCGTCCCGCGCATCGAGGTGACTCGCGACCCCGACGACGGCGCGACGGTGTATGGCCCCTTCACCGACAAGGGGCGGGTCGAGACGGTCGTGAAGGCCCTGCGGGAGACCTACGGGCTTCGGGGCTGTTCGGACCACAAATACTCGAACCGCGAGCGGCCCTGTCTCGACTACGAGATGGGTATCTGTACCGCGCCCTGTACGGGGGAGATTACGGAATCGGCGTACGCCGCCGACGCCGAGAGCGCGAAGCGCTTTTTCGAGGGCGAGGTCGGCGTGCTCGCGGACCCACTCCGTCGGGCGATGGAGCAGGCCTCGTCGGACCAGGAGTTCGAGCGGGCCGCGAACCTGCGGGACAAGCTCGGTGCCGTCGAGGCGCTCCACGGCGAGGGCGACACCGCCGTCAGCGACGCCGGGAGCGGGGCCACGACGGACGTCCTCGGGGCCGTCATCGAGGGCGACCGGGCCGTCGTCGCGCGGCTCCACGCCGAGGGCGGGAAGCTGGTCGAGCGCGACCGCTACACCCTCGACGCACCGGACGGCGAGGGGCCGGCGGGCGTCTATCGGGCCTTCATCCCCCAGTACTACGCCGAGCGTGAGCTCCCGAGCAGAATTCTCTGTTCCGAGGACCCCGCCGACCCGGAGATAGAGCGGTGGCTCGAGGCGGAGGGTGTCACGCTGGCGGTGCCTGGCGCCGGCCGGGAGGCGACGCTGGTCGACCTGGCGCTGAAGAACGCCCAGCAACGCGGCGGGCGGGCGGACGGCGTCGGCGAGCTGGCCGACGCGCTGGGCATCGCCCGACCGGAACGCATCGAGGGATTCGACGTGAGCCACGCCCAGGGCCGGAGTGCCGTCGGCTCGAACGTCCTCGCCGTCGGTGGTGACCCGGACACAAGCGGCTACCGGCGCAAGAAGCTCACCGAGCGCAACGACGATTACGCCAATATGCGCGAGCTCGTTCGCTGGCGGGCCGAACGCGCACTCCAGGGGCGAGACGACAGGCCCGACCCCGACCTGTTGCTCATCGACGGCGGCGACGGCCAGCTGGGGGCCGCCCGGGACGCGCTGGCCGAGACCGGCTGGGACGTGCCCGCTATTGCACTCGCAAAGGACGAGGAACTCGTGATAACGCCGGAACGGGTGTACGACTGGGACGACGACGCCCCGCACCTGCATCTCCTCCAGCGGGTGCGCGACGAGGCCCACCGCTTTGCCGTCCAGTACCACCAGACGCTGCGCGACGAGGTGTCGACGCCGCTGGACGACCTCCCCGGTATCGGGCCGGAGACGCGCAAGGCGCTGCTCCGTCGCTTTGGCAGCGTCGAGCGCATCCGCGCGGCCGACCGCGGGGAACTGACTGAAGTCGACGGCGTCGGCGCGGCCACGGCGGAGACGATTCAGACGCGGCTCTGAGGGGGACAGTGGCTTCTTGACGGCTGATTCGATAGGATAGCTGTGGGGCGGCTAACGGGCGGTATAAATCATATCTCGCGATATCAAATCGGGTTCGGCGGCGACCCAGACAGCCGCCCCGGCCCCGCAAGCTCCCGTCGCGTGGTTTCGAGGTCGGTAGCCCCTATCGGCGGCGCCAGCGCCCCGGGAATCGAGATGTGCATTCGATATTGTCACCAGTTTCTCAAGACCGGCATGGTGTGCCATTGGGAGCGCTTAGGGGCGTTTCAGAGCAAGTCCATCTGTGTTGAACGTGCCAAAACCAGAGAGGGATACGAAGTTAGGTCAGGCGCTCGAAGCGCTGTCGGATCGCTACCGGCGAGAGTTGCTGCTGGCACTCCTGGCCGAGAATCCACAGGACGACGACGACCGCGACCCGCTGGATATCATCGACCCGCCCGAGGAACCCGAGGTACTCGAAACCGAACTGTTCCACAAACACCTCCCGAAACTTGAACAGATGGGATACATCGAGTGGGACCGGGACACCGGCCAGATAGCGACGGGTCCAAACTGGGAGGACATCGCACCGGTCATCGAGCTCATCGCAAACCATCGGGGCGAGCTGCCTGACGGCTGGGTCTAGCGGACGACTGCTGGGGTCACGGTTCCGGCGAGCCGGGCTCCTCCTGGCCCTCCATCGCCGCCACCAGTGAGTTATCCACGAGAGCCACGATAGCGCGCCGCAAGCGCTCGGTCACCGCCTGGTCGGAGATGTCGAACTCGTCGGCCAGGTCCTGCGTGGATATCTCCCGGGGCAGCGAGTAGTAGCCCTTCCGTACCGCCCGAACCAGCGTGTCCCGCTGGCGCTGTGTCAGCCCGTAGAACGGGCCGCTCTCGGGTCGGGTCGGGTTGTAGATGCGAGCGACTTCCAGCGAGATGCCCGCCTCCGAACAGTACTCCTTGAAATCGCTCAGGGCTCCGTGAGAGCGGAATCGGAGCTCGAACTCCCACGTGTTCGGGCCGCCGGTGGCGCCCAGCAGGTGTGCGTTCGTGGCTTCGATGCCCTCGAACAGGCGGTCCTGAGAGACGTCCCAGTCGAGCGCGAACAGCGTCCGGTCTTCGTGCGAGCTCACCGCCTGGATGTCTTTCACGGTGGGGTGGTTCTGGACCGCCGCCCTGAACGCCTCGCTCTCTTCGGTGCCGTGGATAGTGAAGAAGGGCACGGCCTGTTCCCCGAGCGGGACCAGGTCCTCGAGGACAATACTTCGCCCCTCGGATACATCTAGAATCTGCCCCAGTTCAAATGACATAGCGGGGACACGCAGATGCGCGATAACGCTCATTTCGTATTGCTTTGCCTTTTACGGGTAAATATAGGTGGCATGGTTGACCAACCTAGGAAATTTGCATGGTGCACCATGCTTGTCGGCGGGCCTTTACGCGTGGGAGTCGTCTCCTCAGACGGATAACCGCCCTTCGCGGAGAACATCCCCACAGCGTTTGCCAGGCAAGGGGTCGGACCACTCCTTCGGGTCGCGGCCAGATGCCACATCTCGTGAAAGACGAATATAAATCAGCAGTCACTGTCACCAGCCCCGACCAGTTCGAGGCCGCCCTCGCCGCCATCGTCGAAACGGCCATCGAAGCAGACGTCGACGTCCGTGGGGCCTGGGAGTTCCAGACCCGCGGCTCGACCCACGACTGGGAGGTCAACGTCATCGAACTGGCGAAACGATTCGACGACGAGGACAGCTGAGCTAGCTGTTTTGATGGCAGTATTTAGTTATGCGTATCGGACTGCATACAGCCAGAAAGGGGCCGGTCGCTCGACGAACCCGGACGAAGCAAGCACGCGTAGCGCGCGCAGCGAGTCCTGGGAGTCGAGCGACCGGGGGCTTTCTGGCTCTCGGTAGCAATCGCTGCGAAACCAGACGCGACCAGCCGACCCAAGCGACTTTTCGGCGCCACACGTAGGTGTCAGCATGGCAATCGGGCGACGGCTCGTACTGGGGGTGGTGGGACTGGGGACGCTCGTCGTCTACCTCGTCGCCGGCGTGGTCGGCTACCGGCTGCTGAGCCTGCTGTGGGCCCAGCGACCGTCGCCGGCGGTCGTCGTCGCCATCGTGCTGGGCACGGCGGTGCTCTTTGGCGGCCTGAGCTACTGGACCGGAACGGCACGGCTCAAGCGGTCCCTCGAGGCGGTGGTGGTGCCACGCTCGCGGGCGCCGGCGCTGTACCGGCGATACGACCGGCTGACCGACCGGATGCGGGCCGGCAAGCCGTCGCTGCTGGTGGCGCGCCTGCCGGTGCCCAACGCCTTCGCCGTCGGCGGGCCAAACGGGGCTATCGTCGTCGACCGGCGGCTCTTTGCACTGCTGTCGCTCGACGAGATGGAGACGCTGTTGGCCCACGAACTCGCACACTTCGAGCGCCGTGACGCCCTGGTCCAGACGCTGGGGTACAGCCTCACCCAGAGCATCGTCGGGCTCGTCGGCATCTTGCTCTTCCCGGTCGTCGTGCTCACCGGCGGCATCGCGCGAGGGGTCGCCCTGCTGCGTGGCGACCCCGAATCGTGGTCCCGGTCGTGGCTCGGGCGGACCCACCGCGGCGCGCTGGGCGTCATCGCGCTGGTGGGCTTTGCCGTCACGCTGCTGGTCCTGTCGTACTCCAGACGGCGCGAGTGGGCCGCGGACGACCGTGCCGCGACGGTGACGGGCAACCCACTGGCGCTTGCGCGGGCGCTGGGGAAGATAGAACGCGCCTCGACGCCGGACCTGGGCCCGCTGACGCCGCTGTACGTCCACGGGACCGAGGAGAATCCGCTCTCGCGGCTGCTGTCGACGCACCCGCCGATGGACGCTCGCATCGAGCGGCTCAGAGAGCGGGCCCGACAGCGCCTCTAGGTGTCGAGCAGCGACGCCAGCGTCCGGCGCAGCTCCCCGGTCGTCGGGCTCTGGGGGACCTGCGCGAGCAGGTCCTCGCGAAGCGCCGAAAGCGCCCCGTCGACGCCGAGGCCCCCCAGTCGGTGGCCGTGTTTCAGCGCGATGCGTGGCGAGACGTCGAACAGGAGGTCCTGCTTGCCGATGGTCGAGTGGGTGATAGCCAGCGCTTCGACAGCGCTGTCGACGAAGGCCGCTCGCTCGCCGTCGGACCCAACCCCGTCGAGGGCGGCCGAGAGCAGGGTTTCGAGACGGTCGGTCCGGTCCGGGAGCGCGGGCGGGGCCGCCAGCGTGGTCGTGCCGTGGGGGTGTTCGGGGGTCATGCTCTCTCTGGGTGCATACGAGAGCGTGGCCCCGCTGACCGGCGCCGTCGCGTCCGGCAACGGCGACGTGAGCCGCTTCGAGGGCCGCGTATCGGTGAAGACGACGTGGAGATTGGTCGGGTCGCCGGAGGCGGGGGCCTCACTCCCCGCAGCGGGCTGGTCGTACCCCCGCCACAGCGTCTCCCGGAGCGTTCCCGGTACCGGGCCGGTGTCGCCCCGAAGTTCGACGTGAAGCACGACCGGCCCCTCGCCGCTGCGGTCGAGGACGCGCCAGAGGGTGTCGACGCTGTCCCGGGCGAGCGGCGACAGCCGGTAGCAGGGACAGTCGCGCTCGGCCGCCAGCGAGCGCGCCAGTGCGAGCCCGCGCCAGCCGGTCATGTCGGCGACGTACAGCCACGGGAGGGCGTCGACTGGCCCGAGGCTGGGGTCGCCGGCCGCCGTATCGAGCGTCGCAGGCACCAGGTCGAGGTACGCGTCGAGGCCCGCCAGCTCGGGTGAAAAGTAATCCGCGAGCGCCGCGGGAACTGCCGTCTCGACCGTACAGTGAGTCGGGACCGATTGCATGTGCGCAAGCTTCGACTGTCGGGCTGAAAACACTGCCGAGAGGCGACTGTAAAACGGGGTTAGCGGACTGTTGCCTGCGAAAGATGGGATATGAAACGGTGCTCAGCGGGGCGCCGGTTCCTCCATGGGCCGGGGAGCGCGGCGGCGCTTCATGTAGCCGCCGATGGCCCCGGCCACACCGCCGGGAATCGCCTGCACGAACAGGGCGAGCACCGCGACCGACGCGCCGGCGGCGGCGGGGACGATGCCGACGAAGAGGACGGCGCCGACGGTGAGCGCGACGAGCAGCGCGAGCGCGCCGACTATCGTCGCCAGCGCACCGTGGACGGCCCCGTTGCCGACACCAGACACCATGTAGCCGGCGACGAAACCACCGACCAGCCCGGGCAGAGCCAGGAGGTAGACGGACGTCTCCGAGAGCGGACCGGCCCACGAGACGAATACTCCGAGAGCGATAGCGACGACGAATCCGGTCAGTACTGCACGCCAGTTGATGTTCATGATCACGTAGATATGGGCCCCAATCCGTCTTAGTATGGCGTTCACTATCCGAGCAGTAAGCTGAGCGGATGCGACCGGACGTCTATCAGGTACACTCCAGGCGACAGACGCTCAGATGGAGTACAATCCACAGTTCGACGAGGGCGGGTACTCGCGACGCCAGTACCGATTCGATATAGCAGTATTTGATTTATTTCCGCAGGCAGCAGAGACGACCCCGCCGTCGATATCGTCGGTCGAGAACGGCTCATACCCCCGAAATCACGCCCCTGATGAGTTGAGCGACGGCGTCCGGGTTCTCGCGGGGCGCCCAGTGGGCACAGTCGTCGAGTACCGTCAGCTCGCCCCCGGGAACCCGGTCGGCAGTCCGCCGAGCCCACGCCACGGGAAACACCTCGTCGTGGGCGCCGTGGATGAACTGTGTCGGCATCGAGAGCTCGCTGAATCTGTCGGTGAAGGTCGTCCGGTAGCCATCGCGGGTGACCTCGGCGTCCCGGAACCGCCGGAACGCCGCGCCCGCGGTGGGCCGCTGGACCTCCCGGTAGACCGCCTCGACAGCCGCCGGGGGGAGGCTGTCGAGGTCGTGGACGATACCGCCCAGACTCGCGCGCGTGAGTCGGCGGCTCCGCCGGAAGGCGGCGATGGCGAGTTTGTTGAACAGTTGCACCCGTGCGAGGGCATACGAGAGCAGTCCGTTCGGGAGCTCGCGTCCGAGGCCGAACGGGTCGATGGGGACCAGCCGGTCGACCAGATCGGGGCGGTCGAGCGCGACCTGTATCGCGACACCCCCACCCATCGAGAGCCCGACGAGCGTCACCGGCCCCAGGTCCAGTGCCTCGAGCACGTCGGCGACGACGCCAGCGTGGCGCGGTATGGAGTACGGACCCGGCGGCAGGTCGCTCTCGCCGTAGCCCAGCAGGTCCGGCGCGAGGACCCGGTAGTCGGGCGCGAGCCGGTCGATAACCGGCGGCCAGGAGACGGTCGCGGCGTCGATGATGCCGCCGTGGAGCAGGACGACCGGCGGCCCGTCACCGGCCTCGCGATAGTGGATTCGGGGTCCGTCGATCGTGACAGCGCCGTCTGTTACCATACTGATACTATCTGTCCCACACACTGAAGGATTTCGGCGTCTGGCTAGCGAAAGGCGCTGTTCGCCGTCGAATCTGTGTTTCGGACGAAACAGGTAGTAAACTGTTTTCCGCTATATCAAACAGCGCTAATCGTCGCCGGGGCAGCACTGCCGGTGCCGAAGCTGGTCGCTGTCTTCCCGTCGTCTACGGCGTGGTGCTGGGCGCGGCGGCGGCCGTCCTCCCGCTCTGACTCGGGGCTCTCCCATCTTTTTGCCGTTCCGAGCCGACTACCAGGAAGATGGACACCGGACCGACGCGACTCGTTCAGGAGGGCACCCGCTACGTGGAAGCGCTGGCCGTCGCCGCCGCCTTCCTCCACGGCGGGCAGGACCTCATGCGCGGCGAACCGGCGGCGCTGGGACTCCCGGCGTGGCTCTTCGCGGCCGGCTTTTTCGTCTACGCACTCGCCCTCGCGCACTGCGCGCGTCGACCTCGCGTCCGCGTCGCGCTCACGGGCGCCGTCCCGGTCGGTATCGGGCTGTTCCACCTCGTCGACACGCACTCGGGCGGGTTCTTCGTGCCAATCACCTACGCGACACTCCTCTTTGGGGGCGGCGTGCTGGCGCTGGCCGCGCTGGGGCGTGACTGAGCGGCGGGCTCACACCCTGTTTCCCGCACGTGAGGTGCAGTTAACACGCCGGCGAGAGAATAGTTGTCTGAGTGATACGAAATGGCTGATTCAGACATGGAGCTCTCGGCGCCGGAGCTGAGCGAGGGGGATTTCCTGCGAATCGACGACCCGTACTTCGATACCGAAACCGTCGCCATAGTCACCGGGGCGGCCTCCGGCATCGGCCGAGCGACGGCGGTGGGGCTCGCGGCCAACGGCCTGACGGTGGTCGGTGCCGATATCGACGCCGAGGGGCTCGACGAGACGGCCGATATCGCCGAGGATTTCGACGCCCCGGGGACGTTCCACGGCGTCGAGACCGACCTGACCGACGATGGCGACGTCGAAGCGGTCGTCGGGGCCGCGGCCGACGAGGGGACGCTCAGATACGTCGCCAACATCGCCGGCATGCAACACATCGCCAGTATCGCCGAGTTCCCGATGGCGAAGTACGACCTGTTGCTGGATATCATGCTCCGCGCGCCGTTCAAGATGGCCCAGGAATCGATACCCCACATCGAGGCGACCGACGACAGCGTCGGTGCCATCGCAAATATGTCCTCGGTCCACGGCCAGTACGCGACGAAAGACAAGACCGCCTACATCACGTCGAAACACGGTTTGAACGGCCTCACACGCTCAATTGCCGCCGAAGGCAACGGGACGCTGCGGGGGTTCTCGGTCAGCGTCGGCTACGTGCTGACGCCGCTGATGGTCGACCAGATAGAAGACACGGCCGAGGAGCGGGACATCTCGAAACGCGAGGTCGTCGAGGACGTGATGCTCGGCCAGGCTCGCACGAAGGAGATGATGACACCGGCCGAGGTCGCGAACCTTTTCATCTTCGGCTTCTCCTCGCACGCGACCCACCTCAACGGCGGCGACCTGCTGTTCGACGGCGGGTACACCCACACGTACGAGTGATTCGAGACGCTGCCCTCCCAGTTCGGGAGGAAAACCCGTGAACCCCCTGCCGTTCATCGTCGGTCTGTTCTTGCTCTGTCTCGCGATTGCCGACCTCCTCTGGACGACGCTCTGGGTCGAGGGCGGCGCGGGGCCGCTTACGGCCAGCGCGATGCGGTGGACCTGGCGCGGCGTCCGTCTGGTCGGCCGTCGCCGTCGGAGCCTGCTGACGGTCGCCGGCCCGGTCGTCCTCCTGCTTTCCATCACGCTCTGGCTCGGCCTGCTGTGGGCCGGGTGGACGCTCGTCTTCGCCGGCCTCGAGGACGCTATCACCGACACGCTCGGTCCAGGCCCGATATCGTGGACCGAGCGGCTCTACTTCGTCGGTTACTCACTTTTCACCCTGGGGAACGGTGATTTCGCCCCCCGGGACGGCCTCCCACAGATGCTGACCGTTCTCACGACCGCCAGCGGGATGCTGTTTATCACGCTCATCGTCAGCTACGTCATCTCGGTACTCGACGCCGTCACGCAAAAGCGCGCGCTGGCCAGTTCCGTCAGCAGTCTCGGACAGCACGGCGAGGCTATCGTTCGGACGGCGTGGGACGGTGCGGACTGTGCGGCGCTCGAACTGCCGCTTGCCTCGATAACGTCGGATATCAACGAACTCACGACGAACCACCAGGCCTACCCGATACTCCACTACTTCTACACCGACGACCCCACGTTCGCGACGGTCCGCAGTATCGCGGTGCTGGACGACGCGCTGACCATCCTGCAGTTCGGAACCCCGGGCCCACACCGACCCGCAGACGCGGTCGTCCAGAGCGCCCACAGGAGTATCGGGACCTATCTCGAGACGGTCGGGTCGTCGTTCGGCCACAGCGCCGACACGGCACCCGACGTGCCCGACCTGTCCACCCTGCGCGAGGCCGGTGTCCCGACTGTCGAGGACGGACGGTTCCGCCGGTCCGTAGACGACGTGGCTGCCCGGCGCAAGCAGTTAGGGGGGCTCCTCGAGGCCGACGCCCGCGAGTGGCCGGTGGCCGACGAGTGAGCCGCGTGGCTGGCCCAGCGCCGGCCCGCCCGAAGGACGGTCCCAGCGGTCGCCGTCGGCGTGCAGCCCCACCGAGCCAGTGTGAACGAGGTTAACAACACCGAAGCCACATAGGTAGGTACAATGAACAGACGTGCGTTCCTCGCCACTGGCGGGCTGGGACTCGCCGGGACACTCGCGGGGTGTAGTTTCGGCAACGGCGGCCGACGGACTGACACTGCCGACAGCGACGTCGCGGTCGAAACCGTCGCCGAGGGGCTGGAATCACCGTGGAGTATCACGCCGCTGCCCGACTCGTCACAGCTTCTGGTCACCGAGCGGGTCGGCCGCGTGACACTGGTCGACCGGGAGTCGGGCACGGTCACGGCCGTCGACGGGACGCCAGACGTCTACGCGTCAGGCCAGGGCGGGATGCTCGATTCGACGCTCCACCCCGAGTACCCGGACGAACCCTGGGTGTACCTGACCTACTCCGGGGCCAACGACAGCGGCGAGTCGGCCACCCACCTGGGTCGGGGTCGGCTCGACGTCGCGGCCGCCCGCTTCGAGACGTTCGAACAGCTCCACGTCGCCGAGCCGTTCGTCGACGACGACGGCCACTTTGGCTCCCGCGTCGTGTTCGGGCCCGACGGATTGGTGTACATGACTGTCGGCGACAGACAGTTCAAGGACTTCGGCCCGGACCACGTCGCCCAGGACACGACCAACGAGCTCGGGACCACGCTCAGACTGACGCGGACGGGCGAGGTGCCCGACTCGAACCCCTTCGTCGACGAGCAGAGCGTCGTCGACTCGATTTTCAGTTACGGCCACCGCAACGCCCAGGGGATGACGGTCCACCCCGAGACGGGCGCTATCTGGCAGGCCGAGTTCGGCGAGCAGGACGGCGACGAAATCAATATCCTCGAGGCGGGCGCGAACTACGGCTGGCCCATCGCCGACGAGGGCTGTACCTACGGCGAGGGCGACCCCATCGGCGTCAGCCACGCGGACCGCGACGACGTCGTGGCTCCAGTCTACTCGTGGCCGTGTGGCTCGGGCGGGTTCCCGCCCAGCGGCGCGACGTTCTACACTGGCGATGCCTTCCCCGACTGGCAGGGCGACCTGTTCGTGGGCGGGCTCGCCTCGCAGTATCTCGCCCGGTTCACCGTCGACGGCCAAGCAGTCGAGGAAGCCTCGGGGCTGCTCGAAGGACGGGAGTGGCGAATCCGTGACGTCGTCGTCGAACCCGACAGCGGCCATCTGCTGGTGATTGTCGATTCCCCCGACGCACCCCTCGTTCGGCTCCGCCCGGCCTGACCCCGTCCCGGTACGGCCGAGGACCCGTCCCGGGACAGCTACACCCGCTGGCGGAGCGCCCACACGTCCGCGGTCGGGTCGAGATTGCTCGGCTCGGCCCCGCGCTCGGTCAGGATGCCGGTGTGGTACAGCATCGCCTTCAGCTGGAAGACGGTCGGTGCGTGGTAGCTCCGGCCCTCCCGGAGCGGCGCCGGACGGAGGTCGCCCTCGGTCGTGAGCGCACGGGACCGAACGTCGTCGTCACCGCGCAGGAACAGCTCGACGGTGAAGGTCGGATGCACCTCGTGGAGATACCGAACGAGCTCGACCAGCGTCGGTCGGTCGAAGCCGTCGTCGTGCAGGGCCTGGAGCTCCTCGACCAGCAGTTGCGTCGCCGGATAGGCGAAGATGACCCGCCGAGCGAGGTCGGCCCACTCCGGCGCGAGGTCGTAGAAACACTGCGAGGAGCGATACCAGTTCTCGAACTCCGCCAGTGCACCCTCGACGTCCCCGTAGCGGGCTATCGCGAAGCGAACGACCTCCCGGCCCAGCGGCGTCAGTTCGACGCGGTCCGGGCGCTCGTCGACGAGGCCGAGAAACGCCGCCCCGCGGCGGGCGTCGTCGAAGGCCCGGACGACTTTGTGATCCGCCAGCAGCTGCTCGGTCGACCCGTCGGCGTAGTGGGCCAGCGGATAGCCCAGGTAGTTCTTGGGATGGTTCAGGCCGAACGATTTGTCGGCCACCCCCTGTGCACTCGCCTGGAATCGGATGGCAGTCGCCTCGTCGGTCGCCCGGTTCCCGACGACGCGGGGCCGCTCGACCGGCTCGACGCGTCCAGAGGCGTCGACGCCCAGGACGCCGACGTTGAGCTCCCGGGCGAGCGTGCGGTCCGTCTGCGAGACCGCGTCGGCCGGCACGGCGACGTAGGCGGCGTTGGCCTCGTTCAGCCGGTCGTACGCCTGGACGATACCCCGCTCCGTATCGACCCCGCGGTCGGTGACGCCCTTGGCCTCGACGGCGACCAGCGGCGGCTCCTCACCCAGTCGGTCGACGGCGAGCAGCTCCGGCTCCAGCGTCCGGACGCCGACGAGGTCCGGATAGCCACTCCCCACGCGCACGTGGTTGAACGGCGCGAGCGTCTCCCTGACCGACGCCTCGATGGCCTGCCCGGCCAGCCACTCCCCACCGGCGAACTGCGTATCGACGACGGCGTAGGTGCCCGACTGGTCGGCCTCGGGAAACAGCCGCCGCTTCGCGTGGGCGAGCACCTGCGGTTCCGAAAGCGGGGCGCTCGACATGCACCCACCATCGGGACTAGCGCTAATGAACGTTGAGGGTGGCCAGGGCCGGTGAACAGACAGTGTGTGCAGCGTACCGCGTGGCGAGGAGATAGATGGGTGCTGGCGCCAGAATGGGACAGCTAGTGCGTCGATAGCGCAAGTGTGCGACCGATACATAACGAACAAACGGATAAGATGAAATCCGGCGTTGGTGATGGTACGCCGTACCATGAAACACAAACAGATGGCAGTACTCCGGAAAGAATGCGCTGGTGGGAACGACCGAGCGTGTGCGACGCTCGAACAAGTGTGCGAAAGCGGCCGCGACGAAGCCTGTCAGTACATTCCCTGAACGGGGTATCGCGTCCCTCGACCGAACCGACATCTGAAGCTGATTGATTTTCCAATAGTTAGACGAGGGAGCCACCGGTGTCGGCCGCGGAGCGGGGGGGAGAAAAATGGGCGTTGCCAGGGAATATACAGACCGTACTGGCTGTTACGTCCGTCGGGCGTCGGACGGTGGACCCGGTCCGGGGCGGTGCCGACAATATCCGTTTCGGTATATCGGATTTCGACAGTCACCTCCTGGCCCGTCTCCACCCGGAGACGCGTCTGGAGACGGTCGGCGAGGCGTGGATACCGTCGCTCCGACGGTGTCCCGACGGTGACGACGACCCGGCGCGGTTCGTGTGCTGGGACCGCTGCCGGCCGGACGTCCCGAGGGAGGGCAAAGGACGGACCGCCGTAGACGACGTTGAACTCGATGAGGGCGAGTTGGTCGTAGACCGGCTGCGTGAGAATTTCGTTCGTCGAGGTCCGGACCGTTCGTTCGAACTGTGCGTCCTGGACCGACGCGAGCGTGATACCGCCGAGAAAGACCGACAGCACCGAGATGAGGACGAGCAGGACAGCGGCCCGCGTGAGCGTCTGGCTCCGTGAGTGCTCGCGTTTGGTCCCGGCCCGGGGCTGGTAGCCGAGATACCGCAGCGTCACGAGCGCGGAGAGATTGATCGCGAGGACGTTGACCAGAAGGAGGACGCCGGCGCTCAGTGCGGCGAATGGCTCCCCCCAGGCGACGGCGATCCCCGCTGCCGCCGCGGGCGGGACGAGCGCGACGGCAATCATCACGCCGACCAGCGTCGCCGAGGCACCCGAGGAGAGGCTGAATATCCCGGCGACCCCGGCGCCGAGCGCGATGAACAGCGAGAGGAAATCCGGCGAGATACGGGCGCTGACTTCCGCGATGCGCGTGATGTCCCGCCCCGGCGGCACCAGCGGTATCAGCCGGACGACCAGGGCGAAGCCACCGGCGGTGAGGACGGCGAGGGCCACACCGACGAACTGGAGGCGGACACCCCGGCGGAACATCGCCGGTTCGTCGAGCGCCGTCCCGACGCTCGCCGACAGCGCCGGTCCCACGAGCGGGGCGATGACCATCGCCCCGACGACGACCGCGGCCGAATCGAGCAGGAGTCCCGCCGTCGCGACGAGCGAACTCGTCACCGTCAGCACGAGAAACGTCTTGTTGCCGGGCGAGAGCTCCCGCGCCTGGATACGAAGCTCCGCGCGGGAGATGCGTATCTGCCAGCTCATCTCCGCGCTGTAGCGGTTCAGTAACTGCTTGAACCGCCGCGAGAGGTCGGCCTCGGCGTTACTGATGATGACGTGGGCGTCGTCGCTGAGTCCGGCGTCGTGGAGCTCGTCGATGACCGGTTCGACCGCGTTCCTGGGCACGGGAAAGGTGACGATAGCGGCGTAGTCGTCCGCACCGCTCCGCCCGCTCGTCTCCGGTGTCAGATAGTAGTCGATATCCGCGGCTTCGAGCGTGTCGACGACGACGGCTCGTTCACCCACGGGGACGCTGATTTCGACGACTCGCATACCCAAACTTTTGCTTCAGAATATATATTATCTCTGACAGTACGGCGCGGCGACGCGAGAATTTTCTTCGGCAACGGGAAATTCCACCGACTCCGTGGCTGTGTTATCGGCCAAGCTGTTGATTCGAATGTTCGGCCCGTTCGCTGGGTCAGCATAGAATGATGCACATTTGAACCGACTGCAGACTCGCTTCGCTCGTCTGCCGGGGTTCAAACCGTCGGGCGGCAGCGTTCGCTTGTCGCGTCCGCTCCTCGCAGAAAGATGGGCCCTGCCGGGGATACTCCAGAACGTTCTGGGCCGTCAGATAGTCGATTTTGCGGCTTTTGACTTAAATAAAGAGCATTTGGCGTAGTGACAGGTTCAGAGATAAGGTTCTATCAGCTGATAACTTGGATAGGATGCCCGCCAGAGGCTGACTAGCTGGGGTTTTACTGGTTAAGCTGTGAATATTTGTGGTCCATAGAAGAGAGGTGGTGAATACAGAGCGCTATGAATCTATTTTGCTTTAAATTGAAATTATAGAGCGCAAATGTTTAATATTTATGTAATTTAAATTTTGTATGAAGAGTCTGAGACAAAACCTCGCGAAGGCATCTTCCAGAACAGTATCCTATATCGGAGGCGGATTAGTGGGAGGGATGACGGTCGAGGCTGTCAAGTTCACTGATAGTGTGTATTCAATAGATTTTCTGATAGTGTTTCCTTACATCATTTTATTTGGAATCATTCTATCCAATATAGAGATATGGCTTCAGCCCTCCGAATGAAGAGTTCGATCACAGATCACGGATGGCTACAGGTCAAGCACATGCTCGGTTGACTGATTCTGCGATCGACCGGTATTCCATATGTAAAACATCATCTCTTGGGCCCTCAGACTGAGGCCCATCAGTAATTACCAGCCCATGGACCTCAATCGAGTCATCATCGATCACATATCCTTCAGCGTCCCCTCGGCGAGATACTTCCTCTCTGAGCCGGGCATATTCGAGATATTCAAATAAATCTTGCACGGCATCAGAGAAAACACTTCGAGTTGACGAGTATTTGAATTCACCGAGCACAATCTTCCGTGGAAGCTTATCCTCTTGCCCACGTTCACTGGCGACGATAACAAGGTCAGGTCGGCCTCGATAGGGGGTCGACGGTTTTCTCGTCCCAAAAATTCACTGTGCCGATTGAGCACTCGGTCATACCTGCAGAGATGTTCATCAGTAGAAGAAACTACAGCGATCCATCTGAGACCAGCGAACTGTACGATTACAGACTGGACATATCGAGTCCAACAGGGCACCCCTGCTTCCACTCGACGGCCAGGACGACATCCCGAAGTGAGCTGAGCCGTTGTTCTACGACATCGAGCGGGTGTGTGTCGATAAACTGTGCCCGTTCGTGATCGACGGACGTTGCGCCGTCGTTGACCTGCAGATGAACTGGTCCGAGCGTATCGTGGGTATCGTCCTGGTGCCACCCGATCAAAAGACTGCGTTCCGGTTCGATCCAGTTGAACCAGTAGTATTCGTACGGATGGGCAGTTCGGAGCTGGAACCCAATCTCGACCCGGGCAGTCGTGACCGGGTACGCCTCGTCAGCGAGAAAACACCGTGGATTCACCTCACCGACGACGCGATACGGACCCGGTTCGCGCGGTTCAGCACGCCGTCGCCGAACGCTGTCGAACTCGTTTCCGAGCCGGTGCTGTATGCGCTCGTGGAGTCGCTTGCTCTGCAAGTTTGCCCGATTTGCGAGAAAGACGACCATCAGGCGAATGTCGAGGGGGAATCAGTCCGTGGTGACGAGAGTTCGATAACGTCATCGTACAGTTGGAGGGCGTGCTTCACGAGCCCGAGCTCGGTATTGATCGCCTCCCACGTGGCGATCACGTTTCGGCGCTCACGAAGGGTAGTTGCCGAGAGCTCCTCGTCGGCGAGCTGGGTGCGGAACTCATCGAGTGACCGGACATCGTACTCCGTCGCCAGCTCTTCCTGTTCGGTCTTCAGCTCCGTCAGCTGGCTCTCCAGTTCGTCGCGTGAGTACGCTTCGATCAGGTCTGTCACTTCGTCGAAGAGCATCCGCACGGGATTCAGATCGTATGCTTTCGTCCCATCGACGGTCGTCTCAATCACCCAGTCGTCGCTCTGCAGTCGCTGGAGCTCGTCGTCGGCCGTCGTTCGCGAGACCGCCGCACGGTCCGCGATCTCTTGCACTGGCGTGGGCTCTTGGAGCACCTCTACGACGTGCCGGACGCGCTCGCGCCCGCTCATGTTCTCTGTCCACGACTCCGGGCTCGAGTCAGCCATCGTGCTGACTAATGCACTGCTGTGTCAAATAATTTGTCTCTGTTCAAATATCAGGGCTGTAGGCGGACGTCTCAGGGGCCGTTCGGGGAAGTCGGGAATTGACGGTGAGGAGTGTCTTATACTGGTGGCTGTAAGTTCGTAAAGATATTCGCCACTCCGGGGGTGGCGAATTACTTCAGTTTGTTACAGCCACCAGTATTAGCCGTTGTTCGACGTGATCAGGCGTTCATTCAAGTGCGTTTTCAGGCACGTCCAGATGGATACCATCCAAGCAACGGGGGCAGACCCACTCGTCGTGCCAGATCCCATCGTCGCTATCGGTGGCCGGGACTCCGAGTTCCGCGGATTCATCGATCTGCTCTACACTGAGCGAGTCGTACAGCTCCAGAGCTGTACCACAGTCCGGGCACTCACCGTCGATATAGTACGGTTCGCCGTCTCGCGGTTCGGCAGGTGATTTCGGTGCGTCTTTCGTCATGAATAATATATTCGGTGCGGACAACTTCCGTTTTTACACGGGAATGAACTCGGGGTCGACGTGGTTCAGTCGACCGGTCGTGTCGAAGTAGTCGTGGAAATCCTGGTACAGCTCGGTACACTTACCCGACGCATCGTAGCGGAGCGTATGGAAGTCACCGACGACGGCGCAGTATCGCTGTGCCCGTGTGAGTGCGACGTTGAGTCGTCGCGGACCATCGACATCCCGGCCGAGAAAGCCGATCTCGCCGTCGCTGTTGCTTCGGACCAGCGAGAGGAGTATCGCGGTCTTCTCGCTGCCCTGGAAGGAATCGATGGTGTCGACGGTGATGTCGTCGGCCGCCGCGACGTGGTCGTCGAGCAGGTCTGAGACGAGGCGTACGTGGGCAGTGTACGGTGTGATGACACCGATCTCGCTTGCGGGAACCTCATCGAGCAGCTCCTGGACGAGGTGAACGACGAGCCGTGCCTCCGTCTCGTTGGCCCGGGAGTGATCGTCGACGTCGACCGACCCGCCGACGTTGTACCCCTCGACGGCCGGTCGCTCGGGAAGCGGGTCGACGGTTCTCCCGTTGCGGAGCGTTCGGTCGTAGAACTCGCGGTTACAGAAGTACGCGATGTCACGGTGCATACGGTACTGCGTCTTGAGCTGGAGGCCGACACCCTCGTAAACACCACCAGTGGCGTAGAGGTGCTCGAACAGGGAGAGCCCGTAACTCGATTCGGGTGGGTCCTCGGTGGCGCTGAACGGCGGGAGCTGGCGGTGGTCGCCGGCCAGGACGACGCGGTCGGCACGAACCAGCGGGACGGTCGACGCTGTACACGTCGACTGCGTGGCCTCGTCGAGGACGAGGAGGTCGAAGTCACGCGGGATGGTGGCTGCGCTGCTGTTCGTCGCGGCCACGACGTCGGCGCGGTCCTCGACATCGGCGTACCCCCGGCGGACGAGCGACGACCGGGACCGATTCGCGTTGACGCGGTCGAGGACGAACTCGCCGTCGCCGTGTTGGCCGTGGGCGTGCAGTGACTGCGCGTCGAGGTCGTTCGACGTGGAGGCGCCGAGCAGGAGATTGTCGAGGGCCTGGTTCGAGTCGGCACAGACGAGCACGTCTTCGCCGGCGTCGACGGCACGGCGAACGATCTCGACGAGGGTCCGGGTCTTTCCGGTTCCGGGCGGCCCGTGGATACAGAACAGGTCGTCGGCAAGTAGCGCGTAGTCGACGGCGAGTTGCTGTTCCTGGTTCAGCTCGGTATCGAAGGGATCGCTCTGGGCGGTCGCCTCGTTCGAGAACGTCACCGGGCGCTCGCCGGCGAGGATTTCCCTGGCCGAGTCCGTTCTGAGCGCCTCGATCGCGTGCAGTTCGCGGTCGAACGGAACTGGGTTCAACAGTGCCGACAATCCGAACTCGCCGCCGTTTTTGAGTGTACTTCCGACGGCCGCTGACTCGGCGACGCTGCTCCAGTCGACGGTGAGCCACAGCGTGAGTCCGCGGATTCGGTCGACGGTCGCAGGGATGGGAAACGCGTCATTCGTCGCGTCCTCGTGTCCGTGCAGGAGCACCTCGTTGCCCTGGTAGATACCGAACTCGTTTTCGACGAAGTACGCCCACTGTCCGTTTCGCTTGTCCTGACGTGACTGGGCGAGGTCGACGCGGAATTTGTACATACCGTCGTCCTGGCCGCGACACGAGAGCGAGGGAATCGCCGCCTCGCCCCGGGCACACAGCGCACGGGCCGACGTGTTCCGTGCGAGTTCCCGGTTCCCGTCTCGCGTCGCGTCCCGTTCCGCCCGCACGTAGGCCTCGAACTCGTCCAGTAGTCCCTCGGGGTCGGCCGGGTTCCGTGGGTCTTCCTTGTCGTCGAGCGGGGAGTCGTACCCGGGCGGGTACGTGTCCGGGAGGTAATCGGAGTGCCAGAACCGAATACGCGTCGCCAGTTCCGTCCGGCCGAACTCCTTAGCGGGGACCGGTTCGTACTCGCCGTCCCGTTCGACCAGGAAAATCTCCCCGCGCACTTCGTGGTCGGTGTAGGCGACGTACGCGTCGGTCGGGACTGCGCTATCGGGTTCGTGCAGGGGGATACAGACCCAGTCCCGATCAGGATGGGAAAGCGAGTCGTGATGCCCGGCAAACGCCGCGATGGGCCGGACAGGAATCGTGCTATCTGTCGGGTCGAGGGCGCTCGCGTCCGTCACCACGAGCGACGCGCTGTCCGGTGAAAACTGACTCACGGCGTGTTCGAACAGCAGTGACATATAGCGTGTACTGTATGTGGAACAGTAATATCTTATAAAGTGTTGTCTTGACGCTGCTCAGAGCGTACTCGAAGTCTCGTTCGTGACCCTCGAGCCAAATCATACTCTTTCCGACTAGATTTAGAGTCTATGTAGTGTGAGCGGCTTTGGAGTCAACTTTCTTCAATCGAGATCTCAACAAACACCTTTATTTCCGACTGGGTTTAGAGTCTATGTACGCTGAGCGGCTATGGGCTCAACAAACGACGATAGGACTCAAAGAAAGAGTCTGTCGACACGTGAATCTCGAGCGCTCTCACGCCTGGCGAGCGAGAATCGACAGATTATCACCATCAGTGACATCGAGGCAGTTCTCGACAGCCCGCGGACAGCAGCCAAGGATATGGCGTTTGCACTCTCGGAGAAGGGGTGGCTCGAGCGGCTGGCACAGGGGAAATATCTCATCGTGCCGCTCGCTGCCGGCGAAGACGCCGTGTACACGACACACGAGTTCGTGATCGCGTCCGCCCTCGTGGAGCCTGCGTACATCGGATACTGGAGTGCGATGAATCACCACGGCCTGACAGAGCAACTGTCGCAGACGGTGTACATCGTGACGACAGAACGCGCCCGAGAGCGGGAAATCCACGGGGTGACGTATCGGCCCGTGTCGGTCACCGAGCAGAAGTTCTTCGGCTACCAGCCGACCGCAGCCGGTTCGACTCGGGTGAACGTTGCGAGCATCGAAAAGACGCTGGTCGACTGTGCCGACCATCCGGAGTTCTGTGGCGGTATCAGCGAGCTCGCGACAGCAATGCAGAGCGCCGTGGACACCCGATGTTCGTGGGACCGAGTCGTCGACTACATGCGGCGGCTCGGAAACGGTGCTGCGACGAAACGGATCGTCTATCTGGCCGATCAGTTGGATATAGCGCTACCGGAGTACGATGACCTCGTCGAGAGTTTCACGACCGGCTATCCGCTGCTGGATCCGACGAGGGAAGCAACGGGAACCCGTGATAACAAGTATCAGCTTCGCCTGAACGTCGATCGCGAATCGATCACGCCGAGCGAACTCTCATGATTTCTGAAGCCCGCTTGCGACAGCTGGCCAGGGAACTGGACGTTCGCCTCGGCTACGCCGAAAAGAACTACGTCAACTCCTGGATTCTGTGGGCGATTTACACGAGTCCGTACGGTGATAATCTGCTGTTCAAGGGTGGCACAGCACTCAGTAAACTGTACTTCCCGGAGACGTGGCGTTACTCGGAAGATCTCGATTTCGGTGTCGATGGCGAGTACAACGGGAGCGAGGAAGAACTGGAGATCGCACTGGACGATGCCGGTAGAATCTCTGGTATCGATTTCGATGTGACTCAGCACAGAGCGCTACAGACGGAGGGGTATCCAACGCACTACGTCGACATCGACATCCAGTACAGCGCGGTGCTTGCCCACAAGAACACGACGAGTTTGGATATCATGATAGACGAATACGTGGCGTTTGACTCAGTTCGCCACTCTCACCAGTACGAGGACGTTACGGAGTTCGAACTGACCGCGTACAGTCCTGAGGAGATTTTTGCAGAGAAGTTGCGAGCACTCTACCAGCGATCACAGGCACGTGACTACTACGACATCTATCGGATGCTAACTGAGACAAACGTCGACAGAACTGGTATTCCATCGGCGTTCACGCGAAAGTGTGAACACGACGGTCTGGACATCGATATTCGGAACGGGCTCCCTATAGAGAAACGGGGGGAGATTCAGGATGGGTGGCAGAATACGCTTCCCGACCTGGTCGCCGACCTCCCCGAGTTCGACACCGTCTACGATACGCTCAAAGAGTACGTTGACTCACTAACCGAAGGCGATTGAGTTGGTACTGCTATACCAAGATACTCCGATTACGGTTGACTGGGGTGTCAGCTTTCCCTGGACCAACAGTATACCCGCTCGGTCCGGGATGTAACACGGTCTGAAACGGATATATGATGGACACTGTGAGTCCGTGTGGTTGGCCAGCAAGATGTGTTACACAAAGCCATAATCACGATTTGGAGAACGGGCAGCGTTTCGGCCGACTTCAACGTCTGTATTGTTTGATTGCAGCGCTCACACATCGCTCGATCCTATGCAGACGAGATTCGAAGTGACGTGAGGCGTACGGACTAGCGAAAACACGACGATAATGTTTCGCGGTCATCAAGCCCAGACTCTGTAGACAGTATCAGTGCCAGTAGATACTAAAACAGAGTATAGAACCGCAGAAATACGATAAATAGTTAGCTAAGAACCCTGCAGATTTTGGATGAGTACCCATGGGCCCTGCCGGATTTGAACCAGCGCTCAATCGGTGTCCCACGCCGACGGCGGACACCACAGGCGATATGAGCCGATCGCTTTAACCAGACTAAGCTAAGGGCCCTCAGTCGTCAATTCTTGGGTCTGACTCTTTAGCTTGTCGGGTCAGTGTCGCCGCGAGCCGAGACGGTCGCTGACTGCTCGCGGTTACACCGCTCGCTATCGAGGCGCTTCCCGCTGGTCGCGCCGCGCCACGTTCGGGCTGTGACTCGTCGGCGCGAGCCCTTCTGAACGCGTCTACAGCGTTCGCTGCCGACTCGCTGCGCTCGTCGGATAGCGAACGAGGAGAGACGCCACCGCCAGGGCTCGAACCTGGGACAACCTGGGTAACAACCAGGTGCTCTACCAACTGAGCTACGGCGGCTCGCACTCGCCAGTAATCCGAGTTGGTAATTAGGGCTTTCGCTTCGGTCGTCCATCGACACGCTTTCACGCACTCTCGAAGAAGCCTGGGGCAATGAGTGACGAGTTCGACGCCGTCGTTGCCCGGGTCCGCAAGCGGGTCTCGCCGGGTGAGGCGGAGCGCGAGCGGTTACAGCGGGCCGCGGCGACGGTGATGGAGCGGGCCGGCGAGGCGGTCGCGGACCTCCCGGTCGACGCGGAGGTGCTCCAGGTCGGGTCCACAGCGCGTGGGACGTGGACCGCGGGGGACCGCGACGTGGACGTCTTCGTCGCCTTCCCGCCCGACCTGGACCGGTCGGAGCTGGAGCGGTACGGACTGGCGGTGGGTCACGCCGTCCTCCCCGAGGGCCACGAGGAGTACGCCGAGCACCCGTACGTCGTCGGGGAGGTGGACGGCTACGCTGTCGACCTGGTCCCGTGTTATGCCGTCGAAGACGCGACGGCCATCCAGTCGGCTGTCGACCGGACGCCCTTTCACACGCGCTATCTGGCCACCCGGCTGGGCGACGACCTCGCGGGCGAGGTGCGGGTCACCAAGCAGTTCCTGAAGGGCATCGGTGTCTACGGGAGCGACCTCCGGACGCGGGGCTTTTCGGGGTATCTGACGGAGCTGCTCACGGTGGAGTTCGGCGGGTTCCGCGAGTTCGTCGCGGCGGCGGCCGACTGGCACCCACCGGTGACGTTCGACCCCGAAGCCCACGGCACCACCGAGTTCGACGACCCCCTCGTCGTGGTGGACCCGACGGACCCCGACCGCAACGTCGCGGCGGTGTGTTCGGCCGCGAACGTCGCTCGCCTGCAACACTACGCACGGGCGCTCCTGGCCGACCCGCGCGAGTCGCTGTTCGAGCCAAGCGAGCCCGCGGCCGACGACGCCGAGGCCGTCACCGCCGCCGTCGAGCGCCGCGGGACCACGCCGGTGGCCGTGCGCTTTGCCAGGCCCGACGTGGTCGAGGACCAGCTCTGGCCCCAGCTCCGGAAATCCCTGTCGGGGCTGACCGATGAACTCGACCGGCGCGGATTCGAGGTGTTCCGGTCGACGGCTCTTTCGACAGATGGTGCGGGCGGGAGCGGCGACCCGCACGCCACCGACGACGACACAGCCGTCCTGCTGGTCGAACTGAGCGTCGCCGAGCGGCCGGCCGTCGAGCGCCACGAGGGGCCGCCGGTCCACGTGCGCGAGCACGCCACCGGATTCTACGAAACCTACGCCGACGACCCCGACGTCGCGGGCCCCTATATCGACGGCGACCGCTACGTGGTCGAGCGGCCCCGCGAGTTCCGAACGGCCGAGGCGTTCCTGAACAGCGACGCGCTGCTGTCCGTGCGCCTGGGCCCACACGTCGAATCGGCACTGGAGGAGGGGTACGAGGTACTTGTCGGGACGGATATCGCAGCACTCGCGGGCACGTTCGGCGTCGACCTGGCGACCTACTTCGAGCCGAATCCCTGAGCGACGACCTCGTCGAGTACCTCGCGAGCCGCCTCGCTCACGTCATCGTCGGGGGCGACCGGCTGGTAGCCGTCGAATACTTCGTGGACCATCTTGATGGAATCCGAGAGGGTGTCGAGTCCATAGCCCCCCTCCAGCACGAAGCCCAGGCCGGCGTCGCAGTCGTCGGCCAGGTCGACCATCCGCTCGGTCATCACGCCGTATCCCTCCGTACTCACCTGCATCCGCGAGATGGGGTCGTGTTCGTGGGCGTCGAAGCCGGCACTGACCAGCAGGAGGTCCGGGTCGTAGTCGGCGATTTCGGGCGCGATGACCTCGTCGATGGCGGCCAGATAGTCGGCGGTGTCGGCGCCGGGCTGGTAGACGACGTTGACGTTTGCGCCCTCGCCCGCCCCGACGCCCGTCTCGTCGATATCGCCGGTGCCGGGGAAGAGGCCGTCCTCGTGGATGGAGGCGTAGAAGACGTCCGACCGGTCGTAGAAGATGTCCTGTGTTCCGTTGCCGTGGTGGACGTCCCAGTCGAAGATGGCGACGCTGTCGGCCCCCTGGTTCAGGGCGGCCTGGGCGGCGACGCCGGCGTTGTTGATGAAACAGAAGCCCATCGCGTCGTCGCCGACGGCGTGGTGGCCCGGCGGTCGACCGAGCGCGAATGGAGTCTGGCGGGCTCGAACGTCGGGACCGGCCGCTTCGGCGGCCCAGACGGCCAGCCCCGCCGAGGCTAGCGCGGCGTCCCAGGTCGCCTCGACAGCGACCGTGTCGGCGTCCCAGTGGCCGCCGCCGTCGTCGCAGTACTCGCGGAACTCCTCGATGTAATCGGCGTCGTGGACCTCGCGGACGACATCGAGGTCGGCATCGTCGGCGGCGACGTAATCGACGCCGTGGCACTCCTTCAGGGCGCGTCGGACCGCCCGGAGCCGGTCGGGACTCTCGGGGTGGCGCTCGCCGGTGTCGTGGTCGAGACAGACCTCGCGGTAGCCGAAGTTCATTCAGTAGTACTTGGCCAGTTCGAAGTACGTCTCGACGTCTGCTGCCTTGACCGTCCGCCGGTCGGCGTGGCGGGCGAGGTCGGCGGCGGCGGCAGCGACGTCGTCTGCGAACGATTCGAGGATGGTGGCCAGCGCCACGCGCGCGTCCATCGCGACGCGGTAGTCGTCGTCGATGTCGAGGCGGGCAATGCGGTCGACCGGCGCGACCGGGAGCTCGAGACCGTCCTTGTCGGGGATGGTCTCGACGCCGAAGTCAGACGGCATCAGCGTCTTGCGGCCGTCTCTCGTCGCTTCCTCGGCGGCCGTCGTGGCGAGTTCAGCCCCCCGTTCCTGGATGCGGCGTGCCAGTTCCTCTGCCGCGCCGGCGCTCACCCGCAACCCGTCCGCGTTCCGTCGGATGACCGCATCGACGGGCGCGAACGGAAGCTCGACGCTCATACCCACAATCGGGAGTGTTGCGGTCTTAAGAGTTTCCGTAGCGTCGTTTCGTCGTTAGAAAACGTCGTCGGCGTCCAGTCGGCCGTCCTCGAGGGCCCCGCGGACGGTGACTTCCTGGCCTAACTGGACGCGTTCGCCCGTCTCGACGCTCATCGTCTGCTCGCCGTCGTCCAGCACGACCGGGTCGCCAGTCTGGACGACAGTCCCGGTGAATTCGACCTGTTCGGCGGTCTGGGCGCCACCGCCCGCAGCCGTCGCCCCGCCGTCGGTGTCGGCCGTGGCCGTCGACTCGCCACCACCGGTGGCGCTCGCCTCGCTGTCCTCGCCGTCACCGAACGACGACAGTCCGGCGTGCTGGTCGTCGGCCTGTTCCTCGGGCGTGGGCGCGGGGCTTGCACCGTCGTCCAGCACGACGATAGTGGAGTTCCAGCTCGCGGAGGCTTCGAGGTCGTCCTGCCAGCCGTCCTGTATCTCCACGTCGGCGGCCAGCACCTCGTCGCCGGGCTGGATGTCCTTGTCGGCCTTATCGCCCCACAGCGCCACGCGGATGTCGCCGGTGGCGTCCTGGATGCGGATGTTCCGGACCTGCCCCTCGCTGCCGTCGTCGCGGTCGAACGTGCGGACCGGGTCGGCCGAGCGGACGACGCCGGCGATGTCGACGGTCTGCTCTATCTCGACGCCGTCGATGGGGTCGGCGTCGGGCTGGAAGTCGACGGCCTCGTCTATCTCGTCGACGGCCCCGTCGTCGCCGACGTGCAGCTCCAGCGAACCCTCGCGTTCGCGGACGTAGCCGTCGACCACCTCGACGGCGGTGCCGGGCTCGATTTCGGTCGCCCGGTCGGCCCGGTCGTCCCACATCGTCACGCGCACGCGACCGGTCTCATCGCCCAGGGTGAGATTCGACACCTTCCCCTCGCTGCCGTCGTCGCGGTCGAAGGTGCGGACGCTGTCGGTGTCCAGCACCAGCCCGCGCAGGGTCACGTCGGACTGGCCCATCGTCAGCGCCTCGACGGTCGAGCCGTCGCCCGGTTCCACGTCGACGGAGGCGTCGTCGTCTACTTCGGCCTTGTCGACGGAGACTTCGAGGCCGTTGTACCCGTCCTTGGGCCGGCCTTTCACGCGGAGCACGTCACCCACGGAGAGCATGCCGTCGTCGATGTCGACGGCCTGGCCGTCCCAGAAGGCCAGCCGGACGCTGGCGGTCTCGTCGGCGGCCTCGACGTTGATGACGCGGCCGTCCTCGTCCTCGCCCTCGCGTTCGAAGGTCTTCAGGTCGCCGATGGCCATCACCTTCGCGATGAACTTCACCTCGTCCATCCCCGGTTCGATGTCCGCGATGGTCTCGACTTCCCCCTCGTTGAGTTCGTGGGCCAGCAACATCGCCGCGGTCTCCTCGTCAGCGAGGCCACCCATCTGTTCGACCTTCTCTTCGACGGCCTCGCGGAACTCCTCCTCGGAGACGTCGGTCTCCAGGTCCGCGTAGATGTCTGCTATCTCGCCCATTATCTATGGGAGCCAGGTCTGGGGCGCGCTTAAGCGTTGTCGTTGCCACAGCGACCCGCTACCGTCTGTCGATTCTGTCCTCGAACTCGCCATACGACGGGGTGGCCCCGCTATCGGATATAAACGTCCGGTCGTTACGGCGAGGTGGTCACGACCGTCTCCGGCCCGTCGCCGCGGTCGTGCGTGACGACGACAGTCTCCGGTGTCCCGTTCTCGAACTTGACCGTCGCCGTGTACTCGATCTCGACGATTCCCGTGGTACAAGCGTCACCAGCTTCCGAATCCTCGACCGTCCTGACGGGGACCGTCAGCTCGCCGGCGTCGCTGTTGTAGTTGACGCTGCCGAGTTCGGCGGTCTGACAGCCGTTGGACCCCCAGATGGTCCCCTCGACGACGATATCCGTCCCGTCGACGCTGACGGTCGCACTGTCGGTCTCTGTGCCGCCCTGTATGGAGTCGACCTCGAACCCGGAGCCGGTCAGCGACGGGGTCGGTGTCGGCATCGGTGTGGGCGTGTCGCTGGGTGTGCCAGTGTCGGTTGGCGTCCCGTCGCCGCCACCGTCGGCGAGACAGCCGGTGAGCGCGGCGATACCAGTCGTCCCGATGGTTCCGAGGAGGGTTCGTCGTTTCATACACGGTGATGGACCCCCTGAAAGAAAGGGCTTTTCGGTGGGTCAAACGCGGCTTTGACCGTGGTGTGGGCACCCCTCGCGTAGTGGGGGTCGAACCGTCACCCTTTTCATACCGACCACCCTCCTCCAACATGAGTCCGGGTAGGGTAGTGGACTATCCTCTTGGCTTGCGGAGCCAGGGACCGGAGTTCAAATCTCCGTCCGGACGTTCACTTCGTTCAGTACGGACGTGCTCCACGCTCGCTACCGCTCGCGTGGAACTCCGTCCGGACGTTCCTCTGCAGCACAACACCGCGAGCGACAGCGAGCGGTACGTGCTGCAGGAAACTCCGCGCGGAGATTTGAGCAGAGAAGTCGCACGCCCGGGAGCGAACGTAGTGAGCGACCCGGAACGTCTTCACGAGTTCAAATCTCCGTCCGGACGTTCACTTCGTTCAGTACGGACGTGCTCCACGCTCGCTTCGCTCGCGTGGAACTCCGTCCGGACGTTTTCCATTTCACAACACCGCGAGCGACAGGGACGCCGTGACGAGCGCACCGCTGACTGGCGGGCTACTACAACACAAAAGGAAGATCAGTGAGCAAGCGGCGTCGGGTCGAGAAAACAGTCGGCGAACGGCCGTGTCAGGACGAGTCGGCGTCCTCGGCCTCCGAGGTCCACTCGGGCTCCTCGACGGTGGTCGAACCGATGTCGCTCAGCGTGAGTCGGGACTGTGCCGACAAGCTCCCTGACTGGCTCTCTACCGTGTAAGCGAGCGAGGTCTGCCGAACGACGTCGTCGTCGTCGACGTATAGCGTCCCGCTGATGTCGGTCAGTGTGCCTCTCAACCTCAACCTCTGGATGAAGGCGTCCTCGTCCTCGACGCCGGCGAGTGTGTACTCCGTCACCGTGTCACCGTCGAGGGTGGTCGTCCCGTTCGTTTCCCAGACCAGTCCGTCAGTGACGAACGTCAGGTTCTGTGAGAAATTACTGGTGTTTACGGGGGTGATACCACCGAATCCGGTGGAAGCGCCCTCCTGCGTGGAGTAGTTCGTCCCCTCGCTCGTGATTCGCTGCTGGTAGGACGTGTTGCCGTCGGTATAAACTGTCGACGAGAAGGTCTGACTGGACTGCTGGCCGGTGCTCGAATAATTCGAGACGCGAAGCCCCTCCTCGGCTTCGAGGTCAACCTGCGTCGTCGTGTTCGTACGGCTTCTCGACTGGCCACGCCGTGACTGGCTGGCTGTGCGGAAGGTCGTCTGGTACGTGTAAGAGCCAGCGTCCTCGATGGCAGCTCTCGTCGCGTTGTTCAGTTCCTCGCCGTCCAGGTCGGCACCGGTGCCGTTGGCTTCGACATCACTGTCCGGCTCCGTATCCGGGCCGTCCGTCGGCGTCTGCTGGTCGGTCGGCGTATCCGTACTCGCGGCCGGCGTCGGCGTATCCATACTCGCGGCCGGCGTCGTTGTGGCGTTCTCGGTTCCGTTGGCTGTCGGCGTGGCGCCGCCGGAGGGGCCGCTACAGCCGGCCACTGCGATGAGCAGTGCCACTGCAACGACGAGCACTCCGCGTCGTAGCGTCAGTTGATGCATATCAGATGGTGAAGAACTGTCCACAAATTACTACCGATTGTGTCTGAGATAAACCACTGGTCGAAGACAGACACGACCACAGAGCGAACCGAGCAGCCCGGTGGTAAGGCACCCGAAAGCAGCAGAGTGGGACGGACCGACCACAGCGACGGCCACTGGTCTCGCCCGCGCGAGACCAGACGACTTTTGTCGTCCCTGGGGGTTTGTGGGGGTATGTTTGGTCCCGGGCGAGCGCTGTTCGACCGGGTGCGGTCGCAGGTCCGCGAGGACTTCCGCGCCGACCCGTTCCTCCCCTACATCATGGTCGCTGCGACCTTGCTGGCCAGTTTCTGGTTCTTCCACCGCATCCCGAACTTCGCGACGCGGGACGAGAAGGACCGCCTGATAGACGCGATGGTCCCCTACGGCCGGGTGCTCGCCGACCCGAGCATCGAATCGCTGCAGGCGGGTGTGCAGTGGAGCCGTGTCCCCTTCGGCGCGACGCTGTACCTGTTCGCGCTGGCGCTGCTGCCGGTCGTCGTCGTCGCACTGGTGACCGGCCGCGGGGATATCTTCACGTCGGTTGGCTACCCGAGCTCGGCGTTTGGCTACTACGGTCTGTGGGCGAGCACGCCCGAGTGGGTGTGGACCTGGAGCCTGGCCTTTGTCCGGCTTTTCAACGTCGCCTTCGCCATCGGCTCGGTCTACCTGACCTACCGCCTGGGCACCGCCGTCGTCGACCGGGCGACCGGCCGGCTGGCCGCGACCCTTCTCACGCTGACCTTTGGCTTTCTCACCATCGCCCACGAGGGTGGCGAGGATATGCCGGCGCTGTTTTTCGTCCTGCTGGCGCTCAACTTCCTGTACGTCTACATCCGCACCGGCGAGCGGCTCCCCTTCTACGTCGGTGCGGCCTGTGGCGGGGCCGCCATCGCGTTCAAGCTCACCGCCGCGCCGGTCATCCTCGGGGTCGGCGTCGCACACCTCCTCCGGGCGCTGCAAACCGACGAAGATACCCTGCGGACATTGCTCGCGCCGCGACTGCTCGTCACCGGCGCGGCGGTCGGTCTGGTGACGATACTGGTCGGCTTCCCGACGTTCATGGTGGGCGGGTTCGACCAGATCGTGACACGTTTCTTCGGCGGGTCGGCCTCACGAGTGAGCTGGCCGACGGGGCCGGACGCTCCCATTTCGTGGTGGTTCCTCCGGGGTTACTTCAGCGGGATGGGGCTGCCGCTGTTTTTCGCGTCTGTCGCCGGCGTCGTCGGGTCCGTCGCGGGACTGCGGAAACAGCGCGAGAGTGGGTCCGGTATCGCCCTCGTGCTCGTCATGCTCGTCCTCTACGTGGGGATGTTCACCCAGTGGCACGACTTCCGGGTCCACCACCTGCTGCCGACCTTCCCGCTGCTGGCGCTGTTGCTGGCGAACGCGCTTTCGGACCTGCGCGAGTGGAATCCGTCCGTCGCCCGCCCGATAGTGGCACTCTTGCTGGTGACGACGGCGATATACGCCGGCATGGGGACCGTCGGGTTCGCCTCGATGCCCCGGGACGACGCCGAGGCGTGGCTGGCGGCAAACGCCGACGAGAACGACACCGTCGAGGTGTACCGCGTGAACATACAGGACACTGCGATACCCCACGGGATGAACGTCAACCACCGGTTCCAGGACCGTACGGCACAGGACCCGTGTCCCGAGTACATCCAGCTGGGCTATCGGGATCTCCTCTATCTGAAGAACGGGACCTACTACCGCAACGGGGAGCGCCAGCAGCGGTACGTCCGCGCGCTGGTCGAGGAGGAGACCGACTACGAAATCGTCGCCGAGTTCGGCGAGCGGCCGCCGGAGTTCGTCCCCCAGCGGGCGACGCCCGGGGACTACACGGACCTGCTGCGCTACGGCGTCGTCCCACAGACCGACCAGTTCGCCGACGAGCAGGAGCTGCGGGCCAACCAGTACACGCTCGTCCTGCAGCGCAGCGAGCCCTGTAGGACCCCCCACGAGAGCGGGTTCTGATACTGGTGGCTGTAACAAACTGAAGTAATTCGCCACCGCGAATATCTTTACGAACTTACAGCCACCAGTATGAGCTACTCCGTCTCGCGTTCCCGCTGAGTTTCCCCAGACGGTCGCTCGCGAGCCGTCCGGACGTCCTCCGTCTCCAGTAACCGCTCGACCTGTCGCTCGAACTCCGCCTCGGTGAGCTCGCCACGGGCGTAGCGCTCCCGAAGCGTCGCCAGCGCGTCGTCCTCGTCGGTCGTTGGCCGGCTGTCGGCGGGGTGTCGGCGCTGGTAGAGCCGCGTCGCGCCCAGCGCCGTCGGGAGCACCCCGCCGAAGCCGACGGGGAAGGCCACCCAGAACCAGGGGACGCCCGCGAACATGAGCACGAAGGCGACGGCGAGGGTGAGCGTCGTGACCCTGGCGGCGACGACAATTTCGAGGTCTTCGTCTTCGTCCTCGACCATATCGGGTTGTGAAAGCCCTGGTCGTTAGGTCTTTGCCCAACATCTCTGGTGGCTGTCGGCGTGCACACCGATGCCAACAGCCCCCAGACGTGTCAGACTACAGCACGGACAGGTCCATGTCGAGCGTGGGGTACCAGCCGACGACGGCGGGGATGTAGACGCCGAGGAACCGGTCGAGGAAGATGACGGGGATGACCACGGCCTCGGGGACGCCGAGACCGACGAATACGGCGGTGGCGGTCGCCTCCGTGACCCCGATGCCGCCTGGCGTGAGCGGGAGCAGCGTGATGCTGTAAGCTGTCACCAGATAGAGCGGGAGCAACAGTGGGTCGACCGCCGCGCCGAAGGAGAGAAAGAGTAGCCAGACCCGGATACCAGGGGCGACGACCAGCGCGAGGGCCCACCCGGCACCGTAGCGCAGCCAGATACGCGGGTCCGTGGATATCTCCCCGAAGGCGTCGGCGGAGCTCTCGGTGATATCGGGGATAGCGAGGATGCGGTCGGCGAGCGCGCTCCCGATTCGGGGCACACGTTCGGCCAGCGAAGCCAGCAATCCGACCAGCCGGTCCAGCACGGTGAGGTTCATGCCGGCCAGCAGGACGACGACGCCGGCGACGAGATACAGCGCCGTCGACAGTGCCAGCAGGAGCAGGATGCCGGTAGAGACGCGGCCGACGATAGCGACCAGACCGACAGCCGAGACGAGACCGTAGAAGACGGCGTAGATGCCGGTGTGGGCGCCCGCGGCGGCGGTCGCGTCGCCGTAGTCGATACCGGTCTCGGCTCTCAGGATGAAGGGGGCGGCGAGCCGACCGGAGAGCCGCGAGGGGAGAAGCTGGTTGACGAAGTTCACCGCCAGGTCGACGCGACCGGCGGTCAGCAACGGCACACTGGCGAAGGGCGCCAGAACCGCTCGCCACGTGTCGAAGCGGGCGACGACGCCGCCGACGGTGACGAGCACGAGCGCGACGAGGACGCTGGGCTCGGTCGCCCGGAGTCGCGTGCTGACGGCGGCGATATCGACCTGCGAGAGGAGGTACGCGAGCGCGGCGATACCGACGCCGTACTGCAGGACGGAAATCGCGATATCGCGGCGGCTCGCCGTCACGTCACTCCTCCTGTGGCCCGTCCGCGGGCCGGTTCTGGTCGGTCCAGCCGGGAACGGCGTCCTCCAGCACGGACCGGGCAGTGACGAAGTCGAACGGCTGGTCGAGGATGTAGGTCAGCGCCTCGCGCATCCACTCGCCGGTGTGGTAGTAGACCCGCGCGGGGACCCCCTCGACCTGTGGCAGCCCGACCAGTTCCCACGGGTGGACGTAGAGCACCGGCGTAATTCCCCGCCGGGCGAGCAGGCGCATACCCAGCGCGGTGTAGCGCGGGCCGAAAAAGCGCAGCCACGTCCCGGTCAGGGGGAGGCGCAGTCCGGGCATCACGCTGGCGGGCAGTTCGGCGAGACCGGCGGGTGCGTCGGGGTCGACGGCCGTCGCCAGTGCGGGGGTTTCGAGGTCGTACTCGCCGCCGTACCAGCCCGGGATGGCGCGGCTCGCGACGACACTGGAGTCGTACTCATAGCCCGTCTCGGCGAGCAGGTCGAAGTGGTCGTCGGTGATGTCGAAGGCGGGGGCCCGAAAGCCGGTGACGGATTGCCCCGTGAGCGATTCGAGCCGTTCTTTCGACGTCGCCAGTTCCTCGCGGCGCTCGTCGGCGGAGCGGTCCGAAAGCAGTTCGTGGGAGTGGGTATGGGAGGCAATCTCGAAGCCCGCGTCGGCCAGCGCCTCGATGGCCTCGGGGTAGCGGTCGACCAGCGAGGAGACGACGAAACACGTGGTACTCGCGCCGCGGTCGCCCAGCGTCTCCCTGAACCACGCCAGTCCATTCAGGCCGATACCCTGCTGGTCCGTGATGCCCGAGGCCGACCGGTAGGCGGGCGTCTGGTCGAACAGCTCGACGTCGATGGAAAGTACTGCGCGGCCGACGGTGTCACTCATCGCGGAGTTCCTCGACCTCGCTGCGCAGCAGGCTGACCTCCTCGTTGAGCCGCGAGAGGCGGTCGTACAGCTTCCCGATGCGGTTGAACAGGTAGGTCGCGACGACGAAAAGCGTCAGATTGGAGATGACCAGGATGGCGCGGGCCTTCAGCTCCAGGCCCAGCACCGTCGCGAAGACCTGGAAGACGTTGGGGAAGACGGCGACGAAGATGAGCCCGCCGCCGATGGCCAGCGAGACGACAAAGAGGGCGATGGCCTCCCGACCCTGCTTGACCAGCATGTAGCCGTTGACGAGGAAGGCGATACCGACGACCAGCGAGATGAGGTTGACGAGGGTGTACTCGACCATAGTTATCGAAAGAGCAGGACACGGAGGATAGTATCGGTCATCCGAATCGGGTACAGCGCGAAGGTGTCGATGGTGAACTGTGACTCGCCCTCCTCCCGGGTGGGCATCTTCGTGGACACCTCTGTAATGGAGTAGCCGCCCTTGGCGGCCTCCAGGGTCTGTTCGATGGCCCAGTGTTTGTCCCCGCGGTGGAGTATCGATTCGAGCATCGACACCCGGTAAACACGGAACCCGCTGGTCACGTCCGTAATCTCGATGTCACCGAGCGCGTTGACCAGCCGGGTGAAAAACTGGATACCGACGTTGCGCGTCGCCGAGTAGTCCTGGTAGCTCTCGTTGAGATAGCGACTGGCGATGACCATGTCGTGGCCGTCGGTCGCGACGTCCAGGAGTTCGGGAATCTTCGCCGGGTCGTGCTGGCCGTCCGCGTCGACCTGGACGACCCAGTCGTAGTCGTGTTTGATCGCGTACTGGTAGCCGGTCCTGACTGCGCCGCCGACGCCCGTGTTGAAGACGTGCTCTACGACCACGGCGCCGTGGTCGCGGGCGATTGCGGCAGTGTCGTCGCTGGAACCGTCGTCGACGACGACGACCTGATCGACGTACTCTCCGGTCTCCTCGATGACCGGCCCGATGGTCTCGGATTCGTTGTACGCGGGAATGACGGCGACGGTACGCACTGTTTGCCCGGTATTCAGCAACCGTATATATGCGTTGTGTCATACCGCCGCGACGAGACGGAAAGACCTATTGGCGCGCTCGCGGGGAGTTGGGGTATGACGCGGACGTTCGTCGTCGGGCTCGACGGCGCGAGCTGGCGGCTGCTCGACCCGTGGCTCGAGGCCGGCGACCTGCCGAACCTGGCCGCGCTCCGGGACGACCACACCTGGGCAGAGACCGAGAGCTGTCTCCCGCCCGTGACCTTCCCGAACTGGAAGTGTTACTCCGCGGGGAAGGACCCCGGCGGCCTGGGCGTGTTCTGGTTCGAGCACATCGACCTCGCCGAGGAGCGCATCGACGTCGCCAAGGGCGGCGATTTCAAGACGGCCGAACTGTGGGACTATCTGGCCGAAGACGGCCAGACCCCCGGCGTCGTCAACATGCCGACGATGTACCCGCCCCGTGACATCGGCGGGCCCGTCGTCGCCGGCGGCCCCGACGCCGTCCAGGGCGAATACCGAAGCATCGACAGCGGCTACGCCGCGCCCGAGGGGCTGGAAGCGGAACTGGAGGAGCTGTTCGACTATCGCGTCCATCCCGACCCGCTGCTCTCGAGCAACGAGGAACGAGGCGCTGAAGTCGACGCCATCCTCGACGTGATGGAACGGCGCTTCGAGGTGGCGCTGCATCTGCTCGAGGAGAAAGAGCTCGACTTCGTCCACGTGACGCTGTTCTATCTGAACGTCCTCCAGCACTTCTTCTGGAACGACGAGCCGACCAAGCGCGCCTGGGAGATGGTCGACGAACAGCTGGGCGAACTGGCCGCGATGGACGACCTCAACCTCGTCCTGATGTCCGACCACGGCTGTGGTCCCACCACGACGGAGTTCTACATCAACGAGTGGCTCGAACAGAACGGCTATCAGGCCCACGAGCGGACCGTCGAGGACTTCTTCCGACCGCTCGGGCTGACCCGCGAGAACGTGCTGGGCGTCGCGAAGAAGGCCGGCGTCGTCGACCTGCTCGCGAAGACCGTGCCGGAGTCCATCCAGCAGCTGGTCCCCCAGAGCGCGGGCGCCAAACGCGCCCGCAAGCTCGAAGCTATCGACCTCTCCGGGACCCAGGCCGTCGCCAGCGGCCAGGGGCCCATCTACCTGATGCCCGGCACGCCCGAGTCCGTGCGTGACCAGCTCGTCGAAGACCTCCGGGCCGTCGAGGACAGCGAGGGGAAGATGTTCGACGGCGTCTACCGCGGCGAAGAGGTCTACAGCGGCGAGTACGTCGACGAGGGTCCCGAAGTCGTCGTGGATATGCGCGACGGCGTCCACGTCAACGACGGCATCGGCGGCGGCGAGGTGACGACCGCGCCGGACCGCTGGGCCGCCGAGAACACCCGCAACGGCATCTTCCTCGCAAGCGGGCCCGACTTCGCCAGCGAGGGCGAAATCGACCAGATTTCGATTACGGATATGGCGCCGACCATCCTGGCCGCCCACGGCGTCGACATCCCCACCGACATGGTCGGCGAGGTGTTGCCGATTCACAGCGAGGAGCGGTCCGTCGGCGAGCGCGACCCCATCGACATCGGCGCGCGAGGCGAGGGGACCAGCGAGGAGGTCGCGGACCGATTGCAGCAGCTCGGATATATGGAGTAGGAACGGAATTTCTTGTCTTGAGTCTCATATGCAAAAAAGATATGTGGGCGTCGCCTGTGAGCCACTACCAGGGTACACTGTCCGGAGTGTGAGCGGACCCTCGCGAACCCCCCAAAATCTCGCCTTCGCAGAGATGGGTTCGGAGGATCAGGAGTTGTTCAGTATGTCGATGATGGCGAAGCGATTCTACGTGATTAGCTGCCGGAACTGCGACCACGTCATCGGAAGCGGCGTCGCTGGCGCGTCCGGCGGTAGGAGGATTCAGGGATGTCAACTACACAGCGCTTTTCGGAGTGTGACGCGAGAATCGCATCGACGGCCGACGTCGAGTTCGTCGAGTGGGAGACGGCCGACATCGACGCTTTGAGCTTCAAAGCACCGAAGATAATGTATCTCGCCGCCTGCACGAACTGCGAGGCGGCAATCGGGGGCGGAGTCGCCGCCGGAAAGTGACCCAGACTGGAAGCTCGTTACACTCGGGGTGTGGGCCGGGACGGTTTTTGTACGACGGACCGGTAGATGGACGCATGGACGCCCACCTCCGGGCCGGTCTCGCCGTCTCCAACGCCGGCCGGTATCACGCCGCCACGGCGTCGCCATCCCCACCGACCTGGCGATATGCTGCCGATTCACCCCACGGGGCCGAACGTCGGCGAGCACGAGCCGATAGATATCGGCGCGCGAGGCGAGGGGACCAGCGAGGAAGTGGCCGACCGGCTCCAGCAGCTGGGCTACATGGAGATCAGTCAGTACAGTTCGACGTCGAGCCCGTCGACGGTCTGGAAGTCGTTATCGCTGGTGACGACCGGCTCGTTGTAGACGAGTCCGGTCGCCGCGACCACCGCGTCGTTGGGACCGAGTGTCGGCTTCGAGTCGCTCGCGAGATGTTCCCCTTCGAGGACGCCAGCCCGTCGCGAGACGTTCTCGTCGAGTTCGACGACCGGCTTGTTCGCGACGAGTGCCTCGTAGGCACGCGCATTGTCGTTCGCGTCATCTCCGGCTCCGACGCCGACGTACAGCTCCTCGATGACGACCGTCGGAATACGGGTCGGGACACCGCTTGCTTCGAGTTCCGCAGCGAGTTCGAGCGCGGCGGACTCCTCGGCCCGCAGTGAAATGAGAAACTCCGTGTCTAGAATCATTCCGAGCGCTCCAGTCGCTCACGCCGCTCCGCAATGGCCTGCGCTTCCGACTCGTCGAGCAGTTCGCGGTGGCGCTGGGCATCGTCCTCGTCGTATCCACCGGCGAAATCCAGCAGCGAGTAGTCACTCGTGAGACGGTCGATAGCCTCGGAAAACGTCTCGTCCGCCCGCTTGTGGGCCTTGATACGCTCGTAGACGTCGTCCTCGAGCCGTATCGATTTCGTCCCCATATGTATACAGTCGTATACAGACCGTTTGAATGTTGGGGCAGGCGACGAACAGGTCAAGACAGTTTTTCCCCGCCGAGTGAGTAGACAGACGCATGGACGCCCACCTCCGGGCCGGTCTCGCCGTCTACAACGCCGGCCGGTTCCACGCCGCCCACGACGCCTGGGAGGACTACTGGCTCGACCTCGACGACGGCGACGACGAGCGGTTCTTGCACGGGCTCATCCAGTTCACGGCCGTCGTCCACCATGGCACCGACGGGAACTGGTCGGGGGCGCAGGGACTGGCCGAGAGCGCCGGGGAGTATCTTGGGGACCTGCCAGCCGACTACCGCGGCGTGAACCTCGACGACCTGGGACCCTTCCTCGCGCGAGTTGCCGACGACCCCGAGAGTGTCGACTGGGACACTCCTCCGAGGCTCACCCACGAGGGGGAGCCAGTGGGCTACGCGGACCTCGACTTCGAGTCGGCGGCGGTCGCTGCCGAGGTACTGGCCGAGGCCGACGGCTACGACGAGGCAGTGGTCGAAGACGCCGTCGACTACGCGCGGAAAGAACTGGCCGAGAAGGGCGAAGGCCGCTTCGTCGGCCAGCTGTTCGCGTTCGTCCAGGAGCCGGACAACCGCGGATTCGTCTACGCCCACCTCTCGAACCACGTCGAGCGCGAACGCCAGAAGGACGACGACGTCGCCGGGCTGTTCGACTAGTAATCGTACCTATTTCTGACAGAGACGATGTTGGAAGCGGTGCTGAAAGTGCCAGACAGTCCTGTCGAAATGCCTAGTCGTCGGCAGTCCCCTCGGCGCGGGCCGGTTCGGACTCGTGCTGGACGAGTCCCTGCCCGACACCCATCGCCTCGTCCGTGCGCTGGATGCTCTGCTCGGCGCTGGCGGTCCGCTCGGAGAGCGCCCGAACGGCGTCGATGTTCTCGGGTACCACGTCGGCCTCCTGGTGGATGGCCTGGAACAGATAGAGGTCCCGGCCCTCCACCGTCACTGATTCGGCCCAGATACAGTTCTCCCAGACGTCACCGCGCGGGCGGCCCGCATCGCGGGTGTACTCCTTGAGCTTGCCAGCGCCGTCGATGCCCAGCGTCTCGGGGATGAGGAACAGTCTGGATTCGGCGCCCAGCAGGTCCCTGACTTCCGCAGCCGTGGGTTCCGATTCCAGCGTGACGTTGACCGAGTGGGTGTGCATCTGGGTCGTCGGCACCTTCATCCCCATCGTGTCGATGGCGAGGTCCGGGAACACCGTCTTGACGTCCGGGCCGTGGTGGGAGGGAATCTCGACCGGGTCGGGCAAGGTGTCGTTGATGGGGCCACGGCCCGTCTGGCCGGGGTCGCCGCCGCGACGGACCAGCGTCACACGGGCTTTCTCGATGCCGTAGGACTCCTGGAGCGGCGCGAACAGCCGTGAGAGGCCGGTCGTGTTACAGGAGACCACGCGGGCGGTGTCGGCACCGACGGCGGTGTCGTAGTTGGCCCGCGCGTTGAAGCTGACCTCGGCGACGTCGGCCGACTCGCCGCCCTGGAAGATGGCCGGCGTGTCCCGGTCGGCGTAGAGGTCGGCGTTGGTCTCGCCGACCCCGCCCGGCGTGGTGTCGACGACTACGTCGCTGGCCTCGACCATATCACCGACCGTCCCGGCGGTGGTGATGCCCGCCGCGTGGAACGGTTCGTCCCCGTCCTGACCGGCGGCGAAGAGGTCGTAGCCGCGGTCTACGGCGATGGTTGCCTCGAAGTTCGGCGAGCGTTTGGCGACGCCAGCGACCGTCATATCCGGCTGGACACGCACCGCGTCGGCGACCCGCTTGCCGATCGTGCCGAAGCCGTTGATGCCCACATGGAGCATGGAAGTGGATTCCCTGCCATCGGTTATATTCTTTGTGATTAATAATTAAAGATTTGTACTCGGATCGTAGTACCCGTCACGTGCTAGCAGGGGACAGATTGGGGGACGGCGCGGCGACCCACCAAGAGTTAATTTGTCAGGGACCCTGGCCCGGGTATGGACAACTCTTCGCTCCGCGTCCCCGCCGAAACAGCCATCAAGCAGTGTATGGACCTCCAGCCAGGCGAGTCGTGTGCGGTCGTCACCGACGACAAGCGCAAGGCCATCGGCGAAGCCCTCTATCGGGTCGCCAGCGAAATCACCGACGACACCGTCTTCGTGCGCTACCCGCCGGGGAACCAGCACGGTGAGGAACCGCCCCGTCCCGTGGCCGGCGCGATGCGGACCGCCGACGTGGTGCTGGCCCCCACCACCAAGAGCCTGACCCACACGGAGGCCCGTAGCGACGCCAACGCCGCCGGTGCCCGCGTCGCCACGCTGCCGGGCATCACCGAGGGCGTCTTCCTGATGGGCCTAGACGCCGACTACGAGGCCATCGAACAGCACTGCGAGGACGTACTCGCACAGGTCGGCGACGCCGAGGAGATTCGCGTCACCACGCCACAGGGTACCGACATCACCTTCACGGTCGGGTCCCGCGAGTGGTATCTCGACACCGGCATCGTCCACGACGCCGGCGAGATGTCGAACCTCCCCGCCGGCGAGGTGTTCATCGCGCCCGAGACGGCCGACGGGACCTTCGTCGTCGACGGGACGATGCGCCCCCACGGGAAACTCGACGGGGAGTTGCTGAGCTTCGAGGTCGAGGACGGCACCGTCACCGATATCTCCGACCCGGACATCCGCGAGCAGGTCGAGACCGCCGCCGAAGAGGTCGGCCAGGACGCCTACAACCTCGCCGAACTCGGTATCGGCACCAACGTCGCCGTCACGGAGCTCGTCGGCTCCGTGCTGCTCGACGAGAAAGCGGGAGGGACCGTCCACATCGCTATCGGCGACGACCACGCCATCGGTGGCGACACCCACGCGCCGATTCACCTCGACGGTATCCTGACTGAACCGACCGTGTACGCCGATGGGGAGGAAATAGAACTTCCGCGTGGGGAGTGAGCCGCCACATCACTGCGACCGACACAGCCGCCGCTGCTGGCGGATGAAAGGCGAGGGCCGCGAGCGGCCTGAGGGCTTCGAGTTCTGTGAGACATTGCGACAGAGCTTTACCTCGGAGAGAGCCTCTCGCGCCAGATAGCGTACCCACAAAGCAACGCACCGAAGACGATCGAGCCGACCAGTAAACCGTCGAGAGGGACCGGGTAGCCGGCGTTCCAGACGAGCACGAGGAGGTGAACGGCGGCCAGGAATCCCATAGTCGCGAGGACAGCGACGGGGCCGGTACGCGGATTCGAGGGCGGGTCGACGTACAGTGCGACGCGGAGGACCAGGAGCGTCGCGATCATGATGGCCGGTACCAGAAGCACACCGACGGCTTTCGGGACGTAGGTGTCCGGCGTGCCCGACGCCGAGACGTGGATGGCGACCTCAGCAGGTAGCTGTGGCCAGAGCGCGATACCGGCCAGTGCGGCAAGGGCCACGATACCGGCGGCGAGGCCATCGCTGCGGGCCCAGGAGGGCGGCATATGAGGCGACTTCGAACCCCTCAATTAAGTGTCTTGTCACGGCAGCTTGGGACAGCGAACCACGCGCAGCGCCGGTGCGACGACCATTTACGGCCCCACGGTGAAGAGAGCCGTATGAGCGACGCGACACCCGGGGAGCGCATCGGGCTCCCCTGTCCGGCCTGTTCGCCGGACATCGAGACGGTTCACGAGGTACTGAAGCCCGGCGGCCACGTCACGGTCCGCTGTACGGAGTGTGACCACGTCCACAAGGAGACCCTGCCCGAAGACACCACCCTCCAGCGCGACGTCGTCGTCTCGCAGGACGGCGAATCGTTCAAAGCACAGGTCGACGTGCCCGAGGACGAACAGCTGGCCGTCGGCGAGGAGTTCCTGCTGGAGACCGACGAGGCGGTCGTCTCCGCCCGCATCACCAGCCTGGAGACCGACGACGGACGGGTCGAAGAGGCCCCGGTAGAGGACGTCGGGACCATCTGGTCGCGCGCGGTCGGGAACGTCGCGGTCAACGTCACGATGCACCCGAAGGACGGCCGCCACGATATGACCGAGAGCTTCAAGCTGCAGGTCCCCGGTGACTACGAGTTCACCGTCGGCGAGACCGAGCAGTTCGGCGACGAGGAGTTCACTGTCGAGGGCATCCACGTCCGTGACGACGCCGAAGGCTACCAGCACGAGAAGCTGGATTTCGACGGCGATATGGTGTTTGCGAAGGACATCAACCGCCTCTACGTCCGCGACGAGTCCTCGACGGCCTGGTCGGCCTGGTAGCCGGACTGACCGCCCGACAGCGACGGGCCGGGACCGGCGTCGGGCCATTCTTATAGTTCCGGTGGGAATCTCGATTATGGACCCAGCGGTGCTGCGGGGCGATATGGTCGACAGCCTCCAACACGAGAGCAAGGGCGTCGTCCAGAGCGAGTGGCTCTCGGCAGCGATGCGGTCGGTCCCGCGCGAGGCCTTCGTCGGCGAGCAGCAGGCCTACTCGGACCGGCCCTTCGAGCGACTGGGGACCCGCGTCCTCTCGCCGAGCACGGCCGCTCGGCTGCTGGAGGCGCTCGCTCCCGAGGCGGACGACGAGGTGCTCGTCGTCGGCGCCGGCGTCGGCTACACGGCCGCCGTGCTGGCCGAGCGGGTCGGCCCCGCCCGCGTGCAGGCCATCGACATCACCCGGCGGCTCGTCTACGAGGCGCGCTCGAATCTCGCCGAGGCGGGCCACGAGGCCGTCCTCGTGGACCGCCGCGACGGCGCCGAGGGGCTGCCCGAGTACGCCCCCTACGACCGGATTCTGCTGGAGGCGGCGGCCGTCGAGCCGCCCCGGGCCCTGCTCGACCAGCTGGCCGACGACGGGCGACTGGTGATGCCACTGGGCGCGAACGAGCAGACGTTGGCTATCGTCGACGCCGACGGCCGGGCCGAGCGCCTGGGCAGCGTCGCCTTCCAGCCGATGCTCGTCGAGGGCGAGCAGGCCGACACGGTCGAGCGCAACCGGACCCGCCGCGAGGACCGCGAACACGCCCAGCGGTCGGCCCAGTCCCGGGCCGGCTGGGAGCAAGACTGGATCGACTGGGACTAGTCGTTTCTCACCACCAGAAGCTCCGTGTTCGACTGTTCGTCCTGGTAGTTCCCACTCGACGGCGGTTTCACCGTGAACGTAACCGTCCCCTCCTGCTGGTTCGGCCCCAGCGACGGGTCCAGTGACAGCTCCGCTTCGCCGTCGTCGCCGACTTCCGCCGTCGTGACGCTGTCAAGCGTTGCCGTGCCGCTCTTGGCGACCACCGTCGCGCCGGCGACCGGCGACCCTTTCGGGTCGACGACGGTGACGGTCACGTCCGTGTCGCCCGGCCCAGTCACCTCGGGGTCGGGTTCGACGTCGACCTCGGTCACCTGGAGCGTTCCCAACCCCGATATAGTGCTCATCATCACCCCGAGACAGGCCACGCCGACGACCAGCGCGACGACCAGCCTGATGGGGAGTCCCTCTATCGCCCGTTCGTCACGCCACAGTGAGTGCGACATAGGCCGGGCTGGTCGTGTGCTGGTATTTGAACCGTCGGGCGAAAAGCAAAGGCCGAGGACAGGACCAGCGAACGGGGCAGCGCCCCACAGCCTACAGGCCAGCCACGGCGACGACGCCCCACGCCAGCCCGATGGCCGCCAGCGCACCGGCCAGATTTCCGGTCGCGTTGAGCCCCGCCTTCAGCCGGTCACCCGACTCCCACAGGTGGACGGTGTCAAAGGAGAACGAGGAGAACGTCGTAAAGGAACCACAGGCCCCGGTGCCGACGAACAGCAGGAGGTCGCTCCCGAGACCCGCGAACGTGACCAGCCCGAGGACGAAGCTCCCGACGATGTTGACCGTGAGCGTCCCCAGCGGGAACCCCTCGACGTCGACCGCCGAGCCGAGGTAGTGCCGGCAGAGGGCGCCGATGGCGCCGCCGGTTCCCACGAGGTGGGCGGGTTCGATAGTCACCACGTCGGGTCACCGCCTTCGAAGACGGCGACGACCTGGCGGGCCAAGAGCACACCGCTAAAGCCCAGCGCGTAGCTGGCGAGGACGTTCGCCACGGCCCATTCGGGCGTCAGGGCGGTCTCGACGGCGAACGTGCTGTAGGTGGTAAACGAGGAGAGGAAGCCGGTGGCCGCGGCGACCTTGGTCTCCCCGGAGAGCACCCCCAGATGCATCGCCTCGTACAGCAGGAAGCCAAGCGCGAAGCTGCCCAGGGCGTTGACCAGGAGTGTCCCCTCCAGCCCCGGAAGCAGCGATCCGACGAAGTACCGCAGGTTCGAGCCGGCGAAGCCGCCGATACCTATCAACACGACCGTTTCGACCGTCAGCAGTGGATGTGACTCTGTCATGGCGAACGTGGACAGGAGTCATCAGCCCGACGGGGGGCCGGGCGGTTGGGTCAGGCGGACTCCATCGCCCGTCTTGTCACGGGATTCCGTGAGTCCGTGTATATCGGTTGCGAAAGCTGTCGGTTCGTCAGTCCGACTCCGTCTCCTCGGCACCGGCCGGGCCCGCCACCGGCGCCGCAGTTGCGCCGAGGCGGCCCTGGAGTTTGCCGAGACCGACGGCGGTGACGTAGATGGCGACGGCCACGAGGACGATGACACCGCCGGCAGTCGCCTCCGCGTAGTAGGCGACACCGATACCCAAAAGCACCGCCAGCTCGGCCAGCACGACCGAGACGAGGATGGACTCGCTGAAGCTCCGGGAGACCTGCGTCGCGCCGGCGACGGGGACGACGAGCATCGCGGCGACCAGAATGACGCCCATAATCTGCATCGCGCCGACGACGACCATCGCCGTCAGCATCACCGTCACACGGTTGTACCAGCGGACCGGGAGCCCGGAGACGGCGGCGGCCGTCTCGTCGAAGGTGACATAGAGCAGCTGGTTGCGCGTCAGGGCGACCACGCCGACGATGACGGTAAACAGCGCGAGCAGGATGGCCGCGTTCTCGGCCGAGACCGTCGAGAGGTTCCCGAAGAGGAACTGGTTGACCCCGACGGAGAGCCCCCCAGCGTTGAGGCTGATGAGCGTCGTCCCCAGGGCAAAGCCCGTCGAGAGGACGATGGCCATCGAGACGTCGTTGTCGGCGTCGGTCGCCTCCGTGATGAGTTCGATACACAGCGCGGCGAGCATCGCGACGACGACCGCCGTCAGATACGGCGAGACGCCCAGATCGAGGACCGCGTTGAGAAAGAGGCCGATGGCGACCCCGGCGAAGGCGGTGTGGGCGAGCGCGTCGCCGATGAGCGCGAGCTGACGATGGACCAGGAACGTGCCGATGAGGGGGGCCATCACACCGATGCAGATACCCACCAGTATCGCCCGGTGCATGAACCCGTACTGGAGCAGTCCCAGCCCGGTCGCGGCGGCGAGCCAGTCCATCAGTCCGGACCAGAGCGCGAGCACCCAGTAGAAGGGCGCAAAGAGGAGGTCGAGCGGGCCGGTCTGGAGCGGCCCCGGCTGGAGCAGGCCGGCCCCGAACGCGAGCACAGTAGCGCTCATCCGTCGTCTCCCATGAGGCTCGCCGCGGTTCCGAACGCACGGCCCAGGGCATCGCCTGCGACGAACTCGTCGGTCGGGCCGTCGAAGTAGACCTCGCGGTTGAGACAGACGACCCGTTCGGCGTGTTCGGTGACGGCGCCGAGATCGTGCTCTATGAGCAGGACGGTGATTCCCTCGGCGTGCAACGACGAGAGCAGCTCGTAGAAGTCCGCAACGGACTCGACGTCGACGCCGACGGTCGGTTCGTCCAGCACCAGCAGGTCGGCCTCGCCGGCCAGCGCCCGGGCGATGAAGGCCCGCTGGCGCTGCCCGCCCGAGAGCTGTGTCACCCGCCGGTCGCGCAAGGCCGTCATCCCGACTGTCTCGATAGCATCGTCGACGATGGCCCAGTCCGACTCGGAGAGCCGGCCGAAACCGACGTGGGGGAATCGGCCCATCTTGACGACCTCACGGACCGTGATGGGCATCGACTTCGCGGCGCTTGCGTGCTGGGCGACGTAGCCCAGTCGGTCGCCGTCGTCGAACGTGCTGGCGGATTCGCCGAACAGTCGGGCGGTCCCGGTGTCGGGCTGGAGCAGGCCGAGCGCGAGTCGCATGAGCGTGGACTTGCCCGAACCGTTCGGGCCGACGACGGCGACGTACTCGCCCGCGTCGATTTCCAGTGTGATATCTTCGACGACTGGCGTGGCCGTGTAGCCGAAAGTAACCGAATCGAGGGCGACCACGGGCTCCGTGTCGGACCCAGTCATTCGAAGTTCCGCCACTCCTCGGCCCACCCGTCGGGACCGGCGTCTTCGGGCGCCTTGTTGCCGAGGACGACCTCGAAAGTGGGCATGTTGATGTTGTCCGCTATCTCCTCGTACCCCCACTCTTTGGCGACCCAGTCCTCGCGGACACCGGCGTAGGGCGTCACGGGGAAGTACGCCTCGACGCGAGTCTCGGCCAGCAGTTGCCTGGCCGGCCGACGGGACTCGAAGACGCCGTTGGCGATGTAGCGGATGTCGTTTTCCCTGATGAACGCCTGGGCGTCCCGCATATCGGCTGGCGTCACGTCGTCACTGGCGGCCAGGTTCGTCACGATGGGGCGCATCTCGACGCCGTAGGCGACGCCGATGTACTGGAAGGCGTTGTGGGCGGCCAGTTGCACCACGTCCCGCTCGGCTGCGTCGAAGATAGCGCGGTAGTCGTCGTCGATGCGCCCGAGCACGTCCGTCTTGTACGTCTCGGCGTTCTCGCGGAAGGTGTCCTCGTGGTCGGGCAGCAGGTCGACAAAGCCCTCGGTGATGTTGTCGACCGACTGCGCGGCCCGTTGTGGGTCGAGCCAGAAGTGCGGGTCCTTCCCCTTCCCCTCGCCGACGCCCTCCTCGTCGGGGTCCAGCGACGCCGCCAGGTCGACGAGCTCGACGCCCTCCCGGACGTTGATAAGCGCCGTGTCGACGTCGTCGTCTTGCAGCGTCTGGATGGCGCGGTCGGCCCACGGCTGGAACCCCGGGCCGACGTGGACGAAGGCGTCGGCCTCGATGATGTCCCGCGTGACGCTGGCGTTCGGTTCCCACCCGTGGCCGTGCAGTCCCGTCGGGACGAGGTTCTCTACGGTCAGGGGCGTCTCGCGCGCTATCTCGCGGCCGAAGTCGTAGAAACTGAAGAAGGAGGCCACCGCGGTCGGCCCGCTCGAGGCCGCGCTCCCCCCGAGACAGCCCGCGAGTCCGCTCGCGAGGAGCCCGCCGCTGGCGGCGAGCACCTGGCGACGGGACCGGCCCCGTCTGTCCGTCGTCTGTCGCGTAACGTTTGTCATTGTGTGTAGTAGAGTTACCCAACTTATTAATCGTTGCTATCGAATTATTTGTTTAGACTAGTCTAATCAACTGTCCGTCCCGCCCCCGCGGGCACAGGGCTGAAAAGTCCGGTCCGCGACGACTACGTATGGACCCTGCGGAGCTTCGCGCGGCGATACCCGCACTCGACCGCTGTACGTACTGCAACACGGGCGCGAGCGGGCCCAGCCCGCGCAACGTCGTCAGAGCGGCGACCGATTTTCTAGAGCACCACGCCTTCGAGGCCCCCGCCGACGAGGGGCCCTACACCGTCGCGTTCGACGCCCTCGAAGCGGCCCGCGAGGTCGCCGCCGGCCATCTCGGCGCTCGGCCCGAAGACGTCGCGCTCACGCGGAGCACGGCCGACGGCATCAACCTCGTCGCGAACGCTATCGACTGGCAGCCCGGCGACGTGGTCGTCCGGACCGACCTCGAACACCCCGCCGGGACCCTTCCCTGGGACCGGCTGGAAGACACCCACGACATCGAGGTCAGGGTGGTGGAAACCGAGGCCGGGCGGGTGGACATGGACGACCTGAAAGACGCCGTAGACGGCTCCAGGCTGCTTCTCACCAGCTCGCTGACCTGGAGCCACGGGACCCAGTTGCCGGTCGGCGAGATGGTCGACATCGCCCACGACGCCGGGGCACAGGTGCTCGTCGACGCCGTCCAGTCCGTCGGGCAACACCCCGTCGACGTCCGGGAGTGGGGCGCCGACTTCGTCGCGACGGCGGGCCACAAGTGGCTGCTCGGGGTGTGGGGCAGCGGGATGCTGTACGTCGACCCCGACGCGCTCGCTCGCCTCCAGCAGACCCGCATCGGCTACCGCAGCGTCCAGGACATGGGCGCCGACGAGTACGCCTACCACGAGGGTGCCCGCCGCTTCGAGGTCGGCACCACCTCGCCGGCGCCCTACGTCGCCCTCGCGGAGGCCATCGAGACGATGGAGTCGGTGGGGCTCGATACCGTCCAGTCCCGCGTCGCGGGCCTGACCGACCGGCTCAAAGCGGGGCTCGACGACCGACTGTTGAGCCCCGAGCACTACGAATCTGGGCTCGTGACCTTCGAGGCCGACGACCCCGAGGCGACCGTCGAGCGACTCGGCGAGCAGGGCATCGTCGTGCGGTCGCTTCCCCACCCTGAGGCCGTGCGGGCGTCGATTCACGTGTTCAACACACCCGGGGAAATCGACCAGTTGCTCGACGCCCTAGCTTGATTGCCGCGCCACCCCTCGCACCCGTATGGACGAACGGCCGGTCGTCACCTGCTTTATCCGCAACGACGGCGAGCTGCTGCTCCTGCGCCGGAGCGGCGCCGTCGGGAGCTATCAGGGGCAGTGGGGCGGTGTCGCCGGGCACGTCGGGGAGCCCGAGCAACGTGAGGGCTCCGGAAGGAGCGAACGGCACCGCCGTGAGCAAGCAGGAGACGACACCGAGCGCGACCCCGAGACGGCCGCGCGGGCCGAAATCGCCGAGGAGACCGGGCTGGCCGACGCCGTGGCGCTCGTCCGGTCGGGCGACCCCATCACCGTCGAGGACGGCGAGCGCCGCTGGCTGGTCCACCCCTACCTCTTCGACTGTGACTCCCGAGCGGTCGAGACGAACGAGGAGACCACCGACCACGAGTGGGTCCACGCACCCGAAATCCTGCGCCGGGAGACGGTCCCGCGACTGTGGACCAGCTACGACCGGGTCCGGCCCCGCGTCGCGACGCTTTCCGACCGAACCCATGGGTCGGCCTGGCTCTCCCTGTGCGCACTCGAAACGCTGCGGGACGAGACAGCCCTCGCAGTCGAGAGGCGCGACGACGCTGGCGAGACGAGCGAGCGGGCGGGCGACGACTGGGCAGCGCTGGCGGCTCTCGCTCGGCGCTTGCGGGACGCCCGGCCCTCGATGGCAGTGCTGGAAAACCGCATCAACCGCGTGATGACGGCAGCGAGCGACGAGCGGACGCCAGCGGCTATCGAGCGGGCCGCTCGCGGCGCCATCGAGCAGTCCGTCGGCGCGGACCGCGAGGCCGCGCGGCTGGCCGCGTCGGAACTACCAGCGCGGGTGGCGACGCTCTCGCGGTCGGGAACCGTCGCGGCGGCGCTCCGGCAGGGCGACCCCGAGGCGGTGCTGGTCGCGGAGTCCCGACCCGGCGGCGAGGGGGTCGGCGTGGCCGAGTCGCTCGCCGAGTCGACGGGCGTGACGCTGACGACGGACGCGGCGCTGCCGTTCGAACTCGACGACTGGGACGCCAAAGCGGTGCTCGTCGGTGCAGACCGGGTGTTGCCCGACGGCAGCGTCGTCAACAAGGTGGGCACCCGCGGGGCCGCCCTGGCGGCGGCCGCGGCGGGCATCGACTGCCTCGTCGTCGCGGCCAGCGACAAGGTCGCCGCCGACGGGCGCTACGACCTCGAAGCCCGCGACCCCGGCGAGCTGTACGACGGCGACGCCGACGTTCGCGTGGCGAACCCGACCTTCGACGTGACGCCGGCCGACGCCGTCACGGCGGTCCTGACCGAGCAAGGCCGGCTCTCGACGGCGGAAGTCGGCGCCGTGGCAGCCGCTCACCGGGAGTGGGCAGATTGGGAGACCTAGCGGGGCGACGGAACGGCGTCGTGTCACCCCGCCACCGACGCGGTTACGTCCGCCGGCGGGCGACGTACGCCGAACCGACGACGAACGCGACGAGCGCCCCGAGTACTCCGAAGCCGGGGCCGTCACCCGACGTCGGCGTCGACGAGTTATAGCTCACCGGCGAGCCACTGGGCGACGTGACCGGCAGGTCGGACGGCCCCTGGTCGGCCGTCTCGTCGGGTGTCGGGGTGTCGGTCTCGTCGGGTGTCGGGGTGTCGGTCTCGTCGGGTGTCGGGGTGTCGGTCGTCTGCTGTGCCGCCACCGGCGACGCCAGCACGCCGACGCAGACGACGGCCGCGACGAGGCACACGAGACGGTTCACGCGGCCCCACCCCCGGCGGGCCCGCCGTTGCTCCGCGCGTCACTTGCGGCTTCGGTACTTGTGTCCGCAGTGTTGTCGTGGTTCATCATCGGTAGTCTGTAGACGACCCCGCACCGGTAGCCACTCCCCGATGTGCGTGTACAGCCGTCAATCCGTACCCAGCAGAGGATTTATCTTAAATCTTTAGCTTAAATTAACCAATGAGCGGCTGGGTATTGCCCCTATTACGGCTAGAAAAATGCGCGAGGTGAGAGATATCGGCGCGGTCGACGCCCACTCGGTGCCCCACGCAAGGGGACGGTCAGTCCCAGCGCGCGACGGCTCGCACCGGGGCGCCATCGCCGTCGGCGAGTGCGAGCGGGACGGCGGCGAGTTCGAACCGCTCCGGAACGCCGCCGAGGTTCGTCAGGTTCTCCACGACGAGCCGGTCGTTCCCGAGCAGTTCGTGATGGGCAGGCACCCCCTCGACGGCGTCGTCGTCGGTCGCGTGCGGGTCACCACTCCCGCCCGCCCCATCGGTCGCGTGCGGCTCGTTACTGCCGCCCGCACCTGTAGCCGGCGTCGGGTCGACGTTGAGCGCGTCGACGGCCACGTCGTACCCCTGCTCGGCGCAGTGCCGGGCCGCGGCTGGCGTCAGATAGGGGTGGTCGAGGTAGTCGGCGTCGCCCCAGTGGCGGTCCCAGCCGGTCCACAGGACGACGGCCTCGGCGTCGACCGACGGCAGGTCGGCGGGCCGAATGGGCTCCCGGGGCGAGTGGTCCCGGAGGTCCACGCGGACCGCGTCGCGGACGAACCGCGAGACGGGAAACTCGTCGATAGCACGGCCGTCGGGTTCGGTGTGACTCGGTGCGTCGATATGCGTCCCGGTGTGGCTCCCACACGAGAGCGCCGAGACGCGGTAGCCGTCGGCCACCATCGTCGCGTGGGGGTCGACAGTGACGGCGGGGTCGCCGGGGTACACCGGCATCCCCGACTCGACGGGGTGGGAGAGGTCGGCAGCGGGCATATCGGGAAGAAACGGGGTGGACAGGTAGCTGTGGCGGTCAGTGCTCGTCGAGCACGACGGGAATCCCCGCCTCGGCGACGTCGGCGGCGAACTCGCGGGAGTCGGCTTCCAGATTCGAGAAGGTGTTGTAGTGGACCGGCATGACCAGACGGGGCTCGATAGTGGTCGCGAGCGCGGCAGCCTCGTGGCGGTCCATCGTCGCCCGTGGACCGATGGGCGGACAGAAGACCGAGGTCTCCAGCGTGCGGTGACCCGGCAACACGTCGCTGTCACCGGGGTAGTACACCCGCGTGCCGTCGACCGCGACCATGAACCCACAGCCAAAGCCCTCCGGGTGGTACGGCGTCCCGTCCGGCAGCGTGTGCTTGCCGTCGGGTTCGTTGTGGGCCGGCGAGGTCCAGATGGGGACGCCGTCGACCTCGATGTGTTCCTTGTTCCCGACCTCACGGACCTCGTAGGGGAGGTCGACGATAGAGGGGAGGTCCCGCTCGACGTCGCGGCCGTCGATACCTTCGAAGGCGACGATAGTGGTGTCCTCGTTCGCGACCCGCTCGATGCCGTCGGGGTCGTAGTGGTGAACGTGGGTGACACAGACGATGTCGGCGTCCTCGGCGCGGTAGTCGGACGTGGGCGGGTGGCCGATGCCGTCGCTGTGTGGCTCCCACTCCCCCGTGAGAACGCCGTAGCGGCCGGGGTCGGTGTACACCACGCAGTCCTCACTGGCGATGCGTATCGTGGCGTAGCCCAGCCAGTCGATGGTCAGGCCCTCGTGGCGGACGGTCATTGGCGGGGATTCGTGGGGCCACTGGCATAAACCGGTGGTTTTCACGCGGGGTCGCAGGTATTGCGAGGGGCGACGAAACGACGACAGATTCCACCCCGCTGTGTGGCCGTTTCGTGACTTCTCTGTCCGGTTTGTCCCCTGTGGTTGCAGCTGCAAGCCGTTCGTATATGTCAGTTCGGTTCGACATCTTACGTCAGATGAGTAACAATACGACCGGTACGGACGACGCCGACCCGGACGGGGCCCAGTCGACCGACTGGGCGGACGCCATCGGGTCGGGCGGGCTCGTGGTGGTGTCGAACCGGCAGCCCTACAGCCACACCTACGACGGCGACGACATCGCCGTCGAGGTCCAGGCCGGCGGCCTGACGGCCGGGCTGGACCCGGTGATGCAGTCGGTCGGCGGGACGTGGGTGGCGTGGGGCGACGGCGACGCCGACCGGGAGGTCGTCGACGAGGACGACTGCGTCCCGGCCCCGCCCGAGGACCCCGGCTACACGCTGCGTCGCGTCTGGCTCGACGACGAGGAGGTCGACGACTACTACTACGGGTTCAGCAACCAGGTCCTCTGGCCCATCTGTCACTCGGCGCTGACCAACGTCACGGAGTGGGAGCGCTACTGGGAACAGTACCAGTCGGTCAACGAGCGGTTCGTCGACGCCGTCGAGGCCCACACAGACCCCGGCGACATCGTCTGGTTCCAGGACTACCACTTCGCGCTCTCGCCCGCCATCGCCCGCGAGCGGGTCGCCGACGACACCGTGTTGATGCAGTTCTGGCACATCCCCTGGCCGGCCTGGGACACCTTCCGGGGCTGTCCCCACGGCGAGGCGATACTGGAGGGGCTGCTCGGCAACGACCTGCTCGTCTTTCACGTCCCCAGATACCGCGAGAACTTCTTACACTGCGTCGAGACGGCGCTGGACGAGGCCGAAGTGGACCACGAGGCGGGGACGGTGACCTACGACGGCTACGAGACACAGGTCACGGAGTTCCCGATGGGGGTTCAGGTCGACGAAATCGCCCAGCGGGCGGCCACCGACGAGGCCGAGGAGTTCTGGGCCGACTTTACCGAGAAATACAACGTCGCCGACACCGTCGCCGTCGGCGTCGACCGGCTCGACTACAGCAAGGGCATCCCCGAGCGACTCCGGGCCTTAGAGCAGTTCTGGGAGCGAAACCCAGAGTGGCGGGGGCAGCTCACGTACGTCGAGAAGGGCAGCGAAACCCGCTCCCAGATACCCGCCTACCAGGCCATCCAGCAACGCATCGAAGACGCCGTCGAGCGCGTCAACGACCGCTTCGGTACCGACGACTGGACACCGGTCCTCTCCTTCGAGGAGTACATCTCGAAGGAGGCGCTGGCGAGCCTGTATCGCCACAGCGACCTGGCGCTCATCAGCCCGATTCGGGACGGGATGAACCTCGTCGCCCAGGAGTACGTCGCGGCCCAGATAGACGAGGACGGCGTGCTCATCCTCAGCGACCAGGCGGGCGCGGGCCGGATGCTCGACGCCGCTCTCATGGTGAAACCCCAGAACACCGGCGCCTTCACCGACGCCATCGAGGAGGCGCTGTCGATGCGCGACGCCGAGAAGCGCGCCCGGATGCAACGCCTGCGCGAGCAGGTGGCCGAGAACGATCTCGCGACGTGGACGGGGCTGAACCTGCGGGCGGCCATGGCGCTGCGCGACGGGGAAGGCTCGGTGAGGGAGCCGGAGCTCCCGACGGGGGGCCAGCCATGACGGCCCAGCAACAGACGCCGGTCGCGAACGTCTACAGCATCGACCGGCAGCTCGGGGAGGCCGAGGGACTGTTGGTCGCGCTGGACTTCGACGGGACGCTCGCACCTATCGAGGACGACCCGGACGCCCCCGAGATAACGCCGGCCAACCGGCGGGCGGTCGAACAGCTCCAGGACCATCCCGATACGATGGTGGCCGTCGTCTCCGGCCGCCAGCTGGCCGACCTCCGCCCGCGGGTCGGCATCGAGGGCATCCGCTACGTCGGTAACCACGGACTGGAGTACACCGTCGACGGCGAGCGGGAGGTCCACCCGGAGGCCGAGGCGCGGATGGCGGACCTCCAGCGCGTCCGCGAGGAGATCGAAACGCGCCTCGCGGACATGGCGGGCGTCCACGTCGAGGACAAGGCGGTCACCCTCACCGTCCACTACCGGCGGGCGAAAGACGCCTCCGCCGAGGCGGTCACGGCCATCGTGAACGAGGTAGTCGACCCCGTCGAGGGACTCAAAACCGGCAGCGGCAAGATGATAGTCGAGGTCAAACCGACGGTCGACTGGCACAAGGGCGCCATCGTCGAGTGGCTGGCCGACGAGGTACCCGACACCTGGCGGACGGTGTACGTCGGCGACGACACGACCGACGAGGACGCGTTCAAGGTGCTCGGGGAGGGCGATTTCGGCGTGCTCGTCGGCGAGCGCTCGACCGCCGCCGACTACCGCGTCCCGGCCCAGTGTGAGGTGTCGCGGCTCCTGAACTGGCTGCTGGGCGTCCTCGAGGGCGAGATGCCCGAGGAGGACCGCGAGAAACAGTAGGGTAGAGCCAGGAGAACGGCTTTCTGGCTGTTACTACCGCTGGTAGCGAGAAGAACCACGACGACGGTAGTCAGGGTGCCTGCCCGACGTCTGCCGACCCCGACGAACACCGCTCGCGCAGGAGCGCCTGCAGACCGACCTCGGCTATCTCCCCGGCCGCCTCGGTCGTTCGCCGGAGCGCGTCGACAGCGTGGATGAGTCGGTAGTCGGCGCCGTCGGTCTCGAACAGGCGGCGGTCGAAGGCACGGATGTCCGCGGCCAGTTCGTCGCAGTCGTCCAGACAGCGACGAGCGGCGGCCGTGTCCCCGGCCTCGTCGAGGACGACGCCGACCGACTCGCGAACGAGGTCACGGCTGCGGTCGGCCAGGTCGTCGATCTGGGCGGCGACTGCGGCGTCGACGGGGTCGTCGAGCCGGTCGGCAGTCGTCGCTATCCGGTCGGCGTGGTCGGCGACGCGGGCGAGTTCGCGGGCGGTGACCCAGCGGTCGAACAGGGCCGGGCGGGTCAGTCCCAGCGCGTCCATCACCGACAGCGAGTCCAGCCCGCGCCGGACGTAGTGGTCGACCATCGCGGCGATGCGGTCGGTGCCGTCGCCCTGTCCGCTCGGGGGTTCGGGGGTCGTGGCCGTCAGGGCGGCCGTGGCCTCGCGGTGGGTCGACAGCGCCGCGAACTGGAGCTGTCGGACCGACTGCGGTATCGACACCTCCTCGACGTCAAGCAGCGACCGGACCTGGATGGCGTCGTCGCTGGAGTCGGTGACGGTGACGCCGGTCAGGGTCCGGGTGACTCGCTCGACCCGGCGGTGGGTTTCCTCGGTGACGCCGTCGGGGGCATCGAGTTCGATACGGTCGATACCGGCGGCGTAGGCCGACCGGAGCACCCGTGTGAGCGAGCGCGTATCGGCGTCAGCGACTGACAGCCCCAACAGCGGGTCGTCGTCGTCCTCGACGTCGGTCTGGACGACCAGCGTGCCGTCGATGTGGCTGTGCAGGGCGACGACCGCACCCGGTTCGATGTCGGCCGCCGTGGCCCACTCCTTGGGCAGGGAGACGGTGTAGGTGCCGCCGCCGACCTGCTGTATCTTGCGTGTCTCCATCGCGCTCATCCGAACTTCCCGGTGATGTAGTCCTCGACGCGCTGGCTCTCAGGGTTCTCGAAGATTTTGTCGGTGTCGTCGAACTCCACGAGTTCACCGCCCGTGAGGAAGACGGCGGTCTGGTCGGAGATGCGGGCGGCCTGTTGCATGTTGTGGGTGACGATGACGACCGTGTACTCCTCCGCGAGGGTCTCGACGAGGTCCTCTATCTTCGAGGTGGCGATGGGGTCCAGCGCGGATGCGGGCTCGTCCATCAGGATGACCTCGGGGTCGACGGCCAGACAGCGGGCGATACACAGTCGCTGTTGCTGGCCGCCCGAGAGCCCGAGCGCGTTGTCGTCCAGGCGGTCCTTGACCTCGTCCCACAGCGCCGCCTGCTTGAGCGAGCGCTCGACGAGGGCGGCCTCCTCGTCGGTATCTGCCCGACCAGTCAGTTTCGCGAGCAGGTCCGTCCGCACGGTGCCGTGCTTTCGGGGGCCATACGAGACGTTGTCACGTATCGACTTCGGGAAGGGATTGGGCGACTGGAACACCATCCCGACGCGTTTCCGGAGTTCGACGAGGTTGATACCGTCGTCGTAGATGTCGTCGCCCTCGAAGGTCACCGAGCCGTCGACGCGAGCGGCCCGAATCCGGTCGTTCATCCGGTTGAGACAGCGCAGGAACGTGGACTTCCCACAGCCTGACGGCCCGATGAGCGCAGTGACGCTCTGTTCGGGGATATCCATCGAGATGCCATCGAGCGCCGTTTCGTCCCCGTAGGAGACGCTGAGGTCCCGCACCGAGAGCTTCGCGTCGCTCTGGAAGTCGTAGTCGGTCCACTCGGGGCGGGTTTCCTCCTGGCTCTCTCCGGTCGTCGTCTGGCGTTGCTCCGTCGCGTCTTTGGTGACTGGCTGTTGGTTAGTCATGCGTTCAGTTTCCGTCTGAAGTAGATTCGCGAGGCGATACCGATAGCGTAGAACGACAGCACCACGGCAAGCAGGACGAACGCCGTTCCCCAGCCGTACTCGGCGGCGTTCTCCGCGGAGACGCCCGCGGTGATGGTCGCGTAGAGCTGGTAGGGCAGCGCCGGGGCGCTCTGCAACAGCGCCTCGTTGGCCACGAACGGCGGCGTGGTCGTGAACTCGAAGGCACCGAGGACGTTCGGTGCGGGGTCCCGGAGCCCGCCGGACATCACGAGGAGGATGGGCGCCGTCTCACCGGCGATGCGGCCGACACCGAGGATGACGCCCGTGAGGATTCCCGGCACCGCCGCCGGGATGACCACACTGCGAATCGTCTGCCACTTGCTCACCCCGAGGGCGGCGCTCGCGTCCCGGTACTCGTCGGGAACTGACTTGAGCGCCTCCCGGGACGTGATGAGACAGAGCGGCAACAGCATGAACCCCAGCACGAGCATCCCCGAGAGCAGCGACGTCGTCCCGCCGAGACGGGGCACGAGGAACGCGTAGCCAAAGAGTCCGTAGACCACGCTCGGCGTGCTCCAGAGACCGTTCGTCGCGATCTCGACCGCGCCGACGAACCGGCCCTGCTCGGCGTACTCCGTGAGGAACACCGCCGCGGCGACGGCCAGGGGAACGCCGGTGACGACGGCGCCGATGACGAGCCAGATAGTGCCCATGATAGCCGGGAACACGCCGTTTATCACGTCCGGCCGGAACGAGTAGCCGTTCTGGACGAACGGCCACTCGAAGGGGACGAGCGAGAAGCCACGGAACGCCGGCCCGGCCCCTTTCATCGCGATAAACAGCAGCAGCGTCCCGAGCACGGCGATGATACCGACGGCGTTGACGCCGACGAGCAGGTACGCCGCCGTCTGGCGGCCCTGGCTGCCGTAGCCCTCGTAGGCTTTCGCCGCCGCCCAGGCGGCGACGAGGGCGATCACGGCGAGAAGGACCGGCACGGACATCGCGCCCGTGAACGTCGCGGAGAACCCATCCGGCTGCCAGGCGAACGACGGCCCGACGACGTCACCGACGACGAGGGCGGCCACACCGACGGCGGCCACCCCAGCCGGGAGTGTCGACCCGACGTCTTCGGGGGCGAGAGCGACGGCGAAGAGGGTGAAACCGCCGGAAAGCAGCGCCAGCAGGAGCCAGCCGACCGTCCCGAATCCGAGCGTCTGGGACGCGGTCAGCCCGGCGACGACGAACGCGCCGCCGCCGAACAGCGCCGCAGTGACGAGCCCCGGTGTCTCGTCGGGCGTCGACTCGAAGACACCGGCGCGCGAGCCGGCCCCGAGCGCGACGACGCCGACGCCCATCAGTGCGACGCCGACGGCGAGAAAGTCGTACAGTCCGATGCCGAGCACCGACGTCTCCTCGGTGAGGATTCGGGTGACACTCAGAACCGAGAACAGGATCGTCGCGAGGCCGACGCCCACGACACCGGCCGCCAGACGTTCGACGGCGCTCGTTCGCTCCGCGACCAGTGCGGACGCCTCGGAGTGACTCATTTGCCACCTCCGAGCTTTCGCTGCATTCGAAGCTCGATTCGTCTGGCGACGAGACTGAGAAACATGACGGTCACGAACAGCACGACACCCGCGGTGAACAGCGCGTTCATGTGCAGTCCGTCGGCGTTCCCGTACTGGCTCGCGATGAGGCTCGTGAGCGTCTCGGTGTTGTCGAAGACGTCCTGGAGCGGGTCCGGAAGCTGCTGACTGTGGCCGAGGATGACCGTCGCTGCCATCGTCTCGCCGACAGCTCGACCGAGACCGAGCAGCACGGCCGCGGAGACGCCCGAGAGCGCCGCGGGGAGCGTGATGCTCTTTACCGTCTGCCACTCGGTCGAGCCCATGGCGATGGCCCCGTCGCGCATACTCGCCGGGACGCTCGTCAGCGCGTCGTCTGCCACCGAAACCACGGTCGGGAGCGCCATCACGCCGATGACGAGGCCGACGAGGAACAGGCTCCCGAGGTTTGCCATCTCCAGGTTCTCGAACAGGAACGAATTGAGCGTCACGAATCCGAGATAGCCGTAGACGATGGAGGGGACCCCGGCGAGAATTTCCACGCCGGGCTTGACCGTCTCCCGAACGGTCGGGGGCGCAATCTCCGCGAGGAACACCGCCGCGGCGATACCGAGTGGCGCGGCGATGAGTGTCGCGATAGCCGTCGTGACGAACGTGCCCCATATCATCGGGACGAGCGAGTAGACGTGCTGGCTCGTACTCCAGTACGACTCGACGGCGGGCAACACCGTGATACCGAAGACACGAATGGGGTCGGTGTACCCGAACAGACGGACGCCCATGAGCTGGAACACGGGAACCGCTTCGAGGAACACGAACACCGTGATGAGTCCCAGGATGATGATGGTCGAGGCCGTCGAGAGGAAGGTCAGCGCCCGCGCAGTCTCGGCCTGGTGGGCGTACCAGCCGTAGCCGGACACCGCCACGAAGCCGGCGACCGGAAACACCGCCGCCGTCGAGTTCAGCAGGAACAGCGCGAACGCGGCGACGAGACAGAGACCCCCGACGGCAAACAGGGCGGTCACCCGCCCCTCCGACTGGATAGCCCGGCGAATCCGGTGTCCGCTGTCGAAAACAGATGAGTCGCTCATGAATTACGTGGTTTCATTTTGACACAGATAGTGGTGGTTCGGTCGGACTCCGCTCAGTTGGTCGGTTCCGGCAGTTTGCCGAGCTCCTCCTTGCGTCGCTCCTCGGTGAGCGGGAGGTAGTCGTTCGACTCGACGAACATGGTCTGGCCGTACTCATGGAGTATCATGCGGATGAACGCCGCTTCCTTCTTCGAGGTGCCGTCCCACGTGTACGTGTGGAGCGCGCGGGAGAGCGGGTAGTCGAGTGAGCCGAAGTCGTCGGGGTACTCGAACAGCTCGCCCTCGATTTCGAGGTCGATCGCGGGCGTCGAGTCGTCGACGAACGCGAGTGCGATGTACGCGACCGCGTTGTCGGTCTCCTGGACGACGGTCTTGACCTGCTGGTTCTGTCCGTTACGGCTGTCGACACCGCCCATCGAGGCGTCGGGGTCACCCAGGACGTTGGCGCGGAAGGAGGTGTCTGTCCCGGAGCCTTCCGCGCGGCCGATAGCCTGGATTTCCTTGTCCGGCCCGCCGAGTTCTGACCAGTTTTCCACGTTACCCCGATAGATGTCCTGGATATCGGAGAGCGTGAGCTGGGTCACGCCCGCGTCGTATATCTCCTGGCTGACGATGATGGGCTGGGCATCGACGGCGACGACGTGGTCGGTGAACTCGGAGAGTTCCGCCTCGCTGCGGTCCGGGAACTCGGCGCTGACCGGCGCGCTCGCGTCGCCGATGTCGACCTGACCCTTCTCCAGCTTCTCCAGGCCGACACCCGTGTGGTTCAGCCCGATGCTGGTGTAGAACGGCGGCGTCCCCTCCTCACCGCTGGGTTCGAAGCCGTAGAGGCCGGCCCAGTAATCGGCCATGTTCTTGTCGGTGTCGATGCCGTACTGGCCCGGACCCCAGTACTCCTCGTCCGAGGCGGGCGCGTTCCCGTTCCAGAGCGACCCCGCCTGGCTCGTGATTGGGTACACCGTCGAGGAGCCGTCTGCGGTCAGCGGTTTCCCCTCCGTGGTTGCAGACTGGCCCTCGCTGCTGGAACACCCGGCGACCGCACCCGCGCCAGCGACGCCGGCCGCCGCGATGAACTTTCGTCGTGAAATGCTGTCAGAGAGCCGCTGTGGGTCCTGCGTCATCACCAGAAACAGGCACAAGGAGTATTAAACTCGTTTATAATAGGGGTATAGCCGGGTATGAGCAATCAGGCTAGATAGTGAGTAGAAATACCGATACAGTTCCGTATATAGAGCTATTGGGCGGTCCCGACGTGGACGGCATCTGCGACCAGTCGAGTCGTTCCCGAACTCACCCCGTTCGAAGCGCCATCCCGACCCGGACGACCGCGAAGATACCGATAGCGACGAGAACGATGGCGCCCCCGGCGGCGACGTCGTAGGTGTACGACAGCGTCGTCCCGGTGAGCGTCGCGGCCTGGCCGACCACGACGGCCGCCACGACAGAGCGCTTGAACCCGCCCACGGCGGTCGCCGCGGCCACCGGAATCACGAGCATCGCGGCGACGAGGATGACCCCCATTATCTGCATCGAACCGACCACGACGACGGCGGTCAGGACGACGAGCAGTCGGTTGTACCGCCCGACGTCGAGGCCGGCGGCGCGGGCGCCGACCTCGTCGAAGGTGACGTACGCCAGGGGACGGTAGGCGACCGTCACCACTGCGACGACGAGCAGGCTCATCGCCAGCAAGAGGCCGGTGCTCGCCCGCGAGACCGTCGCCAGCGAGCCAAAGAGGTAGGCGTTGATGCCGACGGCGATACCCCCGTCGGTCGCGGTGACCAGCACGCTCCCGACGGCGAAGGCGCCGGTCAGGACGATGGCCAGCGACGTGTCGGTGTAGGCGCCGGCGTAGTCGACCAGCGCCTGGACGAGCAGCGCCGCGAGGACGGCGACGACAAGCGCCGTCGCCAGCGGCGGTACCGACAGCGACAGCGTCGCGTTGACGAACAGACCGATGGCGACGCCGGCAAACGCCGAGTGGGCCAGCGTGTCGCCTATCATCGCCATCTCCCGGTGGACGAGAAAGCTCCCGACCAGCGGGCCGATGATAGCGATACAGACGGCGGCGAGGTAGGCCCGCTGCATGAACGGAAAGTCGAGCAACCGGAGGCCGGTCGCACCGGCGACGACGTCGAGCAGGGTCCCCCACACGTCGTCGAGGAACCACTCGAGCGGAGCGACGAGCCACAGCAGCGTGAGTGCCTGCATCGTCAGTGCCCGTGGTGGAGGACACCCTGGTTCGCGCCGTAGGCGTCGGCAAGCGCGTCGGTCTCGACGAACGTCTCGGGGTCCCCGTGGAAGAACAGTGTTCGGTTGAGACAGGCGATTTCGGTGGCGTGAGTCGTGACGACGCCGATGTCGTGCTCGATGAGCACGATAGTCATCCCCTCGTCGTTGAGCTCGTGGAGCAGGTCGTAGAAGGCCTCGCGGGAGTCGGCGTCGACGCCGACTGTCGGCTCGTCGAGCGCGAGCAGGTCCGCCTCGGCCGCCAGCGCGCGGGCGATGAACACCCGCTGGCGCTGGCCACCGGAGAGCCGCCCGACCCGGCGGTCGGCGAGGTCTCGGATGCCGACCCGGTCGAGCGCCGAATCTATCGCCGCCCGGTCCGCGTCTCGGAAACGGCGAAAGAGCCGACGGGGATACCGACCCATCCGGACCGCTTCGCGCACCGTCACCGGCATCTCGCCGGCGCCGGCAGCGGCGTTCTGGGCGACGTAGCCGAGCCGCTCGCCGTCCGCGACGCGGTGGGCCGGCTCGTCGAACAGAGTCACCGAGCCGCTGTCGGGCCGGCGGAGGCCGACCAGCAGCTCCAGGAGCGTCGTCTTCCCCGAGCCGTTGGGTCCGACGAGTCCGAGAAAGGCCCCCTCGGGCACGTCCATGGAGACGTCCTCGACGACCGGCCGGTCGCCGTAGGCGAAGGTTACGTCGGTGAGTTCGGCGACGCTCATCTGGCCCCGAGCGCTTTGGCCAGCGTCGGGAGGTTCACCTGCTCCATCACGTCGACGTACCCCCAGTCCGATTCCCGCCAGGACTCGTTCAGCCCGGGCATCGCCGTCAGGGGCAGAACCTCCTCGGCGTCGGTCTCCGCGACGAGTTCCTCGGCCATCGTCTGTGATTCGAGCGGGTCGGCACAGATGTAGGTCAGCCCGTGCTCCTGGATGACCGCCCGGGCCCGCTCCCGGTCGGAAAGCGTCGGCTCGTCGTCCGGCGATGCGTCGGTCAGTGCCTCGACGGTGATGCCGTAGCGCTCGCTCAGGTAGCCAAAGGCGTTGTGGCCGGCGACCAGAAGCGTCCCCTTCGAGGCGTCGGCGAGCCGTGACTCCATGCGCTCGTCGAGGTCGGCCAGCCTGGCCTGGTAGGCCTCGGCGTTGTCGGCGTAGCTGTCGGCGTTGTCCGCGTCGAAATCGGCTACCGCCGCCCGGACGGTGTCGGCGGCGGTCGCGACGCGGGTGGGGTCCATCCAGAAGTGCGGGTCCATCGACCCGTGGTCGTGGTTGTCGTCCTCGCGCTCGTGGGTGTCAGTCTCGTGTTCGTCGTGGTGTTCGCCCTCGTGACTCTCGGTTCCGTGTTCGTCGTCGTGCTCGTCGTGTGACACCCCGAATTCGAGCAGCGAGACGTCGGCGCTCACGTCGACCGGCGTCACCCCGGCCCCGTCGGCCTCGAGGTCCTCGAGGATGTCGTCGGCCCACGGCTGGAACCCCTCCATGCCGTGGACGAACACCGACGCGTCGTAGATGTCCTCGCGGACGCGGGGGCCGGGCTCCCAGCCGTGACCGTGCTGCCCGATGGGGACGAGGAGGTCGGTGGTCGTGCTGTCCCCGGCGACGTTCTCGGCGATGTCGTCGAAGACGAAAAACGATGACTGGACTGCGGCGGCGTTCGACTGTCCGGACCCGCCAGAACAGCCGGCGATGGCGCCGAGACCGGCGATACCCGCGGTGGCGGCCAGCATACGGCGTCGGGTGTACCCCATGTTATTAACACTGGGCTCAGTTCTATTAAATGCTCTTATTCTGAGTTTACTATTATTAATACTGGCTGGCGGTCTCCCCCCTGGATGCGATGTCCCACCGACGTTCGACTGAATCAACGGGACAGAAACGGAGCGCTATCACCGGCCCGGGAACGGACCGTTTTCAGCCCCGGTCGACTATGTATCGATGGTGGCGATGACGAGCAGTTACCCCCGCTGAGACCCAGTTTCTATTAATAGATGACTCAATAGACAGCGGCTGGTCTACTCATAGAGACACTCGTGGCCCTGCGAAGACCGCCCCACTACGAAGGCGTGAACTTCCTTCGCAAGCGCATACATCGTATCAGCGCGCTCCGCCGCCGCGAGTCCGTCCTGATAGTACGTCTTCGCTCGGTGGTCCCGCCACAGGTCGGCGAGGTCGTTCGCCATCGATGCGTCGAAGATACCGGCCGATGCCGCCTCCCGATACACACCTGGATGCGTCCCGGGCAAATCTGTCGGCTCCATCGTCCCCCGTTCGAGAAGCCGAAACTCAACCGTTCGTTCTATCGCGACGAACGACGCCTCAATGACGAGCGTGTAGTAGCCCTGTTCTTGCAGTGCTTCCGCACCGGCGAGCAGTCGGCACGCTTTCCGAAGCTGAAGCAAAGCGGCGTCGGACACATCGAGCCCCGTTTCGATGTCGCTGGGCCGTCGGTCGAAAGCGGCCTGTGCGTCGTCGAGAAGCTGCCCGATACGCGTGCTACTCATCGGCGAACACCGCCTTACGAATCGACTGGAGCCGCTCGCTCCCGACTACGGTGGTACCCTCTTCGAATATCTCACGGAGCTTCGGCCCCGCTCGGCGGGTGCTGTCGACGGACTCGACGTACGGTTCGAACGCGAACCGGTCGCCGTCAAACCGTTCTTCCGAGAGGTCACTCACCACGTCGGTTGTGCGGCGGCGGGCACTCGTCCGGTCGCCGTCGACGACGACGAACAGGTCGATGTCGCTCCGTCTGTCGGCCTCGCCACGGGCGACGCTGCCGAAGACGACAACGCCGACGAGTTCCTTGATGTCGTCGCTCTCGTCGAATTCGTTCCAAACGCGCTCGACGAACGCTCGAATCGGGTCGTGGAACTCGGCCTGTTCGATAGCCAGTATCGGGTCGTCCTTCTGCAGACGCTCAGGGTTGATTGAGACGTAGTTACGCTGTGGCGTCTCACGCACACGAACGACGCCGAGGCTGTTGAGCAGGTCGACGGCCCGCCAGACCGTCGAGCGGGCGGCACCTGTCGCGTCGACGAGTTCGGGAATCGAAAACTCCGTCTCGTGAGCGTCCACCAGAAGGCCGAGTATCTCGTCGGCCGCACTGAGGCGAAACACATCCTCTCCGGTGCTGACATCGATACAGACTGTCGCTTTTTGTTTCGTTAGCTCGGACACTGTCCGATTATATGCAACGAGTTATAAAGTAAGTTGGGCCGTGGTTAGTCGTCTCCCCTCTGAAAACTCTCCCATGGCGATCCAAATCCTCGAACGGCCGTCAACAAACGAGTTTTTCCCGGGGGGGACTCTACACTGGCGTGGTGGCGATGACGAAATGTTACCCCTGCTGAGACACAGTTTCTATTAATAGATCGGTGAAGGGTTTGGGAGTAGTCGCCCCCATTGACGATGGAGCGGAGTTTGTGGAACCCGTAATTAGTCATATGGCTGTTCAACCTCGTCTGATTATACGGGGTACGCAGAATCGAGGACGCTCTATTTCGGACTACTTGACTCGGTCAAACACAGGCACTGTAGTGACCAAATCGCGATTTGACCGCGAGCCGTCGTTTCTACACTGTTAGTATATACCCTAACACTCATGTTGTTAGGATACAGACTAACAACCATCGATGGGAGACGACGTCGAGGTGTTGGAAGATGAAATTCAAGCCTATGACGACGGAACTGTCGTCCGGATACGTATCCTCGATGTGCCCGACTCCGACCAGTATCCGGAGGGCATCAAGTACGCCTTTCACTACGGCGAAGCCGGCGCTGAAGAGCCCATCATCCGCTTCGACAACCATCACGGTCCGCACGAACTGCATATCGGGGGACAGGTATTCGAAATCGAATACGAGGGCCTCCAACCACTCTATCGGGCTTGGCGTGCTGCGCTCCCACCCGAGAAACGCATCGAATGGTAGCCAACCACATCACGACACCATCCATGACCCAGACGCTCCACATCACGATTGGCACGCGCCCCAACCGCACCGGCCTCGAGGAGACGCTCGCATCCATCGACGACGGCGAAGAGGTGGACCCGAACCCGTCCCGACTCAGCATCGAGAGCCTCGCAACGTTCGGCCGTATCTTCCGACCCACGAATCTCGAACTGCTCGAAGCCATCGTCGAATACGAGCCCGCAAGCATCCGCGAGCTCGCACGTATCGTCGATCGACATCCCCCGGAAGTAACTGAAAACGTTCACGAACTTGCCGACTACGGGCTCATCGAACTGGAAGACGAGGGACGAGCAAAACGACCGACGGTCTGGTACGACGAATTCGAGTTCTCCGGTGATGTCCCGTTGCACGGACTCGACACCGACAGTGACGCACCCGTTGCACCGTAGGTCGTCTCACACTGGAGACGGTACCGCTGTAGGGTCTTGAATTTCGGTACCAGTCCCTCGGTAATAGACGAACTTTTCAGCGACGAACGTGAACGAGACAGTGGTGGCGATGACGAGCAGTTACCCCCGCTGAGCCCCTTGTGACGATAGCGTATACTGAGCCACCATTCCGTGACCGGTGAGCGGCGGCGCCGGACCCGTTTACTCGCCCGATAGCTACCAGTTGCAACACCGTCGATAGAGTGATATGTCAATTGTCCTAATGACAAGACATGTCACAGGAGACAGACGTACTCGTCGTCGGTGGCGGTGCCACCGGCGCTGGAATCGCTCGCGACCTCGCGCTCCGCGGGGTCGACGTAACGCTCGTCGACCGCGGTGGCATCGGCAGCGGAACGTCCGGGCGGTCCCACGGACTGCTCCACAGCGGTGCCCGCTACGCCGAAGCTGACCGCGTGGGGGCCGAGGAGTGTCTCGAAGAGAACGAGATACTCCGGGACATCGCGGGCGCGTGCATCCGCGATACTGGCGGGCTGTTCGTCCAGCTCGAGGCGGACGACCCCGACTACTTCGACGAGAAACGGGCGGCCTGCGAGGACATCGGCATCCCGGTCGAGGAGCTAGACGGCGACGAGGCCCGCGAGCGGGTCCCGAATCTCGCCGAGGAGACAGTCCGGGCGATGACGGTGCCCGACGCGGTCATCTACCCGTCGCGGCTCTGTGCGGCCAACGCCGCCGACGCCCGAAACCACGGCGCGACAGTCCACACTCACGCGCCCGTCGAGGGCATCGACGTCGACGACGACACGGTCACCGGCGTCGAGGTCGGCGGTGACGTCTCCGACACCATCGAGGCCGACTACGTCGTCAGCGCGACCGGGGCCTGGGCTGGCAAGCTGGCCGAGATGGCCGGCATAGACGTCGAGATGCAGCCCAACCGCGGCGTGATGATATCCGTCGAGTACGACGACCTGGAGCCGGTGCTGAACCGCTGTCGTGACCCGGACGACGGCGACATCGTCGTCCCCCACGAGGGCGAGGTCGTGCTTGGGACGACGAGCGTCGACGTCGACGATCCGGACGAGTACGAGACCGACCAGGCCGAAAAGGAGCGGACCCGAGCGGAGTGTGGGGATATGCTCCCACCGGTCGAAGACGCCCCCGAGATACGGACCTGGTGGGGTATCCGACCGCTGTTCGCGCCCGACGAGCAGGCCCGCGGCGGCCGCGGTATCTCCCGGGGGTTCTTCCTGCTGGACCACGCCGACGACGGCGTCGAGAACATGGCCAGCATCGTCGGCGGGAAGCTGACCACCTACCGGCAGATGGCCGAAGCGGCGGCCGACCTGGCCTGTGACAAGCTGGGCGTCGACGCCGAGTCGACGACCGCCGACGAACGGCTCCCCCACGTCGAGGACCCGGCAGAGCTGGACGCGGTCGTCGCCGAGTTCGACGGGCAGGGGCCGACCGACGAGGACGTGGTCGGCGAGGCTACCGGAACGGAGTGACGGTCGCCTCGTAGCGACACGGCGAACGCAGTGAGCCGTGGAGCAGGGCGGAGATGGCTGAGCGAAGCGAGGCGCTACGCGCCTCGATGCCAAGCGGCGTAGCCGCGCGGCGAAGCGACGGCGTCCTCGAAGCAACGCGGGGCGGCGCGATTCCGGGCCGTCTCGTCGGTAGTCGGCGGCATCCGAATACTGGCATGTGAGCGCCTGAAAGTCGCCAGAACCACCGGAAAGACTTTCATCGCGTTGTTTGAATAGTTTGACAACGGGAGAGAACTTACGGCTTGGCCACATGTCACGCAGTCGCGCATCTCCCGTGGACCACCCATGACACGCATCACCGACATCACACTGCGACGCGTACTGGATTCGAGAGGAAACACGACGGTCGAGGCGGACGTCTCGACGACGAGCGGTGGCTTCGGCCGCGCGGCGGCGCCCAGCGGGGCGTCGACGGGCGAACACGAGGCCATCGAACTGGACGCGGCCGAGGCCATCGAGCGAGCCGAGGAGAAAGCGATTCCCGACCTCGAGAGCGAGGTCGACGCGGAGAACCAGCGGGCGGTCGACGCCGCGCTACGGGAGGCAGACGGGACCACGAACTTCTCGGAGATCGGTGCCAACTCGGCCGTCGCCATCAGTATGGCCGCCGCCAAGGCCGGCGCCGACAGCATCGGTATCCCACTGTACCACCACCTCGGGGGGACCTTCCGCGGGAACACGACCCCCACGCCGCTGGGGAACGTCATCGGCGGCGGCGCCCACGCCGCCGAGGCGACCAACATCCAGGAGTTCCTCTCGGTGCCGGTGGGCGCACCGAGCGTCGAAGAGGCGGTCCTCGCGAACGCGCGGGTCCACGCCCACATCAAGGAGCTGCTCCAGGCCGAGGGCATCCCGACGAACAAGGGCGACGAGGGGGCGTGGGCGCCACCTATCGACGACGCGAAAGCGTTCGACATCGTCGACGACGCGACGACGACCGTCGCCGACGAGCTCGGCTTCGAAATCGGCTTCGGGCTGGATATGGCCGCCTCCGAGCTCCACGAGAACGGCGAGTACGTCTACGACGACGACGTGAAATCCACCGCGGAACAGATAGACTACGTCGAGGAGATGGTCCACGAGTACGGCCTGAAGTACGTCGAAGACCCACTCGACGAGAACGCCTTCGGCGAGTGGGCCGAACTGACAGACCGGGTCCGCGAGGAGACGCTCATCTGCGGGGACGACCTGTTCGTGACCAACACCTCGCGCCTGCAGGAGGGCATCGAGAAGGGGTCGGCCAACAGCATCCTCATCAAGCCCAACCAGATAGGGACGCTCACCGACGCCATCGACGCCATCGAGCGCGGCGCCGAGAACGACATCGAGTCGGTCATCTCACATCGTAGCGGCGAGACCGAGGACACCACCATCGCCCACGTCGCGGTCGGCACCGACGCGCCCTTCATCAAGACCGGGACGGTCGGCGGCGAGCGAACCGCGAAGCTGAACGAACTGCTGCGCATCGAGGGGCAGGCCTGAGATGCGGTCCGCGAAGATCGTCTGCACCATCGGCCCGGCCTCGGACTCGGTGGAGACACTGACCGGGCTGGCCGAGGCCGGGATGGCCGTCGCCCGGATGAACGCGAGCCACGGTACGCCCGAGGACCGCCGGACAGTCATCGAACGGGTCCGCGAGGTCGACGAGGACACGGAGGCCCCGGTCGCAGTGATGCACGACCTCCCCGGCCCCGAGGTCCGGACGGCGCCGCTGGACGAGCCCATCCAGCTTGCGGCCGGGTCGACGGTGCGATTCGTCGTAGGCAGCGAGGCCACGCCGGAGGAGATCGGCCTCTCACACGACATCTCCGCGGTCGAGCCGGGCGACCGCATCCTGCTGGACGACGCCCGTATCGCGGCCACCGTCGACGAGGTCGACGGCGAGACTATCACGGCGACCGTCGGGAACGGTGGGAAGTTAGGCGGGCGCAAGGGCGTCATCGTCCCAGGCGTCGAACTGGGACTGCCGACCGTCACCGAGAAAGACCAGACCGAGCTGGAGGTCGCCGCGGAGAAAGAGGTCGACTTCGTCGCGGCCTCGTTCGTCCGTGACGGGGATTTCGTCCGCGAGATAGAGGAGACACTTTCGGAGCTCGGGGCGGACATCCCCATCATCTCCAAGATCGAACGGGACATCGCCGTCGACAATATCGACTCAATCATCGAGGCGTCCTATGGCATCATGGTCGCCCGCGGCGACCTCGGGGTGGAGCTCCCGCTCGAAGACGTCCCGATGATACAGAAGCGCATCATCCGCAAGTGCAACGAGGCGGGGGTCCCGGTCATCACCGCCACGGAGATGCTCGACTCGATGACGACGGCCCGACGACCGACCCGTGCGGAGGCCTCCGACGTGGCCAACGCAGTGCTTGACGGCACCGACGCCGTGATGCTCTCGGGCGAGACGGCCATGGGCGAGCATCCGGTGCGCGTCGTCGAGACGATGGCCAACATCGTTCAGGACGTCGAGGACGCCCCGGAGTACGACGAGAACCGCGAACAGCACGTGCCCGACGCCGACGCGTCGCGGGCCGACGCGCTGGCTCGCTCGGCCCGGTTCCTGGCGCGTGACATCGGCGCGGACGCCATCGTCGCCGCCTCCGAATCGGGTTACACCGCGCTCAAGGCCGCGAAGTTCCGGCCGTCGATTCCCATCGTCGCCTCGACACCCAACGTGGAGGTCCAGCGCCGGCTGACCCTCTCGTGGGGTATCACGCCCGCGACGACGCCCTACACCGCCGAGGGCGCGGGTGCCATCATCAACAGCGCCGTCCAGTCGGGCCTGGAGACGGAGGCAGTCGAAAGCGGCGACACGGTCGTCGTCCTCTCGGGGATGATGACGGAACTGGAAGGGGTCAACACCTCGAACATGCTGAAGATTCACGTCGCCTCCGAGACCGTCGGCCGGGGGGAGTCGGTGGTTCCGGGGCTCGTCTCCGGGCCCTTCCACCGGGTCGGCGACGGGAACATAGACGACGTGCCCGACGGCGCGATACTCAGCGTCCCGAACCACTTCGACGGGGAGTTCACCGGCGACACCGGGCGGATAGCCGGCATCGTCGACGCCCACGAGGGCACGACCGGCTACGCGGCGGTGGTCGCCCGGGAGCTGTCGATTCCGATGGTCTCCGGCGCGAGCATCTCCGACAAGGCCACAGAGGGCGACGTGGTGACACTGGACGCCGAACGCGGCGTCATCTACGACGACGCGATACACCAGAACGGGCAGGACGACCGGTAATTCGGCGCGGAAAACGGGTCTCGGTCCGGACGGGCACGAGTCACCCACCCCGACCGCAGCTTCGGTTCAGTTCTCGGTGATGTGATCGGCGACGTCGAGCATCCGGCTGGAGAAGCCGTACTCGTTGTCGTACCAGGTGAATATCTTGGTCATCCCGCCGACCACGTTCGTCAGGTCGAGGTCGACGTAGGTCGAGTACGGGAGCCCGACGATGTCCGAGGAGACGACCGATTCGTCGGTGACGCCCATGACCCCTTCGAGGTGGCCATCGGCCGCCTCGCGGAACGCCGCGTTGACATCGCCCGCGGTCACGTCTTCCTCGAGGTTCACGAGGAGTTCGGTTATCGAGCCCGCCGGGACCGGGACGCGGATGGCCATCCCGTCGAGCTTGCCCTCCAGTTGCGGGAGGACCTCGGTGACCGCCTTCGCGGCGCCGGTGGTCGTCGGGATGATGTTCTCGGCGGCCGCGCGGCGCCGACGGGGCTTCCCGCTCGGCCCGTCGACGAGGTTCTGGGAGCCGGTGTAGGCGTGGACGGTGGTCAGCTGGCCGTACTCGATGCCGAACTGCTCGTCGAGGACGTCCACCACCGGGGTGACGGAGTTCGTGGTACAGGAGGCGTTCGAGACGATCTCCTCGCCGTCGTACTCGTCCTGGTTGACGCCGTAGACGATCTGTTTGACCGGGTCCTCGCCCTTCGGCGGCGCGGAGATGACCACCTTGTCGGCGCCCGCCTCGAGATACTGGCTTGCGTCCTCGCGGGTGCGGAAGATACCCGTACACTCGAAGGCGACGTCGACGTCGTGGTCGTCCCACGGGAGGTCTGCCGGCGAGCGTTCGCCGAACAGCGGCGCCGAAAAGTCGGCGTCCTCGACGACCAGTTCGCCGTCGCGGAGGTCGACGCCGTCGAGGGTCCCCATCACGGTGTCGTGCTTCGCGAGGTAGGCCATCTCCTCGTTCTCCATGAGGTCGTTGATGCCGACGATGTCGACGCGGTCGTCGTGGAGCGCCGCCCGGAAGACGGTGCGTCCGATGCGCCCGAAGCCGTTCAGCCCGATGCGTACTGCCTCGTTGCCTGTAGACTGCATGATATGACTATAATGCTAAATGTCCATAGCTGTTTGGATGTGCTAGCAAGTGCCAGGTAGCGAGCAGCCGAATGGCAGGCAGTGACAAGCGTGAGATACCAGGGTCGAACGGCGCTAGTGGGAGTGGATTGACTCCCCGACGGCGTCGGCAGCGGCGTCCGCCAGCGCCTCGGGGAAGGTCGGATGGGCGTGGGCCGTCCCCCTGAGGTCGTCGACAGTGGCGTCCAGTTCCAGCGCCAGCGTCGCCTCGGCGATAGTGTCGGAGGCGCGGGCGCCGACGACCTGTGCACCCAGCAGTTCGCCGTCGGGGGCCGCGACCACCTTCACGTAGCCCGCCGGTTTGTTCGCCGAGAGCGCGCGACCCGAGGAGGACATCGGCACCCGGCCGACCAGCACGTCGGCGTACGCCTCACGGGCCTCGGACTCGCTGTGGCCGACCACCGCGACCTCCGGGTCGGTGTACATCACAGAGGGGAGGTAATCGGTGCCCAGCGCGGCGTCGTCGCCGGCCGCAGCGGCGGCGGCGACCTTTCCCTCCTCGTAGGCGACGTGGGCCAGGAACGGCTCGCCCGCGGCGTCGCCGACGGCGAAGATGTTCTCGTCCGTCGTCCGCAGTTGGTCGTCCGTCTCGATGTACCCCCTCTCGGTCAGTTCGACGTCCGTGTTCTCCAGGGCGATACGGTCCCGAGCCGCCGTCGTGTCCCGCCCCGCCGCGACGATGACGTAGTCGGCCGAGAGCCGCCGTTCCGTGCCGTCGTGGTCGACGAGTAACACCGGCCGGCCCTCGTCGTCGTACTCCAGCCCCGTGGCCATGGCGTTCGTGTAGATACCGTCGGTGTACATCTCGCTGGTCTCCTGGATGGTGTCGACGATTTCCTCCTCGAACATCCCCAGAACGCGGTCGCGTGCCTCGACGACTCTGACCGACGAGCCGAACTTGGCGAACTTCGTGACGGCCTCCATCCCGATGTAGCCGCCGCCAACCACGACGAGCTCCTCGGGCACCGCGTCGAGCTGGAGGACCTCCCGCGAGGAGATGACGCGGTCGTTGTCGAACCCCAGCCCGGGGAGTTCGAGCGGCTCGGAGCCGGTCGCGACGATAGCGTTGTCGAACTCGATAGTTCGGTCGCCCCGCTCGCCCTCGACGACGACGGTCGAGGAGTCCCGAAAGCTCGCCGTCCCGCCCAGGAGCCGGACGTCGTGGTCGTCCAGCCCCGCGCGGATGTTGTCGGTCAGCCGCTCGATGACGTCGTTCTTCCAGTCCTGGATAGCGTCGAAGTCCACCGACACCTCGCCCGTCTCGATGCCGATATCCGACCAGTGCTGGATGTCTTTCTGGAACCCGGCGGCGTGGATGAGCGATTTGGCCGGGATACAGCCGTGGTTGATACAGACGCCGCCGACCGTCTCCCGCTCGACCAGGACGACGTCCAGTCCCCGCTGTGCGCCCCGAATCGCCGCCGTGTAGCCGCCCGGCCCGGCCCCGATGACGAGGAGGTCCGTCGCGAGCGCGCTGTCTGCGTGACTCATAAATTGTATAACAATTTCTGTCACATTATGGTTTGGGACAGCGCCACACAGCAGGCCTGCCCCGACCTGGTGGCCCCCAGACAGGTTGTTCGGGCTACATTTTAAGTCGCCGCCAGTAATATGTTAGTGTATGCCACACATGGCAGGCACGTGTCGACAGCGCTTCGACCGGCGATGGCCGCTCCGGGCCGCCGCGTCCGGCCCGGCTGTGCGACCCGGTGGGTCGACAGGCGCCACCGCGGAGCGAACACCATGAGAAGCGAGAACGGGCTTCGGCGGGCGCTCGAATCGGGCGAGACGGTCTTTGGCGCCGCCGCGGCGACCTACTCGCCGACGGTCATCGAGATTATGGGCGACGTCGGGCTGGACTACGTCTGGCTGGACCTCGAACACGGCGGCCCAAGCCCGTACGACAGCACCGCGCTGGCGGAGCTGACGCGGGCCGCCGAAGCGGGCGGTATCGAGCTGCTGGTCCGGCTGCCCAAGCCCGAACCCGCCCTCGTCCGGAAGGTGCTGGATGCCGGTGTGCGGACTATCCTGCTGCCCCGTATCGAGACCGCCGACCAGCTGCGCCCGGCGGTCGAGGCCGCCTACTTCGCTCACGACGGGGACGTGGGCGACCGTGGGGTCGGCGTGGGACGGTCGGGCAAGTGGGCGGGCTACGTCGACAGCTTCGTCGGCGGCGAGGACAGCGAGGTGCTGGTCGGGACGATGATAGAGAACCAGCGCGCCGTCGACAACGTCGAGGAGATACTCGATATCCCCCAGCTTGGCTTTGCCTTCGTCGGGCCGGCGGACCTCTCGATGTCGCTGTCGGGCGGCGAGCCACTGGCAGACACCGACGACGCCGTCGAGGCGGCTGTCGACCGCACACTGGAAGCCTGTCTCGCTGCCGACGTCCCCATCGGCCGCATCCAGAACGACCCGATGGCGGCCCAGGCGGCTATCGACGCCGGCTATCAGATACTCCGTATCGGTGGGGACAGCGGCGCGATTCGGGAGGTGCTGGGCAGCCGGCTGACCGAACTTCGGTGAGCTGGCCGACCCCCACAGTTCGCGTGGAGAACCGACAGATAACGCCGGTTCTGTTCGGCCTCGCGTTGCTGACGAAACACCCCCCAATAGAGTATAGAGTGGCCCATCTGCGACCGGCGCGCTCGGAACGGGCCTTCAGAACGGAGCGTCCGGACCTTCGTCGGCTGGCGTCGAGTCGGCGCCAGCCCCTTCGCTACCGCCGTCGCTGGCCGCCCCGTCGCCCTCGGCGAATCCGCCGTCCCAGCCCGTCAGCCCCGGTTCGAAGCTCTCAACCCGGCCGTCGAACCCCTCGTAAGAGGCGATGAGACGAGCGGCCTGGACGCTGGATTTCCCCTTCGGACAGACCGTCACGACCCGCTCGGCGTCGTCGAACTGCTCGACGCTGTCGACCAGCGAGGGCAGCGGGACGTTCTCGCTACCGGGGATGTGGCCCCGCCGGAACGCCGCCGGGGAGCGGATGTCGATTATCTCCGTGCCGTCCGCGTCCAGAAGCTCTCGCATCTCTTCGTTCCCGATTTCGCCGTCCATGAACGAACGATAGGACAGTGAACACATTAGCCGCTTGCGGTTTGTGAGGTCACGGCGCCGGTGGACTCGCTGGAACCGGACACGACGGACGACAAGTCAGGACAGCCCGAAATCAGATGAGCCCCTCGGCCTGTGCCAGCAACACACCCTCGATAGTGGCGTCGTTGGCCGGTTCGCGCCGGGCGACGTCGAGCGCGTCGTCGATGGGGACCGTGGTCACCGAGAGGAACTCGTTGTCGTCGAGTTCCTGGTCGGTCGGGGTGAGCCCCTCGGCGAAGACGATACCCCGGCGATGGCGCAGGACGCCGGTCGCACAGTCGAACGACTCCAACAGCGAGACGCCCGACGGTTCGAAGCCGGTCTCCTCGCGCAGTTCCCGAGCGCCGGCGGTGGTGTAGGACTCGCCGTCTTCGACGATGCCGGCGGGGAGTTCGAGACACTGCTGGCGGATGGTGGGGCGGTACTGGTCGACCAGGACCAGTTCGTCGCCGGTGCGGGCGACGACGACGACGGCGTCGGGCAAGTCGGCCCAGTAGTACTGTTTCTCGGAGCCGTCGGGCTGGCGCACGCGGTCGTAGCCGCCGGTGTACCAGCCGGTCTCGTACTCGGCCGTGCTTTCGAGGACGGGCCACTCGTGGGTCGGGTCGCGGCTCATGGGGTCTGTGTCACCGCCAGCCGGTAAACGGTTCCGTCGTGGCTCACGCGGACGGCGTCACCGTCGACGGCCGCGGGGTACTGCTGGGCGAGTGAGTCGTACTCGTCGAACGGCGAGTGGGTAAAGGCGCCCTTGATGCCGACCGGCCCCCGGTAGTAGGCCGTCGACTGGCCCGCGCTATCGTCTGTCGCGTTTTCCAGCGCTTCCGTGGTGTAGGGGTAGCGCCGCTCGGAGAGAGTCCCCGCGTCGACGACGCTCGTGTTCTCTGTGCTGGCTGTCGCGGCGGTTGGCGTGGCGGTGGTCCCGCCCGTCGCGTTCGCGGTACCGTTATCGACCTCGCCGACGGGCGTCGCGGTCATGTAGTAGGGGTCACCGCTCCGGAGGTAGCTCGGCAGGGCTCCCATCGCCAGCAACAGGACGCCGACGACAGCCATCGCCAGCAGGAAGTTCCGGGTGACCCGGCGCATCAGACGACCTCGCTGTAGATGCGGCCGAAGGCCTGCCGGCGGAGCGTGCCGACGGCGGCGTCGCGTTCGGACTGGTAGGTCGCGGCGACGGCCGTCTCGGCGAAGTCGGGGGCGTGCCAGACGACGTTGTCGACGTTGTCCGCGCCGATGACCTCGACCTCGTGGTCCGTCTCGTCGCGCCACGCGTCGAACTCCTCGCGGCTGCCGACCGTCACCGCGAGCGACTCCGCAAAGAGTACGTCCCGGGCCGTCTCGACGACCTCGCCAGTGACCCGCTCGCGGTACTCCGCTTTGTCGAGGCCCATCGCCTTGGCGACCTCCTTGACGACGACCTGTGCGGTCGAGCCCAGCGACTCGTAGCGGTCACGCGCCACAGCGGCTGTCGACGGCGAGAACTGCCCCTCGGTCTCCATGCCCGCTCGTAGACACTCGCGGGATTACTGGGTTTCGTCTTCGCCCGCGTCTTCGTCCTCCGCTTCGAGCATCTCCTTTGTCAGCTCGCGGGCCTCCGCGAGCACTTCGGCGTCCTCGTCACTCACCGACGCCGCGCCGCGGTGGCTGTCTGCGCCCGATGGCAGGTCGTCGGGAGCGTGCTCACCCGTACCACTCTCCTCGAACACCTGCGGGAACTCCCGCTCCTCGGCGTGGTCGACCACGTGCTCGGCCAGTTCCGTCTCGCCGAACTGCCCCCACTCGGGGACGTGGTCGTCCAGCCACGCCTCGTGGTCGTCGCCGCCGGTCAGCGCGGTGAAGGCGAGGTGGTTCGCCAGATGCGTGGCGTCGGCCTGCGGGTCCGAACAGACTGGACAGGCGTATCCCATGGTAGCTGTGTGGAGGGGCTGCCGTCATAAATCGGGTCTGATTCGACGTGCGCTGGACCGCGGGTATCGTCGGTTCAGACAGCAACGACTACAGCAACCGGACCATCACAAGCGCGTCCTCGCCGTTGCTGTAGTAGTTCGGGATGGTCTTGCGGTGTTCGAAGCCGAACTGGCGGTAGAGTCGGAGTGCCTCCTCGTTTTCGGCCCGGACCTCCAGCTTGGCCGAGTCCGCGCCGACCGACTCCAGCTTGGAGAGCGCCCGACGCAAGAGCGCCGTCGCGACGCCTTCACGCCGGTGTTCCTCACAGACTGCGAGGTCCTTGACGTGGCCCAGCGGCGTCCCGTGATTGGGGACGGTGTCGGCGATGACGTAGCCGGCGACGCGAGCCTCGTCGGTGTCGGTCTCGGCGACGAGAAAGCCCGACTCCCCCAGATAGCTCTCCAGCGCCGAGAACGGCCAGGGCTGGGGGAACACCGCCTGCTCGATGCGGTGTATCGCCAGCAGGTCCGCCCGTTCGGCCGTGCGAATACGGATGTCGGCGACGCCGTTCGCGCCGTCCGACGACACCGTCGTCACGGGCAGTGGTATGCGGTGGCGGCACATATGTGTTATCGCCGCGGGGAGGATTCGTCATTCGAGTAACGAAAACCGCAACACCTCGGCCGGAACCTTCTTTACCACCACTGTCGAAGCACCGACTGCACCCACTTTGGGTGCCACCACCCCCCACCCCCCACCCCTTTCGCGGATTTAACTGACGACATCGGAGCGACAGCGCTTCCCTCCGGCGGTTCTCGCGGAGCCTGCGGCTCCGCTCACTTCCGACGAACTACGTTCATCGGCGTTCGCGAAATCCTCGGGGTTCGCTCACTCCCACACAAACTGCCCGTCGACCTGCACCGTCTCGCCGTCGACCTCCAGACGCGACCCCTCGCCCATCGTGGTGATGAGGTCCTCGTGGACCGCGCTGTCGTTGCCGGCCTCGCCCTCGGGCAGGCAGGCGTCGTAGGCCCGCCCCAGCGCCAGATGGACGGTACCGCCCATCTTCTCGTCGAAGAGGATGTTGTCGGTGACCCGGTCGACGCCGCGGTTCATCCCGATGCCCAGCTCGCCCAGCCGTCGCGAACCGCCGTCGGTCTCTAACACCTCCTCGATGACGTCGGCGCCCTGTTCGGCCGCGTAGTCGACCACGACGCCGTCCTTGAACGTCAGTTTCACGTCGCGCACGCGACGGCCCTGGATGGTCATCGGCACGTCGAAGGTGACGACGCCGGCGGTGTCGGCCGGGGCGGTAAAGACCTCGCCCGACGGGAGGTTGTGGGAGTCGTAGGCGACGCTAGCCGCGGAGTTGACCGCGATACGGTCCCCGATGTCCAGGGTGAGGTCCGTTCCCTCGTTTCGGATGCGGACCGTCTCGCCGTCGTCGAGGATGTCCTTGAGTCTCGCTTGCTCCTCGGCCAGCGCCTCCCAGTCCCGCAGCGTCGCGTCGTAGACGAACTCCTGATACTCGGCGTAGGCCATCCCGGCCTGCTGGGCCATCGCCCGCGTCGGGTGCTGGGTCGAGACCCAGTCGGTGTCGAGGCGGGCTTCCCGGATGGCCTGGCGGGCCTTCGAGTGGGCCTGCCGAACGTCACCGGGCACGTCCGCGCTGCCGGCAGTGTTGTTCGACCCCTTCAGGATGAGAACGCTGTCGGCGGCCTCGTACAGCGCCAGTTCGTGGCCGGGGTCGGCCTCGAAGTCGCCGTCGTGGGCCCGGAGGTAGGCCCGCTGGAGCTCCGGCGAACGATACGTCGCAAGCAGGTTCGCGCCTTTCTCGCCCAGCTGCTCGGCGACGGTGACGCCCAGGTCGTGGGCGCCCTCGCCGACCTCGAGGACGACGTCGTCCCCGTCTTCGATGCGTGCGCTCCACTCGACCAGTGTGCGTGCGTGTTCGCGTACGCGTTCGTCCATGGACGAGGAGAGGGTAGCCGGGGTCGAAAGGGTACCGCCCAGTGGATGAGTGTGGTTGGCCAACAGAGAGACGGCCAGCAGCCCCAAGACGGGACAAAATTGGGTGTGAATCTGGAAACCACTTATCCGACACCGCGGCAGTTTTCCATGAGTATACATGGGACTGCTCGACGCATTCGCCGGCGGCTCGGACGACACAGCGACGGAGAACAGGTACGCGATACTACTTTCCGCCGGGCCAGACAACGCCCCTGTCGCCAACAACGCATTCAATTACGCGCTGGAGTTCGACGACGCCGGCTACGAGGTTCAGGTGTTCCTCGACGGGCAGGCGACCAAGTGGCCCTCCGCGTTCGAGGAGCGCCCGGACCTTCCGTTCAGCTACGACTGGGAACAGATAGAACAGCGGGGACTGCTCGCCGGTGCCTGTGGCTACTGTGCGAACGCGTTCGACGTCGTCGAGGCCTGCGAGCGGTCCGGAATCGAGCTCCTCAGCGACGAGACCGAACACGCGCCGTCGGTCGCCGACCTGGCCGACGAGGGGTACGAGATGCTGACTATCGGGTGACCTGCCGTCGCACCGGCCCGAATCGCAATCCCTACCTGCCCGCTCGCTGAGGCCAGAGTATGGAACTAGGCGTCATCGGACTCGGACGCATGGGACGCATCGTCGTCGACCGCGTGCTGGACGCGGGTCACGACGTGGTCGTCTTCGATATCGACGAGGAGGCGGTCGCCGACGCCGCCGACGCAGGGGCACAGCCTGCGGACTCTATCCCGGACCTCGCGCAGTCGCTGTCGGGCGACAAGCGCATCTGGCTGATGGTCCCCGCTGGCGACCCCGTCGACGCGGCACTGGACGAACTGGAACCACACGTCGACCGCAACGACGTCGTCGTCGACGGCGGCAACTCCCACTTCGAGGACTCCGTCCGCCGAGCGGCGAAGACGAAAGCGGCGTATCTCGATTGTGGCACCTCCGGCGGCCCCGCCGGCGCGGAGCTTGGCTTCTCGCTGATGGTCGGCGGGAAGCAGTGGGCCTACGACGAACTCGTGCCGGTCTTCGACGCCGTCGCGACCGGGCCCGAGGGCCACGACCGCATGGGCCCGGCCGGCTCGGGCCACTACGTCAAAATGATCCACAACGGCGTCGAGTACGCGCTGATGCAGACCTACGGCGAGGGGTTCGAGCTGCTGGCCAACGGCCGCTACGACCTCGACCTGGAAGCCGTCGCGCGCACCTGGAACAACGGCGCCGTCATCCGCTCGTGGCTGCTGGAACTGTGTGAGGAGGCGTTCCGCGAGGAGGGCAACGACCTCGGCGACGTGGCCGACCGCGTCGAGGGTGGGTCGACGGGGACCTGGACCGTCCAGGAGGCACTGGAACAGGAAGTGCCGGTGCCGCTCATCTACCAGGCACTCGGTGAACGCTTCGGCTCGCGGGCCGACGACGGCCGCTTCTCGCGGCGGCTCGCAAGCCGGCTCCGCTACGGGTTCGGTCGCCACGAGGTTCCCCGCAGGGAGTGAGTAGAACCGCAGGTTCTGCGAACAACGGGAGACGCGTGTCGTCTCCCGGAAGTGAGCGAACCCGGAAGGGTTCGCGAACGCCGATGAACTTCGTTCATCGGAAGTGAACGAACACGCAGCGTTCGTGAAGGTCGATGGACGGAGTCCATCGGAAGTGAGCGAAATCGCTGGTTTCGCTACCATCGCGTGTAGTGCCGCCTAACATCGTGAGAGCTAGTGCCCGTTACTCAGTAGCCCTGTCCGTCCCACTCTCCGATAATCGTCTCCTCTCCGCCACTTCTCCACACGACTCTGACAACCTCGTCAGGTCCGGCCTCGACTGTGGTGCTGTCACCGACACTGATCCGCTCTGAATCGGCGTCCCAGTCGACAGTGTCTGACCCGACTTCCACGGTGAGCTTCGACACCTCGATGGAGTCGCCCCCCTCGTGGATGATAGTGAGTTTACCCGACGATTCGTTCGTCTCGTTGTACTCGTATCCCCACGAAGCCTGTGGGGCCGCCGCAGCCTCGCCGCCGCTACCGAATCCGAGCACGAACGAGGCGACTATCGCCGCGAGGATAACCAGGAGCGGGATCAGGCCGACGAGAAGCACGAGCCCGATGATAACCTTCACACCTGTACCGAGTTCGGCCCACTGTTCTCTGAACCCCATAAATATGGATTTCAAAACCCGAAATAAAGCGTTTCGGATAGCGGCTGGTCTGCCATCGGCCGACGCTGTGGCCGAAAAAACAACAGCTAATTAAATCAGTACTCCAAAGCCACCGATATGGTATCATTCGTAGGCGTCCTCTCCGGGCTCACGCTTACCCTCATCGTCGTAGCCCTACACTACGCGAAGGGGACTGGCTGGGAGGCACCGGAGGACATCTCGCAGGAGGTCCTCGAACAGCGGGCCGCGACGGTTCCGGAGACTGACTTCCCGGAGCCGTACAACCGCGGTATCGGTGGCGGCAGCGCGGCGGCGATTCCGGCCGGCGAGGCCGAGGGCGAACTCGGCGAGTCCGAGGAGGAAGAAGAGGAAGCCGGCTTCGACCCCGACGCCATCGCCGACGACGAGGTCGAGTACTACGAAATCGAGTTCGCGAAGGAGGGCGAGACCATCGAGGTCGCCAACAACGAGAACCTGCTCGAGGCCGGCGAAGAGGAAGGGTGGGACCTCCCCTACGCCTGCCGCGAGGGGCAGTGTATCTCCTGTGCCGGCCAGATCACCGACGGGCCCGCTGAGGAGTACATCCGCCACAGCCAGAACGATTCGCTGATGGACGACGACATGGAGGAGGGCTACTGTCTGACCTGTGTGGCCTACCCCACCGAAGAGTTCACGCTCGAGACGAGCGAATCCCCGTAAGCTGGCGTCGGTTTCGTTTCACCACTCTATCGGGCGCGCACTGCACATTTTTCCGGTCCTTTCCGCTAGACTATTTTGTTCCACACTCGATGTCGACATTCTACCCAAGACGTACAGAAACTTTCGTTCACGCCGACTGCCCTCTACAGTACTGGTGAGATGTCCGTAACTATCTGCCACCAGTAGGTCGGCAAGTCAATGATTCTTTTTGAATAACATATATTAGCGGTGTCGGTCAAAACGGAGACAACGATACCATGACCGCCCCAGAAAACCAACTGACCGGGCTGGATTTTTCCGCCAGCAGTAGTGATGTCGACTACCCGCCGCTCGACGAACTCTTCAAGGCGCTGGCCAGCAGCAAACGCCGTCGTCTACTGGCGGCGTTGCCGGCCCAGTCGACGATGACGATAGACGAACTCACCGACGTTCTCGTCGGCTGGCAGAGCACCGCTGACGGGCCCGCGGGGCCCGACGAGTGGGCGAAGGTCAAGATAGAACTCGTCCACGCTCACCTCCCGCTGCTTGCCGATGCCGGGCTGGTCACCTGCGAGGACGAGGAGATAGCGCGAACCACCTATCCGGAGCCGGTCGAGGAGCTGGTGGCGTTCGCCGGGGAGTACGACTCGGCGGTTGCGGAGAACGAACCCGCCTGATGAGCTTCGGGCAGATTCTCTCGGACGTCGCCAGCCGGGAAAAGCGAGTCATCGTCTACGCGCCCGACGACAGCGGGAGCGAACTCGCGGACGCGCTGGCGACGCGCAATCTGACCATCGACCACCGGCAGCTCCCGGCTATCAGTAGCGAGGCCTTCGTCGTCGTCAGAGACGGCGGGGAGTTCCAGGGGGCGATTTCGCTCGCGGACCTGCTTTCGTTTCTCACCCCGCCGATTCGCCGCCCGGAGGACCTGGACTCGCTCGCCCGGAAACACCGTATCGTGTACGAACTGCTCGACGACACCGTCTTCGTCTCGCTTGACCGCCGGCAGCTGCTTGCGACTTCCCGTGAGCTGGAAGACCGGGCGTGGCGCACTGGCCGCGGCCGCCTCCACGCCGGCTTCCAGCGCGCCGACGCGTTCGAGGCACAGCGGACCGTTTACCAGGAGCTGTCGACGACCGATATCGACATCCATCTGTACGTCCCGGGCGGGGTCGATGGCGACCCGCTTTCCGACACGTCGGTCCGGCTCCACACGGAAAACGGGGAGCTCGACCGCTACTGGTTCATCCTGTTCGACGACGGCGACAGCGGCGCCCAGAACTGCGCGCTCATCGCCCGCGAGACCGACGACGGTCGCTATCAGGGCCTGTGGACGTACAACGAGGCGCTCGTCGCCGAGGCGTTCAACGCCGTCGAATGAGACGTATGCGTCACTCCTCGTATGCTTGCTCGATGTCCGTCTTCGCCTTCGGGATGACCCGCTTCTCGGCCTGGCGCATCGACCGCAGCGCCTCGTCAGTGAAATCGACTTCCAGGTTCGGGAGCGCCCGGGCGAGCCCGCCCAGGACGTCACCGGGGTCGATAGCCAGTTCGAAGGCGAAGGCCTCGCGTTCCTCCTGCAGCGGCGTCGTGAACACGAAGTGCTCTTCGACCATCGACAGCGCCGCCTCGCGGTCGTAGGCCGCGACCACAGCCCCGAAGAAGTCGTCGCTGTCGGTCGCCACCAGCGGCGCGAGGGCGTCGCCGAAGGCCCGCTGGCGGGCCAGCAGCCGCTCCCTGATTTCCTCGCGGCGCTCGCTCCGGATATCCCGCCTGAGCGTATCCCAGTAGAGGTCCCGGGCGAGCACCTCGTCGGCGTAGGCCCCAAAGTCCGACTCGGTGTCGGCGGCGTAGTCCAGTACCGGGTCGAACTGCCGGAGGATGGTCCGCTGGTACTCGCGGAGCTTCGGGCGAACGACGTGTCGTTCCAGCGGCCGGCTGTTCTTCAGGAGCTTGCTCACCGCGCGGGAACTGCCGCTTCGGGACCCCCGGAGCACGGCCGCCACGTCGAAGGCCTCGTACGTCTCGTCGACGAGGTCCGAGAGGTAGCGCTCGAACCCCGCCTCCACGGCGTCTCGGGTCATAGACGCCTCTGTGGACTCCATCGTCCTATCGTTTGTGCCAAATTCTCACGGTCCGGGCCTGCCGAACGACTTATGCCGCCGTCCGATAATCACTGGATATGCCCCAGAGAATATCCCAGTCGGCGGACCCAGTCGCCGCGGCGGGTGAGCGAGAGCTCGTCGTCGGCGGCGACCGGCCCATCCGCATCTCGGCGGGTCACCGGCTCATGCACCACGACGGGAAGTGCTCGCGCCCCCACGGCCACAACTACGAGGTCACCGTCCGCCTCTCGGGCGAACTCACCGAGGAAGGGTGGGTCGTCGACAAGGGCGAGGTGACGAACGTCATCGACGAGTGGGACCACCGCTTCCTGGTCGAGGACGGCGACCCGCTGGTCGAGGCCTTCGAGGCGAGCGGCGACGGCAACGCGCTGGTGGTGCTTGACCACCCGCCGACGGCGGAGGTGATGGCCACCGTGCTGGAATCGCGACTGACCGACCGGCTCCCCGACACCGTCTCGGACGTCCGCGTGACGGTGCGGGAGACCAGCGAACTCTGTACCCGCTGATGCCGGTCGCAAGCGACACCGACGGGCTGGACGAGGCTGTCGAGCGAAGCGCCGACGCCCTCCCCATCAACGAGCTGTTCTGCTCGCTGCAGGGCGAGGGGCAGCTAGCGGGCGTCCCCTCGGTTTTCGTCCGCACGAGCGGCTGTAACCTCCGGTGCTGGTTCTGTGATTCCTACCACACCTCCTGGGAGCCCACGGGCGACTGGTACGGCGTCGACGATATCGTCACCGCCGTGGCCGAGTACGACGCCGACCACGTGGTGTTGACCGGCGGCGAACCGCTGGTCCACGAGAAAAGCGTGGACCTGCTGGAGGCACTCGCCGACCGGGGCTACCACACCACCGTCGAGACCAACGGCACCATTCCCGTCGACGCCCCCATCGACCTGGCGAGCGTGAGCCCGAAGCTCGAATCCAGCACGCCCACCCCCGAGCGGGACCCGAAGGGCGACGGCGAGTGGGCCAAGCGCCACGAGGACCGCCGGCTCGACGTGGACGTGCTGGCCGGGTTCGTCGAGCGATACGACACCCAGCTGAAGTTCGTCGTCACCGGACCCGAGGATATGGCCGAAATCGAGGCGCTGGTCGACGACGTTCGCGGGGCGGCCGACGTGCCCGTCCCCGACGAGGCGGTCCTGCTGATGCCGGAAGGACAGACCCGCGACCAGCTGGACGAGAGCCGCCGCGTCGTCGCGGACCTGGCCCTGGAGTATGGCTACCGGTACACGCCGCGGCTCCACGTGGACCTCTGGAACGACGCGCCGGGCACCTGACTGACTTTTGCTACCATGACGACTTCCAACGACCGCGCTGTCGTGCTCGCCTCCGGCGGCATGGACAGCGCCACGGCGGCCTACGAGGCACAGGCACGCGGCTACGACGAGCTGTATCTCCTGCACACGAGCTACGGCCAGAACACCGAACAGCGCGAGTTCGAGTGCGCCCGGGCGCTCGCCGACCACGTCGACGCGGCCGACTTCTGTCACGTCGAGACGAGCCATCTCCAGCAAATCGGCGGCTCGTCGCTGACCGACGACGAGATGGACGTAGCGGAGGCCGACACCGACAGCGACGAGATTCCGAGTTCCTACGTCCCGTTCCGCAACGCGAACCTGCTGTCGATGGCCGTTTCCTACGCCGAAGCGAACGACTGTACGGCGGTGTTCATCGGCGCTCACAGCGAGGACTTCTCGGGGTATCCCGACTGCCGGCCCGCCTTCTTCGAGGCGTTTCAGCAGGTCGTCGACGTTGGGACGAAACCCGACACCGATATCTCACTGGTCGCGCCCTTCGTCGAGTGGTCGAAGACCGACATCGCCGAGCGCGGCCTGGAACTCGGGGTGGCCTACGAAGACACGTGGAGCTGTTATCGGAGCGACGAGCCCGCGTGTGGGGCCTGTGACGCCTGTGCGTTCCGGCTGCAGTCGTTCCAGACGCTGGGCGAAAAGGACCCAATCGAGTACGAACAGCGGCCCGACTACAGCGACTAATCGGTCGATTCGGCGTCGCGGGCGAGCCCCTCGATGACGTACTCGCCGGCCGACCGACACGTCGCCAGCGGGACGTCGTGAACGTCACAGATACGCACCAGCGCGCCGATGTCGGGCTCGTGTGGCTGGGCGGTCATCGGGTCCTGCAGGAAGACGACGCCGTCGACCTCGCCCTCGACGACCTCCGCGCCGATCTGAGTGTCTCCGCCGACAGGACCACTCTCCTTGCGTTCGACGTCCAGCCCCGTCTCCGTCCTGATGCGCTGGCCGGTCGTGCCCGTCGCGACCAGGTCGAAATTCGACAGCACGGCCTCGTACTCCTCGACGAGGTCTATCATCGTCGACTTCTCGTCGTCGTGGGCGATGAGGGCGACTCGTGTCACACGCGAGGCGTCACTGTGGGGAGATATATGCGTACTGGATGGCGATTAGGCCACTGTCACGTCGCCACCGGCCGTCACCGTTATCTCGTTGCCCTCGACGTCGAACGTGATTGTATCGTCGTCGCCTTCGCCGACGACCGCGCGCAGTTTCGCCGCGTCGACGTACGAGCCGATGTAGTCGATGTCGTCCTCGGTGAGGCCGGTGGCGTCGAACAGCGCCTCGGTGATCACGGCCTCTGCAGGTTCGGGGCTGACCCACTCGTCGTCTTCGTGACCCCGTATCATGTACACTGTTCCGTTGTCCGATTTCATATGCAGATGTACACACCTTACTCGTATAACGTGGTACGAGCGGTTTCAGAGCGTGAAACAGCCCACAGAGCAGTGGCTGGAGGCCCCCCGAGGCCGTCCCCCCAACAGCGAGGGCCGCTGCGTGTCCCGATTTCAGTGCTGTCGTGACCCGATAGACGGGCGCGCGGGCGCGGCGAGCGTGTTCGCGACGAGCGTCTGGGTCCCCCGCCGGAGCCGCTCGGAAGCGGCCTGACTGGAGATGTCCAGCTGTGCGGCCAGGTCCGAGAGCGAGGCGTTGCGTGGGACCGTGTAGTAGCCCCGTTCCAGCGCGAGCAGCAGGACCTCCCGCTGTGGGTCGGTCACACCGAACTGCGTCGACGCCTCGTCCTCGTCTTCGCGCATCTGTTTGACTTCCACGTCGAAGCCGTCGGCGACGAGGTCCTCGCGGAACGTAAGCAAGGAGCTTCGGTCGGGGAACCGGGCCTGAACGACCCATTCGTCCTCGATGAGGTCGGCCCGAACCAGCATCCCGTCGGCGGTCAGCAACCCGCGACTCATCGCGTCGAGCGGTTCGTCGACCGTCGTGACAACGTACCAGTGACCCTCTGCCTCCGGCCCCAGATGTGACGTCGGGCCAGCGGTGTCGTCGGCGGCCAGCGCCGTGTCGACAGTGTCACGGTCGGCGACGTCGACCCAGACTGCCGCCCGACAGCCACCCTCGGTGCGGTGCAGCCGCTGTATCGAGACGGCCCCGTCGGGGAGTCGCCCCGCGGCCTCTCGAAGGAACCCTGTCTCTATGTGAAATGTGACTATCACGTAACAGATTGCGACTGCAACTTATATAAAACTCTGGCAAACGGCGACGGCCGAACGGACTATGTGGGGCGAGTCGAGACGGGGGCTGTCAGAGGCACCAGTCGCCCGACATCACCACCAGCAGCCGATATTACTCGTCGGTGGTATTTAAATTCGCAGTACGGTATGGGAGGGGGTACCACGACGGCGAGCGCGTTACGCGGCGCTCACGGGTCGCTTCGAGCGCGGGCACGCTTCGGTCGGCCTCGCTTCTGCTCCACGGGTCACTTCGTTCCCCGTTCCGCCTCGAGGAACCTCACTACGTTCGGTTCCTCGCTACTCCAGATTCTCTCCCTGATAACTCCCCTCGTAGGTCCCCTCGTGGGCCGCCTCGGCGAGGACCAGCTGGGCGATGCGCGCGCCAGCTTCCAGTTCGATTGGATGGTGAACCTCCAGCAGCCCCTCACCCCGTCCCTCGTAGCCCGCGTCCCACACCGCCGTATCCAGCATACAGGAGTTGCGCAACAGCGACGACCGGGGGTAGAGAAAGCCGACGTGGCCTTCCGGGATGACCACGCGGTCGCCGTACTCGACGATGTAGCCGCCCACGTCGAGCGCGTAGACGCCGTCCTCGGGCTCGACCTCGCGCCGGTCACCGACGGTCTTGCCCTCCCGGCCGATACGGCCGGGTTCGACCTGTTCGTACACCGCACCCAGCCGAAGGTCGACGCCGTTTGGCTGAATCTGTGCGCCAGTGAGGTCGTCGAGTCGCTCGGCCACGAACTGCCCACTCTTGAACATACCGTCGCTGGCACCCCCATTGCGAAAACACTGCTGTTCGAACCCTGAGAAACAACCGTCGGGGGGTGTCGGATGATGAAAAATAGGGCGGGATACGCGGGATTTATACCCGCGCGCCGTCGATTGTCGGACGTTATGGGACAGACGCTCACGGAAAAAATTCTCGACGACCATCTCGTCGAAGGGGAACTCACCCCCGGCGAGGAGATCGGTATCGAGATCGACCAGGTGCTCACACAGGACACGACGGGAACGCTCGTCTGGCTGCAGTTCGAGGCGCTTGGACTCGAAGAGGTTCAGACGGAGCTGGCCGCGCAGTACTGCGACCACCAGACCTACCAGTTCGACTTCAAGAACACGGACGACCACCGCTTCCTCCGCTCGGCAGCCGGCACGTTCGGCGCGCACTTCTCGCGCCCGGGCAACGGAATCTGTCACAACGTCCACAAGGAGAACTTCGCCGCGCCCGGCAAGACGATGCTGGGCTCGGACTCGCACACGCCCACGCCCGGTGGGCTGGGTGAACTCGCCATCGGGTCGGGCGGGCTCGACGTCGCCGTCGCGATGGGTGGCGGCGCTTACTACATCGAGATGCCCGAAGTCGTCAACGTCCGCCTCGAAGGCGAACTCCCCGAGTGGGGCACCGCCAAGGACGTCATCCTCGAGCTGCTCCGCCGGCTGACGGTCAAGGGCGGCGTCGGCAAGGTGCTGGAATACACCGGCCCCGGCGTCGAGACGCTGACTGTCCCCGAGCGGACCACCATCACCAACATGGGGACCGAGCTCGGTGCGACCTCCTCTATCTTCCCGACCGACGAGAACACGAAGGACTACCTCAGCCGACTGGACCGCGAAGACGAGTACGTCGAGATTGGCCCCGACGAGGACGCCGAGTACGCCGACGAGATCGTCGTCGACCTCTCGGAGATCGAACCGCTCATCGCCAAGCCCTCCATGCCGGACAACGTCGTCCCGGTCAGCGAAGTCGAGGGCGTCGACGTCGACCAGGTCATGATCGGCTCCTGTACCAACGGCGCTTACGAGGACATCCTCCCCGGCGCGAAGATGCTCGAAGGGCGCAACATCGACAAGACGACCGAGATGATCGTCGCCCCCGGCTCCAAGCAGGCCTCCGAGATGCTGGCCCGTGAGGGCTGGACCGCGGAGATGATGGCCGCCGGCGTCAACTTCTCGGAAGCGACGTGTGGTGCCTGTATCGGCATCGGCCACGTCCCCGCCTCCGACTCGGTCTCGCTGCGGACCTTCAACCGCAACTTCGAGGGCCGCTCGGGTATCGAGGACGACAACGTCTACCTCTGTTCGCCGGAGGTCGCCACCGCGGCGGCCATCGCCGGCGAAATCGTCGACCCACGGAACCTCGCCGACGAACTCGGCGACCTCGAGGCCCCCGGCCTGGAGATGCCCGACCAGTACATCGGCAACTCCGAGTCGGACCTCATCGCGCCCGACGAGGCCGTCGACGACGAGCTCATCAAGGGCCCCAACATCGGCGACGTGCCGCTGAAGGACCCCCTCGAGACCGAGGTCGGCGGTGAGGCCCTCCTGAAGATGGAGGACAACATCACCACGGACCACATCATCCCGGCCACCCAGGACATCCTGATGTACCGGTCGAACGTCCCGAAGCTCTCGGAGTTCACGCTCTCGCGAGTGGACGATACGTTCGCCCAGCGCGCGCTCGACGCCGACGGCGGCGTCCTCGTCGCCGGCGAGAACTACGGCCAGGGCTCCTCGCGTGAACACGCGGCCCTGTGCCCGATGTATCTCGGCATCGAGACGGTGCTCGCACAGAGCTTCGCCCGTATCCACAAGGCGAACCTCTTCAACTTCGGCATCGTCCCGCTCGAAATCGACGAGGAGACCTACGAGAAGATCGAACAGGGCGACGACATCGAAATCGTCGACGACGCCGCCGACGCAGTGCGCTCCGGCCAGGAGGAGTTCACCATCCGGGTCAACGACGACTGGGAAGCGTCGGGTTACCTCGACGCCTCCGAGCGAGAGCGCGAGATCCTCGCCGCCGGTGGGAAGCTCTCCCACACGAAGGCCCAGCACGAGGAAGGCGGCGCTGCGCCCGCAGACGACTAGAGAGACTTCGAAGAAGTCTCTGACAAGTCGAGCGGGGCGGAGTGACCCGCGAGACTAAAGCGAGCCCGGAGCGACGACCTCGGATTGCGAGCGGGCAGAGCCCGCGAGCAGAGCGATTCCGAGCCGCGCGCCGCGAGGGGTGGCCAGACGAACCTCAGTTTTCTTTCGCGCTATTCCGTGAGCGTCGGGGCTGTCAGCAGTTATTTGTAATCTCAGTAGAAAGTACGGCGTATGTCCGGGCAGACCTTCGGCGAGTTCGTCAACGAGTGGCAGAACGGAGCGCTGTTACTCTTCGCCACGCTGATCGGCGGCATATTTCTGGCGGCGATAGTCTCACAGTTCGGTCCGGCAGTCACGCTACTGGCGTTCGTCGCCGGGACTGCAGCCGCGTTCGTCGCTCTCTCGTATCTGCTGTACGGCCAGTGAGCCGCGTCAGTCGGGGCCACCTCGCCCGCTCGTAAGGAGGGGGCGTCGCCCCGGTCGCGGTGAGAGCGGCCGCGCGTTCAGACGACCAGATACTCTTCGAGTCGGTCGCGGTCGCTGACCGCGTCGCCGGTGATCTCGTCGACTATCTCGCCGTGGTCGATGGCGTAACACCGCTGGGCGAGCCCCTGAATCACCGAGAGGTTCTGCTCGACGAAGAGTATCGTCGTGCCGAACTCCGCGTTGATTCGTTCGAGGTCCTCGGTAATCGATTGCACGATAGAGGGCTGGACACCCTCCGACGGTTCATCGACCAGCAGCAGGTCGGGATCGCCTACGAGCGCGCGGCCGATGGCGAGCATCTGCTGCTGGCCGCCGCTCATCGTCCCGGCGTCCTGGTCGGCACGCTCTTCCAGGATCGGGAAGTAGTCGTAGACCTGCTCGTAGCGGGTCTCGTCGTCGTTACCGATGCCCTCGCCGATGGTGAGATTCTGTTCGACCGTCAGCCCCGGGAAGACGTCCCGACCCTGTGGCACGTAGCCGATGCTGTGGTCGGCGTGGACGTTGGCCGGTTCGTCAGTCAGCTCCGCGCCATTGAACCGGACCGTCCCCGAATCGGGTTCGAGCAGCCCCATAATCGCCTTCAACAGCGTCGTCTTCCCGACGCCGTTGCGGCCGACGATACCGACGATTTCGCCGTCTTCGACGCTGAAATCCACGTCACGGAGTATCGGCGTGCCGTCGTAGCCGGCGTTGAGGTTCTCGATTTCGAGCGTCATGCGTTCTCCCCCAGGTAGATCCGGCGGACCTCCTCGTCGGACTCGATCTCCTCGATGGGGCCTTGCCGGAGAATCGACCCCTGGTTCAACACGGTGACCTGTTCGGAGATGCGCCGGACGAACTCCATGTCGTGCTCGACGACGAGGAACGTCATCCCGTCGTCGTGCAACGAGCGAATCAGGGCCGCGACGTCGTCGGTCTCGTCTATCGACATCCCGGCCACGGGCTCGTCGAGTAACATCAGTTTCGGGTCCAGCGTTAGCGCCATCCCGATTTCGAGGCGCTGTTTCTCGCCGTGTGAGAGTTCGCTGGCCTGGGTATCGGCATCGCCGCTCAGAGCGGTTCGCTCGAGCGTCTCGGCCAGTACACGCTCTGTATCGCGGTCCGTGCGCTGCAGCGGCACACGGAGATTCTCGGTGACCGAGAGATTCTCGTAGACGTGTGGCGACTGGAATTTGACACTGAGGCCGGTATCGATTCGCTCGTGGGTGTCCAGCCCGGTCAGGTCGGTCCCATCGAAGTAGATGTCGCCCTCGGTCGGCGAGAGCTGGCCGGTAATCAGTTCGAGTAGCGTGCTCTTGCCGGCGCCGTTGGGCCCGATGAGACACCGTATCTCGCCCTCGGTGACCGAGAAGTCGACGCTATCGACCGCGGTGAGGCCGCCGAACTTCTTGGTGAGCTGGTCGGTCGCAAGCAGCGTGTCGGTGTCGCTGCCGGTTGCGGCGACAGCGGGTTGTTGCTTTACGTTGATGTCCTGGGTGGTCATTCGACCGCCTCCTCGGTTGGTTGAGCCGACTGGCCCTGCTCGGACCGCCGCTCCTGCAGTCTCTTGACGAGGCTGTCCACCGTCGGGACGACACCGGCGGGCATGAACAGAATCACGCCCAGCAGGAGTCCACCGACGATGACGAGCGCCCACTCAGAGCCGATGGGGCCGATACCGCTGGAGAGGGCGGTTCGCATCTGCTCTATCGCCAGCGTCGCGCCGAGGGCACCGATGAGCGATTCGCGGCCGCCGACGCTGACCCAGACGACGGGGAGCGCGGCGAAGGCAATCCCGAAGACGCTGGGGTCGACGTAGTTGCCCCAGCTCGCGTAGAACACGCCGCCGAGGGCGGCCAGCGAGCCGCCGATGGTGAACACCACGAGTTTCACGAACGGGACGTTGTAGCCGAACGTCTCGGTCCGGGCTTCGTCCTCGCGAATCGCGACCATCGTCATTCCGAACGAGCTGTTGAGCAGGACACGCAGGCCAAGATAGACCAGGACGAGCGAGACGAGCAACGCGTAGTACAGCGCACCCCGCTCGAAGACCATGGCTGTCTCGCCGATGCCGAGCGTGAGACTCGGGATGTCGGTCATCCCGTTGAACCCCCCCAGCTGGGCTTTGCCGATGGCCCACTCGCTGCCCGCCGTCTGGGCCATGAACGTGTTCAACACGAGGGCCACGACGAGCGTCATTATCGTGACGTAGGTGTCCCGGACGCCCCCGTAGAACATGAAATAGCCCAGCAGGGCGGCGGCCAGGGTCCCGACGACGACGGCCCCCACGATAGCGACGGTGACGCCCATCGCCGACGAGAGGTTGATGCCGATAGCGCCGAAGGTGTAGGCCGCGACGCCGAAGAAGGCGACCTGTCCGAAGCTCAACACCCCGGCGTACCCCCAGATGAAACAGAGGCTCAGCGCGAGGAACGCGACGGCGAAGTACCGCGAGGTCTGGATGATGGTGTAGGGGTCGGTCACCAGCGGATAGAGGGCGAGCCAGAAGACCGCGAGGACGAACGCGACCCAGAACACCAGCGAGTTGCCGTAGGTGTTGGGGCCTTCGAGCCGTCCCCGAATCCCACTGAGGATTGACACCACCGAGTCGACGGCGCCGCTCATTCCTCGGCCCTCCTGCGCTGGCGCCAGTCGTCCACGTAGCCGGTGATGCCGTCCGGCAGGAACCGGAGCGCGACTATCGCGACGAGCAGCAACAGCATCTGCCCGATGAACGTCCCGAAGAAGAAGCTCCCGCCGGCGTTGAAGACGCTGAGCAGCCCGGACGCCGACAGCGTGCCCAAGATGACCGATGGGCCGCCGACGACGACAGCGACGAACGCTTCGACGAGGAACGTGCTCCCGCGGTTCGGGGTAATCGAGCCCAGTGCGGGGGCGTACAGCGCGCCGGTCAGCCCCGCCAGCGCGGAGCCGATAGCGAACGTCGCGACGTACATCCGGTCGGTGTCGATACCCATCGCCCGTGCTGTCTCGGGGTCCTCGATGGTAGCTCGTGCTTTGATACCGAACTCGGTGCGGGTAAACAGCACGTACAGCCCGGCAAGCACCAACAGCGCGACGGCCGGGAGCAACACACTCCGATATATCGACGACGAGAACGGGCCGTAGCTGACGTTCCCGAGCGGCGTCCCGATGCTGTCGAGGCTGGAGCCGAAGACGATGAGCAGCAGCTGGGAGATGACGAGGGCCAGCCCCCACGTCGCCACCATCGAGTCCAGCAGCCGGTCGTAGAAGTGTCGGACGATAGTCCGTTCGACGACCACACCGAACACGGTCGTGACGACGACGCCGGCACCCATCGCCACCGGGAGCGGGAGGCCCGCGTGATAGGTCAGGGCCGTCCCGTAGACGCCGATGAGGATGAACTCCCCGTGGGCGAGGTTGATGACGCCCATCATGCCGAAGATGATAGCCAGCCCGACGGTCGCGAGGATGATGAAGCCGAAGCTGTTCAGGAACTGGAACAACAGCGCGGCGATGTCGTACACCACGATGGCCGGCAGCGTGGCTTCACTCACGGCGTACCACCGTCCAGGTCGGCAAGCGAGTCGAGTGCGTGACCTGAATCATGTGGCCTAGACATCGTAGACGTCACTTGGGACGTACTGAGTGGTCTTGTCCTGTTCTTTGAGGTTACAGCCGTCCCCGCCCTCGACCTCGCTGCGGAGGAAGCTCGGGCCGATTCGTTCGTTGTTGGTGAACGATATCTCGTGGTTCTCGTCGCAGACAGCCACACGCATCTCGTGTTCCATGTGGTGGGTCGCGCCGTCGAGGGTCAGTTCGCCGGAGGGCGCGCTGATGTCGCGGCCCTCTTCGAGAACGCTGATGACTTCCTGCTGGTCGAACGTACCGGCCTCCTCGACGGCCTCAGCCCAGAGGTACACGGAGAAGTAGTTGTTCTGGGCTTCCTGGTTGAGGTAGTTGGCGTCGGGCCAGCGCTCGTAGAAGTCCTCGACGATGTTCTCGCCGTCCCGCTGGTCGCCGAACTCCTCCATGTAGCTGACACCGGCGTAAACGTTGGTTAGCGCGGGTGGGTCGTAGCGGATGTGCTCGTGGCCCTGGGCCAGCGTCGTCGACGTGCCGATTGGGATGTCGGTTATCTCGTTGGTCGCACGCTGGTCGTAGAAGTTCTCGTGGTTCGACCCAACCAGCATCGACATGATGAAGTCGGGGTCCTCGTCCTGGATCCGGTTGATGACCGACGAGAAGTCCGTCTCGTCCAGCGGGATGTACTCCTCGCCGACGATGTTGTAGTCGTTTTCCTGTGCGAGGACGTTCACCCAGTCCCCCGACAACTGCCCGAAGTTGTAGTCGGCGGCGATGATGTAGATGTCGTCGCCGAACTCGTCGGCCAGATACGGCGTCACGATGCCCAGCTGCTGGCGTGCGGTCGCACCGACCGGGAAGATGGTGTTGTCACAGACACCACCCTCGTACTGGGTCGTGTAGAAGTACAGCTGTTCGTTCTCGTTGATGATGGGACGGATGGCTTCCCGGGTCGCACTCGAGTAGCCCGCCCACAGCGCGTCGACCTGGTCCTGCAGTATCAGTTTCTCGGTGAGTTCCTGATACCGGCTGTTGTCGGACTGGGGGTCGGGGTCGACGATTTCGATCTCTTCGCCGAGCAGCCCGCCGTCGTCGTTGATCTCTTCGAGGGCGAGGCGAGTAGCCTGCCACTTCGAGGTCCCGTTGAGCTGGAAGTTCCCCGAACGGTCCTCGAGAATCCCGACCGTCGGGCCGCTGTTGCTGCCGCCGCCGATGGAACAGCCGGCGACAGAGATACCGAGTGCAGTCGCGCTACTTGCCAGCAGTGATCGACGACTGAACGTTCGGCCACTCATTTCCTATCCTCCATATATTTCTCAATATTTTGGTCAAACTGTACACGTTCAGGGCCTTTCTGAAACGTTTGTCGTTCCATATTCGACATTGGCTCATGAGATAAACACCACAAATAAACCCTTCCATCTTGTTCAATACCATTGAAAATACAATGGTTACACATCAGTCCAGTACATATTCCCTTATATACTGGATAATCGTCCAACGAATCTAGATTTACATTCCTGTAGATTCGTAGACTTCGTATTTACCCGGAATAATTGAGTGCGTGAACAGTGTTGTCGGTCACCGGGACGATACCGGGTGTAGCCCGCCACCACCCGGGAATTTACTACAGCCGTCCAGATTATAACGCATATATTGCGATATCGTCAAACACTATAACCCAACTGGGGGAAGAACCTCCCGATAATGCGCCGCGCGCACCTCGATGTCGAACAGACCGCTGCCGTATCAGTACCACGTGGCCACAAGGGGTGGGACCACAGGCGGGTGAGCGATGTTTGACCTGTTGAGCGACGTCGGAGTCGGCGTCGGGCTGACCGCCGGCGTCGGCTATCTCCTGACGGCCGGCTTTCTCGGCATCACCCACGGAATCGAACCCGACCACGTCGCCGGCATCGCTGCCCTGACCCACGAGGCGGCCGACCCGAAACTCTCGGCGCTCGTCGGCGGCTGTTTCGCCGCCGGCCACGCGTTACTGGTCGTCGTCTGGGTCGCCACCGCCTACGTACTGTTCGGGACGACGTCCTTTCCTGGGGTCTTCGAGCAGTTCGGGACGCTGTTCGTCGGCATCGTCCTGGGGCTGTTGAGCCTGTATCTCGGCGTGACGGGCACGCGAAAACTCGTCCACCGCCACACCCACGACCACGGCGACCAGCCACATTCCCACTATCACGTCCACCTGCCGACCTCGATACGGCCGACTGCGGAGGGCCACGGCGAACACAGCCACGACCATTCGACGGTCGAGTATCTCAAAATCGGGACGGTCGGCGCGCTGTTTACCCTCTCGCCGCCGGTCTCGATGATAGCGTTCATCTCCGTGACGATTCCGGGCGGTGGGACCCCCCTGATGGTCGGTATCGTCGCCACCTACGCCGTGACGATTATCGCCACGATGGCACTGATAGGTGGCGGTGCCGGCTCGCTGTTCAAGTTCTCGAAGGACCGCGGTGAACGCGTCCACGCCATCTCACAGGTCGTCGCCTCGGTCCTCGTGTTGGGGTTCGCGGTCAACGTTCTCAGCGGGCTCTTGCTCCCGAGCTGAGTGGCCCCGTATTTGAACTGCTGAAGCCTGCTACTTTTCTGTCCGAGTTCCTGTTCAGACTCGCTAACTCCCGAAGCAGCTATCCGGAAAATTGGAGAACGGCGAATCTACCTCCGGTATACCGACTGTAGAATTATCTTTTTAATTCTCCACCACTATTTCTTTATGTCTCTGCTCCCATCTCACTAGAATCACCCATTACTACACTAAAAGCAACGTTTTTAGTGTCGTTTTTCGAATCGGCATCTGCTATGGCAGCGCGTTCACCACCCAGAGACCATGACCGCGAATGGAGGCAGAAGGGCGATGAGTGACCTCGTTCCGGGGGAGTTGCTGACGACAGACGAACCAGTCGAAATCAACGCCGGCCGTGAAACGACGTCGGTCACCGTCGAGAACACCGGGGACCGACCCTCGCAGGTCGGTTCGCATTTCCACTTCTTCGAGGCGAACCCCGCACTCTCCTTCGACCGGGCGGCCGCCTACGGGATGCGTCTGGACATCCCGGCCGGGACGGCGATACGGTTCGAACCCGGCTGTGAGGAGGACGTCGACCTCGTCGCCATCGGCGGCGACCGCGTCGTCAAGGGGATGGGCGGACTGGTCGACGGCGACCTCGACGACGACGAGGTCCGGGAACGGGCCTTCGAGCGAGCCAGAGACGCCGGCTACATGGAGGGAGACAAATGAGTCGCGAACTCTCGCGGGATGCCTACACGGACCTCTTTGGCGCGACAGAGGGTGACCGACTCCGGCTGGGCGACACCAACCTCCTCGCCGAGATTGAGACCGACCACGCCACCTACGGCGACGAGGCGGTCTTCGGCGGCGGGAAGACGATGCGCGACGGGATGGGGATGCAGTCCGGCACGACCCAGGCAGAGGGCGCCCTCGACTGGGTGTTCAGCAACGCCGTCGTCATCGACCCGGTGCTGGGCGTCCAGAAAGGCGACATCGGCGTCCGCGACGGGAAGGTAGCCGGGATCGGGAAGGCCGGCAACCCCGACACGATGGACGGCGTCGACGACGACCTCATCATCGGCCCGAGCACGGACACCGCCCCGGCCGACGGCCTCATCGCGACGCCCGGCGCGTTCGACATCCACGTCCACTTCAACAGCAAGGAGCTGTTCGAACACGCCCTGGCAAGCGGTGTCACGACGATGTTCGGCGGCGGCTACGGCGGTGGCGCGACCACCTGTACGCCCGGCCCTGAGAACATCAAACGGTTCCTGGAGGCCGCCGAGGAGTACCCGATGAACGTCGGTTACTACGGGAAAGGGAACAGCAGCGGCCGTGACCCTATCGTCGAACAGATAGAGGCCGGTGCCTGCGGGCTCAAACTCCACGAGGACTGGGGGTCGACGCCGGACGCCGTCGACACCGCCCTCAGCGTCGCCGACGAGGAAGACGTCCAGGTCTGTATCCACACGGACACGCTGAACGAATCCGGCTTCGTCGAGGACACCTTCGAGGCCATCGACGGCCGGACCATCCACACGTTCCACATCGAGGGCGCCGGCGGCGGCCACGCGCCGGACGTGCTCGAACTCATCGGCCACGAGCATATGCTGCCCTCGTCGACGAACCCGTCGATGCCCTACACCGTCAACACGTTCGACGAGCACCTGGACATGGTGATGGTCTGTCACCACCTCAACCCGGACGTCCCGGAGGACGTGGCCTTCGCGGAGTCGCGCATCCGCTCGGAGACCATCGCCGCCGAGGACGTGCTCCACGACATGGGCGCCATCAGCATGATGACCTCCGACTCCCAGGCGATGGGCCGGATGGCCGAGGTCATCTGCCGGACGTGGCAGACCGCCCACAAGATGAAGGCCCAGCGCGGGCCGCTGCCGGCCGACGAGGGGACCGACGCCGACAACGCCCGCATCCAGCGGTACATCGCCAAGTACACCCTCAACCCCGCGAGGGTCGCCGGCATCGACGACTACGTCGGCTCCCTGGAACCGGGCAAGATGGCCGACATCGTGCTGTGGGAGCCGGAGTTCTTCGGCATCAAGCCCAAATACGTCATTAAGGGCGGCTTCCCGGTCCACAGCGAGATGGGCGAGGCCAACGGTTCGCTGATGACCTGTGAGCCGGTGAAACAGCGGTCCCGCATGGGCGCGGTCGGCAAGGCGAAACACTCCCTGAGTACGACGTTCGTCAGCGAGGCCGCATACGAGAACGACATCGGGGAGGAACTCGGGCTGGAGTCGCGGGTCCGCCCCGTCCGGGGTACTCGCGACGTCGGCAAGTCCGATATGCTACACAACGACTACGCGCCCGAAGACATCGACATCGACGCCCAGACGTTCGAGGTCGAGGTCGACGGCGAGCACGTCACCTGTGAACCGGCCGAGGAAATCCCACTCACCCAGAGGTACACCCTATGAAACTCTCACCCAAGGACGAAGAACGACTCACCATCTTCATGGCGGCGGAGCTTGCCAGACGACGCAAGGAGCGGGATATCAAACTCAACCACCCGGAGACGGTGGCGTACATCTCCGACTGGGTCTGTGAACGGGCCCGTGAGGGGATGGACGTCGCCGAAATCCGCTCGGAGGCGACGAGCCTGCTGACCCGCGAGGACGTGATGGAGGGCGTCCCGGAGATGGTCGATATGGTACAGGTGGAGCCGACCTTCCCCGACGGGACGAAACTCGTGACGGTCCACGACCCGATTCGTGGAGACAGTCAGGAGCAAGTGGAGTAATGGGGTACCGAGACGTTGCCAAGGTCGGGCTGGGCGGCCCCGTCGGGTCGGGGAAGACTGCCCTCGTCCAGCAACTGGTCCCGCGGCTCGACGACGCCGGCTACGAGGTCGGCGTCATCGCCAACGACATCATGACACAGGAGGACGCCGACCGGCTCCGGGAGTCCTTCGCGGACCGTATCCCCGAGGAGCTCGTCGCCGGCGTCGAGACCGGTGCCTGCCCACACACCGGCATCCGCGAGGACCCCTCGATGAACCTCGCGAAGATCGACGAGTTCACCGAGGCCCACCCGGAACTGGACGTCGTCCTCATCGAATCGGGGGGAGACAACCTCGCGGCGACGTTCAATCCCGAGCTGGCAGATTACTTCATGTTCGTCATCTCGGTCGCCGAGGGCGACGACATCCCGCGGAAACGCGGCCCCGGCGTCACCCAGGCGGACCTGCTGGTCGTCAACAAGACCGACCTCGCACCCCACGTCGACGTCGACCTCGACGTGATGCGGGACGACGCCGAGGCGGTCCGTGGCGACGAGCCGACCGTCTTCACGGACTGCAAGGCCCAGGAGGGAATCGACAGCGTCGTCGAGTCGATAGAACGGAGCGTTCTGTTCGCGTGAGTACCGACAGCGCTCCCACCGGGGTACCGGAAGCGTTCCGCGAGTACGGCGAGCAACAGCTGCCACAGTCCCCGGCCTTTGGCCACGGCAAGAACGGGGTCGCCGACCTCGTGTTGGCCCGCGAGGGGGAGAATCCGACCCGGTTGCTGTCGGACCTCGTGAAGGTGCCGTACCACCTGACCGGCACCCTCGACACCGACCCCGCACCGGGACTGACGACGATCTGTCTCCAGGAACCGACGGGTGGCGTCCTCCAGGGCGACCGCCACGCGCTCAGTGTGGACGCTCGCTCGGGTGCGCGTGGGCACGTGACGACCCAGAGTGCGACGAAAGTCCACAGCATGAAGGCCAACTACGCACACCTGGACGCGACGCTGGTCGCCGAGTCCGGGGCCTATCTGGAGTATCTGCCCGGCCCGACCATCCTCAACGAGGACGCCCGGTGTCTCCAGACGACGACGGTCGAGCTGGCGCCGGACGCGACCGTCGTCGTCGGCGACGTGTTCGTCCCGGACGGCCTGACCGACCACGAACCGTTCAGTTTCGACCACTACCACAGCCGACTGGAAGCCAGCGTCGGGGACTCGCTGGTCTGTGCGGACGCCGTCGACCTCCGCCCCGACGAACGCGACCCCCGTGACCCGGCGACGGTCGGCGAGTACGGCGTCGTCGGGACGCTGTACGTCTTCGCACCCGCTGCCGACACCGACGCGCTCGCCGACGCGCTCCACGACCGACTCGCCGACCACACGGTCGCTGCCGGGGCGTCGGTGCTTACGGACGGCGCCGGCGTGACGGTCCGGGTACTGGGCGACCGGAGTGCCGACGTGACGGGCGCCGTCGAGGCGGCGTGGGACGAGTCCCGGGCGCAACTACTCGGCGTGGGTGCGCCACTGGAGGGCCGGGGGCGATGAGACGCGTCGACGGCGTCGTCGGCAACGTCGACGACGACCCCGAGCTGGCCGACGACGTTGCGGCCCACGAACAGGCTGGGACGCTGGAGACTGTCGTCCTCGACGACACCGACCGGAAGCGCTCCCGGCTCCGTGTGACGACGGAGGCCGGGACCGACCTCGGCGTCCTGGTCGACCGGCCGGAGCTCACGGCCGGCGACGTGCTGGTACTGGAGGCGGAGCTCGCCGTCGTCGTCGCCTTCGAGCGCCGGGAGGCGTTCGTCGTCGACCTCCCGTCCGCTGTAGCGGCGTCGACGGCGGTCGAGCTCGGCCATCGAATCGGCAACCAGCACTGGGATATCGCCATCGAGGACGGAACCCTCTACGTCCCGGTCGAGGCCGACCGCGACATCATCGAGGACGTCCTGGGGCCGTACCTCCCGGCAGCGGCGACGACCCGATACGAGACCGTCGACGCCGAGCGGTTCGTCGACGGCGACGGGGCGCCCGTGAACGACGACCACGGCCACGGAGCGAGCCACGAACACGAGCGTTCCCATGAAGCGGACCACGGCCACGACCACAGCCATTCGCACGGAGACGAACACAGCCATGCACACGAGTAGACACACACCGCGGCGTACGGGAGGGGAGCGATGACCGCCTCGGCGGCGTTGCTGACGGCACTGCGACTGTCGGATTCGATGCTCCCCGTCGGAACGTACACCGCCTCCTACGGCGTCGAACAGTACCTCAACGAGGGCGACATCGAGACGGCCGACGAACTGGGCGACCTCGTCGAAGGGTATCTCCGTGGTGTTATCGGCCCCGCGGAGATCGTCGCACTCGGCCACGCCCACCGGTCGGCGGCCGCGGGCGACATCGACGGCGTGCTGGCGGCCGACGAGCGCCTCTCGGCGGCGACGCTGCCGTCGGAGTTCCGGGACAGCTCGACGAAGGCCGGGGCGAAACTGCTGGACCTCCTGACCGAAATCGACGAGGGGCTCTTCGCCGGGGCCGACACCACCGGGCTGGTCGCGGCGTACACCGAGGCCTGCGAAGACGGCCGCACGGCGGGCCACTACCCCGTCGCGCTCGGCGTGGTCTGCCAGCAGGCCGGCCTCGACGCCCGTGAAGCGGCGCTGGTGAGTGCCTACGGGTCGGTCACCGGGTTGCTCGGCGCGGCCCAGCGGCTGGGACGGTTCGGCCACACGGCCATCCAGACCCAGCTCTCCCGGCTGTTTCCGGTGCTGGAATCCGTCTGTGAGCGGTATCACGACGCCGAACTCACGGCGATGTGTTCGTTCGCACCACTTGCCGACGTGCGAGGCATGGCACACGAACGGGCCGACAGACGGCTGTTCATGAGTTAGCGTCGCGGCTGTGTTGTGCGCGTCGGTGCTGTCAGGAGACAGCACCTATTTGTAATCTCAGCAGAAATTCTGGCGCATGTCTGGGCAATCTTTCGGCGAATTCGTCAACGAGTGGCAGACGGGTGCCCTCCTGGTCCTCGCCAGCGCGATTGTCGGCTTCGTCACCGGGTCGATAGCTGCCGGCGATGGCCAGTATCTGTTCGGCCTCCTCGGGTTCGCCGTCGGTGGTGTGGCAACGTTTCTGGCACTCTCGTACCTGCTGTACGGCCGCTGAGTGCTGTGGCCGTGAGCGAGTGGAACGCCACCGGCGTTCCCGAGCGAAGACGGGGAAGGGCAGGCTGATGGCAGCATCCGTCGAGCGGAGCGAGACGGTTCCACCGCAGCGCGCGGACTGCCGCGCACCTCTGGTGCGCGAAAGGAGCACGCAGCGATTTTTCCCAAGTTTTTGCCCGAGCGAGCGCGCGAAAGCGCGCTCGCGACGGTGCAAAAAGTGGTAGCTATATGGAGAGAAACTGCGACACCATCCACTTCGTGAAGGTGCCCGTCACCCCGCCAATCCAGGACAGCAACACGAAGTGCAGATAGGTGTTGGCCTTGTGGCCGCCGTCGATGGTTCGAATCATCAGGGCCGACAGCATGGCCGAGAACATGATAATGACGACGAGCAGGAACTCGATGAGCGGGATGTTGTAGACGCTGGTGTTGATGAGGGAGTTGACGTCCAGTCGGCTGCCAGCGTTGAGGTCTAGGGACATATCGGCGAGGATGTTGACGACCTGGAGGCCGATGAAGAAGGCGAAGGTCGAGGCGGCGGTAATCCCGTACAGCAGGCCGACCATCGTCGTGGTGGCCTGTTTCCGCTTCTGGCGCAGCTGGAGCACCTGGTTCATGTTGGCGGCGATGAGTTCCCCGAGCTGTTTGGGCGAGCCACCCATCTCGCGGCCGATGAGGTACATCTCGGAGAACGTCTGGATGAGATAGGAGCGACAGTCGGCGGTGAAAAAGCGCCACGCGGCAGTCGGTTCGATACGCATGTTGAGCCGCTTGTAGAGGTCGTCGATGTTCGGGGTCAGCGCCCCGAAGTCCTTCTTCCGGAGTGTGCGAAGCACCTGTCCGGTGGTCGACTGTTTCGCGCCCTCGGTCGCGCCGAGCGCGCGGATGAAACTCGGGTAGGCCTCGTCGCGGCTCTTGACCCGCTGTTCCTCCTGCCGGAAGACGATGCCGGGGATGACCATCGGCGTGATTGGGACGACGGCGTAGAACGGCAGCGGAACCGAATCGAGGAAGAAGAAGATGTCCTCGAGCGCGATGGGCGAGACGCCGAACATCCCGCCGAGCGTGATGAACAGCAAGACCGCGGAGAGCCCGACACCCACGTACATCGATTTGTCGAGGCGCTCCTCGATGGGGGAGGGGTACTCCTCGGGGTGGAACCACACCGGGTCGTAGGGCGCCATCGACCTGATGGCGAGATAGAACCCGGACTGGACGAAGATGTACATCACGATGACGGCGCTGACGGTCATCGTCGGGTTCGTCCCCGTCAGCACCGGCAGGACGACGGCGAAGACCAGCGCGAACGTCATCGAGAGGACCATCGAAAGGTAGAGGTCCTTCATGACCTCCAGACTGTCGAGCGAGGAGCGATAGACCGTCGTGTAGTGCTGGATTATCTGTTCTTGCTCGGAGAGCAGATAGTCCTCCAGGGACTGCCCGGCCCCGAGCGTGTAGGCGAGTCGGTCGAGGAAATCGGCGAAGGCCTCGCTTGGCACCTGCTTGGCGCGGCGGCGGCAGGCGTCGTCTAAGCTCTGGTTCCAGGTGTCGACCAGCTGGACAATACGGTGCATCTCCATGGCGAGTTCGCCGTACTCGTCTTCCTGAGCCAGCGTGCGGAACACCTCCATGCGGTCGATCTTCGTCGTCGCCAGCACCGTCATGTGGGTAATCATGAGGTGAAAGCGGTTGTTGAGCTCGCGCTTGCGCTGTGAGAGCAGGATTTTCGGGTAGAAGATGGCGGAGGTCATCGCCAGGAAGCCAAGCAGCGGGATGGGCGCCCGGACCATCATCGGCAGGTCGAGCAGGACGGCTGCCACCGCCGAGAGGAGGAAAAACACGATGGACGGAATCAGGATAAAGAAGAGGTACCGTTCCAGGGGAATCGTCATCTGGCGGTACGACTCGACGAGCCCCTGGACGGTCTCGGTAATCGTCAGTTCGATGCCGCTATCTGCTTCGCTCTGGGCCATAGTCAGTCGGGTCGGGAGATGTTGAACGGAATCCCTTCGACGCCGTCACGCTGGAAGTCCGAGATGAAGTCGTTGACCTCGTGGTAGCCGGTGATGCCCTCCTGGATGGCACGTTCTATCATGTCGGCGCGGAACCGGAGGTCGTCGTAGATGTCACGCGTGTCCTCGTAGCCCAGCAGCGTCGCGATCTGCTCTTCGAGGACGAAGGAGTTGTTCATCCCCTGGAAGACAATCTCGTCCTCGACGGGGTCCCAGTTGAACACCTGCCGGGTGACGACGCCGTCCATCTCCTTGGAGTACCCCTCTATCTCCTGCACCGAGGTGACCCGGCGCAGGACCTTGTCACCCTGCTTGACGCGGTTCTGGAACAGCGCCACGTCGGCGACGTCCATGAACGTCTCGGGGACGTTGATGGGTTCGCCGGTGAAACGCTGAATCATCGAGACGATGTCGCTGGCGTGGAAGGTCAGCATCACAGGGTGGCCGGTCTGGGCGGCCTGGAAGGCCATCCGCCCCTCTTCCCCACGAACCTCACCCACGATGATGTAGTCGGGGCGGGACCGCAGCGCGGCGGCGACGAGGTCGAACATGTCGATGCTCGTCCCCTCGTCCTCCCCTTCACGGGTCAGGAGCTGCTGCCAGGTGTTGTGCGGGGGCAGCACCTCGGCGGTGTCCTCCGCGGTGTATATCTTGGCGTCGTCGGGGATGAACGAGGTGATGGCGTTCAGCGTCGTCGTCTTTCCCGAGGCCGTCTCCCCGACGACGAAGACCGTCTGCTCGTTTTCGAGACAGAGCCACAGATACGCCGCCAGCTCGGGCGAGAGGGTCATCCACTTCGTAATCTGGAAGATGGAGAGGGGTATCTCGTCGCCCTGACGGATGGTGAGCGAGGGGCCTTTCAGGCTCACGTCGTCGGAGTAGATGAGGTTCAGACGCGAGCCATCGGGCAGGGTGGAGTCGACGATGGGGTCGGAGTCACTGACGGGGTCGCCCATCCGTTCGCCCATGTTGCGCAGCCACTGGTCGAAGGCCTCCTCGCTTTGCCACTCGACGGTGGTCTGGAGCATCCCGTAGACGCCGTGGTCGACGTGACACTCGCTGCGGCCGATGACGTGAATGTCCTCGTTGGCCGGGTCGCGCATCACCGGTTCGAGCGGGCCCAGACCGACGATGTCGCGGTTGAGACGGTAGAGGATGTTCTCGTAGGTCGACTGGGTCACCTCGACGCTGCCGACGTCGGTGATGTTCTGGAGCCGGGTCAGCACGCCGCTGTCGCTGTCCTCGTTGCGGATGCGGGTGGTCTCCTGGAGGAGTTCCTCGATGCGGTCGTCGTACTCCGACTCGCTCTCGGGGGCGGGCTTGTTGACGCTCTTCTGGAGCAACCGGTTGCGCACCTTGTCGAAGACGACGCCCTCGTCCTCGTCGAGTTCGGGTTCGATGGCGTAGTACTTCGTGTCCTGGCCGATGTCGCCGTAGACGTGACAGAAGATGGGGCCACCGACCGGGTAGAGGACGTTGGGCCGGTCGGACTCGTACTCGCCGTCGGCCTCGTCGATGAGCATCGGGAACTCACCGGTAATCTGCTTGAACTTCTTGAGGTGGTCCCGCAGGTGGGGCCGCCGGGCTGCAATCTGGCGCAGTTCGTCCGATGGTTTCGCACGTCCGTGGTCGGTCATATCTTGAGTCCTCCTTAGGCGACGCTCCGCGATTCGATGACGATACCAGTGCCCGAACGCACCGAGAAGCCGATGGTGTCACCCACCTGCTCGCCCATGCCCGCAAAGCGGAGGACGTTAATCTGGCGGCGGGTATCGTTGCCGACCTCGATCATCTCGAGTTCGATGAACACGTCGGCGATGGCGCGGAACGGGCCGATTGCCTCCTCGTCCAGCGTCGACGGGTCGACGGTTATCATGATGCACTTTCCCTCCGAGATGATGTCACGGAAATAGGAGATGATCTCCAGAGCGGCCTGGCGCTCGTCGTTCTGGCGGACCAGGGCCTCGAACTTGGGGTCGTTGCGCAGGATAGCGTCGAAGGTGTCGATGACGATGACGTCGGCGTCCCACATGACCTCGGCCTCCATCAGCCGGCGGAGCAGCTCCTTGCGCTCCTGTTTCTCGTCGTTTCCGGAGAAGGTGTTCGAGTCCCCGATGTCGGCGTGGAGGAACAGGACGTTCTCGTCCAGCATATGGTCGACCATGTCGTAGGACAGCGAGTGCATCTGGTCGAGGAAGCTCCCGACGGTGAGCTCGGTCGAGAGGTAGGTCACGTCGTGACCCTCCTCACAGAGCCCGTAGGTAAAGCGCTGGCTCATGGCGGACTTGCCGGCCCCGTAGTCTCCCTCGACGAGGATGATACTGCCCGGTGGGATACCGCCACCCAGTTCCTTGTTCAGTCGGTCGTGGTCGTCCAGTCCGAGCGAAAACAGGTCAGTACTTGCGATACTCATGTTCGGAATTCAAACACCTCCTCGTCACCGTTGACGGTGAGCTGGACCCGGTGGTCCGTACCCAGGGTCAGCGGCTGCTGGATGTCCAGTCGGACGACGGTACCGGGCCGCCAGGCGCCGTCGCCGTCGGCGCGGGTCACCGTGTAGTCGGTGACGAACTGGCCGTCGACGAGGACGTCCAGCACGCCGGGGTCGGCAGCCAGGCGCTCCGTCCCGGTGTTTTTGATGTACAGCGTGATGTTTCCGGTCGTGTCGTTGTAGATGGCGTCGCTCCCGCTGTCGGATATCACCTCCACGTCGGTCCGGACGTCGCTGCTGACGTCGAACCCTTGCTCGGAGATGGCGCCGCTCAGCTGGCCGATGCTGTCGGTGAACACGCCGGCGACGCTCGCGGCGATCATCATCGAGGCGATGAAGAGTATCAGGTGGGACGCAGAGACGCTCGCCACGTCAGACCACCTCCGTCGCGGCGACGCCGGGGCCAGTGACGATTTTCACGGCGCTGGGCGTCGTATCGACCGTCGTGTTGATAGCCAGCGTCTCTCGCGGGAGCCAGAGGTCCGTCCCTGTGTCGCCCTCGACGGCCGTCCGGTAGCCGGTCTGGTAGCTGTTGTCGACGAGGACGTCGACGTCACTGACGGCGAGTTCCGTCGCACCGGTGTTGTCGACGGTGACGTTCAGGTAGTTCGAGGTCGCGTTGTAGTTCACAGTGGTAATTTCTATTTCGGTGTTGGTCCGTTCGAGCTGCCGGTCCGAGCGGTCTTCGCGGGCGTCGTTGACCATCTCGGTGCTGTTTGCCGCCGCCGAGTAGAACATCCCGAAGCCGATGAAGGCGGCCACGAAGATGAGGGCAGCCGAGCCGCTAACGCTGAATCCCATCCGAGCCACCTCCCACGAGCTTCGAGAGCGCGACGGCTTCGGCCCCGCTGTCCTCGTCGAGTTGCGAGATGTAACGCAGGCTCTCGGTGTGGTGGTCGATGGTGAGACCGTCGCCGGAATCCGCCACGTCGTCGAAGCCCCGCAGGTAGTCCGCGAGGTCGTCGGCCACGGACTGGTCGATCCAGCCGATGGTCTCGTAGTAGTCTATCGCACGGGACGTCTCGCGGTAGCCGGCCTGACTCGTCAGGAACTCCAGCCACTCGATGATTATCAGGTCCGCCGCAAAGCCCTCCGGCATCGTCGCCAGGTAGGGTTTGCCGTCGTCGCTCTCGTCGTCCGTGTCCGGCGTGGCGTCGGTCGTCGGTTCGGGTTCCGGCTCGGCGACAGGTTCAGGCTCCGGCTCGGGCTCAGCCGCGGGTTCTGGTTCCGGTTCGGGCTCCGGTTCTGGTTCCGGCTCCGCTTCGACGGCGTCCATCCCGCCAGCCTCGGCCTCCTCGCCCTCGTCCTCGATGACCTCGTCGAAGAGGTCGTCGTCCTCGAGGCCACTCTCGTCGGCGTCGAAGCCGTCGCCGTCGAGGGCGTCGTCGCCGTCGTCCAGCAGCTCCTCGTCGTCCTCCAGCAGGTCGTCGCCGTCGTCCTCGGGCTCTTCGCCGTCGGCCCACTCTGCGTCGCCCGACTCGTACTCGTCTTTTAGCTCCGCGAAGGACTTGCCGCCGTCAGAATCTCCGTCGTCGCTTTCCTCCTCGTCCATATCGAGCCCGTCGTCCATACTCATGTCGTCTTCCTCCTCGAACTCCTCGTCGAACTCGCCGCCATCGTCCTCGAAGCCGTCGTCGAGGTCGTCGCCGAACATATCGTCGGTGTCGCCCTCGTCCATGGACATCTCGTCGTCCATCGCCATCCCGTCGTCCTCGACGAGGTCCTCGTCGAAGAAGCCCTCAGCGTCGGCGCTGGCGACGTCGTCGTCGATGTCCTCGCCCTCCTCGTCGCCGCCGTCGTCGTCGAAGAGACCGAAGGAGCCATCGCCCATGCCGCCACCACCCATCCCGGCGTCGACGTCGTCGGCGAAGGGGTTCACGCCGCGCGTGACCATCTCGTAGATGTCGAGCAGCTTCCGGACGTTCTCCTGGACTTCGTCGACGGATTCGGAGATGGATTCGTTCTCCGTCCGGACGGTGTTGACCGTCGAGGAGAGGCTCCCGACCTCGTTTTCCAGTTCGTCGAGCCGGTGTTCCAGCTCGTCGGTGTCGGGACCGGTAGCGTCCTCCATGTCGCCGAACTCGTCGTCGCCGAACCCGCCCATGTCGTCGCCGTCGTCGTCGAGGCCGCCCAGCCCACCGAGGTCGTCGCCGCCGTCGCCACCGCCGCCGTCGTCGCCCATCAGCCCGCCGCCACCCATATCGTCACCGCCACCGCTGTCGTCGTCGCTCTCGTCGTCCGACATAATCGAGTCGAACATATTCTTGATACTCATCCCGACCAGGCCCCCGGACAGCAGCACGACGAGCGCTGGGACCAGCGCGGCCACGTCCGGAGCGAGTGCCTGTAGCGTCGGCACGAGAGCGAAACTACTCATCGTCTACAATGATTCCTGCAGATACCCTTGAATATTCCGTCTAGCTTATCATGGTTGATAACAAAGCGGTTGTTTAAACGTTTCGGGTTGTTAAATCAAGTCTAACTTCGGTGGTTCCCGGATATCGGCCACCGTTTCAACTGGAGATGTGGCGATAGAGCGTCTGAGAGTTGCGCGTGCAGCAGACAGACGACTGCCATCCGTCTGACGCGACACGGGCGTCGGCGGTGGGCCTCTATTTTCAGAAGCGGAAATCAGAGAACGACCGACTCGGTGTTCGCGCTCTTGACCACGAGGTCACCGGAGTCGGCTTCCAGCCTGAGCGACCGGCCGTGGTCCCCGCCGACGTCCTCGCCGGCGATGGGGATGTCAAACTCCGAAAGGGTCTCTCGCACCTGGTCGAGGTTGCGCGAGCCGATCGAGGAGCCGTTCTCCGAGAAGTCGAGCATATCGCTGCCGCCGGCTATCTTGGCCTGCATGGTCGACGCCGAGGCGCCGACGGCCTCCAGCGCCTCGACCAGCTCGGTGACGCCGGTGTCGGCGAACTTCGCCCGGTTGCCCCCCTCTACGTCCTCGGCAGTGGGCAGCATGATGTGGACCAGTCCGGCAGCGCCCGTCGGCTCGTCGTACAGCGCGATACCGATACAGGAGCCCAGGCCGCTGGTCGTCAACACCGCCGAGTCGGTCGTTACCTCGTACTCCGCGATGCCGACCTTCAGTCGCTCGGGCTTGGTCTCCTGCCCCGACTCCGTCTGGCTGCCGTCGTAGACTTTCATTATTCGAATATCTGTTCGACGTCGGCCTCGGTCTCGTCGGCTCGGTCGACGTCCAGGTCGTCGAGGGCCGCCCGAAGTTCCTGTTCGTTCGGGAGCGCGTGTATCTCCGCGCTGAACTCGATATCGTCGGTCCGCATCTTCGAGTCGATAATAAAGGCGTGCTCCTGGTGCTGACCGACCTGTGCCGCCAGCGGGTCGACGATGGCCCGCCCCATGTCGTGGACGAGTTTCGGCGGCGTGTGGTCGACCGACGTCTGGAGGACGTTCGCCCAGCCGTCGACGAAGCCGCTCGTCATGATGTTGCCCAGCTCCTCGATGGCCGCCTCGTGCTGGTCGGTGAGTTCGTCGCCGTCCATCTCGACGGGCATCATCGCCTCCGCGACGTTGACCGCCGAGACCTCGTCGAACAGCACCATGAGGTAGCCACTGGGGACGCCGGTGAACTCGACGACCGTGCCGACGTAGGTGTCGGTCCCTATCTGTTTCGGGACGTCCTCGATGGGCGCGAAGCTTATCTGGGTCACCTCGGCGTCGGTCGGAATCCCCGTCATCATCTCGACGTTGTCGGCGGCCTGCTGGGTCCCCTTCGTCGTCATCTCGTTGAACGTCTGGAGCTTGTCGATGGGGATGGCATCGCCCTCCGTGTCGACGCTCTCGACCATCGCCTCGGCGAGCGGTTCGTACTCGGGGAGCATGTAGATGTAGAAGTTCACCGACTCACCGACCCACTCGATTTCGGACTTGAAGACGAACACCTGCCGGTGGTCCCCGGTCTCGGGGGCCTCCGGAAGCACTGCCGCTCCCGACTTCGCGATGTATTCGGGCGGCGAGTGGTCGATGGTCGAGTCGAGGTAGTCGGCCCAGCCGTCGATGAAGCCGCTCATCATGATGTTGCCGATCTCCTTGACGGCGCTCTGGGCCATCCCGGGGTCGTCGCTGGCGCCGGGCATCATCGAATCGGCGATGGTGTCGGCCGACTCCGCGTCGAAGACCAGCACCGTGTCGCCCTCCAGTACGCCCTCGTACTCGAACTGCACGCCGACGAAGTCCCGCCCCGCGAGGTCCTCGCCGATGTCGGCGCGGTCCAGCAACGTGATCTTCGTCACGTCGACGGCGGCGTCGATGCCGGTCATCTGGGCCAGCGACTGGGTGGCCTGCTTGGCCCCTTCGTGGGCGAGCTGGTTGAACGTGCCGAGCGACTGGATATCGACGTTCATCTATGAGGGGACGACGTCCTCGATAGCCTCCATCACGCTGGGTTTCTGGAAGGGTTTGGTGATGTAGCCGTCGGCACCGGCTTTGACCGCCTCTTTCATCTTCTCCTCCTGGCCGACGCTGGTACACATGATGACGTTGGCGTTCGGGTTCGAGGACTTGATTTCGCTTGTCGCCTCGATACCGTCCCGGATTGGCATCACGATGTCCATCATCACCAGGTCCGGGGTCTGCTCCTTGTACACTTCGACCGCTTCGACGCCGTTCTCGACTTCCCCGACGATAGTGTGGTCCTCTTCGAGGATCTCCCGCAGGAGGTTCCGCATGAACTCCGAGTCGTCGGCAATCAGTACGTCTGGCATGCCCGCTACTACCGTAATGACTGGGATAAATGTGACCCGTAAATTATCGCGTGTGATACCACCGACTGCGACCAGTTGAACGGGTCGAGCTGTCGACACGAGGTGGCCAGTTTGGTATCCTGAAAGACGTACCGCCGCTACAGCTTCGCGCCGTCGCGCTCTTCGATGGCCTCGATGAGGTCCGCGATGGAGTCGTCGGGACTGAGACCGGCCGAGCGGGCCAGCGTCTTGATACTTCCGGGCGGATACTTCACCGGGACGTTCGACTCCGAGAGCAGGATGCCGAGGACGTCCTGGACGTCGGTCGAGCCGTCCATCTGGCGGCCATACCAGAGCATGAGCGTCTCGAAGACCGTGACGATGTCGTTGGAGGTGAGCCGCTGCTGGTCGACTTCGCCGTCGAACTTCGCGGTCACGTCGAAGCCATAGCGGGCGTTGGAGTCGGCCATCTGTTCGGCGAGCCACTCGTGGACGTTGCCATCGGTGAACTCGGGCGTCTCAGGCGCCTGTTCCGACGCGGGCTCGGGGTCTGGCTCCGGCATCGACGGCTGGCCGCCGTAGCTGTCGTCGTTGTCACGCACGTCCGGCGAGACCACGTATCGACCCTCGTCGATCTGTGTGACGTGTTCGTCGTCGCCAAGCTCGAGCTCTTCGGGGGAGAGAATCTTGCCGTCTTCCGGATTCGGTTCGTCGGGCCCCCGGCTCATGTACTACAGTGTGTGAGGAAGCGGTATAATTCCGTCGCTGGTCGAGGTCGAAAACGAAAACGGAAATCGCGCAGGCTTAGAGAGTGACCGCAGAGGCGCCAGACAGCGTCTCCGGCACGACGAGACGGATTTCGGTGGTCCCGCCGGACTGGGTGTTGAGCTGGATGGTTGCCGTGTCACCTTCGCTCAGGCCACCATTTCCGACGATCTGGGTGGTGTTCAGCACAATCCGGGCTCGGTCGGCCGGGTCGTTCAGGACTGGCGAGTCGACAGTTATCGACTCACCACCCTCGTCTTGGATCGGTTCGACGCTGAACTCGGTGCTCGCATCGATGTTCGATGCGTTCTCTACATACGTCATATCGGTCGAGCCACTGGAGTGAACGAACTGGAGCGTCGTCGTGCTCAGGTCGATGTTGTTCGCACCAGGGGCCTTCTTGACGGTGATGTTGACCGAACTGATGTTGCCGTTAGTGACGATCCCGACGGAACTCACTTCCTGCAGTCGGTTGGTCACCTGGTCGCTACTCTGCTGTCCGGTTTCCTCGGCACCGCTCTGCAGGAATCCGGCCGTGTTGATGAGGACGCCCGCAGCGATTGCCGCCACCAGCACCATCGCGATGAACACGATGAGCGTGCCGATACCGACCTGCCCGCGGTCGTCGTCGTTGTGTAATTTGTCGAACATTGGTAGTTCAGGTCTGTCTGACCCTACCACGAATCTACCTTTCATCAGTAATAATACCTCTCCCCAAAATATCTTTGCTGATAACAGCCTCCTGAGCCCCTCTACAGCCGATTTATCTCGCCAAGCTGAGTCAGGAGCTATCGCAAGTGATACCCAGCACGGACGAGTTCGAGACCAGTCGATCGGTCTTTCGGGACGGTTCCGTGGCTAGTCGGAATCGAGCAGCCGAAAAAGGAACGCGCGCAGGTTTAGAGAGTGACCGCGTCGGCACCGGAGAGCGTCTCCGGGACGACGAGGCGGATTTCGGTGGTCCCGCCGGACTGGGTGTTGAGCTGAATCGTCGCCGTGTCACCCTCGCCCAGGCCGCCGCTTCCGATGATTGCGGTGGTGTTGAGCGTGATCCGAGCCCGGTCAGCTGGGTCGTTCAGGACCGGTGAGCCGTCCACGATGGACTCGCCGCCCTCGTCCTGAATCGCAGAGACAGTGAAGTTCGTGGCCGACGTACTCGTTTCATACGTCATATCAGTCGAGCCACTGGAGTGAACGAACTGGAGCGTCGTCGTGCTCAGGTCGATGTTGTTCGCCCCGGGGGCTTTCTTCACCGTGATGTTGACCGAACTGATGTTGCCGTCGGTGACCGCACCCACCGAACTCACTTCCTGCAGTCGGTTGGTCACTTGGTCGCTACTCTGCTGTCCGGTTTCCTCGGCACCGCTCTGCAGGAATCCGGCCGTGTTGATCAGGACGCCTGCGGCGATAGCCGCCACCAGCACCATCGCGATGAACACGATGAGCGTGCCGATACCGACTTGCCCGCGGTCGTCGTCGTTTTTGAATGTTTCGAGCATGGATATTCCAGGTCTGTTGACCCTATCCGAATCTATTTTTCACCGGTAATAATACCTCTCCCTAGAATATCGGTACTGATAACAACTGCTTGAGGCCCTCTAAGCCTTCTTTACGGAAATGGACGCCACAGAATCGTGGACTATCCCGACCGGTTCACGCTCGGGCGAGAAGCCGGTGACGCTGCACTGACAGCGTCAGTCAACCACGGTGAGTTCGGAACGTCATACCGAGAGAGTATCCAAGAAGACAGCTGCGAAGAGGTCGGACCCTGTAGCCAGGTCCGCGGCGATTATTCACTCGTAGGTCACGAGGCTGTACATCACGAACAGGAAGCCAAACGTCGTCAGACCGCTGTTGACCAGCAGGAGCGACCGGGCCCCGTCGAAATCGTTGATGAACGCGCTGATCATCGTCGCAGCGGCGCCCGCAACAGCAAGCGAGAACCCGATCGACAGGTAGAGCATCGCCTGCCGTGACGTCTGGACGTACGCCCGCATCGCCATCCCGACCATGGTGAGTCCGGCGACGACGAACACGAGCGTCGAGATGGCGTAGATAAGTTCTATCATCGGCCCTAGTCGCTGGTAAGCGAACACCTGTATTAAATCCACGCTCGCGAATATCCCTGCTGATAATCGGGCATCAGTGACTGATAATCGGTCGCAGCCGACGCTATCTATCCGAAAGCGTCCGCCAGGCCTCGTCGAGTTTGTTCGTGACTTCGGAGCGTTCCTCGACGTTGATCGTCAGGCCGTCATCGAAATCGACCCGCACTTCGTCGACGTTGCGTCGGTAGACTTTGATGCGGCGGCGGTCGTCGGAGAGGATATTGTCGTGGAGTTCGAGCAGGTCGTGTTCGGTCAGTTCGTCGATTCGTCGATAGCACGTCGCGATGGGGATCTCGAGTTCGTCACTCAGGTCCTGTGCCGAGATGGGTTCGTCAGTCGCCTCGAGTATCTCGGCGCTGTATTTGTTTCCCAGCGTCTGGAGAAGCTCCGGCGATGCCATCGTTATCAAAACATAAATTCAGACTTTAATAAAGCTATCGGCAATGATACTGGCCGATTCGGCCGGTGAAAGAATTTCTCCCCAGACGCTTAGTTCAACCGAGGGAACGCACTAGAGTGCTATTTCACGTCGTAATAACGCGTTAGATCGGGGATTCCTCTTCGCTCATCATCGAGAACGCGCTGGCGTTCTGGTGGACTTTGATGCCGCCCCAGTCGATCTCCATCGGATAGATGTCGGTCTCGATGTTCTGCTTGCGCATCTTTGCGACCCAGACGTACCGGCTGACGCCGGAGTCGGTCGGGGTCTGGATGAGATAGATGTTCCCGTCGGTGAGATAGTTCTCCAGCCCGATCTCGGTATCGGGGAAGACGGCACCCTGCTCGTTGGTCATCAGGGTCGTCAGCCCGTTCGCCCGGAGGATGTCGGTGAGTTTCAGCAGGTAGGTGCGTTTCTCCTTCTCGTTCTCGAAGAAGAGCTGGAACATCGCCAGCGAGTCCAGTACGAGCCGGTCGTAGTCGTCGTCTTCGAGGTCCTCGAGCAGGATTTCGAGCGAGGAAGAGAAATCGTTCTCACGGAGCAGAACCTGCTTGTCGTACACCTTGATATCGCCGTTTTCGACGTATTCTGGCCACTTGTCGAAGCCGATAGACTCGGCGGCTTCCCGGAGATCTTTCGCGTTTTCCTCGAAGGAGAGGTAGATGCCTTTCTCGTCGAACATCTCCACGCCGTTGTAGATGTACTGGAGACAGAGTATCGACTTCCCGGCGCCGGGATTTCCGCTTATCAGCGTCGTGGAGTCTTTCACAATGCCGCCGTTGAGGATATCGTCGAGACCGTCGATGCCGGTTTTCGTTAGCTGTATCATACTGATTGTAGTTGGGTACCTGTTGGTCGTACGCTGTTGTTAAAAACTCTTGTTGCCCGACACGCTCGGGACGTCACTGGGCGCTATGGACCATCGCCGGGTCGACCCAGATGACGAACTCGTCGTCGCGCTTGACGACGCCGCGAATCGAACCGGAGTCGTTGGCCGGTGACTGGTCTATCTGGTCGGGCGTCACCTGGACGACCTGATACACTTCGTCGACGAGCCAGCCAGCCGCACCCTGGTCCTGGACGATGTCCGGGTCGAAGACGATTATCCGCTGGCCGTCGCTGTCGTCGCGAATGCCGAAGACGGTCTTGGGGTCCACGATGGACGTCGTCCGTCCGCGCAGGTCCATCACGCCCTCGACGTGGGCCGGGGCGTTGGGGACCTGTGTCAGCTCTCCCACGTCGACAATCTCGGTAACGTAGCCGATACTGACACAGTACGTCTCCTCGCCGAGCTTGAATTCGAGCACCTGACCGGTTGTAGTTGACTGGGCTGACATGGCTGCCGGATATCTCAACGTCATCGGTAGGTCTATAAAAGGCTGTGTGCTGGACTATCAACTTTGATTACGTGGGCGGAGTCTTTATTTTGGGCCAGTTGGGAGTTCCGCGTAGCTATGCAGATGTTCCGCCCGCCCACGAGACACAGCCCACAGGGACCGAGCTGACGATGCCTGGTGGGACGCGTGCAGTGGTGGCCGACGACTCTCATTTCATGCGGAGTGTCATCTCGGATATCCTCGAAGAGGGGGGTATCGAGGTCGCCACGGAGGCCAAGAACGGCCGGGAGGCCGTCGAGGCCGTCCTCACACACGAGCCCGACGTCGTGACGATGGACGTCGAGATGCCGGAGATGAACGGTATCGAGGCCACCGAGATGATAATGGCCGAACGGCCCACCCCCGTGCTCATGCTGTCCGCGCACACGGACGAGAACGCGGACGTGACCTTCGAGGCGCTGGACAAGGGGGCGGTCGACTTCTTCCGGAAACCGGGCGGCGAGGTGTCCATGGAGATGTCGCGGCTGAAAGACCAGCTCGTCGAGATCGTCACCTCCGTCGCACAGGTCGACGTCGGCAAGCGGGGGACACGCTCGTCGCCGTCCAGGGTGGGCGGGGAGGAGAGCGAGGCCGGGACCCAGGGCCGGTCGTACGTCGGCGACCCGACGCTCGTCATCGGCTCCTCGACCGGCGGCCCGAAGATGGTCGAACAGGTGATGGCGGAGCTGCCCCGGGAGGCGGATTTCCGGGTCCTCATCGTCCAGCACATGCCGGAGGGCTTCACCGGCCGGTTCTCCGAGCGCATCGACAACAAGAGCGACTACGACGTACGGGAGGCGGCCGACGGCGCGCGACTCGGCGGCGGCGAGGCACTCGTCGCCGCCGGTGACCGCCACATGGAGGTGAAGAACTACCGGAACGGCCGGCTCCGGGTGAAACTGACCGGGGACCCGCCGGAAAACAGCGTCCGGCCAGCCGTCGACGTGACGATGCGGACGGCCGCAGACGTCGTCGACGACCCCCTCGTCGGCGTCATCCTCACCGGGATGGGCGGCGACGGGGCCGACGGCATCGTGCGGATGAAAGACGCGGGCGCACGCACCATCGCACAGGACGAAGCCACGTCCGCCGTGTACGGGATGCCCAAGCGAGCAGTCGAGACCGGCTGCGTGGACACCGTGTTGCCCATCGATGAGATTGCGAGCGGGATTCTCGACACGATAACGACTGAGGTGACCTCATAATGGACGACCAGTACCTAGACGCATTCATTCGGGAGAGCGAGGAAGCGATAACCGAGCTGAACAACTCCTTGCTCGACCTGGAATCGGACCCCGCCGACGAGGCGGCGATGGACTCTATCTTCCGCACCGCGCACACGCTGAAGGGGAACTTCGGCGCGATGGGCTTCGACGACGCGGCGAACCTCGCCCACGCGATGGAGGACCTGCTCGACGCCATGCGACAGGGCGAGATGCAGGTGAACCCGGACGTGATGGACCTCATCTTCGCTGGTGTCGACCGGATAGAGGTCATCGTCAACGAGATAGAGGCCGAGGGCGAGTCCACCACGAACTCCGACGAGCTGGTCGCCCAGCTGCGGACCGTCCTCGAAGAGGGGGCCGGCGCCGCGGGCGGTGACGGGTCACCGTCGGCCAGCGATTCGACGGGCGACGGTGGCGACGCCGCTGGCGGCGACATCGACGCGGATATCGACCCGGACGAGGCCGACGGGCGTGTGGTCCACGTGACCGTCGACATCGGCGACTCCGATATGCTGGGCGTGGACTCGATGCTGGCACTGGAGGGCGTCGAGGACATCTTCGATATCCTCGCGTTCGAGCCGGGCCGGGCCGACATCGAGGACGGCGAGTTCGAGGACACGTTCGAACTCTATCTCGACGCGGGCGACGCCGCGACGGTCGACGCCGAACTGGACTCTGTCGGCAAGATCGAGCGCTTCACCGCGACGGACGTCACCGACAGCCTGTCCGCGGCGACGGCCGACGCGGACGACACAACGGCGGCCGGAGCGGACGAAACCGGTGGAGCGGACGGCGCCGCCGACAGCGGCGGCGAGGAGGAACACAGCGTCGACGAGATAAAGTCGGTGCGCGTCGACGTCGACCAGCTCGACGACCTCCACGGGCTGGTCGAGCAACTGGTGACCAGCCGTATCAAACTGCGCCGGGCAGTCGAGACCGAGGACCTCGATTCCGCGGGCGAGACGCTCAACGAGCTGGACAAGATAACGGCGAACCTTCAGAACACGGTGATGGATATGCGGCTCATCCCGCTGAAGAAGGTCGTCGGGAAGTTCCCCCGACTGGTCCGGGACCTCGCTCGCGAACTCGACAAGGACATCGAGTTCGAGATAGAGGGTGAGGACATCGAGCTCGACCGGACGATTCTCACCGAGATATCGGACCCGCTGATGCACATCCTGCGCAACTCCGTGGACCACGGCGTCGAGTCGCCGGCGGAGCGCGAAGCGGCGGGGAAAGAGCCCACGGGCCACATCACGCTCAGGGCCTCCCGTGAGCGCGACCACGTCATCATCGAGGTCGAAGACGACGGCGCGGGGCTGGACGTCGAGGGCATCAAGAACAAGGCCATCGAGAAGGGCGTCCGTTCGCCGGAGGAGATCGAAGCGATGGACGATTCGGCCATCTACGACCTCATCTTCCACCCGGGCTTCTCGACGGCCGACGAGGTGACCGACACCAGCGGCCGCGGGGTCGGTATGGACGTCGTTCACGACACCGTCACGCAACTGGACGGCTCGGTCAACGTCGACTCCACGCCCGGCGAGGGGACGACGGTCGCCCTGCGCCTGCCGGTGACGATGGCCATCGTGAAGGTGCTGTTCGTCGAGGTGGGCGACGAGGAGTACGGCGTCCCCATCAAGAACGTCGACGAGATCACGGCGACGTCGTCGGTGAAACAGGTCAACGGGACCGAAGTCATCAAACACAACGACGACATCTACCCCGTCATCCATCTGGACGATACCTTCGACGTGCCCGGTGAGACGGCCAACGGCGACGGCATGCTGGTCCGTATCCGGGAGTCCGAGCGCCAGGTCGCCTTACACTGTGACTCGGTCAACAGCCAGGAGGAGGTCGTGGTCAAACCGCTGGAGGGCATCCTCTCGGGGACGCCCGGCCTCTCCGGGACGGCCGTGCTGGGCGACGGCAACATCGTCCACATCCTCGACGTGGTGACCCTATGAGTGCCAAGAACCGACAGTTCCAGCGCCTTCTGGGCTTCATCGAGGCGGAGATGGACTTCGAGTCGGGCTTCTACAACGACGCCTATCTCGACCGTCGCATCACCGCCCGGATGCGCCGGACCGACACCGACAGCTACCGGGCCTACAAGCAGCTACTGCGTCGACAGGACGACGAGCGCGATGCGCTGCTGGACTCGCTGTCTATCAACGTCACCGGGTTCTTCCGGAACCCTGAGGCCTGGGAGGCGCTGCGGCCGGTGTTGCGGGACCTGACCGCGAACAACCGCACGGTGCGGCTCTGGTCGGCCCCGAGCGCGGACGGCCGCGAACCGTACTCGGCGGCGATGCTCGCGCTCGACGACCCCGACATCGACGCCCGGAAAGTCGAGGTGCTCGGCACCGACATCAACGCCGACATCCTGGAGGCGGCCCGCGAGGCGACCTACGAGACCTCACACACGACCGACATCGCCGAGGAGCTGGCGCCCCTCGACGACTACGCGCAGTACGTCGAGGAGGAGGGCAACACCTTCCAGGTCAAGGAAGCCGTCAAGGATATGGTCACGTTCGAACAGCACGACCTCATCCGCGGCCAGGCCAAGCGGGACTTCGACCTCGTCTTCTGTCGGAACCTGCTCATCTACATCGACTCCGAGTTCAAGGTCCCCATCTTCGAGACGATTCGGGGCTCGCTCAAGGAGGGCGGCTATCTCATGATCGGGATGACCGAGACGCTGCCGGCGGAATGTCGCGACGCCTTCGAACCGGTCGACAAGCAACACCGCATCTACCGCCGGGTATGACAGTAATTACCGTAGATCATCTCCGAATCGCGCCGACCCCGAGGTCGGCGCGTCCCGATAACTCGCTACACGGATCACTATGAGCCTCTACCAACTCGAACGCGACGGCGACGTCCAGGAGCTCATCCGCGTGTTACGGGAGAGCGAGAAAGAGCGCGTCCAGCTCCGGGCCGCAGAACTCCTCGGGAACTTCCCGGACCACGACGACCGACGGGACGTGGTCTCGGCTCTCGTCGGCGCCGCCGAGAGCGACAGCGACGCGGTGACCGCGGCGGCTATCGACTCGCTTTCCGAACTGGGCGGCGACGCCATCGAGCAACTCATCGGGAGTATGGCCGGCGTCGACCTCGAGGCCGACGCCGCCGACTGGGTGAAAGCCAAGGCGTTCATGCAGGCCTTAGACGCGGAGATTCCCGAGCTGCGGATGGCCGCCGCGAACGGGCTGGGCCGGCTGGAACAGGCCGACAGCGTCCCGAAACTCACCGAACGGTTCGAGGACTCGGACCCGCGAGTCCGGGCCCGGGCCGCCCGCTCGGCCGGGAAGATAGGGGACTCGCGAGCGACCAACCCGCTGGAGTCGCTGCTAACGGACCCGAAAGGCGCCGTCCGGCGGGAGGCCGCCGAGGCACTCGGTAACATCGGGAACCGACAGGCGCTGCAGACGCTGTTGCCGATGTACGAAGACGACAACGAGCGGGTCCGTCGCATCGCGGTCAACGCCTTCGGCAACTTCGAGAACGACAAGCCCGTCGACTACCTCGTCGAGGCGCTTTCCGACGAGTCGGCCGCGGTTCGTCGGACCGCCGTCTACTCGCTCATCGAACTGCTGTCGAACGTCCCGAGCGAGCGGAGCCACGACATCCGCGAGACGGTCGTCGAGAAGCTCTCGAGCTCGGACGACCAGAGCATCGTGGTCCCGCTGGTCGAAATCTTAGAGGAGAGTACCCAGGCCGCCCAGCGGCGCAACACCGCCTGGCTGCTCGGGCGCGTCGCCGGCGACGACGGGCGCAGTCGAGTCCTCGACTCGCTGGTCGAGGCGCTGAAAGACGACGACCAGATGCTCCGCCAGTTCGCCGCCACCAGCCTCGCCGAGCTGGGCGGCGAGGACAACATGGTCGAGCGGCGGCTGCTGAAACTCGTCGAGGACGACGGCGTCGACCCGCAGGTGAAGGGGCAAGCGATATTCACGCTCGGGAAGGTCGGCGGCGAGCGCTCCCGGAAGGCGCTGGACAAACTCATCGACGACACGGAACACGATATCGTCCGGAAGAAGGCCTTTTCGGCCATCTCGAAACTCGGAGGGCGGATATGACCGGGCATCAGGTCGCAGGCCCGTCTCAGACGGCCGAGCCCGTTAAGACCGACGAGGGCGAATAGTATACTCAGGGTAGATGAGCGGGGAACACGCACTGGTCGACACCAAAGGCAAGTTCGTCCAGGTCGTCAAGGACGGGCGCAAGCGCAACGACATCGAGTGGCTACCCGGCCGCATCCTGCTGTCGAACAAACGGCTCGTACTGGCGACCAACGAGGGCAAGCGCACCATCGCACTCTCGAAGCTCACCAGCGTCACCGCCAGCCAGATGAACCAGTCGCTGGCACAGGTCGACGGCTACGTCAAGCTCCAGGCCGGGCGGGACGCGTGGCTCGTCTCCGCGAAGGCCAGCGAGGAGTTCGAAGACGAACTGTACAAGACGCTGCTCGACCAGATAGTTATCCTGGTGAAACACCCGGCGCTTAAAGGCGGCGTCGTCACGGAGGCCACCTGGGAGAAGGCCCGCTTCAAGATAGACGAAGAGCAGGACGATACCGTCAACATCGCTATCTCCAGTGGCACCTTCGTCGAGCTGGACATCGACGACGTGGGTACCGTCGAGCAGAAACAGAAGGAGATTCGCGGCAAAGAGCGCCCGCTGCTGGAGGTCGAACACACCATCGACGGGACCTCGGTCGAGACCCACATCTCCGGGTCGCCCCGACACGTCTCGCTCATCGGCGGGCTCGTCAGACAGGGCGAGCAGCGCAACGCCGCCGACGACGTCGACCTCTCGCCCGAGGAGACACAGGTTCTGATGGCGCTGTACTCCGGGATTTCGCCGTTCAAAATCCCCGACTTCGTCGACATGGACATCGACGACGTCGAAGACGTCTACGACCGGCTGATGGAAGCCGACATCCTGGAGCCGGTCAGGACCCGTCGCGAGGTCCAGCTGGAGGCCCGCGGGCGTTCCATCGCCGGCGACGCTATCGCCGACCAGTGAGCGGTCAGGGTGGTGCGAGCAGAGCCCCCGCGTTTATAAGCCCCGCGTCGGACAGACGGGACATGGCCGACACCGACGACGGTTCGGACCGGTTGAGCGACTCGAATCTCTTCGTGACAGTATCTGGACCACCCGGCTCGGGCGTCACCACCCTCTGTGAGGGGCTCTCGGCGGCGCTGGACTGTGGCTACGTCTCCGGCGGGGAAGTGTTCCGGGAGATGGCCGAGGAGCGGGATATGACCCTGACACAGCTCATCGCGGAGGCCGGCCAGTCCGACGAGATAGACCGGGCGCTGGACCGGCGGCTCCGGACCATCGCCGAGAAGTGGGGGACCGCCAACAAGGCCTTTATCCTCGAGTCCCGGCTGGCGGGGTGGCTCGCCGGCAACCGCGCGGACCTCCGCATCTGGCTCGACGCCCCGGCGAACGTCCGCGCCGACCGGACCGACGACCGCGAGGAGATGACCGCGGAGATGCAAGTCCGGGAGGTCATCGAGGCCTCGCGCTACGAGTCCTACTACGACATCGACCTCTCGGACCGCTCCTTCTACGACCTCGTGGTCAACACCGGCCGCTGGAGTCCGGCCGGCACACTCGAAATCGTCCTCTCGGCCGTCCGCGAGTACGACGCCACCATCGACGAGGGGGCGTTCGAGACGGCCGACCTGGATATATAACACGGCAAGCGCGGCTCGGCGGGCCATGGCTGCCCTCGTCGCCCGGTCTTGCCGGCCGTAGCGGCGATGGCGACCACCGCCAGTGACGACCCGACAGCCGGCTGGCGGGGCGCCAGTACAGGTCCCGTGGCTCAGCACCGGTGACTGAGTTCGGTGTGGGTGGCGATATGTTGCCGAGATGTGCATAAAGTATTACAAACCGTTTGAGAGATGGGTGCCACATGACCGAATCGAACCCGCTGGTCGGCTGGCGGCATCTCGCCGAGGCGGTCCCCCTCGGTGTCGGCATCCAGTGTGGCGAGACACTCACGTACGTCTCTCCGACGTTCGCCGCTGCAGTCGGACGGGGCCGTGACGAGCTGGTGGACAGCTCGTGGCAAACGCTGTTCGAGTCGGCGGAAGTGGGACGAATCGCGGACGCGCTCGAAACCGCCCGGACTGACGGTCGCTGGAGGGGCGCGACGTGGATGGTAGGGGCGGGGCGTGTACCGGTCGAGCTGGCGCTGTCGGCGCCGGCAGACGACGGGACGGTCGTCTGGTGTGTCGACGAGCGACCGGCCGAATCGGGGGATAGAAGCGACGACGGGGAGATGGTCGAGCTCCCGACTGGGACAACGGCGCAACTGGCACGCACCGTTCTGAGCACCGTCGACGATGTGGTCTACATCATCGACGACGACGGACGTCTGTGTTTCTGGAACGAGGAACTCGCCGCGACGACCGGCTACAGTTACGGGGAGATAGCGGAGATGCACGCACACGAGTTTATCCCGCCGGACCAGCACGAGTACGTTCCTGGCCTGATGGAAGCGATAGAGAGCATCGAGGACCGGCGCGTCGAGGTCGATATCCTCACGAGCGACGGGGAGCGTATCACCCACGAGTTCAGCGGAACGACGTTCGAGGACCCGGTGTCAGGGCGTGCGTTCAGGTGCGGTGTCGCCCGAGACATCACGGAGCGAAAAGAACGCGAACGGGACCTCGAGCGCCAGCGTGACGAGCTGGAGGCGCTGAACCGTATCACCGACCTCCTGTTCGAGACGGCGAAGGAATCGATACGGACGGGACAGGGGGACATCGCCGTGCAAGTGCTCTGTGAACGTATCGCGGCCTCGGATTTCTACCAGTTCGCATGGCTCGGGCAGTCCGAGCCGGGGGAAAGGTACGTTCGATATAGCACGTCGAGCGGAATCGACGGGGGCCCTACCCGGATAGAGACGGACCGGTCCGGTCCCGTAGCGCGAGCAATCGAGACCGGAACGGTCACGATAGGGGAGTCGACGCCGCGGTGGCGCGAGCAGACACAGGGGGTCGAGTCGATTACCGCCGTTCCGCTCCAGCACAGGGAGACCGTCCACGGCGTGCTGGTCCTCGGGTCCGGTCAGCGGGACGGGATGACACCACGGGAGCGGACGGGACTCGAAGTGCTCGGCCGACTCGTCGGCGTCGTCCTCGATGCAGAACGAACCCGGCAACTGCTGTTTGCCGACGGCGTCGTCGAGCTCGATTTCGACGCGACGGACGTCGAAACGCCGTATGCCACAATCGCGGCGGCGCTCGGCTGTACCGTCTCTCTGGACGGATACGTGCCCAGCGGCGACGGGTGGGTGCTCTACCTGTCGGTCGACGGGGCCGGTCCCGCCGCGGTGGCCGACAGGCTGGCCGACGAACCCAGAGTGGAGCGTGTCCGACCGATCACCGACGACGGCCAGTCGGGACGACTCGAAGTGGTCGTCAACCGGTCGTCGCTACTCGAGCGCGTCACTGCTGCCGGCGCGGCCGTCCAGATGGCCACCGCGGCGCCGGACGTTGCTCGCCTCACCGTCGAAGCGCCGGTCGACGCCGACGTGCAGGGAATCGCCGACCGTATCGTCGAGGTGTATCCGTCGGCCTCACTCCTCGCGAGCCGCGAGCGCGACCGCGAAGTCGCGACCGGCGGCCAGCCCAGCGGCGCCCTCGACGGGCTGACCGACCGGCAGCAGGAGGTCCTCGAGGCGGCCTACCGGTCGGGCTACTTCGACTGGCCCCGCGAGAGCACTGGCGAAGAGGTCGCCGCGGCGCTCGGGCTGACGTCGGCGACAGTTCAGGGACATCTGCGGAAAGCCGAGCGCGAGGTCTTCGCTGCCCTCCTCGGCGGAGACTAGCGGGCTGGCCCCGACCCCGCGCGCGACGCGCAGTGTGACAGCGACACTAGCTGTGTAGCGTCAGTTTTCAACTCACCCTCTCCTGTGCAACCGGGCGTATGGCACGGATACTATCGGGTGGCAGGCCGAGACTGGCGCGTCCGTCTCGCGGGACTCGGGGGCCACGACCGAGGTGGAAGCGTCATGGCGACTGGCGGTCCTCGAGGACCGCGTTACCGACGTCGAAAGCGGAACGGACAGACGTCACACCGGGCGCGGACTGAGAACCGGACACTACATATTTAGCGTCCCAATTTATCACAACGTCTCATTTCAACCGACGTGAAAGCATGACAATATCAGGGATGGAGCGAGCGCATCGTGGTGGGCTGGACACCGAACTTGAGCGTCCAGCGGCCACCACCGGGCGAGGTGGCCGATGAGCGGCACCGGTTCGCAGCTGCTGGCCCGGCGCCGGCTACTGCGAGGTCTCGGCGCGTCGGTGGCGGTAGCGGGGCTGGCAGGGTGTTCGAGTGACGGCAGCGGGGACGGGACGAGCAGCGGTACCGCGGAACCGACCGACCGCCAGGTCGGAAACAAGACCAGCAGCCCCACCGCGGAACCGGTAGACAGCGGAACCGACGACAGTACGGACGGCGGGTCCGACGGTCCAGCGGCGGTCGTGGAGGCGTACATCCAGGCGGGTCAGAACAACGACAGCGACGCGATGTCGGAACTCGTCCACCCCGACGGGACTGCGACGACCGAGTCAGAGGAGACGGGGGGAGAAGGAACGGTGACGGTGAACTCGGTCACGGTCGTCGAGGAGTCCGACACCGAGGCGCTGGTGGAAGTGAACTTCAGCCTCAGGTACCCCTCAGAGGACGGCGACCAGGAGATCGCGCCGTCCGAGCGAACGACGACGTACGAAACGCGTACCTACCAGGGGAGTTGGTACGTCTACGCGATAGTGGACTCCACGTTCGTACAGGACGGGACCGAGGGCGGCACCGCCACGCCGAGGTGAGAGGATGGCGGAACTGGTCCCTGCGGCCGCGATGGCAGCGTTCGCGCTCGCGAGCGGGTACGCGACGCTGACGGTGTACCGGGAGCAACAGGCTATCGCGGAGACGGCGACCACGACGGTCGACAGTCTGACGCCGGGGCAGGTCAAACTCGAAGGGCGGGTCGACGCCGAGTCGACCGTGCAGTCACCGATAACCGGCGCGGAGGGCGTAGTCGTCGACTGGGAGGTAAAAGGCGAGATGGACGACGACGAGACCGACAGTGACGAGCGCCTCGCAGGCGGACAGCGGACGGGGGAGTTTCGTCTGACCGACGGGACCGGGTCGGTCCGAATCGACCCGCCCTACGGCGCCGAGCTGACTGCCTCGGACGAGAACACGCACGTCGACCGGCGGCACAATCCGACGCTGGAGAGCCTCGAGGCGGTCGACGAGGGCGTCCGCGACGGTGACGACGATCGCGGTGACGGTACCATCATGGTCAGTAAGGCACGGGAGTACGACGAGGTGACGCTACGCCACGAGATTCTGCAACCGAACGACGACCTAACTGTCGTCGGGACTGCCCAGCGAACGGACGACGGGATGGTCGTGGGCGGGGGCGACGGGTCGTTCGTCCTCTCGGATATGTCCGAGGGTGAACTCGTCGCGGAATTCAGGAAGAAGCTGGTACTACTCGGTGCCGCGACGGCTGTCTTCCTGGTTGGGGTCGTCTACTTCCTGGCGTTCGCCTGACCGACCCGTCTCAGTACCCGGCTGTGTGGAGACAGCTACCGACGCGCCCGGGTCAGTCGCTGGACTCCTCGCCGCCGTCGGCCATCGTGACGGTCCGGGCGTCGGCGAGGCGGTCGAAGTCGAAGGTGGTCGAGGATACCCGAGCGGCGACGAGCGTCCCGAGCGTCGAGACGACGACGGCGCCGCCGAAGGCGGTCAGATACAGCGGGTCCGCAGCGGGTAGCAGGTCGCCCACGAACGGGACGGCGGTGATGACCCCGCGGAAGTCCGGGAAGAAGGCCAGCCCGACGGCGAGCCCGGCGAGGCTACTGGCCAGCGCGCCGCGGCCGGTGAGCCGGCGCGAATAGAGCCCGTAGACGAGCGGAACGGCGACGGCGGCGCCCAGCAGGTCAGCAAAGAAAAAGAGGCGGAGAACGCTGCGAGCCCGCAGGCTGACGTAGATGGCGGCAACGGCCACGACGAGCGTCAGGAGGCGCGCGCCCAGTCGGAGCGTGCGGTCGTCGGGGTCGGCGAGCAGTCGGGGGAGGTCCGCGGTGACCAGACTGGCCAGCGCCGAAAAGAGGGAGTCGACGGAGCTGACGACGAGCAGGAGTGCGAGCAGCACCACGCCGAGCAGGATGGTCTCGCCGAAGGCGCTCTCGACGAGGACGAAGAAGGCCACGTCGGCGTTGTAGGCTGCACTGGTCACGTCGGTGACGACGCCGCCCTGGCCGACGGCGATGGTTCCGAGCAGGGCCGCGACGACCACGATGGCGCCGTTGAGCACCGTCGCGTTGCGGAAGCCGCCCGCGACGGTCTCACTGTCCCGGCCCGCGTAGACGCGCTGCCACCAGGTCTGGTTTATCATCTCCGCCCCGAAGATGGCAAAGGCGAGCGCGAGGCCGAACTGGAGCCCCGCGGCGTTGGTGGGGTCGAGCAGCGCGGGGCTGGTCGACGCGACGCCCGAGACCGCCTCGGTCGGCCCGCCCACGGCGAAGACCACCCCGCCGGCGACGATGGCCAGCAGCGGGACCACGAGGATGGCCTGGACAGTGTCGGTGACGATGGTGGCCCGGAGTCCACCGTAGCCCGTATAGCAGAGGACGAACCCGCCCACCAGGACGGCGGTCTGCCACTGGGGGACGCCGGCGACCAGCGAGAGCGCGGCCGCGATACCGGTGAGTTCGGCGGCGACGAAGACGAACATGTACAGCGCCGAGACGAGGACGACGAAACCGTACATCGTCGACCCGTAGCGGGCGTGGGCGTACTCCGTCAGAGAGTGGCCCTCAGGGAGCAGTTCGCGCACGCGGGGGCCGACTTTCGAGTAGACGAACATCGGCACAGCGGTCCCGATACCGTAGCCGATGGCAGCGGCGATACCGAAGCCGGCGCCGGCCTCCGGCGCCGACAGCAGTATCCAGACGCCCATCGACGAGGCGACCAGCGTCGCCGTGGTCCGACCCGGCCCCATCGAGTTGCGGGCGGTTAGGAAGTCGTCGGTCGAGCGGTCCTGGCGCCGGGTGTTCCAGATACCCAGCGCAGCGAAGGCCACCATCGTGACCACGGTCAGCCCGAGCGCGAGCGTGCTGTCGACCATCAGCGGTCGTCCCCCAGGGTCTCGCGTGAGTGTTTCCCCTCGTAGGCCGCGTCGAAGAAGGCGACCTCGAGGTCGACCGTCCGACAGAACAGTTCGGCCAGGCGAGCCTGGCGGCGCTCGCTGGCGGCGGCCCCCTCGCGGTCCAGTTCCGTCCGGAGCCAGTTGACGAACGATTCGAACTCGGGGACCGCGTGCAGGTCTATCCACTCCTGGAGGTAGAAGCGGTCGGGGCCGTCAGCCGTGGCGAGCTCCCCGTCGGTCGCCCACGAGAGATACACCCACTCGGCGGGGACCAGCACGGCCAGCGTCTCGGCGTAGCCGCCCTCGCGGGCCGCCCGCAGGAGGCAGTCGCGAAACGCCGCCGTCGGCTCGGCCAGTTGCGGGTCGCTGTACCGGGACTCGGGCACGTCCAGTGCCTCGAAGGAACGCTGGAAGTAGTCGTTTTCCTCACTCGTGACGGTCCCCAGGAACTCGACCAGCCGCGATTTGGCAGCCATCGTCGGTGCGTCGCCGACAGCGTAGCCGAAGACGCCGACGAGCGTCTCCACGAAGGCGTAGTCCTGCAGGAGATACCGCCGGAAGACGACGTCATCGAGCGTGTCGGCGTGGAGCTCGTGGGCGAACTCGTGGGCCGTCGCGTCGTCCCAGGCGTCGCCCGACCGGGCACGGAGCCAGTCGGTAAAACGGGGCTCGGTTCGGTCGCTAGCGTAGTCGGCGTAGGTGGCCGGCACGGCCGCCGGAGCGTCGCTGTCGGTGCTCATATTCCCCACCCCTCCTCGCGCCAGGCGGCGTCCCAGAAGCGGTACTCGTAGCGGGCGGAGGTCTCGAAGATATCGCGGTAGCGCTCGCGTTCGGCCGCGGTGGCGTCGGCGGCCACGTCGTCCATCAACTCCTTGCACCACTCAGTGAGTTCGGTGAACTCCTCGCCGGCGTACATCGCTATCCACTCGCTGTACCCTTCGTGGTCGGGGCGGCCGGTAGCGTCCAGACGCGTTGCGGTCTCGTTGAACCCCCACATACACGGCAGCAGGGCGGCGACGAGGTCGCCGAAGCTGCCAGTCGCCGCGATACGGACCAGGAAGTCCGTGTACGCCTGTGTGGTAGGCGAGGGGTCGGTGGCTGCCAGTTCCGCTTCGCTGATACCGAACTCGGCGGCGTAGGAGCGGTGGAGGTCCATCTCGGTGTTGATAGTGCTGTCCAGCAGTTCGGCGAAGGTGCCCATCCGCTGGAGGTCAGGTGCGTTGGCCGCGCCCAATGCGAACACGCGGGCGTACTCGACGAGGTAGACGTAGTCCTGCCGGACCCAGTAGCGAAACGGCGATTCGTCGAGGGTGCCCTCGCCGAGCTGTTCGACCATCGGGTGGGCGACGATAGCGTCCCAGATGGGGTCGCCGATGTCGGCCAGTTCGTCGGTGAAGCTCATGGGAGTGGCTGGGCGGCCCACGGTAATATAATCTAGTGGTACAATCCACTTATACGGCGTCGACAGGCCGACAATATAATACAGCGCTCCCCGAACGGCGGGGTATGTCGCTCCGGCTGCCCAGCGAGATCGTCGTCGAGGACGTGTTGCCGACACTGCGTGCCCTGCTCGCCCGCGAACTCGCCACCCACGGGCTGACCCAGGAGGAAGTGGCCGGCCACCTCGGCGTGACGCAGGCGGCCGTCTCGACCTACGTCAGCGGCGAGCCGGAGCTGGAGCCCCGAATCGCCGACCACCCCCGTACCCAGGCGACCGTCGAGTCGGTCGCGGTGGGGCTAGAAAGCGGCGAAATGGACGGCTACGACGCGCTGGCGGCCGTGTTGGAGCTGGTGCGGGCCTTCGAGGACCGCGGCCCGATCTGTGAGCTCCACGAGGAGGCGATGCCCGGGCTGGAGGGACTGGGCTGTGACCTCTGTGTCCGGGGCGCGAACCCCGAGCTCCGGACCGAGCGCGCCGTACTGGACGACGTCCGCGAGGCCGCCCGAGTGCTGGCGACGAGTCCCGGTGTCGCCGCGGCCATCCCGAACGTCGGCACCAACGTCGGTACCGCGCTCCCCGGCGCGGCGGACGTGGCAGACGTGGCGGCCATCCCGGGTCGCATCTACGAGATGGGCGGGAGCGTCGAAGTACCCGCCAACCCCGAGTTCGGGGCCTCCGAACACGTCGCGACCACGATTCTGGCGGCGATGGCGGTCGACGGGGAACGCCGGGGCGCGGTCAACCTCGCGACCGACGACGCCTTGCTTTCGGCGGCCGGAGCGCGCGGTCTCGACCGGATGGAGTTCGAGGCGGGTTACGAGGACCGCGGCGAGCGGCTCACCGAACAGTTCGCGGAGCACGGCGCTGTCCCGGACGTGCTCTACCATCGGGGCGCGTTCGGCATCGAACCCATCACCTACGTCCTGGGCGAGACGGGCGCCGAGGCCGCCCGGCTGGCGGCCGAACTGGTCGGGGACGCGGCCGAGGCGTAGCGGTGAGTCTGGCCGAGCGCGGCCTCTGTGCCGCGCTGACGGGGAAGGGCAGGCCTGCCGTCGTAGATACTCAAGAAGCGTACAGTTAGCATCCGGCGGCGGAGCCGCCGGTTCACCGGACTCGCCGCGAGCGGCGAGTCCGGCCTTTTCAGGGTGACTTTTTACGAGTGGGGGTGCCCGCAGGCCGCCTCGCGGCCGAGGACACCCTCCGAAGTGAAAATTCACGCATTGACGTCCTCCAGATGCCGGCTCGCGACGACCTGGCCCGTGGGCGTGAGCGTCGGGCCGTCGGCACCGTCCTGGATGAGGCCGTCCTCTTCGAGGTCCTGCAACAGCATGGACACCTCTGAGGAGTCCTTTCCGAGGATGGAGGCCAGTGGCATCCCCTCCATATCGCCGGTGGAGTAGATGGCCACGAGCACCTCCTTTTTCCCCTTGGTGAGTTCGATTTTCCGGAGCTGTTCCATGAGCTCGGAGTACTCCCGGCGGAGATAGCGCCCGAGGATGGACATCTTCCGGCTCGTGGCCAGGGCAGCCTCCGTCGTGACGGCGGTGCCGTCCATCATGTGCCGGACCACGAGCACCGGCCGGTCGGCGCCCTGTATCTCGCGGGTGGTGCGCTCGAAGTCGGAGACGGTCTCCAGCTCGATGACGAAGGAGCCGTCGTCGCGGCGGAACTCGACGGAGCCGGGCTTGAGAAAGAGGTTCGCGCGCTTGAACCCCTCGTCGGTGACGCGGCCACCGACGCGGGCCCGTTCCTTGACCGTGGTATCGGTCCCGTTGATGATGGCCTTGAACAGGACGGTGCCGAACTTCTCTATCTTCTCGTCGTCTGCCTCGACGGCGGCGACGAGCCGTTTCCCGTTGCGCTCGAAGGCGACAGTCACCGTCGACTGGAAGAAATCGCCCAGGTCCGGGGGCACCTGGCCGATAGCGATGTCGAAAATCGAGTCCAGCGGAATCGTCAGCTTGTCGTCCTCGCTGGCGGCCAGCACCAGCCGTTTCTGGGAGAGGACCACGCGCCCCTTGATGGGGTCGCTACGGCTGGCCACCTCGGAGTTGAACTGGCCGACGAAGTCCGCGATGACGGATTCCGACACGATATGCCTGCTACAGCGGCCCGGATATTGAGAGTTTCGCGCCAGTATCATCTCGAAAAACCGGAGCCGACCGGCCCTGGCGCCGACACGAGTCAGTATCGGTGACGGCGCTCTCGGGCCCACGACAGTCCGTCTCAGCCGTCGATGTCGCTCGCGATGTCCGAAAGCGAGGAGTCCGGGGCTTCGGTCGCGGTGTAGACGACGCGTTTCCCGGGCGTTCGCAGGCCGTACTGGTGGTCTTCGGTGACGACGTCGAAGTGGGCCGACCCGCCGACCGAGACCGTGGCGTCGGCGACCCACTCGGCGAGGCGGTTCTCACCGTCGCGCTCGCGGGCCAGCCGGCGGTTGTCGGTGACGTGCGTGAGGACGCGGTCGCCGTCGAGGCTGGTCTCGACGCGGGCCTCGTAGTCGTCGCCGTCGAGTGCGAGCGTGACGACGTCGCCGTCGTCCAGCCCGACAGCGTCGGGAAGCACGACGCGCGGACGGCCGGTGCGGCCGACGGCCTCGATGGCGACACGATGGGTGTCGACCGCGTCGTGGTCACTGGGGACGCGCTCGCTCATCGGTGGATGCGTGACGGCGTGCCGGGACGGACCGACCCGACGGTCGCTGCGTTGCTAGACCGGCCGACAGCGGTCTCGCTCACTCGTCGGCGCCGAGCAGCTCGTCGACGTCGTCGCTGCCGCGCCCGACGATTTTCGCGTTGATCTGGCGGGTCTCGTCGCTGACCTCGCGGCCGCGGATGGTGATGCGTTTGCGCTCGCCGTCCGTGGTCGGTTCGTAGCCGACACCGCCGTCGGACATGATGGACTTGGTGGCGACACCGCGGACGTCCGGGCGCATCGGTCGGCCCGCCGTGTCGGAGCCACCGGTCAGTTCGAGCGTGTAGCCGTCGAGACCGACGGCGCCGCCGTCGACCTCGTCGCCGAGCTCGCGACCGATGAAGCGATTGGCGTCCTGTCCGTCGACCTCGACCTGATACGTGTGGCCGCTCTCCGGATCGGAGACGGCGACCGTGAATTCAGCCATACGTCAGTCCAGTCCATCGCGCGTCAAAAACGCATCGAAGCGTCGGTGAGGTGGCCGAGCGACGGTACGCCATGACCGATAATGTCGGACGGTAGCCACGAATACATACTAGTTAGGTGTATTCGACTCCCACCTGTAGCTCACAGTATAGTTTACAATGAGTCACACCACAGACGCCGACCGAGAAACGCTCGGAACTACTCTGAGCTCGCTCTCGAAGTCAGCCGACGGGCTGAGCCGGAGCGTCCGACAGCTGAACCGCGCCGTCGACGACCTCCAGCTGTCGACAGAGCGGTGGGGCGAGAACCAGCGGGCCGCCTCTGAGTCGCTGTCCCGCGCCGCCGACAGTCTGGAGCCGGTCTCGGCCGGGGCCACGAGCGCGTCGGCCTCGGACAGCTTCGCTCCCGCCGACGACTGACGACTGCTACTGTCGGCCGCCCTCCCGTCGCCTACGTCTCTGTGGCGACGATAGTACTCACGCGAGCGTTCTCCTTCAGTTTCAGCCCCGCGCCGCCGACCGTCAGCGGGAGTCGTGGTAACGCCTCGACGTGCAGCGTCGGATGGGTCGCCCCGCGTTCGAGCAGTTCGGTCCGTGGCTGGACGGTCACGGTCGCCTCGCCGGTCAGTGACTCGTTGTACTCGATAAGATACTGGCCCGCGCCCAGCGACCACCACTCGTAGTCGTCGTCGGGGTCACGCTTCTCGCTTTTGTGTGGCACTGTCTCTGCCGGTTCGAGTTCCCCGCCGCCGAAATCGATGCGACCGGGCGCGGCCACTTCGTACACCTCGGCGACGGTGAGGTCGACCCCTGTCCCCTCTGTCTGGGTCGGTTCGTGGACGATATCCGTGACGTAGTCGCTGTAGTCGGGCATGGTCGAGGGTTCCGGCGCTCGGGGCAAAACTGTGGGGGCAGAGTTCCCGCGCTCGCCCGATTACTGTGGGGGGCGAGGCCCCGCGCCTAGTCGTCGGCCGCGGCCGGCGCGTTCACCGCACGGTCGGGCGCGACCTCGACGAGCGGGTTCGGGACGGTGCCGTGGGTCGCGGCGTGGGGCCGCACCGGGGCGTCACCGTACCCCGACTCGAACAGCCGATTCCGGTTCAGCGTCAGCTTGGTGAACTCCGGCTGGAACAGGTCGAACAGGTCAAAGCGGTCTTCCAGTTCGGGGAAGGTCGCCTGGTAGTCGTGAATCGTCGCTCTCGCGTGCCCCCAGAACTCGGTCTCGGGATACCCTTCGTGGGTCGCGAGGATGTCCGCGACGTAGCGCAGGACACAGACGAACAGCCCACAGAAGATGAACTGACAGAGCCCCTCCGGGGGCTCCGTCCGGAGCACCCCGTCCAGTTCCGCCGGCAGCGCGTCCAGTTCGGGCAGGGGCTGGTCGCTGACGTTCACGTCGTCGACGAAGTCCTTGACGGCCAGCCGCGTGGGGACCCCGTCCTCGACGACGAGGATGGTGTTCTGGCCGTGCGGGGAGAACACCGTCCCGTAGCGATAGAGAAAATGCAACAGCGGCGGGAGGACCGTATCGAAGAAGGCGGCCACCCACGCGTCAGTGTCGAGCCCCGAGGACTCGATGAGCCGTGAGATGTATGGCCGGCCCTCCCCGTCGACGTGCAGCAGCGAGGCGAGCGTTATCGCCCGCTCGTCGTCCTCGAGGAAGGTGTATATCGACTCGCGCCAGATAGCGCCCAGCAGCTCGTGGAACTGGTACGGCGAGCCGTCGACGTCGGTGAAGTCACCGTGGTCGTAGTTGATACCCGCTATCTCGCCCGGGAGAATGAGACCCTCCTCCTGGAGGAACTGGTCGTCCTCGTAGATGCCGTGGATGTACTCCGTGACGGCCGGTGCGACCTCCGTCCGCTCGCCAGGCAGGCCCCGCCAGACGAGCGTGTTGTGGATGCGCATCGGCACCTTCACGTGGTGTTTCTCGTCGTTGTCGAGATTGACGAAGGTCCGGACCGACTGCTGGGGGAGGTACTCGTCGGCCCCGGTCCCCAGCGGGACGATGTCGTCGGCCGCGATGTCGCCCGGGAACATGGGGACGATGCTGTTGTCCCACTGCCAGTCGTGGACCGGCATGAAGTAGTAGGCGTCGGGGTCGAGCCCCTTGCCCCTGAGCCGGTCACGGAAGGCGTCGTAGAGCCTGCCCAGTTCGTGCTGGACGAGCGAGTCGTGGGAGACGTCGTCGGTGCCCGCGAACGTGGCCTTCGACTTCCGGACGGCGACCCAGGAGAGACGGACCGGCTCCTTCTGTTCGGGGGCGTAGTCCCGGTAGTCGTCGTACCCCCAGCCCAGCCGGCCCTTGTTGTAGGTTATCCACGGGTGGCCGGTCATCTCGCCTTCGAGGGTGGCGTAGTCCAGGTCGAGCGGGTCGAAGTCCTCGCGGTCGCGCCGGCGGGCCTCGATGTGGGCGTCGGCCAGCAGCGTCTTCTTGAACTCCCGGAGGAGGTTCCCCTCGGTGAGGCCGTCGAGCTCGGTCGACTCGCCGACGTCCCGGAGCAGTGTGGTCGGGTCCGAGACCGGCGCCCACCCGTCGTCGGTCTGTCGCTGAACGGTGTCGCCGTCGACGGAGAGACTGTCGAGCAGGCGTTCGGTCGCCTCGAACCGGTAGCTCGCCTCGCCGAGGTCGAACCGGTACTGGGACCGCTCCGCGCCGGCGTCGACCATCCGGGGGGTGAGTATCTCCTCGTAGCTGAACTCCTCGACCATCTTCGTCAGGAGGCGGGTCTGGACGGTCGTCCAGACGTCGTCGTCGAGCGCCTCGTGTAGCTGTGTATCGTGTGGATTCATCTTAGTCGTCCTGTGTCGGTGTCGGCGGCTGCTCCGGCTCGGGACGCGAGGCCCCGGGCGCGTGGTCGACGAACTGTTCGACGGCGAAATCCTGGAAGACGGTGTCCGTGTCCTCGGGATAGCGCTCCCGGCCGAGCAGCCGGTTGGCGAAGGTGGCGTTCCGGTCACAGCCCAGCCCGAGGTCGGGGACGCCGACGCCGTGGGTGTGGAGTTCGGCGTTCTGGAGGAACACGTCCCCGGCGACGTCGATATCGAGGCGGTGGTCCGCCGTCACCTCGAACCGCCCCTGTTCGTCCCAGTTGATGTGGTCGGAAAGCGGGTCGAGGAAATCGGGGACCGGGCGTTCGTAGCCGGTCCCGAGTATGACGATCTCGCTCTCGTGGACGAACGACTCCTCGGCCTGCCACTGGTGGCAGTCCAGCGCGTACCGGTCACCGACGGCCTCGATGTCGGCGACCTCCGTCATCGCGAACAGCCCGACGTCGGGCTCGCGGTCGCCGATGGACCGGCGGTACAGCAGGTCGTATATCTCGGCGCTGGTCCCGGGGTCGACCCCCTTGTAGAGGAGGTCCTGGTTCGGGATGAGGTCGTCCTTGCGCTCCTGGGGGAGGTCGTAGACGTAGCGCTCGTATTCGGGCGTGAAGTGCTGGAGGCCGAGTTTGGAGTACTCCATCGGGAAGAACCCCTTGGAGCGGGTGAGCCAGTCCAGCCGGTATTCGTTATCGGCCTGCCGTTCCAGCAGGTCCTGGAACACCTCTGCGGCGCTCTGGCCCGAGCCGACGACGGTCACGGAGTCGGCCTCGAGGACGGGCTCGCGCCTGTGCCGGTACGTGGCGGTGTGGAACACGTCCTCGTCGGGGTGGCCCTGCAACGGCTCGGGAATCTGGGGCCGCGAGCCGATGCCAAGCGAGAGGTTCCGGGCGCGGTGGTCGGACCGTTCGCCGGTCCGTGGGTCCCGGGCGGTGACGACGAACTGCTCGCCGTCGTCGTCCCACTCGACGGCCGTCACCTCGCGGCTGAACCGACAGCTGTCGAGGCGCTCGGTGACCCACTGGAGGTAGTCGTTGTACTCGTTGCGGGGCGTCTGGAACGTCTCGTAGAAGTAGAACTCGTAGATGCGACCGGTCTCCCGGAGGTAGTTCAGGTAGCTGTGGGGGTTGGTCGGGTCAGCGAGCGTCACGAGGTCCGCGAGGAAGGGGACCTCGAGGGTCGCCCCGTCGAGCAACATCCCCTCGTGCCAGTTGAACTCGGGCTCCCGTTCGAGGAACGCCGCGTCGACGTCGTCCTCGACGCCATCGAGCAGCGCCGCGAGCCCGAGGTTGAACGGGCCGATGCCGACGCCGAGCACGTCGTGGACCTCACTCATCGGCGGCCACCACCTGCGTCGGGCGGGCCGGCTGGTCGGGCAGGACCTCGCGCTCGAAGCGGTCCCGGTCACAGACCAGCAGCGTCGCCTCCTTCTCGGCCTCGTCGAAGTAGAACCGGTCGCGCTGTTCGAACCCACACTGCTCGAAGACGTGGATGACGCGGTCGTTGCGAGCGTCCGGTTCCGCGATGACCCGCTCGGTGTCGGGATGGCGCAACTGCATGGCGACGACGGCCTGCACGAGCGACTGGGCGTAGCCCTGGCCCAGATACTCCTCGGGGCCGATGAGGAGGTGGACGCCCTGGTCCGAGGGGTCGGCGTCGTAGTGGGCCGCCACGTCGTCCTCGGCCGCCCAGTAACACTCCCAGTAGCTCATCGGGACGTGGTCCAGACAGCCGACGTAGGGGGTGAGGTGGTCGTCAGCGAGCTTCGATTCGAGTTCGGCCCGGAACGCCGGCAGCGGCAGGTCGAGCTGCCAGTACGGTTTGACGTGGTCGTTGCCGAGCCAGGCGTGGAGCCGGCCGAGGTCGTCGGCGACGGCGGCCTGGCGGAACGATATCGTCCGGTCGATTTCGGGGTCGTAGGTCTGGTAGTCGTACGGTTCGGCGACAATTGCGTCTGGTCCTGTCATAGTTCGGTGACGATGGGGTTCGTGATGTCCGTGTAGACGGACTGGTTCTCGATGTCGTTCTCCAGTTCGTCCAGCCCCCGGAAGCGAGTCAGCAGGTTCGCTTTGCAGGGGACCGTGGGCGATTCGAGCAGCGGGTCGAGCAGCGACGATGACGGGCGGTCGTAGCGGTCGCGAGCGCGTTCGAGCTCACCGCGGAGCACGGCGAGCAGGTCGCGCTCGTCGACCAACCCCGCCGAGCCGAAGGCGTTGACCACGTCGAGGGCGTTGTTCAGCACGACGTAGTACCGCAGGCGCTCGTCGGCGACCGCGTCGTCACAGATGGTGTCGGCGCGCTCGCCGACGCCCGGCAGGTACGACTCGACCTCGGGATACATCGATTCGGGGAAGTAGAACCCCTGATTGTCCCGGTAGCGGAACTCGCTGGGGTACCCCTCCTCGTCGAGGGTGAGCACCGAGTTCTGCTGGTGGGCTTCCACGCCGACGCCCTGGACGAGGTAGAGCCAGAGGGCGGGGCGCACCGACAGTTCGAGGTACTGGCGGAACCAGTCGATGCTGACGGCCGCGGCGTCGCGGCCCTCCATCGTCGCGATATCCGAGACGACCCGCTCCAGCCGGGAGCGGCCGTCGATGGGGTCCTGGCACAGCGCGACGACGGGCGTGGACCGCTCGGCGAGGTCGCCCCGGAACGGGTTCGTCCGCAGCGTGGTCTCCAGGCCCGACTCGGGCCCCTCGCCCGCGTCGAGCGCGAGATAGGCCGGGTCACGGACGACGTCGAAGTCGGGGAAGGCCGCCGCGAGTTCGTCGCCGAAGTCGGTGTCGAGCAGCTCGGCGACGGCGACGCCCCGTTCCAGTTCGGCCCGCTTGTTCGTCCGGACGGAGTTGGTGATGGTGACCGCGAGCGACGACTTGACCATGAACGGGGCGTCCTCGCGGTAGAGCGTCCGGACGGACGTCGTGGGGCGGTACTCGCCGCCGAGCTCGCCCAGATACGAGAGCCCGTCCCCCAGGAGGTGCTGGACGTGGGGCTGGTCCCGGAGGTAGTCGGCCTGCCAGGGGTGGACTGGCAGGAGGACGTCGTCGCCGAACTCGGCGAGGAGGTCGTCGTCGACGGCGTCGTCGGCCCGCAAGCAGTCCTCGACCATTGCCGGTGCCGGCCGGGAGAGTGCCGAGCCGGTCGTCACGAGGTCGGGGTCCGCGGCGAAGTACGCAAGCGGGAACGAGCCACCCAGCTCCGGGGCGTATCTCGGGCGGTCGCGCTCGGTGATACCCTGTCGGCTCTTGGGCGTCGGGTGGCGGTGGTGGCCGAAGACGAGGGCCTGTTCGGCGTCGCCGAACGGGAGCCACGCACCGTCGGGGGCGTCGGCGCGGGCCGCGACGAACTGCTCGGTGGTCTGTTTGCTCCGGAGGACGCGTTCGAGCAGCGCGTCGGGGACGCCGGTCCCGTCACGGGACAGCGAGAGGTCCCTGACGACGAGCGTCGAGAGGGTCGCAGCGTCAGCGGGGTAGGTCGACCCGTCGGGGAGGCGGTAGCGCAGCGGCGTCTCGAACAGGTGGCGCTCGGTGGGAGAGCGGTACGTCAGCGGGGCCAGCAGCTCGATATCCTGGGCAGGCAGTGTCGTCCGCAGGAGGCCGTCCGGGCCGGGGTCGACACCGGCCACCGGCGCGTCGGTGACGGTGTAGTCGCCGGTCTCCCTGAGATAGCAGTTGAGGAAGGCGTGGACGGTCGCGTCGTCGGCGCGGGCGGCGGGGTCGACCGACGGCGGCTGGCGGTCGGCGTGGAGGCTCATCGTGGCACCTCCTGACCCGAGACTGCCGCTGCGCACTCGCGGATGATGTCGAGCATCGCCGCCACGTCGTCCAGCGTCGTCGTGGGATTCAACAGCGTGAACTTGAGGCTGGTGACACCGTCGACGGTCGTCCGGGCGACGATGGCCCGGCCGTCGGAAAGCAGCGCCTCCCGGGTCGCCGCGTTGAGCCGGTCGACGGTCTCCTCGGCCAGCCCCTGCTCGGGCCGGTAGCGGAAGACGACGGCGTTGAGCGTCGGCTCACCGAGCAGTTCGAAGTCCTCGGCGGCCGCGACCAGTTCGGCGGCGTCCTCGGCCAGTTCCAGTGTCCCTTCGATGAGTGCCGCCAGCCCGTCTCGGCCCAGCGCGCGGAAGGTGAGATACGGTTTCAGCGCGTCGAACCGCCGGGTGGTCTGCATCGACTTCGCGACGAGATTCGGGACCCCCGCGTCGTCGTGGGCCTCGGGGTTCAGGTAGGCGGCGTTGCGCGCCATCCACTCGAAACTCGCCGCGTCGCGCACCAGCAGGGCGCCACAGCTGATAGGCTGATAGAACAGCTTGTGGAAGTCGACGGCGACCGAGTCCGCCCGCTCGATACCGTCGAGGAGGGGGGCGCGGTCGGTCACGGCCAGCGCGCCGCCGTAGGCCGCGTCGACGTGGAACCACAGGTCGTGCTCGCGGGCCCGGTCGGCGACGGCGGCGAGTGGGTCGATGCTGCCGAAGTCGGTGGTGCCGGCGGTCGCGACCAGCGCGAACGGCGTGCCCTCGAGGTCGGTGAGCGTGTCGTCCAGCGCGTCGACATCCATCCGGTGGCGCTCGTCGGTGGGCACCGTGACGACTGCGTCCTCGCCCAGCCCGAGGTGGTGGGCGGCCTGTTTGCCGGTGAAGTGGGCCTCGGCCGAACAGAGGATGCGCAGGTCGTCGGCTTCGGGCGGGAGCCCCTGTTGCTGGACGTCACGGCCGAACTGCGTGCCACAGAAGCGGTCCCGCGCCAGGAGGAGGGCCTGCACGTTCGACTGGGTCCCGCCGCTGGTGAACACGCCGTCGGCCACCGCCGGGAGGTCGAACAGCGAGCAGAGCGCGGCGACGACACGCTCCTCGATGACGGTCGCGGCGGGGGCCTGGTCGAACGAGTCAAGCGACTGGTTCGTCGCCGCGACCATCATCTCGGCGGCCAGTCCCGGAATCAGCGGCGGACACTGCAGGTGGGCGACACACTGGGGGTTCGACGTCCCGACCGAGTGAGAGAGCACCCGGTCTTCCACCTCGTCGATGGCCGCCGCCAGCCCGGTGCCGGTCTCGGGGAGGACCGGCTCGGCGAACTGGTCGGCGAGTTCCTCGGGCGAAAAGCCCGAGTAGGGGTCCTCGTCGTCGGCAAAGGAGGAGAGGACGGCGTCGGTCGCCCGTCCCATCGCCGCCCGGTAGGCCGACTCGCCGGTATCGCCGCCAAGGAAGAGGTCGGCACTGCTCATGCTGGCGCCTCCGGGGCGTTGGTGTCGGCCGCGACCGCGGCCACCGCCTCCTCGAAAATAGCGGCCACTTCGTCGGCCTGGTCGGCAGTCAGCACCAGCGGCGGGAGGAACCGCGCGGTCGCGCCGCCCCGACCGCCGAGTTCGATGATGAGTCCGCGGTCGAAACACGCCGACTGGACGGCGGTCGCGAACTCGCTGTGTGGCGCGTGTGGCCCGGCGCCCTGCCACGCCGCGTCGGGGTCGACGAACTCGACGCCGAGCATCAGTCCGCGGCCCCGCACGTCGCCGACGACCTCGAACTGCTCGGCCATGGCTTCCAGCGAGGAGCGCAGCCGTTTCCCGACCCTGGCCGCGTGGTCGTCGAGGTCGTGTTCGAGGATGTAGTCGATAGTGGCCTCGCCGGCCGCCATCGCGAGCTGGTTGCCCCGGAAGGTGCCGGCGTGGGCGCCGGGCTCCCAGACGTCCAGGGACCCGTCGTAGACGACGACGGCCAGCGGGAGCCCGCCACCGATAGCCTTCGAGAGTGTCACCACGTCGGGCGTGATGTCCGCGTGTTCGAAGGCGTAGAGCTCGCCGGTCCGCCCGAGCCCCGCCTGTATCTCGTCGAGGATGAGCGGGATATCCCGCTCGCGGGTGATGCGGCGAATCTCCCGGAGCCACTCGTCGGGCGCGGGCAGGGCCCCGCCCTCGCCCTGAACCGGTTCGAGAATCATCCCGGCGGGGTCGGTGATACCGCTCTCGGGGTCGTCGAGCAGGTTCTCGACGTAGCGGCTCGCTGTCCGGTGGTCGCTGTCCGGTCCGAACGGCGAGCGGTAGTCGTAGGGGTAGGGCAGGTGATGGACGTCGTTGGGCAGCCCCGGAAGCGGCTCCTTGGCGTCCGTATCGCCCATCAGGGCGAGCGCGGCGCTGGTCATCCCGTGGTAGGCGCCCTGGAAGCCGAGCACGCTCCGGTTGCCCGTCGCCGTCTTGACGAGCTTCAGCGCCGCTTCGACGGCGTCGGTCCCCGCCGGGCTACAGAACTGTACCTTCGCTCGGTCGCTGAACTCGTCGGGGAGGCTCTCGAACAGCGAATCCACGAACCGCTCCTTGGCCGGCGTCGAGATGTCGAGTGTGTGAATCGGCCGGTCGGCGTCGATGGCCGTCTCCATGGCCTCGACCACTGCGGGATGGTTGTGACCCAGCGCGAGCGTCCCCGCGCCGGCGAGGCAGTCGTAGTACTCGTTGCCGTCCATGTCGGTGACCTCGACGCCCTTCGCCTCCCGTATCGCCAGCGGGAGATATCGCGGGTAGGTCCGCGCGCTCGACTCCCTGCCGGCCTGCTGGCTGAGGATGGCTCGGTTGCTGTCGTAGCTCACGCCGCCACACCTCCGGCAGTCGTGGCCCGATACGTCCACAGATAGTTGCGTGTCCGAGACATGCGGTTTTAGGCTAGCCTAAAAATATAATAAAGTTTTCGGACAGGTAAATAAGGTTAGGAGTTTACGCGCCGCTCACGCTGCCGGGAGCGCCCCGACGTTCGACTCGGGTGTGCGTTCGACCGCCGTCTCCAGGTTCGGTTCCGTACTCGTGTGTTGCACCTAGTTTTTGGCTGCCCTAAAATAACGAATACCTAACGACAAGTCCCAGGGCTGACATTCAAGGCCCGGCCGGCACCAGCGAGCTGGCCGTGTGGGAGCGGAGCGGGTGACTTTTGAGCGGTGGCCGACTCTCCCCCGTATGAGCAACCACGCCGAGTTCCTGGCGGGCGAGCGCGCCGACGACGTGCTCTTTTTCCTCCACGAGGACGCCGTCTCGAACCCCGAAGCGCTTTCTGACTACGCCGACCCGGTCGACGACGGGCTGGTGCTAGTGTTACCTGGCGACAACGGTCGTGACGCCTTCCAGTCCGCGACCGGCATCGACCCGATGGGACTGGCCCAGGAGGCCATGAAAACCGAGGGCGAGGTCCACGACGACTGCACCGACGCGAACTGTCCGGTCGCCGAGGAAGAGCCAGAAGAGAACCACACGACGAAGTTCGTCTTCGCCTTCGCGGAGGAACAGAACGAGGACGTGGGCGGGCTCTACGCCGATGGCGACGTCATCCACGCCTACGCGGTCTGTACCTGTGGCGAACGGTATTCCGATAAGTGGGTCGTAGAGAGCTAGCGGCGCGACGACAGTAGGAACGGTTCGAGCAGTCGGGTGAGCAGCGCCCTCGACAGCCCGGTCAGGGCGCTCCCCTCGTGGCGGTACGGCACGCCGACCTCGTCGCGGCTGACGCCGTAGCGTAGGTGCTGGACGCCGTCGAGGAGGAGCCAGCAGCCACAGAGGGCGAAACAGCCACCGAGCCACCACGCCCCGGTCAGCGAGACGAAAGCGCCCGCGGCGGTCAGGACCAGGAGGCCGAAGACGGCGTTGCCGGCGTAGTCGCCGACGACGGCGTCGGCGATGTCGGTCGATATTTCCAGTGCGAGAAACAGTACGGCTGACCCCGCGGCGTTGCCGAGAGAACCGTCGAGGACGTAGATGGTCGCGCCGACGAGAAGCGCTGTGACGACGTTGCCGATGACATCGAGCTTGTCTGGAACGAATCGATGGAGGGCCGTCGACATCGGTTCGACTGTCGGCCGGCGAGCGTATCAGGGTTGTGCCGCGGTCAGAACATCGACCAGAAGCCGACAGCGATGAGAACGACGCCCACCAAGGCGGCGAGCGCGCCCCGTAGCTGGACCCACCGACGGGCCGTGATACCGGCGGGCCTGTCCTCGCTCTCGCCGCTCGTGACCCACACGTCTGCCAGCTGCTCCGGATAGCCGACGATGAAGACGCCGGCGCCGACGAGCATGATACCGGCCGAGACCGCCAGCCCGCCGAGTGGCATACGAAGGTGTTCGACCGGCTGTTACTTCGGTGTACTGCCGGCACAGGCGACCCACGCACGAGCCCGACTGTTCCCCCGGCCTGGCCCTGGTAGTCACCGAATCCGATTCGATAGCGTCTGGTAGGTGTTCCCCGACGTGCCTGGAAATCGGTAGCACATACACAGATATTTCAGAGGTGTGCCACAATACAGCGTACGTCCAGCGCTCCGCCCCGCTGAGTTTCTATTTCAAACTCAGTTCGAGGGCACTCTGGACACTTCTCATGAAACTTATCGTCAAACCGCTGGACAGACAGAGCGTCGGGCAGGGTATCGCTGCGATAGACCGCGAGACAATGACGGAACTGGGCGTCACCGACGGCGAGTTCGTCGCCATCGAGGGCGAAGCAGGGGTCGCCATCGCCCGTGTCAGAGAAGGGCAGGTACGCGACCGTCAACGCGGTGTCGTCGGTATCGACAGTCAGACGCGCAAAGCGACGGGTACCCGTATCGACCAGTTCGTCGAGGTCGAGGCGGCCGACGTCGAACCCGCGGCGGAACTCTCCGTCGCCTTGCCCGAGGGGCTCCGCATCCGTGGGAACCTCGCCTCGTACCTGCTCGAGAAACTCGCCAACCGCGCGGTCCAGGCCGGCCAGACGGTCCCGCTGGCCATCGGCTTTGGCTCACTGATGGGGCGGTCCAGCCGTCGGATTCCGATTCGCATCGTCGACACCGACCCCGGCGGGACGGTCGTCGTCACCCAGTCGACGGATATCGACATCGTCGACCAGTCCGCCGAAGACGTCGATATCGACGGCCAGCGCGACGCCGACACGCCCGGCGGGGCCGAACCCCCGGGCGTCAGCTACGAGGACGTCGGCGGCCTCAACGACGAACTGGACCAGGTACGGGAGATGATAGAACTCCCGATGACCCACCCCGAACTGTTCCAGGCGCTTGGGATCGAGCCGCCACAGGGCGTCCTGCTCCACGGCCCGCCCGGCACCGGGAAGACGCTCATCGCGAAAGCCGTCGCCAACGAGATCGACGCGAACTTCCAGACCATCTCCGGGCCCGAGATTATGGGGAAATACCACGGTGAGAGCGAGGAGCGGCTCCGCGAGGTCTTCGAGGAGGCCGCCGAGAACGAGCCGGCCATCATCTTCATCGACGAGATAGACTCCATCGCCCCGAAACGGGACGACACACAGGGCGACGTGGAACGGCGCGTCGTCGCTCAGCTCCTCTCGCTGATGGACGGGCTGGAGGAGCGCGGGCAGATAACCGTCATCGGGACGACGAACCGCGTCGACGCCATCGACAGCGCGCTGCGACGGGGTGGCCGCTTCGACCGCGAAATCGAAATCGGCGCGCCCGACACCGACGGCCGCAAAGAGATTCTCCAGATTCACACCCGGGAGATGCCCATCGCCGAGGACGTCGACCTCGAGCAGTACGCCGAGAACACGCACGGCTTCGTCGGCGCGGACCTCGAGAGTCTCGTCCGCGAGGCGGCGATGAACGCGCTCCGGCGTGTCCGTCCCGACCTCGACCTCGAGGGCGACGAGATAGACGCCGAGACCCTGGAGACGCTGGAAGTGACCGAACCGGACATGCGGACGGCGCTCCGGGAGATATCCCCCAGCGCGCTCCGGGAGGTGTTCATCGAGACGCCCGACGTCACCTGGGAAGACGTCGGCGGGCTCGCCGAGACGAAGGCCCGACTGCAGGAAGCGGTCCAGTGGCCCCTGGAACACGCGGACGCCTTCGAACACGTCGACCTCCAGTCCACCAAGGGTATCCTGCTGCACGGCCCGCCCGGCACCGGGAAGACGCTGCTCGCCAAGGCGGTCGCCAACGAGTCCCAGTCGAACTTCATCTCGGTGAAGGGGCCGGAGCTGTTCGACAAGTACGTCGGCGAGAGCGAGAAGGGCGTCCGGGAGATATTCGAGAAGGCCCGTGCGAACGCCCCGACGGTCATCTTCTTCGACGAAATCGACGCCATCGCGAGCAAGCGCGGGAGCGGCGGCGGGGACAACCAGGTCGGCGAACGCGTCGTCTCACAGCTCCTGACCGAGCTCGACGGGCTGGAGGAGCTGGAAGACGTGGTCGTCATCGCGGCCACGAACCGCCCCGACCTCATCGACGATGCCCTGATGCGTGCTGGCCGAATCGAGCGCAAAATCAAGGTCGGGGAGCCCGACGAGGAGACCCGCCGCGAGATACTGGCAATCCACGCCGGGACCCGACCGCTGGCCGACGACGTGGACCTCGACTACTTCGCGGCCGAGACCGACGGCCTCGTCGGGGCCGACCTGGCCGCACTGGGCCGAGGAGCGGCGACGGCGGCCGTGCGCGAACACGTCCAGGCCAAATCCGAAGGGAAAGACGCTCCCGTCGAGGATATCGTCCTCACGCAGGCACACTTCGAAGCGGCCCTCGAAGAGCTTCGAGCGGACGACGCCGAGGACGGCGACGACGGGTCGTACACTCTGTAAGAGCCCCATCTTCCTCGTCAGGTAGCGCTACAGAACTGTATCACACCGTAGAAGGCGACTATCAAATCGTTCAGTTGTGATGACTTTCGCCCCACTCGTTCCGGTCGTGACTCAGAGCCAGTCGGTAGTGATGTACGTCACTGTCTCCATCGCCTCTCGGTCGGGGAACGCTTCGAGAACGCGCTGGATGATATGGTAGAGTTCGTGCGGGGGAAGCGACTGGTCAGGGACGTAGAAGACACCATTATGTGAGTCGACAGGCATCTGGACGAAGTCGTCGTCGCTGGTGACGATGAGACGCCCCTCTTGGACGGCATACAGGCAAATTGTGGTGTCATCGACGCCCCTCGCCCAACTCACTCACCTTGACGACACGCTCTACGTCGTGGCCTGCTTTGTCGAGTTTATCAGCCAGCGGCGCTGCGATGTTCTCGTCGAGAAGAAACGGCAGCCCCATGACTACGATTCCGGCAGGTCTTCGGGGCCGCTGATGATTCTTGGGTCTTCTTCTGCGGCGTCGTGGAGCTCTCGACGTCGTTCGTTGACCGCCCGCATCTCTTCGGGGTGGTCGTGATAGTACGCCAGTGCGTGGTAGACGTCCGAGACAGTGAGGTCAAAACGATCCGCAACCGTCTGTGCGTCGAGGCCGCGCTCTTCGACCAGCGCGTGGACGTGGCTCACGGTGATTCGCCGGTCCCGAATGTGGGGCTCGTCGTGGATCTCCGACTCGTCACCTGAGACGACGGTGTTCATCTGCTCCGACATACTGCAGATTACCATTGCAGTGGCCTTCAGTCTTTGCCGGTACAGATAGTCAGCCGCGGGTGCGTTGTCGGTCGGGTGGCCTTCGGCCACCACTCACGGCAAAAACGTGGTTCTCGTGAGCGAAGCGAACGAGATGGTTCGTGGGACCTCCGGTCCCACGCTCATACCGGAAATCTTCGATTTCCGAGCAGCTCGAAAGACGAGCAAAGCGAGTCTTTCGGTGGCGAAAAAGGCCGGTCGTTCGCCCCGCTCACGACCGGTCCAGAACTCTACCGCTCGGTATCCACGCCCTCGTCCTCCTCCGCAGGCAGCCGCTTGAACGCATCAACGATGGCCTGTTTCGCCACCGCACCTTGTGTGGTCCAGTGGTGGGCGTAGTCCATCATGTCGTCGTAGATGTCGGGCTTGCAGCCCGCCGCTTTGGGGTGGCCGCCGCCGTTGACCTGCCGGGCGACCTCGTGGGCGCGCTCGAAGTTCTCCGTGCCCCGAATCGAGGCCGAGCCGGCGGGTTTGACGATGACGGCGGCGTCGGCACCCTGCTCGCGCAGCGTCTCGGCGACCTCGTTCTGTGAGCAGCGGCCGTAGGTGACGCCGACGGTCCACTCGCCGACGTCGCGCAGTTCGGCCCGTTCGACGGCCTTCTCGATGAGTGCCTCCTTCTCGACGCGCTTCTCCGCGAGGAAATCGTGAACCTCCATCGAGAGGTCCGGGCCGTGCTCGGCGACGGCCTCGATGTACTCCTCGGGTTCGGCCCAGTAGGAGAAGTCGGCGAGGTCGTCGCTGCGCTCGTCGTCGCGAATCCAGAGGTCGTGGTCCCGCGTGACGGCGGCGAGTTCGGCCCACTGGTCGGCGAAGTCGTGATCGAGTTCGGCCAGCGCCACGTCGGCGGTACAGACCTCCTCGCTCTCCCCGACGGTGCGGGCGACGCCGGCCTGGTCGACGATATCGCCGAGGTCGTCGTCCCACTGGTGATGGTCGAACCACGCGACGTGTTCGACCCGAGCGACGAGATTGTCGAGCGCGCCGAGGTCGTCCTCGCTGTCGGGACAGAGGTCACAGACGTAGACGGTCGCGTCGGGCTCGCCGTACTCGGCGGCCCAGGCCAGCGCTTCCTGGAGGTTGTGCGGGCCAGCGGGGAGGAGCGCGCCCTCGCCGTGGGCCGCCCGAACCAGGGCCGTACAGGCCAGGCCGTCGGCGTCGGGGTCGGCGATAACCACGACGCCGGCGTCGGCGAGCGTCTCGGCGGCCTCGGCTTCCTTCTTCTCCTCCTCGAACGAATCCGGGTAGAAAAAGCCCTCACCGGGCAGTACTGATTTGCGGCCGATAGAGAGACGGTCGTCGTCGATGAGCCAGTCGTCCATGTCCACACCTGCCAGTCAGCGGCAATGAGTCCAGCGGTCCCGTATCACTGTCCGGACCGAGCTCAGACCGCTTCGCGTTCGGGGTTGGCCTCACCCTCGAGCTGGCGGACCGACAGCACCGGCATCGGGGCGTGGCGGACAATCTCCTCGGCGACGCTTCCAAGGAGGAACGCGTGCTCGCCGTGGCGACCCCGGGTCCCGGTCGCGATGAGGTCGGCCTCGACGTCCTCGGCGTAGGCCTGTATCTCCTCGGCTGGCTCGCCCTCGCGGACGGCGGTGACGACGTCTGCATCGGTCTCACCGTCGCTCGTCGCCGCCTCCCGGACGAAGGAGAGCGCCCGGCCGCCGGTCGTCGCCAGGGCCCGTTCCAGCACGTCGCGGACGTCGTCGGGCGTGGACTCGACCTCGCCCTCGTCGACGACGTACAGCGCGTGGACGGTCGCGTCGAACTTCCCCGCGAGGTCGAGCGCGGCTTCGACGGCCCGCTGTGCGCTCCCCGAGCCATCCGTCGCGATGACCACCGTGTCGAACATACCTGTCTCTGGTCGGTCGACGGGCAAAAAGCCACCTCATCGGTCGGCACGGCCCGCTGTGAGCGATGGATGGCTTTTTGCCCGGCCCGGTCACAGAGTGTTGTGATGGACATCGACCTCGTGCTCGTCCCGGTCGACGGGAGCGACCGGTCCGAGCAAGCCGCCGAGTACGCGACCGCTATCGCCGAGCGGTACGACGCCGGTCTCCACCTCCTGTTCGTGCTGGACGAACGGCTCCGGCGGGACATCGACAAGGGGACCGTCGACGCCGAGTCGGTCGCACAGGACCACCGGGCGTTCACCCAGCGAGTGCGAGACCGCTCACACGAGCTGGGTCACGACGTCACACTCGACACCTCGACGGCGACGGCGTTCTCACAGAAACGGTTGATGCAAAACCCCGGCAGCGTCGTCCTCGACGTGGCCGAAGACGTCGCGGCGGACTTTCTGGTCATCCCGCGGGCCGCAAACAGCGAGGACGCCGTCGGGCGGGCCGCGATTTACGTGCTGGAATACGCCAGCCAGCCGGTGCTGTCGGTCTAGAGCTGGATACTCATCTCTATCTCGAAGCTCTCGGCTTCGGTCGTCTCGAAGCCGACCTTCTTGTACAGCGCGACCGCGGGGTCGTTCCACCGCTCGACGGTCAGCCACACTTTCTCCAGCCCCCGCGACTGGGCCAGCCCCAGCAGCGTCTCGACGAGGCAGGTGCCGATACCGGCCCCCTGGAACGGCTGCAGGACGAAGATAGCGAGTTCGTGCTCGCCGTGGCGGTCCGGCACCAGCGTCGCGTGGCCGACGACGCTGCCCTCGTGGACCGCGACGACGTTCAGCGTGTCCTCGCCGAGGATGGTGTCGAGCCAGTCCTCGATGGCCGATTCCCGGGCCGGCGGGATGCCCTGGGCCCGGTCGGCCGGGTCGAAGGAGAGGTACATCTCGAGGACGCCGTCGTGGTCGCTGGCGTCGGCCGCCAGTAGCTCCACCTCGCGGCCCTCCCGGTCGGTGACGGTCCGGGGCGGTGCCGGGAACTTGTCGGCCGGTTCGTCCGGATAGTCGCGCGTCATCGGATGAGAGTCACCGGGGTCTGGGAGTTCAACAGAACGAACTCGACGATAGAGCCGAGCTGTATCTTGCCGAGTGTCGACCGTTCGCCGCCGCCCAGGACGATGCGGTCGAACGCTTCGGCCTCGGCCACCGAGACGAGTTCGCTCCCGGGTGAGTCGCCCTCAAGTCGGCGTATCGTCGCGTCGAAGTCGGTCTCTGCGAGCGTCGCCTCGACGCGCTCCTCGATCTCCTCGTCGTCGGCGCTCACCTCCTCGTTGTGGAAGATTGCGACGGTCAGTTCGTCACCGGTTGCCTGTGCACGGTCGATGGTCTCCTCCAGTGCGTGGTACGACAGCTCACTCCCACCAACACCGAGCAGAATGTCCATGTAGGGCCATTCCCGTCATCTGTCAAAAATCCCTGTGGCACGTCCTGCAGGCTGTGCGACACGTTACCCGGGGTCTCGGCCAGGCGAGGAAGTTGGACGACGGAGCGGGGCGATACGCTTTTTCGCCGGGGGCACACACGGACAGCCATGACACCGCCGCCGGAAGACGAGGAGCCGACACGGGTCGTCTCGCCCCACGAGCCAGACGAGTCGGGCGAGGAGAGCGAGCCCGAGGAGCCCCAATCACCCTCGCCGGACGGGTCAGAGGCGACGGACCCGGCCGCCGTCCCCGAGGACGTCCGGAAGTACGAACGCTTTACCAAGATAGAGAGCGGGACCTACGACCGCGCTAACGAGTTCCTGCGTGAGCGGACCTACATCACCGCCCGCGAGTGGGCCATCGCGCGTCTCTGTGCGGATTTCCGGACCGAGACCGGCGTCGAGATGACCAAAATCGGCGAGAACCTCCCCGAACTGGTCCCGTTCATGACCGACACCTACACGCCCCAGGCGGTCAACCAGGCCCGCGCGTCCTTCGAGGAGAAAGTCCGGAAAGCCGGCGCTACTTTCCTCTACGGTGCGATGTCGGATTTCTTCACCGCCGAAGAGCTAGACGACGTGATGTACGAGTCGACCGAGGTCGCGAAGTTCCTCCTGGAGGTCGAGGGCGTCGACCTCGCCGTCGAGGAGGAGATGGCGGCCGAGGACCGCATCTCGACGGTGATGCGCGAAGTGCGCGAACACTCGGCGGCCCTGCGTCACGACGAGGTGTGTTGCCCCGAATGTGGCCACGAGTTCGGTGTCGATGAGAAGTGAGGGCCTCTCGGTCCTGAAATCGGACCTGTTCCTGGCGGCCATCATGCTCGGGACCGGACTGTTCAGCGGGGGGAGCGAGGCCGTCCGGGCCGTGCCGGTGGTCGGGGTGACCATCGCCGCCTGCATCGCCATCTCGGTGTACCTCGCGGAACACGACGTGGTGCCGGGGGTCTACCCCGAAGTGGCGTCGGTCGCGGCCTTCCTCGTGACTGTCACCGTCGGTGTCGGCTTCGTCCTCGTGCTGTCGGCCCCGACCGCGGTCGTCAGCGCGGCGGCGCTGACCGGCGGCGGCGCCGGGGTCGTCTGCTACCGGACAGTCTACGGCTTCTTCTTCCCAGTTCCGGCGTATCGACTCGAAAAAGACGAGGAGCCCGAGGAGACGGTCGAGGCGGAGAGCTAGCGGACGCCGAGCACCTTGCCACAGCCCTTGCAGCGCCAGACGTCGCGCTGGCCGGTCCCGATCTGCATACGCGGTGGGCCGTCGTCCTGCTCGACCAGTTCGACCTCGTCGACCGCCTCGTGGTCGAGTTCGTGTTCGTGTTCGTACTCCCTGTCGCAGTTGATGCAACGTACCATACAGGAGAGGGGTCAGTATCGGGTATGAACTCGGCGGGGTCGTGTACGATCGATGCACATAGATTCGGCCTGAGCGGCGGCTACTCCAGCAACTCGCCGTCGGCGTCGCGGACGTTCTCGCCCGCGTGCTCGTAGAAGACATCCTCGTCAGGGTCGTCTCGCGGGCTCCGCCCGCTCGACCCTTCCGGGGCGCTCCGCGCCCCGCCGCGCTCAAACACCATCGTCCCCCGGACCATCGTCCACTCGGGGAAGACGGCGTCGAACCCCTCGAAGGGGGTCCAGCCGCAGTCAGTGTGGCGCTCGTCGGCCCGAATCTCGGTCGTCTCCGTGGTGTCGACCAGCACGAGGTCGGCGTCCTTGCCGGGCTCGATGGCACCCTTCTGGGGGATATTGAACACCCGAGCAGGGTTGGTCACGGTCAGGTCCCGCACCCGCTCGTAGCCCAGCGCGGTGTCGGGGTCGGCGGCCTCCGCGAGCAGCAGCGGCAGCACCGTCTCGACGCCCGGGACCCCGGACGGGGCGTCCCAGATGCTTGCATCCTTTTCTTCGACGGTGTGGGGCGCGTGGTCGGTCGCGATCATGTCGACGGTGCCGTCGGCGACCCGTTCGTACACCTCGCGTCGGCGCTTCTCGCGGCGCAACGGCGGGTTCATCCGGCCGTAGGTGTCAAGCTCGCGCAGGTCCCGCCGAGAGAGCAGGAGGTGGTGTGGGGTGACCTCCGTCGTCATCCCCGCGTCGGCGGCGACGTCGATGCCCTCCGGCGTCGAGGTGTGTGCGATGTGGATACGGGCGCCGACCTCGCCGGCGGCGTCGCAGGCCCGCCGGACGGCCCGTTCCTCGGCTTCGGCGGTCCGGTAGGCGCTCCAGGCGTCGGCGTCCTCGCGAACCGTCGCGTCCTCGTTGAAGTAGTCGGCGTCCTCGGCGTGGACCGTCACCGTGACGCCGGCGTCGGTCGCCGCGGCCAGGGCGTCTTCGAACAGCTCGCGCTCGATACCCATATCACCTGTCGAGTCAGCGAGGAACACCTCGCCCAGCGCGAACAGCCGGCGTGAAAAGAGGCTCTGGGGGTCCCAGTCGGCCGTGACGCCGCCGTTGATGCCCCAGTCGATTATCGAGTCCGCGGCAAACTCGGCTTTGTCGTCGAAGGCGGCGCCGTCGACGGTCGGCGGGTCGGTGTTTGGCTGGTCGACCACGCAGGTCACGCCGCCGGCGGCCGCGGCGCGGGAGCCCGTCTCCCACGTCTCCTTGTGGGGGTAGCCCGGTTGGCGGAAGTGCACGTGGGCGTCAATCATCCCCGGGAACAGCCGTTTGCCCGAGACGTCGATGGTGCGCTCGTCGTCGTCCGAGAGCCCCCGACCCACCTCGGCGATGGTCTCGCCGCGCACCCGGACGTCCCGCTGTCGACCGTCCGCGAGTGTGGCGTTGCGGATGAGCATACCCACCCTGGACCGGGCGAGCCCCTAAGTGTCTCGGATACTGTCGCGGGCGGTGACGGGTCGGGAGCCGACGAGTTCGGTCACCAAGGCGTCGACCACGCCGGCCGCGTCCCCGCCAGCCCGGGCCACACTCCCCACGGAACCAGGGTCGAACGGGACACCGAGTGCCTCGTAGACGGGGGCGAGCACCGCCGCGATAGCGTCGTGGTCCCGCAGGATAACGACACCGGCGGAAAGCGCCACGTCCTGCCGGACGCGCTGGGCGATGCCGACGAGCTTGCCGTCGGCCTGCAGCGAGTGGGCACCGGGACAGAACGAGTCGGCCGGTTCCCCCTCGCTGGCGTCGACGCCCACGGCTTCGAGTGCGCGCTGGACCGCCCCGCTGACGCGGTCGTACCGGGCGCCGATATCCCCGCGTCCGTCGGCGGTGGGCTCGGCCAGCGCGAACGCGACGGTCCGGCCGGTGTAGGCGACGGCGCGGCCGCCGACCTCGCGTTCGAGGACGGCGTAGCCCCGCTCCGTGGCCGCCTCACGGGCCCGGTCGTACCCCTCGACGCGTCGGTCCCGCCGGCCGAAGGCGACCTGCCGGTGGGGCGTCCAGACTCGCAAGGCCGACTCGGCGTCGTCGGCGACGCGGGCGACCAGCTCGCGGGTCCGCTCGTAGTCGCGTTCGTGGTCGCTCGCCCGCCCCCGCAGGAGTCGCATAGCCGGAGTATGCGGTCGGCGGACTAAACACTCACGTCGATAGCGAACAGGCGACACGACATCTCGTGACGGGCTCGGTCGCACTCCCGCTGGACCCGCCACGGCGGTTCTTAGCGCATACGCGGTCGTGGCCCCGCCATCGCTCATGAACCCTCGGACGATAGGCACATACTGTCCCGTTCCTAACCGGGGGCAATGGCCGTCACCGTCCCGCCGGACGTCCTCCACCAGTACTACCGGTTCTCGCTGTACAACTCCCCGTTCGACGCCCACGACGAGGGGTGTGCCATCGACCTCTACCCCGAGGGGCCGCGAGCGCCCTCGCCGGTCGCCGGCGAGGTGCTCGACACGAAGACGGTGCAGGCCCCACCGAAGCCCTACGCCGCCGAGCACGACTATCTGATTCTGGTCGACACCGGCGACCACGTCGCGCGCCTGCTCCACGTGAAACCGGGGGTCGAGGCCGGGGACCGCGTCGCCGTGGGCGACGACCTGGGCGAACTCGTCCGGGCGGGCTTTTTCGCGCCCTGGGTCCCCAACCACATCCATCTGGGCTTCAGGGATGCCAACGCCAACCCCTACCGGGCGGCGGGCTCGCTCCCGGTCGCGGCCGGCGTCGACGTGGCACCGCTTGCGTGGGACGGCACGGGCACCGTCGCCGAGACCGGCGAGACCTGGGCGCGCCTGGACAGCCCCGCCCATCCCGCGCCAGGCGAGCGGTTCGTCGGGCTGGCGGCTGGGAACGGTCGGGCGGACCGCGAGGGCGGCGTCCTCGACGGCGGCCTCCCCCACTACGACTGGGGCGGCGCGCTCGGGGGCGAGAACGGGACGGCACACCTGGCGGGCCAGCGCGTCGGCGTCGCCGATGGACGGACGGTCACGTGGGACGACATCACGGTGCTGGCCAACGGCGAGCCCGTCACCGGCGTGGCGCTGTTCTGTTCGCGCGAGACTGCCGGTGTGAAGCTGGTAGGCGAGGGCGTGGACCTGACGGTGGGCGAGCGGGTCGAGGTGACCGTCGAGCGTCAGTCGTCGCCGTAGCGCTCGCGGTGGGCCTCGTACTCCGGACCGCCGTCGACCTCGCCGACCTCGCCACGGACCGGGTCGCCCATCTCAGGCGAACGTGATCTCGCTGCGCTCGGTCACTTCGCCGAACAGCCAGTCGGCGTGGTCGGTGGCGTACTCGTGGTGTTCTTCCTCGATGAAGCCGATAGCGTCCTCGACGAGGATAGGGCGGTAGTCCCGCAGGCCGGCGCTGGAGGCCGTATGCAACACGCAGACGTTCGCGAGCGTCCCGCAGATGAGCAGGTCCTTGACGCCACGGGCGGAGAGCCAGCCGTCGAGTTGCGTCTCGTGGAACGCGTCGTAGGTGTGTTTCTCGACGACCAGTTCGTCCTCGCGGGGGGACAGCTCCTCGACGACTTGTGCCTCCCAGGAGCCCTCGAGGACGTGCTCGCCCCAGCGGTCGAACTCGTCGTAGTAGTGGGCGTCCTCGAACTGCTCGGGCGGGTGGACGTCGCGGGTGAAGACGACACTCGCGCCGGCGTCTCTGGCCCGCTCGACCAGTCCTGCGACGGGCTCGATGGCAGCTTCGCTGTCCGGTGCGTAGAGGCTCCCCTCCGGGTGACAGAAGCCGTTCTGCATATCGACGACCACGAGAGCTGTCTGCTTTGGGTCCAGTTGCATATCTGTCTCTTCGGTCGGGGCCCCTACGTAAGCTTCGGGCGTGTAACTTTTCACCGTGCCCCCCAAGAGTCCGCTAATGCGACGTGAGTTTGGGGCCGTCTGCTGTGCCGTTTTGCTCCTGCTGGCCGGCTGTCAGGGGCTGGGTGCCGGGGTAGACGAGGGGACACCGACCGGGACAGACGAGACACTGACCGTGACCGAGAACGGGACCGAGCAGCCGACGGACTCCACAGTGCTGGAACTGCGAAACGAGAGCGGCTCCTCGACCGTCCGTCCGGACCCCGAGACCGACCGGCTCGGCTGGGAGAACGGCTACTGGCACAACGACTCACTCGACGTGGACAACACCGACGGGCTGAACGACACCGAGCTGTCGGCCGTCGTCAACCGGTCGATGGCCCGCATCGAGTACGTCCGCGGGCTGGAGTTCGAGGAGAACGTGTCAGTCAACACCGTCTCGCGGGCCGAATATCGGAACCAGAGCGGTTCGGGCAGCTACGGCGACGCGCTCCGGACCTTCGACAACGCGAAGTTCGAGGCGCTGTTCCTCATCGGCGAGGACGACAGTTCCATCGAGGTCCAGGAGAGCACGCTCGGCGACAGCGTCCTGGGGTACTACAGCCCCTCGCTGGACGAAATCGTCATCGTCACGAACTCCGAGACGCCCCGCATCGGGGAGAAGACCCTCTCGCACGAACTCGTCCACGCGCTCCAGGACCAGCAGTTCGGTCTAGAGGGGAACGCAAGCACCCGAGATGCCCTGCAGGGCCGTAACGCCCTCATCGAGGGCGACGCCCGGACCGTCGAGACGGCCTACTTGAACCGCTGTGGGTCGAGCTGGTCGTGTGTCAGGGTCGGCCAGTCGAGCGGGGGCGGTGGGAGCAGTGACCTGCATTTCGGCGTCTTCTACATGATATACTTCCCCTACAGCGACGGGACGTCGTTCGTCGCCGAGCTCCGCGACCGCGGTGGGTGGCGTGCGGTGAACGACGCCTACGACGACATCCCCGAGGGGGCCCGCGAGGTCACCACGCCGACCGACTACCCCGAGTGGGAGCCCCGCGAGGTGACGCTGCCGGCCCCGCCGAGCGACGACTGGGAGCGGGTTCGGCCGTCGGCCGACCGCGACCGGCCCGACTACGCCACCGTCGGTCCGTCGGCCATCGCCGCGACGATGGCCTACACAGTAGTCGACGAGTACAACACCAGCTCCTCGGTCGTCAGCCGGTTCGCGCTGGGCGACCGCGACACCGTCGACACCGACCCCTACAACTACGACCTGTCGGGGACGAGTGGCTGGGACGGCGGTCGGATGCAGGTGTACACAAAGGACGGTGAGACGGGCTACGTCTGGCGAACGGCCTGGACTGACGAGCAGTCGGCCGAGGCGTTCGCGACGTCGTGGGAGCGGGTCATCCAGCACTGGGGTGGCGAACGCACCGCCGACGGCAACTGGGTCATCGCCGAGGAGAGTCCGTTCGGCGACGCCGTCGCCGTCCACGTCGAGGGCGACACCGTCACCGTGGTCAACGCGCCAACGGAGGCGGAGCTGACCGAGCTGTACGATGCGTAGGCGAGCGGCGCTCGCGCTTGGTCTCGCCCTGGCGCTCGCGCTTGCGGGCTGTTCGATACCCTTCATCGGCCACCCCGAGGAGCCACGCGGCGGGGACGCCATCGGCTGGGAGAACGGCTACTGGTACGACGACCCGGTCGACGTGACGACGAGCGACGGACTCAACGAGAGCGAACTGGAAGCCGTCACGGCCCGGACGATGGCTCGCATCGAGCGCGTCCGTGACCGTGAGTTCGAATCCACGGTCCCCGTCGAGGTCATCTCGCGGGCCGAGTACCGCAACCGGTCGGGCGGCCGTGGGAGCGGCGTCGCCGGCGGGGACCCCTGGAACGACCAGGTGTGGGAGTCGCTGTTGCTCGTCGGCGAGAACTCGGGGAGCAGCGAGGCCATCAGCGACACGCGGAGCGACTCCGTCCTGGGGTACTACTCGCCGAGCCGGGACCGCATCGTCATCGTCAGCGAGAGCGAGACGCCGGTCGTCGACCGGCGGACGCTGGCCCACGAACTCGTCCACGCGCTCCAGGACCAGCAGTTCGGCCTCGGCGGCGCGCCCGAGACACAGGACACACAGCTGGCCAGAAACGGCGTCGTCGAGGGCGAAGCGAACTACGTCCAGAACACCTACGAGCAGCGGTGTGAGCGCCGCTGGAGCTGTATCGAGCGACCCGGCGACGGGAGTGGTGGCGGCGGTGGCGGCGGCCGAGCGAACCCCGGCGTGTTCACCGTCATCATCCAGCCCTACGTCAGCGGCCCCGCGTTCGTCGACAGCGTCTACGACGAGGGCGGCTGGGACGCCGTCGACGCGCTCCACGAGGACTACGCTGCGAGCTCCGAGCAGATTATCCACCCCGAGCGCTACCCCGACGAGACGCCAGTCTCGGTGACCGTCGCCGACCGCTCGAACGGCGAGTGGAACCGATTCGACCACGACCCGGTCGGCGACACGGTCGGGGAAGCCTCCATCTTCGCGGCGATGTACCACAACGACCAGACGACCGCCGACCGGTACAGCTACGTGAGCCAGCCCTCGGAGGGGTGGGCCGGAGACACTGTCGTGCCCTACCGGAACGGCTCGGGTGGTGGCGGCTACGTCTGGGAGAGCCGCTGGGACAGCGAGGGCGACGCCGTCGAGTTCGCGGCCGCCTACCGTGACGCCCTGACCGAGACACACGACGCCCGCAACCCTCGCGAGAACGTCTACGTCGTCCCCGACGGCCCCTTCGCCGACGCGTTCCGCATCGTCCGCGAGGGCCGAACGGTCCGAATCGTCAACGGCCCGACGGTCGGCGATTTAGACGAGATTCACCGCGCCGGCGACTGATACTGACGGCTGTAACGACGAGCTACGGGTCCAGGCGGCGGAACCCCAGTCGCATGACACCCGTGGCGACGGCGAAAAATGGGACCATGGCCCAGAGGTCGTAGGGGCGACTCGACAGCACGAAGTAGACGATAGCGAGGTCGGCGATAAACAGGTAACAGAGCATCCAGACGGCGGGGCTAGCGCCGGCCCGAATCGGCGACGGTTCCGTCCCCTCCCACCGGTCCAGGCTGTCGAGAATGGCGGTCGGGTCGTCCGAAAACTCGGAGAGGGCCGTCCGCTCGACGCCGGGTACCCGTTCGAGCGTCGCGAAGGGAATCTTGCCGGTGAGAAAGCTGACAAAGCGGAGGTTCGGCGTGAGCGTGTCCGTCAACACGAGTAGTCCGGCGACCAGCAGGAGTCCACCAGGGAAGAAGCGATAGCGATGCAGCAGGTGGGCGTCGTCGGGGTCTGCGGGGTCGTAGTAGACGGTCGTCGTCGCCCCGGCCTGGCGCGCGGGGAGGAGTGCGGCTGCGTCCGACCGGTTGTCGGTGACGATGTCCGTCCCGAGGGCGACGTTCTCGCCGGTGTAGCGCTCGCCGTCGACGGTGTAGCTGTACGTGACGTTCGGCCTGTAGACCACGTTCCTGAGACCGAATTCGGGCTGCTGGGCCCCCTGGTCGGCGGTGGCGTTGGTCTGGCTCGGGCCGAACCCGTCGGTGTACTGGGGCTGGACCTGGGCCCGCTCCATCGTGGCCGTCGTCGACTCGTACCCGCTGAGTCGGTAGTACTGGCCCGTAGCCAGCACGCCACCGGAGACCAGCAGCGTCAGCGCGACCACGAGACCGAGCACACGGGGCTGACTCGGCATACGCTAACGTACGTGCCTGTCGTGGAAAAATTTCCGACAGTGCGTCTCGTTCGCACGACCGCTCCCGCCCACTCGTTCCACCGGCCCACGGGCGATGACCGAGGCGTTCGACAGGGCCCTAGTCCAGCAGGGTCACAAAGCCCAGCCGCATGACGCCGGCGACGACGACGAGCGGCGTCAGGACGCCCCAGAGGTCATAGGGCCAGCCAGAGAGCCAGAAGTAGCCGATAGCGATGTCGGCCATCAGGAGATAACAGAGCAGCCAGACGGCGGGGACTGCACCGCCCCGGATGGGCGCCTCCCCGCCGCCGCTCCAGCGCTGTTGATTCTCCAGTATGGCGGTCGGGTCGTCGGGCGCGTGGGCGACCGTCCGTGGCTCGACGCCGGGCATCCGTTCGAGCAGGTCGATGGGAAACAGGGAGCTGAGAGTGCGGACGAACCGCAGTTTCGGCGTGAGCGTGTCCGTCAGGACGAACAGGCCAGAGACCAGGAGTACCCCGCCCGGGAAGAAGTTGTAGCGCGGGAGCAGGTGGGCGTTACCGGGGTTGCCGGGGTCGTAGTACACCGTCGTCGTCCCGGCCGACGACGCGAGGACGGACTCGAGTTTCTCGCGGTTGCCCGTGATGATGCCCGTCCCGGCGGCGACGTTGTCGCCGGTGTAGCGCGTGCCGTCGACCGTGTAGGTGTAGGTGACGTCCGGCGCGTACGCCGCGTCGACGGCGACGACCTCGACCTGGGCGCGCTCCACCGTGGCCGTCGTCGACTCGTACCCGCTGATGTGGTGGTACTGGCTCGCGGCCAGCACGCCGCCGGAGACCAGCAGCGCCAGTCCGACGATGAGTCCGAACACCCGCGGCGGACTCCACATAATCAATCATTCACGCGTGTGCGGGAAAATTTTCCGCCAGTACGTGTCGGCCCCACGACTGCCGACCGCGGCGCCACCGACCGGCCCCCTTTTTCCATCGCCGCTCTAACTCCGCGGTAATGACAGAGGCTTTCGACATCATCCCGGCCGAGGCCATCAGGTCGGGGCGGGCGACCGACGCGTACTTCGACCGGACGGTGGAGGCGCTGGACCACGCCGGGCACAATCCAGACGTGGTCGCGGAGGTGACGGCCGACCAGTTCCCGACCGGCGAGTGGCACCTGCTGGCGGGGCTGAAAGACGCCGCGGCCCTGCTCGAGGGCCGCGACCTCGACGCCGACGCCCTGCCGGAGGGGACGCTGTTCGACGGCGGCCCCGTGATGCGCATCGCGGGGCCCTATCGGGCGTTCGGCCGGCTCGAAACCGCCCTGCTTGGCTTCCTCTCGCATCCGACGGGGATAGCGACGCGCGCACTCGAAGCCCGTCGAGCGGCCCCGGACTCGACGGTCCTGTCCTTTGGCTCCCGGCACGTCCACCCCTCGCTGGGCGCGATGGTCGAGCGGTCGGCCCTGCTGGGCGGCATGGACGGGTTCTCGAACGTCGCGGCCGGCGACGTTATCGGCCGCGAGGCGGGCGGGACGATGCCCCACGCGCTGCTGATTTGCTTCGGTCGCGGCGAGCAGGAACAGGCGTGGCGGGCCTTCGACGAGGCGGTCCCCGAGTCGACCCCGCGAATCGCGCTGGTCGACACCTACTCCGACGAGGTCGACGAGGCCCTTAGAGCGGCCGAGGCTATCGACGACCTCGCCGGCGTCCGCCTCGACACGACGGGGTCGCGACGGGGCGACTTCCGCCACATCGTCCGCGAGGTCCGATGGACGCTGGACGCCTACGGCCACGAGGACGTCGACATCTTCTGCTCGGGCGGGCTCGGGCCCACAGAGCTTCGCGGACTCCGGGACGTGGCCGACGGCTTCGGCGTCGGGAGCTACGTCTCGAACGCCGACCCGCTGGATTTCGCGCTCGATATCGTCGAAGTCGACGGCGAGCCCGCGGCCAAGCGCGGCAAACTCACCGGGAAGAAGTCAGTGTACCGGACCAGAGAGGGCGGCCACCACATCGGGCTGGCCAGCCACGACGGCCCCGACGACGCCGAGTCGCTCATGGAACCGCTGGTTCGGGACGGTGAGGTCGTCCGGGAGTTCGACCTCGACGCGGCTATTTCCCGGGCCGGGACCGACGCCGACCGCGTCGGCTTCGAGAGTATCGACGCGAACACAGGGGTTTAGACGCCGAGGAGCGAACGGCCGGGTATGGTAGACCGAATCATGATGGTCACGGCGTACACGACCTTCGACCTGCTGGACGGCGAAGTCGAGGGCCACGGCTTCGAGGAGGAGGCGATGGCGGTGCTGAACGTGACCTCCCCGAAGAAAAATCCCGACCACGTCTCGGTGCAACTGGAGATGGACAACACCCAGGTCGACAACGTCGAGCCCCACGCCGACAAGGTGACCCTCTCGCCCGACCAGGCCCGCGAGATGGCCGCCGAACTGGAGAAACACGCCGACAAGGTCGAGAGCGCACAGTCGGAGTGAGGGCCGTCGGGCGATTCGGGGGATTTGAACGACCCGGTAGTTCTTTGATGTGTCGTGCCATACCACGGCGTATGTCGACCGACACGCCCGGCAACCCCGCGGCGCGGGAGCTTGGGTACTGTCCGTGCTGTGGGTATCGGACGCTGCCTGAGGGCCAACCCGGGTCCTACGAGGTCTGTCCGGTCTGTCACTGGCTCGACGACCCGACGCAGTTCAGGGACATCGACTACGTCGGTGACAGCAACCACGTCTCGCTGTCGACGGCGCGTGAGAACGTCCGCGAGTACGGCGCCTGCACACCCGAGGAGGCCGACACCTGCCTCGACCCCGACGAGTTCGACCGGGACCCCAACTGGCCGTACGACCGCTGACGGCAGCAGCTATTAGTCTGCCGACCGACACCGCCGGTATGGTCGCGAACGAACGAACAGACATCTCGCCGGAGGACGCGTTCGGACTGGTGGGCCACGAGCTCCGCATCGCCATCCTGCGGGAGCTTGGCAACGCCGAGGCGGGGCGGCTGTCGTTCTCTGCCCTCCGTGAGCGGGTCGGCGAACGGGACAGCGGGAAGTTCAACTACCACCTCTCGAAGCTGGAGGGTCGGTTCGTCGCCAAGACGGACAGCGGAGAGTACGCGCTGACCTACCCCGGCCACCGCGTCGTCGACGCCGTCCAGGGCGGCGCCTTCCACCAGCAGACCGGCGTCGACCGCGAGCCGGTGTCGGGGTCGTGTCTCGACTGCGGGGGCGACCTGGCCTTTAGCTACAAAACCATCGCGGGCGGCCGGGTCGCCTGTCTGGACTGCAAGCGGCGCTACCTCCGCCATCCGTTCGACCCCGGCGGGCTCGTCGACCGCGAGGGCGACGAACTCGGTCGGGCCTTCGACCGCGTCGCGCGGGCGAACTGGGCCCAGGCCGGCGCCGACGTCTGCCCCGTCTGCTCGGGCCACGTCGCGTCGTGGGTCAGGTCGGACGCGCCCGAGAAGGCCGTCGCGGTCCGGGGCCACGACGTGACGGTGGGCTACGACTGCCAGCAGTGTAGCTACCACGCCAACGTCCCGCCCGGCGCACTCCTGCTCGGCCACCCAGATGTCCAGGGGTTCTGTGCCGACAACGGCGTCGACGTGCGGGCACGCCGGCTCTGGGAACTCCCCTTCGTCGTCGACCCCGACGCCGTCGCCGTCCGGGGCGAGGACCCCTGGGAAGTGGCGGTGACAGTGGCCGCTGGCGACGCCGAACGGGTCGCCGTCGTCGACGGATCGGGGACGGTGACCGCGTTCGATTAACCGTCCGCGACGGTCACGGCGTTCGACTAGTCGTCCACGGGGAACCAAACGGGTCGACTAGTCGTCTGCCGGCACGGCACAGGCCCCGGCGGGCGGGCGCTCCCCGACGGCGGCGTGTTCGACGGCCCCCTCGCCGAGGTCGGCCAGTCGCTCGCGGTCGCTCTCCGGGAGTTCGTCGCCGACGCTGTGGGAGTCGGTGACGGCGGCCTGCGTCGGGAGGACCCAGGCCTCGAAGGCCCGACAGACCTCCCGGAGATGCGACAGCGCGGGCAGCGGGAACCCGCCGCCGGCGACGGCCAGCAGGCCCACGGTAGTGTCCTCGAACTCCTCGAAGCCACAGTAATCCAGCGCCGTCTTCAGCACGGAGCTGTAGGAGCCGTGGTACATCGGCGTCCCCAGGATGACCGCGTCGGCGGCCTCGATGCGGTCGGTCAGTTTCGCCACGTCGGCCGGCGGCTCGGCGTTCGGGTCGAAGGTCGGCAGGTCGTACTCCCGGAGGTCCAGAAGTTCGGTCTCGGCACCGCGTTCCGCGGCCGCCGCCAGGGCACAGCCGGTCGCTCTCCGCGTGACACTCCCGTCGTTCAGGCTCCCGACGACGCCGACGACCAGCGGTCGGGACTGCTTCGGTGACATGTGAGAAGCCAGGTGCGGACACCACCTTAATGTTCGCAGAACGATAATTCTGTTTGCGGCGTTACAGAAACGCATTTCACCATGCTCGGTAGCCAGTGGTTCGTGACGCGACCCAGAGTATGCACAGCCAGAAAGCCCCGGCTGTAGCGAGCGACTACTGTAGTTATGTCCAGGACGTCAGGCCTCGATATGCGCCAGTAGTAATTCGCCGACACGTTCGGGATACTCATGGAGAATCCAGTGGGTCGCGTTCGGGAACTGTTCGAGGTTGCTCTGGGCACAGAGTTCCATGCTCTCTGGTGCCAGTTCAGGGACGAGAGCCTGGTCGTTTTCACCCCAGATGAGCAACGTCGGTGGCGCCACCTGCGTCCGTGGTGGCTCAGTGTCGTACTGGACGAGTGCTCGGTACCAGTTTATCATCGCTGCTGGCGCACCGGGCTCTGCCCACGCCTGTCGATACCGCTCGAAATCTGTCTCGCTGAACGTTCCAGATCTGGAGGGGCCGTTCATGACGGACACCCACGTGTCGAACTGGTTCTGTTCGACCCGCTTCTCCGGCGCATTCGGCTCTTGAAACGAACAGATGTACTGGCTTTTCTGCCGTTGTCTGGGATTCGACTGGAGCGCGTCGGTGAACACGGTCGGATGCGGCATATTGACGATACCGAGTCGGTCGACAGTTTCCGGCGACCGCAGCGCGACGTGCCACGCAACGGTGCCACCCCAATCGTGGCCGACGAGATGGGCGCTGTCACACGCTTCGGTAGCGAGCAGGGCGACGATATCCTCGGCGAGGGTCGCCACACGGTAGGGACGGATGCCATCCGGTTTCTCACTCCGGTTGTAGCCGCGTTGGTCGGGGACGAGCACGCGATATCCGGCCTGGACGAACCACTCGATATACGCCGACCACGCATACCAGAATTCAGGGAAGCCGTGAAGCAGCACGACGACTGGGTCAGCAGGGTCGCCTGCCGATACGATGTGCAGCGTCACGTCGTTTACCTCCCGGAACGTCCGTTCCACGGACGGAATATCCGGGAGTGGGGCGTTTGGAGCCGTTTCAGACATCATCTCACCCGCTGTGGTTCACTATCACAGTGTGTCCGCTATTGAATCTGTGCCCGATACCGAGTGTCACGCCATCCTGAACCGCACTCTTCACCCCGCCAGCGCGATATCCAGATACAGCATGACGATAGTGCCGGCCATCAGCCCCAGCGTCGCGACCCGCTCGTGACCGCTCCGGTGGGTCTCGGGGATTATCTCGTCGGAGATGACAAAGAGCATCGCGCCCGCGGCAAAGCCCATCGCGTAGGGGAGCAGCGGTTCGACGGTGGCGACGGCCACAGCCCCCAGAATCGCGAGCGGAATCTCGACGACACCCGACCGCAGCCCGGCGACGACGGCATACAGCCGTCGGTCCAGCCCGGCGTTGATGGCGGCCACCGACACGGCCAGCCCCTCGGGGACGTTCTGGATGCCGATGGCGAGCATCAAGGAGACGGCCGCCCCGAGCTGTGCGGGGTCGCTGGCCGCCGCGCCGAAGCCGACGCCGACGGCCAGTCCCTCCGGCATATTGTGCAGCGTGATGGCGAGGATGAAGAGGACGACGCCGGTGAGTCGCTCCTCGTCGACCGGGAGCGACTCGGTGGGTTGGGCCGCGTCCGACCGCTTGCTGCCGGTCAGCAGGTAGTGCGCGTGGGGAACGAAGCGGTCGGCCTGGTCGAGGAAGAGCGCACCGAGTGCCACACCGAACAGCGTCGGCAGCGGGTTGCCACCCGAGTACTCCTCGATGCCGGGGATGATGAGGCTGGTAAAGGCGGCCGCGAGCATCACGCCCGCGGCAAAGCCCAGCGCGACGTCCAGTGCCCGTTCGGAGGGGTCGCGCCAGACGAACACCAGCGACGCCCCGAAGAGGTTCATCCCGGCGATGACCAGCCCGCCGAGCAGTCCCAGCACCAGCGGGTCCGAGCCGCCGACCGACGATATCGTCTCGACGAGACCTGACTGCATCGTCCCCTGCTGTGTGACCCGAGGGTTTGTAGCTACCGCTCGTCGAGCGCCCGGCGGCTGTACCGGCCGACGAGTCGGCGCATGACACGCGCCTCGGCTTCCTGCAACAGGGTCGAGGCCGTGCTCTCGGCGCAGTCGAGTGCGCTCGCTACGTCGGCGACGCCGGCCTCCCGGGGCACCTCGTAGAACCCAAGCGCCGCGGCAGTCTCGGCGGCCTCCAGCTGGCGGGCGGTGAGGTCGCCGACGACCGGCGCGTGCCGGCGGTCGTACTCGCCGATTGCCTCGACGGTCACGTCGATGTCGTCAGGCAGGTCCGAAAGCATCGCCTGGAGGTCCGCGCCGGTGCCCACGAGCGTCATGTGGAAACTGGCGTCGCTGTCGTACACCACGGGCGGGACGGGCGCGACGTTCAGGTCGGCAAAGGCCCGGCGCCAGGAGATGTCCTCGTCTCTGGTCTCCTGGCAGATGTAGACGTAGAAGGCGTCGTCGTCGATTTCAGTCAGGTCGTACCACCGGATGGAGTCGACGCCGGCAAGCGCCGCCTCGTAGGGCTCACGGTCGGCCTCGACGTAGAAGAGGACGTACTCGACGGGCCGCTCGCTGGCCATCCCGGTCCAGGCCTGGAGCTCCTCGTAGTCGACGTGGTCCTCGTCGCGGATGAACTCCTGCATCGGGTGGAGCATCCAGCCGGGCTGGCGCATGGTGACGTCGAGATACTTCACAGCGGCCCGACGACCGGGTGCATATTTAAATTCCCTAGTCAGTTCGTGAGAACAGCCTCCGGCGTCGACGGTAAACGACCGCTCATGGAACTCTCGATGGCAGTCGTCGCGGCGGTCCTGGGCGCCCTCGCGAAGGGGACGAACCTGGTCGGGACGGTAACGAGCGCGCTCGGCTGGACCGACTTCTACCCCTTTGGCGAGCGTAACTGGCAGTTCTACCTCCACTGGGGGTTGGAACCAGTCCACAACGTCGCCCTGCTGTACGTCGCCTACGCCGGCTGGAACAGCCTCGGCGCGCCACTCGGCCTCCAGGCGGTCGCCGGGACGGTGTTCGTCGTCACGTTCGCGGGTGCGCTCGTGGCCGGGTCTGACCTGGGCACCGAGGAGACGAGCGGTCTGGAAGGGGAGTTGCGAACCGGCGGCTGGTACCGCTACTCGCGCAACCCGCAGTACGTCTGTTACATCGTCGCGACGGTCGCGTTCGCCGTCCTCGCGGCCACCCCGCTGGCGATGGCACTCTGTGCCGTCGCGCTGGTCACCTGGTTCGTCCTCCCCTTCGCCGAGGAGCCCTGGCTCCGCGAACAGTACGGTCGAGAGTACGAACGGTACGCCGAGCGGGTCCCGCGATTCCTCGGCGTCGCGTCGGCCCGGGCACTACTGGGTGAGGAGAGCGCGAGCGGAGCCGACTAGAACGGCCCGTCGGCCCGCTCCAGCCGGCGCATCTCCATCGCCGAGGTGAAGTCCTCGCGGGAGACGACGTGGGTGCCCTCGGGACTCTCGACGAGCGCGGACGTCGCCCTGCCGGTGTCGAGTTCGACCAGCGCGTCGAAGGCGGACATCGCCGAATCGAGCCGCGGGAGGTCGGTCACCATCAGGTCGGCGACGGTGTCGGCCTCGCGCTGGGCCTTCGAGAGCTCCTTGAAGTCCGCGACGGTGACGACGCCGACCACCTCGCCGGCCTGCGTGACGGTGAACTCCGTCGAGCGCTCGGCGAACATCCGGTCGACCAGCTCCTCGACGGTGGCGTCGGCGTCGATGGTGAGCCGCGTCGGGCTGGCGACATCGCCGACGGTCAACCCCTCCAGGAGGTCCGCCAGCGCGACGGTCCGGGACTCGCCGCTGGCCGCGGCGTAGATGAACAGCGCCAGCAGCAGCAACATCGGCGCGAAGTTGAGCACGCCGACGACGGCAAAGAGGATGGCAAAGGAGGTCCCGATGCGGGAGGCAGTGCGGGTCGCCGAAGCGTAGGACCGCTTCCGCGCAAGCAGCGACCGGAGCACGCGCCCGCCGTCCATCGGGAACGCCGGCAACATGTTGAACCCCGCGAGGACGAGGTTCGTCACCGCGAGCCAGCCGACGACGAACAGCGCCACCGTCGCGTTGGCCGGCAGGGCGACCAGGATGGCGTAACAGGCCACACCGGTGAGAACGCTCGTTATCGGCCCCGCGACGGCGATCCAGAACTCCTTTTGCCACTCACGGGGGAACGTCTTGAAGCTGGCCAGCCCGCCGAGAATCCACAGCGTGATAGACTCGACCTCCAGGTCGTAGCGCATCCCCGCCCAGGCGTGGCCCAGTTCGTGCAGTGTGACGCTGACGAACAGTCCGACGGCGGCGAGGGTGCCGACGACCCACGGCGTCGACCCCGCCAGCAGGACCGAGATGTCCAGTTCGGTGCCGGCGAGCGCGCCGACGATGCCAGCGTAGGCCGCTATCTGGGCTCCGCTGCCGATGAGCCAGGCAAGGACCGGCAGGAAGACGAGCAGCGAGATGTTGACCCGTATCGGAATCCCCCAGACTCTCGTGATGTGGAAGTTTCGCACGTCGAGAGGGACGGAACGACGGGAGTAATATCTTCGGCATTCGGGGCGGGAAAAGAGATTCAAGCGTGGCGCGAAACCGACAAGCGTAGGATGGACGTGTCGGCGAGACGGGTGGTGGGATACGTCCCCGTCACAGTGCTGGGAATCGCGCTGGTGAGCGGCGCCCTCGCGGCCGGCGGAATCAGGTTCCACGACGTCTTCGAGTTCGAGGGACTCCCGTGGTTACTGAACCCGTTCAACTACACCGTGAACATGCTCTTTCACGCGGACTGGGGCCACTACGCCGGGAACATGCGGCTGTGGCTCCCCTTCGGCATCCTCATGACCTGGCTCACCAGTAACCGACACGTCCTCTGGCTGGTGGTCACAATCGGCTTCGGAAAGACCGCGACGGGCATCCTCATCCAGGGGCCGACGGTCGGTATGAGCGGCGTCGTCTTCGGGGTCGGTGCCGCGGTGCTCGTTCGGTCGACCGGGTACGCGCTACAGGACTCGTCGCTCGAGACCCTGCAGATCATCGTCTTTGGCCTGCTGACGCCGCTGGCCACCGGGTTCCTCCTCGTCATGATATTCGCCGGACCACGGTGGATCGCCGATTTCTCACATTTCCTCGGCTTCCTGTTCGGGGGTGCCATCGAAGCGATGTACGTCTTCGACGAGCACGAGGACGGGAGAGACAGCGAGGGACGCACGATTTCGAAGACCGTCGGTCGGTGATTATCCGGAAACACAAGAGACAGGCCGGCAGCGTCCCCAGGGCCAGCCATGCCCGACTGGAGCGTCTATCTGGTGACCGGGGAGTCGCTGTCGGCGGGGCGGTCCACCCGCGAAATCGTCGAGCGAGCCATCGAGGGGGGCGTCGGTGTCGTCCAGTTACGCGAGAAGGACCAGAGCGTCCGCGAGCGCTACGAGATGGGCCGGGAGATTCGCGACCTGTGTCGCGAGGCCGGCGTCACGTTCGTCGTCAACGACCGTGTCGACCTCGCCCAGGCCCTCGATGCCGACGGCGTCCACCTGGGTGACGACGACCTGCCGGTGCCGGTCGCCCGGGAACTGCTGGGTGCCGAGGCTGTCATCGGCCGGTCGGTGTCGACAGTCGCGGCCGCGAAAGCGGCCGCGGACGCCGGTGCGGACTATCTGGGCGTCGGGACCGTCTACCGCACCCAGTCGAAAGACGATATCCCCGAAGACGAGCACGGCGTCGGCCCCGAGCGGGTGGCCGAAATCGCCGACGCTGTCGACATCCCGCTGGTCGGTATCGGCGGCATCACGGCCGAGAACGCCGACGCGGTGGCCGCGGCCGGCGCCGACGGCGTGGCCGTCATAACGGCGATTACGCGGGCCGAAGACCCGGCGGCGGCGACGGCGGCGCTGGATGAGGCCGTCGAGCGGGGGAAACAGGAGCGGGCGTCGGGACTGTAGGGAGCGCCGTTACAGCTATTACATTCGATTACATATCTCCAGATATGCCCATCGACATCGACCGCTTCGAGGAGGAATCGGTCGAAGAACTCCGCGCTGGCGGGCCGACGAACGCCGAGGAGATTCTCGGGTTTCTCGCTACCCATCCCGGACAGGCATATACGCCAAAGGAGATTCACGAGGCCACGGCTGTCGCCCGGGGGAGCGTCGGCGTAGTGCTCTCCCGGCTGGAGGAGCGCGGGCTCGTGCGTCATCGAGGGGACTACTGGGCACTCGGTGACGTCGAGGACGTCGAGACGACGCTCAGTTCGCTCGGCGTCGCCCGGACAGTCACCGAGCGATTCGGACCCGAGGACCCCGACGAGTGGGGGCCAGGGATAGATTCTGAGACGGAGTAATGAGCTACGAACAGGGCGAAGTCTGGTGGGGTCCGGCACCACATAAATCGGGGCCCGCCTACAGACCGTGGGTAGTCGTCAGCGACCGGACACAGCCGTTTGCGCACACCGAGTGTATCGGACTTGCGATGACGACACAGCAGCACGAGTCGGGCATCACTGTCCCCGAAGATGCGTGGGTTCGGGGAGGGTCCCAGAAGCAGTCGTACATCTCGCCGTGGTACACGGCAACGCTCAAGCATCGGGACCTCGACCGCCAGCAAGGAACTCTCGACAGTGCGCTCGTCGCGACAGCAATCGAAGCCTTCCACAGCTACACCGCAGCTGCGGACGAGTGAGGCCCACTCTCGTGGAATTGCTCACTCCGACAGCTTCCGGCGCAGTCGCGCCTCGTCCACCCGGTATTTGAACGCCGGTGAGCCGTCGAGCAGGACGTAGGGCACCCGCTCGCCGTACTCCTCGCGGAGTTGCTCGTCCGTGTCCACGTCGACCAGGTCCATCTCGACCGCGACGCCTTCCTCGTCGGCGACCCGTTCGATGGTGTCGATGGCTTCCGCACAGAGGTGACAGTTCTCGCGGGTGTAGACGGTGACCGAGACGTCGCTCATCGCCGGAGTGTAGGTCCCCGACGCTAAAAGGTCCACAGATTGCGAGGATTTCTGTGGGTGGGGTGCCAAAATCGGCGTATGTCACGCTGGATAGTCGAAGAGATGTCGCCGATGGAGGGGGAGACGGTGGTCGTCACCGGCGCCAACAGCGGGCTCGGCTACGAGGCGACCAAGGCCTTCGCCGACGCCGACGCGACCGTGGTGATGGCCTGCCGGAGCGAGGAGCGTGGCGAGGAGGCCGCGACGGATATCCGCCGCGAGATACGGGGCGGGAATCTGGAGGTTCGGGTCTGTGACCTGGCGGACCTCGACAGCGTCGCGACCTTCGCCGAGGGGCTCCGCGAGGAGGCCGACGGCATCGACGTGCTCTGTAACAACGCCGGCGTGATGGCCATCCCCCGTCAGGAGACGGCCGACGGCTTCGAGAAGCAACTCGGGGTGAACCACCTGGGCCACTTCGCGCTGACTGGTCACCTGTTGCCCGAACTCCGCGCGAGCGAAGGTGAGAGCCGCGTCGTCACGCAGTCCTCACAGGCCCACACCGCCGGCGAGATGGACTTCTCGGATCTACAATCGGAACGCGAGTACGGCAAGTGGTCGGCCTACGGCCGCTCGAAGCTGGCGAACCTCCTCTTTGCCTACGAACTCCAGCGTCGACTGGCCGAGAGCGGGGCCGACCTGAAAAGTGTCGCCTGCCATCCGGGCTATGCCGCCACGGACCTGCAGTTCCGGGGGCCCCGGGAGATGGAGTCTAACGTGCGGCTGAACGTGATGAAAGTCGCCAACAAGCTGTTCGGCCAGTCGGCCGAGCGTGGGGCCTTGCCGATGCTGTACGCCGCGACCAGCGACGCGGTCACGGGCGGTGAGTACGTCGGTCCCAGCGGGTTCATGCGAATGCGCGGGTCACCGGAGTTCCAGGAATCGAACGCCGCCTCGAAGAACGAGGCCGACGCCGAGCAGCTCTGGACCGTCTCCGAGGAGCTGACCGGCGTCGAGTACGACTTCGAGTAGCCGAACCATCAGGTTTTCAGGTGACGACGCGGAACGCCCGGCCAGCCTATGCAACCGGTCGAGATAGCGCTGCGGCTGCTCGCCGGGGTCGCGCTCATCCTCGCCAACGGCTTTTTCGTCGCTATCGAGTTCGCGCTGACCCGGGCACGGCAGTTCACCGAGTCGGAGTTCGTGGGGGACGGGAACCCGGCACTGGAACGGGCCTGGGAGATGACGGACGACCTCGAGATCTACCTGACGAGCTGTCAGGTCGGTATCACGGCTTCCTCCATCGCCGTCGGTATCGTCGCCGAGCCAGCTCTGGCCGCGCTGTTCGAGCCGACCTTCGCCGGGTCGCGACTGGCCGGCATCGGGCTGGGGGCCGCCATCGCCTTCGCCATCATCAACCTCGTCCACCTCACCCACGGCGAACAGACGCCGACCTACCTCGGAGTGGAGCGCTCCCGCTTCGTCTGTCGGTACGGCGCGACACCGCTGTACTGGTTCGCCAAGCTCATCTCGCCGCTCATCTCCGTCGGCGACAGCGTCGCGAAGTGGACGCTGGGCCTCTTCGGCGTCGAGATGTCCGGCGCGTGGCTCGAGACCGAGGAGGACGTCATCGAGAGCCGCGGAGACCTCCGAAACAAGCTCCATGCGACGCTGGAGGAGGGCGACCTCTCCGAGGAACGGCGCGAGGAAGTGCTGGCGGCGCTGCACGCCGGCGACCAGCAGGTCCGGGACGTGATGGTCCCAGCCGCGGACGTCGTCGCGCTCTCGACGACCGACGGCGACGCCGAGAACGCCCACAAGGTCGCCGAGACGCCCCACACCCGGTATCCGCTAATCGGCGAGAACAGCGACGACCTGCTGGGCATCGTCTACGTCCCCGAACTGCTCCGGGCGGCGAACGCACAGTCCGGCGACGACGACCTGCTCGCGGGCGTCGAGCTCGAAGCCGTCGCCGCGCCGCCGATGACGATATCGGCCGACACGAGTGTCAGCGACGCCATCGACCGCTTCCAGGCTGAGAGTCAGGAGCTGGCCGTTGTGTTAGAAGACGGCGAGGTGCTGGGCCTGCTCACCGTCACCGACGCGCTGGAGGCCGTCGTCGGCGACATCCGCGACCCGATGGACGAACAGGCTGGGGTGGCATAGCGAGACACCGACCGCAGGGAGGTGTCTCGAAGCGGAACGGCGACCATCGGGAGCCGTGGAGCAGTAGCGAGGGTCCTCACTCCGTTCGGACCCTCGAAGCGATGCGGTGAGCACCGCGAGCCGTCGAACAGTAGCGAGACACCGACCGCAGCGAAGACCCTCGAAGCGACGCGACAGACGAGTGCTATCGGGGCGGCGTGTAGAAATTCACCGTCTCCAGCGGTTCCTCGCCGTCGTTTGCGATACCGTGGCGCTCGCCGGCCTCGATACGGAGCAGGTCGCCGGCCTCGATGCGCTGCTCGTCGCCGTCGACCGTGGCGACGCCCGTCCCCGAGACGACGAACAGCCACTGGTCGCTGTCAGGGTGGTAGTTGTCGGGGCCGCCGACGCTGCGGCCGGGTTCGACGGTCATCTCGGCGGCCTGTGCCTCGTCGGTCCCCATGACGACCTCGAAGTAGCGGTCGAAGTCGAGGTGCGTACGCTCCATGCTGGTGGATGGGTGGCCGTCGAGGTGTGGCTTTCGACAGCGAGCCGCGGGGTGTCACACGCGCGGGGGACGGCCGTCTGACGAGGGTATTTATCCGGTCGGCACCGCTCAAAACCCATGGACGAAGCGTTCCTCAACCTCGAAGAAGTCGACGTCGAGCTGGACGAGGCGCTGCTGGAAGCGGTCGACGACAAGGCCTTCGCGGACCACCGGGACAACCGCGATGCCGCGGTCCGGGACCTGCTGGACGAGTGGTTGAAACAGCGCGGCGACTGCTGACGGTGTGCTCGGAGTCGCCCTGACTACCGGTGTGGTGTCGGCACGGCCCGACGCCGACAGTCACCCGGTTTTCTTTTCCATTTCAGTGACGACGACGTCCCAGTCGGGATGCTCGGCACCGTTTCGACACTCCCACGCGCCTTCGACGTCGATACCGCTGGTGTGGGCCCGGTGCAAGAGCGCCTGCAGTCTGGTGTGGAGTTCGCGCTCCGAGGAGACCGATGAGTCCCCGTCGGTCATAGCTGACTACCCGCCCCAGTCCAGGCCTCGGCCCGCTGGGTTGGCGACGGTGACACGGCGACTTCGCCGTCGCCGTAGACCGTGACCGTATACCCCGCTAGCTGGAGTGTGACCGCTATCGCGTCACTGTCGGCCGGCCGTCCGGACATGAACGCGTCGAGTGCGTCGGTGTCGATGGTCTCGTGCAGCGGCTGCAGTTCCATCGGGTCCGTCTCAGTCACTTCCGACAGCGCCGCGACGACAGCCATGCTGGCCGTCGTCATGTCCCGGTTGTACTCGAACCGGTGGCGTTCGGCACCCGTCTGGGACTCCAGCGGCTCCAATTCGACACCGGCTAGTGTAATTACCATTACAGCCCGTAGCGCCCTGAACCAGTTTACTCTGGGTACTTACTATACAGGGGGTTTAAACAGGGCCGCCGTCGGTCAATCGGCCTGGTCACGTACCAGCGTCCCACCGATGAGTCGCCGGTGGCCGCGTCTGAGACGCGAGGAGAGCGACTGCTGGGTGATACCGAGTTCATCCGCGATTTCTTCGAGCGACGCCATCCGCGGCGAGTCGAAGTAGCCGCGTTCGTAGGCCAGCACGAGCGCCTCCCGCTGGGGGTCGGTCAGTTCGTAACTGTCCCCCTGGAGCGGGAGCAGCGAGTGAACGGCCGTGACTTCCAGCGGGATATCGTGGTCCTGACAGAGCGTGCGAAACTCGCTAATCGCCGACCGGTCCTCGCCCCTGACCTCGAAGTCCCACCCGTCTTTGGTTCCGACCCCCGAGAGAACGACGACGTTGGCCTTCCCCAGGGCGTTCAGGATGCCGAAGTACTCCGTTTCCCACTCGGCACGCATGAGGTATTCGTCCTCGACGCTGTCGATGAGTTCGACGTCGACCACGCCGGCGTGGGCTTCGAACGCGGCTTCGATGTCGCTGGCGGCGGCGCCACGGACCCAGAAATAGGGGATTATCAGCGTGTCGTGTGGGATGAGTCGCTCCAGTTCCACCGTCACCTCCGAGAGGTTCTCGAAGACGGTCCCCAGCGGGAACTCGTCGGCCGGACTGGTAAACTCGATGACAGTCGCCATACGACCGCTTCGTCCCGACACGAAATAACACACAAGCGTGGTACATCATGCCCGAGACGGCAGCGCTATCGCGAGAGTGGCGTGCTGTTCACAGCTCGACGGTCTCGCCCAGCGTCGGCGCACGCGCCTCGAACCCCTCGCCGCGAAGTTCCTCGGCGAAGGCGGCCGTGCGGTCGCCGTGGACAGTGAGAACGGGCGTATCTCGGTAGCTCTCGAGGAAGTCGAGCAGGCCCTGCCGGTCGGCGTGGGCGGAGAACTCGTGGAGTTCGACCTGCGCGCTGACGGGCATCACGCGGCCGTCGAGTTCGGCGCTCCCAGTGTCGAGTAGCTGACGGCCGGGCGTTCCCTCGACCTGATACCCCGTCAGCGCGACCTTGTTCGTCGGGTGGTGGCGGATGGCGGGGACGTAGGTCATCGCGGGGCCACCGCTGAGCATTCCCGAGGTGGTGATGATGACAGTGTTCTGCTCGGCGATGCGCTTTCGCTGTCCATCGCGACCCGTCACGAACCGGGCGCTCGACGTCGCCCCGCGAAGTGCGTCCCCATCGCGGAGAAACTCGGGGTGGCGTTTCAGTTGCTTCGTCACCCGCTGGCCCATTCCGTCGACGTAGCAGTCGATGTCGTGGGCGGCACAGACTAACATCGCCTCCTGCGTGCGGCCAATGGCGAAGGCCGGGACGACGACGGTCCCACCTTCCCACACCGTCTGCTGCACGCTCTCGGCGAAGCGCTGCTCGACGGTATCGCGGGCCTCGTGGGACACGTCCGAATACGTCGACTCGCAGATGACCACATCAGCGTCGGGTCGGGCGGTCGAAGGCGCGACGAGGCGCTGGTCGCCGGTGTGAAAGTCGCCGGTGTAGAGCAGGCGAGTGTCCCCGTCATCGACCAGCACGTGGGCGCTGCCGGGGATATGACCCGCGTTGTAGAGCGTTATCTCGTAGCCCGCAGCCTCGAAGGACTCCTCGTAGCTATGCGTCTCTGAGGCCTGCGTGAGTCGGCGCACGTCGTTCTGGGTGAAGGGACAGCGCGGCGTCGAGCCGTGGAGTTTCAGCGTGTCCTCGGCGAGCGTGGTCGCCAGTTCTCGGGTTGGGGGCGTCCAGTGAACCGGCGGCAACTCGCCCGAGGACATGAGCGCCGGCACCGCGCCGGCGTGGTCCAGGTGGCCATGAGAGACCACGACGGCGTCGGGGTCGACGTCGCCGACCGGATACTGTGGCGGGGACTCGCTGGCCATCCCGTAGTCGAGCAACAGCGAGTCGTCTAGGAGCACGGCACTGCGGCCTATCTCGTCGGCCCCACCCAGGAACTGGACCTCCATCTGGGCGAGGGTAGTCGGTCAGGCCGTTTGCCTTCGTCGGTTCTGGCCGGCAGAACAGCCGGACAGGACCGGCAGTTCCCGGTGGCAGTGTTTAGGAAGGAGAGCCGGACCGCGAACAGCCAGAAAGCCCCGCCCCTTTCATTCCGGCCATGCCGGCTGACAAACCGGCTACGGGCGGGATGAAAGGGGCGGCCTGCTACACGAAGGTGGACGAAGTAAGCACCGCAGGCCGGAGGCCGAGGAGCGCAGCGAGTCCCCCGAGTGTAGCAGGACGGGGCTTTCTGGCTCTCTGAATTGTTCCAGTAAACACGGCTGTACCCTCAGGCTATCGTAACAGCGCCGTCGGTCGCCGGGCGGCGTCCTCGATGGACTGGTCGGCCGCGATAGCGGGAAGTCGGAGCGTCGCGACGGTGCCGTCGTCGACCGAAAGCTGGAACGAGCCGCCATATTGGGTGACGACCCAGTTGACGAGCCAGAGCCCGAGCCCCTTCCCGTGTTCGAGCGGGGTCTCCTGGCCTGCTTCGACGACGGCGACCTCCATCGGCGGGATGCCGGGACCGTCGTCGGCGACAGTCACGACGACCCAGTCGCCGTCGTCGCGGGCGGACAGCGAGACCGTCGTGTGGTCGTCGGGGTCGTGGGTGACGGCGTTGGTCACCAGCTCGTCGATGGCGGTCTCAAGCTCGGTGCCGGCACAGATGTCCCGGTCGGTGTCGACGCTGATATCGACCGTCGCGCCCTCACGATGCTGGTCGGCGACGCCCGAGAGGAGTTCGGTCGGGTCGATTCGGTCCGGTTCGCGGGCCGCCTTCGCGATTTTCTCCAGCTCACGGGCGCGCTCGCTGAGCGACACCAGCCGTCGGAGCGGCCGCCGTATCTTCGCCTGAATGTCCATCCCCTCGGGCGACTCGTGGATGAAGTCGGTGTACCCCTCGATGACGGTGAGCTCGTTGCGGAGGTTGTGCCGGAGGACGCGGTTCAGCAGTTCGACGAGGCGGGTGATGCGCTGTTGCTCGGTGACGTCCTGCTGGAAGCCCAGATAGTGGGTCACCGTTCCGGTATCGTCGGCGATCGGCGTCACGGTGATGCGGTTCCAGAACGGGGTCCCGTCGCGCCGATAGTTCAGAATCTGGGCCGTCACCGGTCGCTGGGCGTCGATACCCTCCCGAAGTGTCCTCACGCCCTCGTCGTCGGTGCCGGGCCCCTGGAGTATCCGGCAGTTGTTCCCGATTATCTGGCCCTTACTGTAGCCGGTGACCGTCTCGAAGGCGTCGTTCGCGTAGACGATGGGATTGTCCCGTGCCGTGGCGTCGGCCATGGTGATGGGGACCTCGGCGGCGTCCATCGCCCGGGTCCGGAGCCGGAGCTCCGACTCGCGCTCCTTGCGTTCCGTGATGTCGCGGCCGACGCCCTGGACGGCGGTGACGGCGTCGTCGTCCGTGATGGGCGTCGCGTTGACCTCCATGGAAACCTGGTGGCCGTCCCGATGGGTGAACGCGATCTCCAGTCCCTGGACCGTCTCGCCGTCCAGCAGCCGCGTGAACGCGGACAGCGCCGACGGCGTCGTGCCGTCGCTGACCAGCGTCGCGAAGTTGTCGCCGACGAGTTCGTCTGGCTCGTAACCCAGCACTCGCTCGACGGCCTGTGAAACGTAGGTCAGTTCGCCGTCGGTGTCGATACGGTAGAGGACGTCGAAGCTGTTCTCTGCGATACCCTCGAACCGGCGTTTCTCGGTCTCGATCTGGGCCGTCCGTTCGGCCTGCTCGCGCTCGTAGGCCCGGCGCTCGATAGCCCGGCCGGCCAGCCGAGCGACGAGTTCGACGAACAGTTCCTCGGCCTCCGAGAACGGTCGCTCGCGCGGCTCCTGGTCGGCGAAACAGACCGTCCCGTAGACGTCTTCGTCGACGACGATCTTGCAGCCGATGTACGAGCCCAGCCCGAACGCCTCGTAGGCCTGCTGGGGGACCTCGGCCGACGACGTGGCGTCCTGAACGCTCAGGTGCCCGTCCAGCTGGACGGTCCGCCGACAGTAGGCCTCGTCCAGCGGACACTGCTCGCCGGCCTGTATCGCTGCGTGGTCGCCGACAGCGTGTTCGATGTACTGTGTCCCGTCCTCGATACGCGTCAGAAACCCGATTCCGACACCGAGGCGACCCACACCGGCCTCAAGCGCGGCCTCGACGGCCGCCGCGAGCGACTGTCGCCGGTCGGCGAAGGCTTCGTACACCTGCTCGCGATGGGCCGCCTTGGAATCCGGCTGGTTCATGGGAGAGAAGGTCGTTCCCACTCGTTAGCATTGGACAGGTATAGTCTCTCTGCCGATAGAAACCGCAATAGCAGTACTGAAACGCCGCCACCCTCGTACACCATGGCCCATGTGTCGTTGCCACAGTACGCTGGACTGCGGCCGTGGGATTCGGTACCACCGGTTATGTGGACTGATAACACTACCACATAAACAATTATTATGATTGACGAACAAGGTGTGTTTGCTATGGCAACACGCCAGCAAACCCCGACCACGTACCACACGTGCACATGCGGCGAGGAGTTCGAGACGACGGAGGCACTCCTCGACCACGCACGAGAGGCTCACGGGCTCTCAGTATTCTGAGGCTGGCGCTCGAAATTTGGGGTCGCGGACGCCTAGGACTGCCTGCCCACGTCCGGGCGAACGCTGAACCGCGCGTACCCACCGTGTGAGAGGTCCAGGGCCCCCAGCCACCAGTTCCACCGCTCGGCCAGTGCGTACTCGTCGGGAGCGTCATGCAGGTTCTCGACGACCGTCTCGACGGTGAGTTCGCCGCCGAAGTCCGCGTCGAACTGCCCCCCGTCGGCCATGTCGCCGGCCTGTCGCGCCACTACCCCGGCCGCCCCCGCGTCGTCGAACGTCTCTGACAGCACCCGTTCGAGTTCCTGTCGGTCCACACCCCTGTCTGGTGTGCTATCGTCTTGAATCTACGGCTAGGGACAGCCAAGGCTGAACCTGTGACCGAGCGTAGTGTGAACAGCCAGAAAGCCCCGTCCTGCTACACTCGGGGGCCTCGTTGCGCTCCTCACTCGCTCCGCTCATTGCGGTGCTTACGTCGTCCACCTTCGTGTAGCAGGCCGCCCCTTTCAGTCCCACCCATGCCGGCTGGCCAAACAGCTACGGGTGGGACTGAAAAGGGCACTGCTCTCAGCGAACCCCGGCGATGCAAGCACCGCAGGCCGCAGGCCGAGGAGCACAGCGAGTCGCGGGAGCTGAGAGCAGTGGGGCTTTCTGGCTGTCAATAGTTTCGGGATATAAAACTGCAGAAGCGACTCAGGCACCGCTATCCGACCAACACGCGAAAAAATCAGCGAGTTTGAGACCGATTAGTTGCCCTTCTCTGCGAGAAGGGAACCGCGGCTCGAAGACGCAGAGCGCTTCTTCACGGGTCGCTGCGCTCCCCGTTCCGATTCGAGGCGGACGCGGTCGCTTCGCTCCGTTGTCCGCCTCGCCAGTCTCCCCGGTCAGTTGCCCTTCTCGATGGGGGCGCCGACGAGGTTGCCCCACTCGGTCCAGGAGCCGTCGTAGTTGATGGTGTCCTCGTAGCCCAGCAGCTCGTGCAGGGCGAACCAGGCGACCGAGGAGCGCTCGCCGATGCGGCAGTACGCGACCGTCGTGGAGTCGCCGTCGATGCCGTACTCGGCGTAGAGCTCTTCGAGCTCGTCGTAGCTCTTGAAGGTGCCGTCGTCGTTCGTGACGGCGGCCCACGAGATGTTCTCTGCGCCGGGGACGTGGCCGCCACGCTGGGCGGTCTCCTGGAGTCCGGGGGGCGCGAGAATCTCGCCGGAGAACTCCTCGGGCGAGCGGACGTCGACCAGCGGCAGCTCCTTGTCGACGGCGTTCTCGACGTCGTCGCGGTAGGCGCGGATGGACTCGCGCGGACCGGACGCGGTGTAGGTCGTCGCCGAGAACTCGGGAACCTCGTCCGTGGTCTCGTAGTCGTTCTCGAGCCAGTACTCGCGGCCGCCGTCGAGGAGCTTCACGTCGTCGTGGCCGTAGTACTTGAACTGCCAGTAGGTGTAGGCGGCAAACCAGTTGGAGTTGTCACCGTACAGCACGACGGTGTCGTCCTCGCTGATGCCGGCCTCGCCCATCGTCGCCTCGAACTCGTCTTTCGAGAGGATGTCGCGGGTGGTCTGGTCCTGCAGGTCTGTCTCCCAGTTGAAGCCGATGGCGCCGGGCGCGTGGGCCTCGTCGTAGGCTTCCGTGTCGACGTCGACTTCGACCAGTCGGAGGTCGGAGTCGTCGTCCTGGAAGTCGTCCAGGTGCTCGCTGGCCCAGTCGGCCGAGACGAGCACGTCGTTGGCGTATTCAGTCATAATGCGTTGAACCGTTGGTCTACCATACATATATTACCACGAGTGGCGGCATGGACGGCCACTCCTCCCCTGTGACGGCATATGTTGCCTCTACAACAGGAATGGTGATTGTCAACGTGGCCCATTATGTCGCCCTGAAAAGGCAGGCGTGAGGCCGTCGTCGGGGAGAGGAGCTGACAGAGGCGGCAACAGTTGTCGGTATCTTCGAGCAACCTGTATCCGAGTTTTCAAGCGGTCGGAGGCGGAAGCGTCGATAATGACCGATATCGTCTCCGCCGACTGGGTGGCGGACAACCTCGACCGACTGCGCGTCGTCGACGTGCGGGACGGCTGGGAGTACGACGCGATGGCGCACCTCCCCGGTGCAGTCTCGATTCCGTTCGACCGCTTCCGGAAGGAGTCGGGCGACAGCGAGGGGATGCTGCCCAGCCACAGCCAGTGGGCGTCGCTGCTCGGTCCGGCCGGTATCAGCGCCGACAGCGAGATAGTCGCGTACGACGACCACCACGGCGTCTTCGCCGCTCGCTTCCTGGTGACGGCGGCGCTGCTGGGCCACGACCCCGAGAAACTGTACCTGCTCGATGGCGATTTCTCCAGCTGGCAACTGGAACAGCCGACCAGCAGCGAGACGCCCGACATCGCGGAAACCGACTACAGCGTCGATCCGCCCGAAGCGACGCCGCTGGTCGACGCCGACCGGGTCGCTGCCGCCAGCGACGACCCCGACGCCGTCCTCGTCGACACCCGCGACGAGTCCGAATACGCCGCGGGGCACATCCCCGGCGCCGTCCTGCTTGACTGGCGCGAGCTCGTCGACGACGAGACCCGGGGGCTACTCCCCCGGGAGGAAGCGCTCGCAGTCCTCGAATCGGTCGGCATCGTCCCCGAGAAACGCGTCGTCCTGTACTGTAACACGGCACGGCGCATCAGCCACACCTACGTCGTGCTCCGGCATCTCGGCTTCGAGGACGTGGAGTTCTACGAGGGCAGTCTCACCGAGTGGGAGGCCCAGGACCGGCCCCTGGAACCGGGCTCGCCCGACGCGTAGCGCGGCGCCGTCGGTTCGTTCTCGGTCACCGTCGTTCCGACGCCTGGGCCGGCTCCGTCTCGGCCGATCCGTTCTCGGTCGCCAGCAGTTCCACCGCCTCGACCAGCAGCGCGATTATCACCGGGCCGGCGATGAAGCCGATAATCCCCAGCGAGAGCACGCCGCCGGTGAAGCCGACGAAGTAGAGGCTGGCCGGCATCCCCGTCGTGTAGCGGGCCAGCCGCGGGCGGATGACCGCGTCGGGCAGAAAGCCCACGAGCGTAAGGCCCAGGACGGTGATGAGGACCGCACCGACGGCGTCGCCGGCGATGGCTTCCGAGGCGGCGATAGCGAGGATAACCACGCTCGGCCCGACGACGGGGACGAACTGGAGGATACCGGCGGTGACCGCCAGCGCGAACGCGCCGTTGTACCCCAGCAGGGCGAACAGCACCCAGGCCACGATGAAGGTACCAAACGCAGTCGCCGCCTGCAGGACGTAGATGGCATACAGCGTCGACCGCAGGCGCCTGTGAAACCGCTCGACGATGTCGTGGTACGGCGTCGGGACGGTCCGGTAGACGACTTTCCCCGGGGCGCTGGGCTGCCAGAGCAGCGCGTAGACGAGGATGGTAAAGAGGACGCCCTTCAGGGCGAGAATCGGCGTCTCGCTCGCGAACTGCACTGCCACGTCCCCGAGGGCGTCGCGCGCGGTCACGAGCCACGACTGGATGTCGATGCGGTAGCTGAACTCCCCCACGGCGAGGGTGACCTCGTCGGGGAGTCGCTGGAAGAAGCCAAAGAGGTCACGCCGGCGGCGATACAGCACGGCGACAAGCGGGACGAGGACGAGCGAGCCGGCGACGAAGGCGATAGCCGTCGAGACGGCGGCCGCGAGCCGCTTCGAGAGCCCCCGGTCGACGAACCACTCCGACAGTGGGAAGAGCACGTACGCGACGGTTATCGCGAAGAAGACGGTCGCCAGCACGCTCGACAGCAACAGCATCGAGAGCGCGACCAGCAGGACGAGCAGTCCTGCGATGACGTACGTTCGCTGGCGAGTCGGCACGGGATACCTTGTCGAGTGGTTACCAAAAGGGTTCCTCCGCTAGCAGTAAGCGTCGGTGAGACTACAAACAGCCAGAAAGTCCCCGGGGACGCTTCGCATCTCCTGACCCCCGCGGAGCCTCCGCCTCCGCTCAGTCCCACCCGTAGCCGGTTGGCCAATCAGCGATGGATGGGACTGAAACGGGCCGGGGCTTTCCAGCTGTTCGCACCGTAGTTGGCAGACACTGCTAGCGGTGCCGTCGAACAGTTCAGCCCACCACAGAGATCTAAAACGTTGTTTTCAGGGCGCGACGCCGACGGTGACGAGCGTGCCGAACTCCCGGTAGCGTTCGACCATCGCTTCGCGGGTCTCCCAGTCCTCGGTGGGGAACTCGCTCGCCGGTGGAATCTCTATCTCGCGGTCGGGGACGTTGTCCTGGACGGCGACCGCCAGCCCGGCCTCACGGAACGCCTCGCGGTACTCCGGGCCGCTCCAGCGGGTCATCGGCACCTCGACGAGCTCGTCCCAGGCGTGGGAGTGGACGTTCTCCTCGTAGTAGTTCACGGCACAGTGGAAGGTGCCGCCCGGGCGCAACACGCGGGCAACTTCGTCGAGGACGGCGTGGGGGTCGCTGGCGTAGTAGAAGGCCTCCATCGAGAAGCAGTGGTCGACGGTGTCGGTCTCGAAGGGGAGGTGTTCGAAGTCGCCCACCAGAAAGCCCACGTCGCCGTCGTCGGTGTAGGAACGGGCGTTTGCGGCCATCGCCGGCGAGGCGTCGATACCGTAGGCCCGGCCGGCGTCGGCGGTCTCCTTCAGCGCGCGGCCGGCGTAGCCGCTGCCCGAGCCCAGGTCGAGCACGGTGTCGCCCGCCTCGACGGGCATCCGCGCGAGGACGTGCTTTGCGGTGTGCCAGTGGCGGTCTTCCATCCCGCGGTCCTTCCCGCGGGCGGCCCAGTCGTCGAACTCGTCGCTGACGCTCATATCCGGAGTGGGCGGTCGGTGGCAAAACGCCCTTCGACTCGGCGTTACCGCTGGGTCCGGACCACGTACAACACGGTGCCGGCAGCCAGGATGGAGACCAGCAACGGGAGGTACGCAGAGAGTGACGCTCCGGCCAGGACACTCCCGCCGGTCCAGCCCAGCCCCAGGCCGGCGACGACACCGAACAGCAGCGTCGCGGGCGCGACGTCGTCGGGTACGACCGCTTCGACATCGGCGTTCATACCGCTCCGTTCGGCCGGCCGACACTTTATTCCTGTGACGGGGTCGTGGAACCGCCCGGCTGTGGCGCGGCCGCGTCGACCGCCGCTCCAGCTTTGTCCCCGGAGTCCGGGAAGGTTATGCCCCAGGCGCTGGACCGGAGAGTATGTCGCGCCGTCGCCGCTACCGCGTCGCCGACACGGCCCAGCAGGTCGTCGGCGGGTTCCTGCTGGCCGGTCCCTTCGTCGTCACCGAGGAGGTGTGGGTGCTGGCGTCGAACATGACCGGTTACCACGCGGCCGCCGTGGTCGCTATCGTCTTCGCCATCGGCTACGGCGCGCTGTACAAGGCCGACGACGACCGGGACCTAGAGCGGGAGGCCGAGGTCGCCGGGGTCCCGATTCGGTTCGTCTCGCTGATGCTCGTCGCCTTCGGTTCCGTGGCAGTCCTCGCGCTGGCACTGACCGCGCCCCAGACCTTCCTGGTCGAGGCGGGGATACTGCCGAACCCGACGCCGAGAGCGGTCGCGCTGACGACGGTGAAAGCCGTCGCCGTGGGCGCTATCTTCAGCGTCGTCGGCGCGGCGACGGCCGACAGTGTGTTCTGAGCCGAGCGGGGCGTCCCTCGCAAAAGTTAATGCCCGTCGCCCCGCCCTTTCCGGCACATGGAGTACACGCTGGCCATCGACAACACGCCGGACACCGTGGAGGGGGGCACCGGAATCCTGCTGGTACACCCCAGTACCGGGGCGACCGACCGTCTCGACACCGATTTCCTCTCGACCGACACCGACGCAATGTTGGTCATCTCGACGCGGACCACCGCCCGCGAAGTCAAACAGAAACTGGAGTACTACGAGGTCGACGAGGAGCGCGCGACAATCCTGGATACGCTGTCGGTCGAGCGGGGCTACACCCGTCGTCAGTCCGACCAGGTCCGCTACGTCTCCGCGCCCGACGACCTGGCCGGCATCGTCGCCGAGACCGAGCAGTTCCTGCAGGACCACGACGGCAAGCTGCGCGTGAGCTTCGACTCGGTCACCGAACTCATCTACTACGCCGACGAGGAGCAGGCCCTCGAGGCCGTCGGCGACATCCTCGAACTCCTCGAGGAGTACGACGCCGTCGGGATGTTCCACCTCGCCCAGGGCGTCCACGACGACGAGACCGTCGCGCAGTTCCGGGACCTGTTCGATGGCGTGGTGGAACTGGGTGAAGACGACAGCGTCACGAGCGATTTCTGAACGCGTGTGGTAGTCGTTGCCACGACACCACAATTAAGACGGTATACTCCTTCTATCAGGGTGTATGCCGGAATGCCAGAACTGTGAGAATTTCGTAACTGCCGCATACGCGCGGGTCTTCACGCCAAACGGCGTCGAGAAACCACGGGTCTGTCCGCAGTGTGAGGATAAGATACGCGACGGGGCCGACATCCGCGAGGCCCGGTCGACCCGCAGATAAGCGTCGTTCTCCCGTGACTGGGTCAGTCACGGTGAGATTCTCCTACTCCAGAGCCGCTGCCAGGCACTCCCGAGCCTCGGCCAGCACCTCGTCGGCCCGTGCGTCCTCGCGGGCTTCGGCGGTCACCCTGACGAGTGGCTGGGTACCACTGGCGCGCAGGAGGAACCACGCGTCGCCCAGGTCCACGCGGACCCCGTCCAGCGTCGTCACGTCGTCGTAGTCGGCGAGCACCTGCTCGCGGACCCGGTCCATCACCGCGCCTTTCGCCTCGACCTCGACGCTGTCCCGGCGAATGGGGTAGGTGGGCACGTCGGCGATGCGCTCGGCCAGCGGCCGGTCGGCGTCGAGGGCGGCGATGGTAGATGCCGCCAGTGGGCCGTCCGGACAGAGCGTGTGGGCGGGCCATATCCACGCGCCGCTTGGCTCCCCGCCGAAGGCCACGTCGGGGGCCTCGGCGGCCTCGGCGACGTAGACGTCACCGACCGGCGTGTACTCCACGTCGACGTCTATCTCGGCGAGGTAGTCCGCGACCGCCAGGCTGGTATCGACCGGCACGGCGACCCGCTGGCCGGGTTCGGCGGCCGCGCGGGCGAACAGGGCGAGCGTGACGTCGCCGGTGAGGTAGGTGCCGTCGCCGGCCACCGCCCGCATCCGGTCGGCGTCGCCGTCGTGTGCGATGCCGATGTCGGCGTCGCTCTCGCCGACGAGGGTCGACAGCGACGTGCAGTTCTCGGCTTTCGGTTCGCTCGGTCGGCCCGGGAACGCGCCGTCGGGCTGGGCGTTCAGCGTCTCGACGTGTGCGCCCAGCGATTTGAGGACCTCCACCGTGACGCCGCCGGCGCCGTTGCCCACGTCGACGATAACGTGGCTGTCCATCGACTCACGGCCGAGTTCTGCTTGGATGGCCTCGGCGTGGCGGGCGCGGGCGTCCCACGTCTCTAACTGGCCGCTCTCGTCCCACGCGGCCGGCTCGAAGGTCGCCTCGGCGATGCGAGCCTCGATTCGCTCCTGACCCTCGCTGTCGAAGGCCTGCCCGGAGGGTTGCCAGAGCTTCAGGCCGTTGTCCTCGGGCGGGTTGTGGCTCGCCGTAATCGAGACGCCGGCGTCGGCGTCGCGCCACGCCACCGCTCGGGCGACCGTCGGCGTCGCCGCCACGCCCACGTCGACGACGTCCGTGCCGCTCTCTCGCAGCCCTGCCACCAGCGCGGACTGGAGGAACTCGCCGCTCGCACGCGGGTCCCGACCGACGACGACCCTGTCGCAGTCGACGCCCAGCGCTCGTCCCATCGACAGCGCCAGGTCGGCTGTCACCGTCTCGCCGACCGGCCCTCTGATGCCGCTCGTTCCGAAGAGTGTCATACTCTCAGGGCGAAGCGGGCGGGCAAAAGTATACTGTTCGTACGACCGGCTGTCGGCTATCTCGACCCAGTTACAGCCGGCAGTATCACTCTGCCGGCGACCAGTTGCAGGCCGTCCCCGTGGTCAGCTCCGCGGTCTCGATATGTGCCGACAGGCAGCCGTAGTTACAGAACTGGCTGGTCGGCTCGCCGTCCGGTTCCGTCGAGAGATACACCGGGTCGTGGGCCTCGACGGCACAGCCGCAGTAGGTGCAGTCCATACCGTCCGTTCCGGCCAGGAGAACAAACGTTTTGTCCGCCTCCAGTGAGAGTCCGCACATGAAACAGGGCGGCTCAGACGCGGCGAAACGCGCGGCCGGCGAGTCGGCGGCCGAGGCGGTCGAGGACGGCATGGTCGTCGGGCTGGGCACCGGGTCCACGACGGCCCACGCGATTCGCGCCATCGGCCGGCAGGTCGACGCCGGCCTCGACATCGTCGGCGTCCCGACCTCCTTCCAGTCCCGCGAACTGGCCCGCGAGGCCGGCATCCCGCTTGCCGATTTGGACGAAGTGAGCGTCGACCTGGCCATCGACGGCGCCGACGAGGTGGCCGGCGGTGACCTGATAAAGGGCGGCGGGGCGGCCCACGCCCGCGAGAAGATCGTCGACGCGAGCGCCGACCGCTTGCTCGTCGTCGCCGACCCGACGAAGGAAGCCGAGACGCTCTCCCACCCAGTGCCGGTGGAAGTGCTGTCGGCGGCCCGGACCACCGTCGCCGAGTCGGTCCGGGAACTGGGCGGCGAGCCGACGCTGCGGCAGGCCGAGCGCAAGGACGGCCCCGTCGTCACCGACAACGGGAACCTCGTGCTGGACTGTGCCTTCGGCGATATCGACGAGCCGGCGGCGCTGGGGCGGGACCTGGCGTCGCTGCCCGGCGTCGTCGAACACGGGCTGTTCGTCGGGCTGGCCGACGAGGTCCACGTCGGTAGCGAGGAGGGCGTGACGGTCCGAGAGCTGTAGCGAGCGAGGCGTCGACGTCGGGAGACGCCTCGAAAGCGACGCGGAGAGCGTAGCGAGCCGCGGAGCAGGAGCTGGCTATCGGCGAACGACGCCGTCGCTACGGGACGTTGCTGAAAGAAAAACGGGTGGAAACGACCTTACAGGTCTCGCGGCTGGACTGTCTTTCGGTCGTTAGCGTCAGCTCGTCGAGCGGCGTCGGCGAGCAGTTCCTCGACTTCGGCGTCGAGTGCATCGTAGAAGTCCGACGCAACGTTCATGTCATCGAGCTCTTCCTTCACGGCGGCTTTGACGATTAGGTCTGCCATACACTCCGCTGTGCGAAGGGATTGTTTAAATACTTTCCCCAATTGGGTCGCTCTCACCGGTACTGACGGGGGTTTCAGGGCGTTTCGGCCATTCAGACCCATATAAATAAGGCTGATTTTTCCGCTATCGCGAGGGGTGTGGCCACATAATTGATATGTGAGGAGCGGGCGGCCCTATCCCGCCGTCTCGCGCGCGCTGGCGCTGGAGACCGACGGATAGGAGTAGCCGGCCCCCAGAGGGGGACACATGCGCGAGATACTGGAGGCGGTCGCGGCGGGTGAACTGACCCCCGCCGAGGCCGAGTCGGAACTGGCCGGCTACGCCACGACCGGCGCCGGCCGCTTCGACGCGGCCCGCAAGGCCCGTTCGGGCGTCCCCGAGGCGGTGCTGGGCAGCGGGAAGACAGTCGAGGAGATAGCCGACCTCGCGGCGACGGCCGTCGAGACGACCGGGCGAGCGATCGTCACCCGCATCGACGCGGCCGGTGCAGGGGCCGTCCGCCGACAGCTGGCCGAGAACGCTCCGAAGGCCACCATCCGGTGGGACGAGCGGTCGAACTGGCTCGTGGCCACGGCCCCCGCGTTCGAGCGACCCGACGTCGACGCCCGCGTCGGCGTCGTCACGGCCGGGACCTCCGACGCCGTCCCGGCGGGCGAGGCGGCCATGATAGCCGCCGAGTTGGGCGCCGACGTGACCCGAATCGACGACGTGGGTGTCGCCAGTCTGGCCCGGACCATCGACGCCGTGTCCCGCCTGCGCGAACAGGACGTCCTCGTCGTCGCCGCCGGTCGGGAGGGCGCCCTGCCCACCGTCGTCGCCGGACTGGTGGACACGCCGGTTATCGGCCTCCCCGTCTCGACCGGGTACGGCCACGGCGGCGAGGGCGAGGCCGCGCTCTCGGGGATGCTCCAGTCCTGCACGGCGCTGTCGGTCGTCAACGTCGACGCGGGCTTTACCGCGGGCACGCAGGCGGGACTCATCGCCCGCCGGGTCGCGGCGGCGCGAGGGGGGTGACTGATGGGTGAAACATCTGTCAGCCCAGATGGATACCAAACCATTTGGGTAAAGCAATATAGGACTAGAACACCTCTGTTTGTATGTCGGCGGTGGTGTCGCCGACGAATACGATGCCCGAATGCAATCACTGCGGCGCGCACGTCTCAGACCAGTTCGCCCGTGTGTTCGCGGACGAGTACGGACACATCCGGGCCTGCCCGAACTGCTCGGCGAACGCTGGCATCGCCGAGGTGTCGAAAGAGCGCGCCCACGAAGCGTGATACGGACCGTTGTAGAGTATTTACGGCGGACGCCGACACCGGTCGGCACACACCGGTAAATGACTACAACAATCCGTACGAGGCCCACTGGGCCCCCCGCATCGTGCGATGACCACCACGCGGAGCCCTGACCACTACGCCTACGTGGTTCGGTGCAGCGACGATACTTTTTACACCGGCTACACGACCGACGTGGAGCGCCGGGTTCGTGAACACGACGCCGACGAGGGCGCGAAGTACACCCGCGGCCGGACGCCCGTCGAACTCGTCCACGTCGAGCGGTTCGACTCCAAGTCGGCAGCGATGTCTCGCGAGTACGAAATAAAACAGCTGTCGCGGACCGAGAAGGAGACGCTGGTCCGAGGAGACGGGGCCGAGACCGAGTTCTCGCCCTGACCCAGGGGGTGACCTTTTTGAAGGGCCCATGAGAGAATTCACGTATGGACGAAGCTGATGCCGAAGCGATACGTTTCGGAACCGACGGCTGGCGAGCGACCCTCGACGTGTTCACCGAACCGCGGGTGCGAATCGTCGGCCAGGCCCTCGCGACGACGTTCCGTGACCGCGGCCACGACGACTCGGTCGTCGTCGGCTACGACGCCCGCGAGACGTCGCGGGGCTTCGCAGAGGAACTGGCCCGCGTGTTCTGTGCCAACGGGTTCGACGTGGTGCTACCCGAGCGTGACACACCGACGCCCATCGTCGCCTGGACGGCCAAGGAGGGCGGCCACGACGGCGCACTCCAGATAACCGCGAGTCACAACCCGCCCGAGTACAACGGCGTGAAGTTCATCCCCGGCGAGGGCGCGCCCGCACTCCCCGACCTCACCGAGGAAGTCGAGAGCAACCTCGCCGACCCCGAGAGCCTCCCCGAGGACGAACACGGTGAGGTCACCGAGCGCGACCTCATCGCGGACTACGAGGACCACGCCATCGAGTACGCTGACGCCGACCTCGACGGGCTCACGGTTGCCTACGACGCGATGTACGGCAGCGGCCGCGGCGTCACGAACACCCTGCTCGAACGGGCCGGCGCCGACGTCACCGCGATGCGGGACTACCTCGACCCCGAGTTCGGCGGCAGCTCGCCGGAACCCACAGCCGAGAAGGTCGGCGAACTCATCGAGGAAGTGACCGAGGGCGACGCCGACATCGGCTTCGTCAACGACGGCGACGCCGACCGCCTGGGTATCGTCACGCCCGAACGGGGCTTTCTGGACCCGAACCTGTTCCTCGCCGCGATGTACGACTACCTGCTCGAGACGCGCGAGGGCGACGTGGTCCGGACAGTCTCATCCTCGAGCATCGTCGACCGCGTCGCCGAGGCCCACGACCAGGACGTCCACGAGACCGCCGTCGGCTTCAAGTGGGTCGCCGAGGCGATGCGTGAACACGACGCCCTCTTCGGCGGCGAGGAGTCGGGCGGCTTCGGCCTGACCGACCACCTCCGGAACAAGGACGGCGTCCTGATCGCGCTGGTGGCGGCCGCCGCCGAGTCGGAGAAACCGCTCGACGCACGCGTCGACGACCTCATCGACGCCTACGGCGAGATCCACCAGTCCCGAATCAGCGTCGACTGTCCCGACGACCGGAAGGGGCCGGTGCTCTCGGACCTGGAGACGGAGCTCCCCGAGACCGTCGCCGGCGTCGACGTGGACGGCATCAACACCATCGACGGGTTCAAGGTCCGTCTGGAAGACGGCACCTGGCTGCTGATGCGTCCCTCGGGTACCGAGCCGAAACTCCGTATCTACGCCGAAGCCGGCAGCGAGGACCGCGTCGAGGAGCTGCTCGAGGCCGGCCGCGACCTGGTCGAACCGCTGGTCTGAGCTGACGACCGTTTTCGCCTGGCTGCGGACCCATTCTCCGAATGCGGGAACAGTGCTACGTACTTACCACCATACCTGTAGTACCTCTTCATATGTCTTCACAGGAAGTATCACTTCGAAGCAGCGTCGGCGGGTTCACCGCCGAAGGTCGACTCCACACGCTTTCCGTCTGGTTCATCCTCGCCCTCCGGATAATGATGGGCGTCGCGTTCTTCCAGAGCGGATTCGAGAAGGTGCTATCGGGCAGTTTCAGCGCCTCGGGCTACCTCATGAACGCCCCGCAGGCCAACGGGAGCCCCGCGGCTGGCCTGTTCACCGCGATGGGAAGTAACGCCGCGTTCGTCGAGTTCGTCAACGTCGCCGTCCCGTGGGGCGAGGTACTCATCGGACTGGGGCTCATCGTCGGCGCGCTCACCCGGCTGGCGGCGTTCTGGGGCGCGTTCATGATGCTCCTGTTCTACCTCGGGAACTGGGACGTCGCCCACGGCTACATCAACGGGGACTTCGCGTATATGCTCGTGTTCCTCTCCGTGGCGGCCTTCGGCGCGGGCCGCATCATGGGTCTAGACCAGTACATCGAGGACTACGAGGTCGGTGGCGTGGCACTCGTGGAGCGGTACCCGTGGATGCGGTACCTTCTGGGCTGACTGGCGGTGTCCGCCCCCACGGGTCTACCGGGCGAGCCAGTGGTTTAACCTATCAACCCTCGTAGGTTTGCTATGGACCCCGACGCCCGCTTTGCCTACACGCGAGCGATGAGCGACGACGAGATCGAATCGGCGCTCCGCGACGTCGGTCACGGCGTCCTCTCGCTGGCCGACGGCAACGAGAGCTACGCCATCCCGCTGTACCACCACTACGAGGACGGACAGCTCTTCTTCCGACTGGGCGAGACGCCCGATGACAGCAAGGCCGACTACATCGAGACCACCGAGACGGCGACCTACGTCGTCTTCGAGGCCGAGGAGACGGCCGGACCGGCCGAAGAGCGAGGGTGGAGCGTCATCGCGCGTGGCCCCATCCGGCGAGTCCCGCCGTCCCACCCCGCCTACGACATCGAGTCTATCAACGAGCAGTTCGCGCCCATCCGAATCTTCGACGAGGCCCACGACGAGGTGGCGCTGACGCTGTACGAACTGGAGCCCGACGCCATCACGGGCCGACAGAACTAGTCGCGCTCGCCCCACAGCCGCCCTGACTCGTCGGTCTGCTCGATGGTGAATCCCAGCCCCTCGTAGAACGACCGCAGGTCCGCGTCGAACTCGGCAGTGAGCCGCTCCCGGCGGTCGGCGGCCGCCTCGACCAGCGCCGACCCGATACCCTGGCCACGGCGACGGCGCCGGACCGCCACGGCGTCGATGTGGTGGCCCGAAAGTACCAGCGCACCGAGAACGCGCTCCCCGTCCGTGGAGACCGCCACCAGTACCTCGTCGTCGCCGATGTGGTCCTGGACGGCTGCCGCGTCGGCCCGCAGTACCGCGCCGTCGAGGATGTTCATTACGTCCGGGAGGTCCGAGACCGTGGCGTCGCGAACAGCAGTCATCCGTCGCGAGCGTCGTCGATGGCCGCCAGCAGGTCGTCGACGCTGGGCCGGTCGAACGTGGATTTGCTCCGGTACTGCCAGACGATTTCGGGGGAGCTACGCAGGTCGATGAGGACCGCCTCGGGCATCCGCCCCAGGAAGTCGCTCCAGTCGCCCAGAAAGCCGAAACGGACCGGCTGGTCGTACGCGTCACCCGCCTCCGTCTCCGGGTCGGCGACGAGCGGATAGGGGAGGTCGTAGCTGTCCTGCCACTCGCGGACGTTCTCGGGGGGCTCGGGGACGATGGAGACGACCTCCGTCTCTCGCTCGGCGAACTCCTCGTAGCGGCCCGCAACGGTCTGGACCTGTTTTCGGCAGTTCGTACAGTAGTGGTCCCGCTGGAAGAGCAACAGGGCAAAGTCGTGGTCAGCCGCGAGCGCCGACAGCGACAGCGGGTCGGGCCCCGGCCCGACGTTGGGCAAGGAGAAGTCAGTGGCCTCGATTGACATACCCGATGTAGACGCTCGACCGGCAAAAACGGGGGGTTACGGGGTGGTGACCCGACGGCGACAGCAGCGAGGGCGGCCCGTGACTTTTCCGTCCCACGGCCCACGTGCCGGTATGGACGACGCGGTGCGTGAGAAGCTCCTGGCCCGGGTCAACCGACAGGGCGCGACAATCGGTGCCTCGCTCCCGGAGACAGTCACCGTCGACGGCGAGGAGCTCTCGCTGGCGGAGTTCGTCATCGAGACCAGAAAGGTGCCGGGCGTCCCGCCCGAACACCGGGAGCTGCTCGCAGACGCCAAGAGAACCCTCCGAAACGAGCGCGCCCGTCGGCTGGAACGCCTGGAGTCCGACCCGCTGGACCGCGAGACGGCGGAGCGGCTGGCCGACGAGATTGTCGGCCTCGACCGGGCGCTGCACGCCCTGGAGAACATCCGGAAGCCGGACTACGGCGAGACGGCCCGGACGGCCGCCATCGAGGACCACAGACGGTGGGCGAACTTCCTCGATACGCTCAGCTGAGTCCCTGGACGGCTCCCGACCCTACTCATCCGCCCTTGATGAGTCGCACCACACGCACGTGGTCGCTCTCGACGGGCTGGTTCGTCGGCACCGTTCGCTCGTCGACCAGCACCGACACCGCGTGCGGCGAGAGGTCTAAGGGAGCCAGCAGGTCGGCGTAGGTGGCGTCCTCGGCGACGTCGAGTTCGTGGGTGTCCTCGCCGGCCACCTCGACGGTGACGTTCATGCGCCTGTGTAGCCGGATTACCGGCTTCAGTGTGTCGGCTGGAAGGGGTTCGTGACAGCCACACTGTATTTTCGCGGCGGAGAAATCTGGCCAGTGGATATATTTGTGCCACACTGGACCCATAATTTATGAGCAGCAGTACCGACAGCCAAGGAGGGTCAACGAAGATTGCCGTTCGCGTTCCGTCGCAGCTGGTCGACAGAATCGACGCGGAGTACGAGGACCGCGGGTACACGTCTCGTTCCGAGGCAATCCGGGATGCGCTACGGGCGTGGGTAGGTTCGGCAGGCCGGCGATCGGAGGCGGCCGACCGGAGCGTGGAAACCGGCCGGGAGCAGCGCGACTCGCTGGACGAACTCGTCGAGAGCTACGGTGGAGACATCTACGAGTAGGGGGACCCGGCGACAGCGAGCAGGCCGTCGAGGGTGGCCGACAGCGGTTCGCTCGTCCCTTTTATAGGTGCGGGCGGCGAGAGTCGCCTATGGTCGTCGGAGACGTCACGACGGGAACTGAGGTACTGGTCATCGGCGGGGGTCCGGGCGGCTACGTCGCCGCCATCCGCGGTGCGCAACTCGGGCTCGATACGACGCTGGTCGAACGGGACGCCTACGGCGGGACCTGCCTGAACCACGGCTGCATCCCCTCGAAGGCGCTCATCTCGGCGAGCGACATCGCCCACGACGCTCGCGAGGCCGAGGACATGGGCATCTTCGCGGACCCCGCCGTCGACATGGACGCGATGACCGACTGGAAGGACGGCGTGGTCACCCGGCTGACCCGGGGCGTCGAGTCGCTCTGTAAATCGGCGGGTGTCAACCTGGTCGAGGGGACCGCCGAGTTCGTCGACGAGGAGACGGCCCGGGTGGCACACGGCGGCGAGGGCCAGGGCTCGGAAACCATCGCCTTCGAGCACGCTATCGTCGCCACCGGGAGTCGACCCATCGAGATTCCGGGCTTCGAGTTCGACGGCGAGCACATCCTCTCCTCGCGGGCGGCGTTGGCCCTGGAGACGGTCCCCGACGAGCTACTCGTGGTCGGGGCGGGCTACATCGGGATGGAGCTGTCGACGGTGTTCGCGAAACTGGGCGCCGAAGTCACCGTCGTGGAGATGCTCGAAGACGTGTTGCCGGGCTACGAGGACGACGTGGCCGAGGTCGTCCGCGAGCGCGCCGCGTCGCTTGGCATCGACTTCGCGTTCGGCGAGGCCGCGAGCGACTGGGAAGAACTCGACGACGGGCGCATCCGCGTGGCGACGACCGACGAGGACGACAGAGTCGAGGAGTACCACGCCGATACGTGCCTCGTCGCGGTCGGTCGCGAGCCAGTGACTGACACACTGGGCCTCGAGAATATCGACCTGGACCCAGACGAGAACGGCATCCTGGCGACCGACGAGCAGGCCCGGACCGACCTCGACCATATCTTCGCCGTCGGCGACGTGGCCGGCGAGCCGATGCTGGCCCACAAGGCGATGGCCGAGGGCGAGGTGGCCGCCGAGGTCGCGGCCGGCGAGCCCGCGGCACTCGACCACCAGGCGATTCCGGCGGCGGTCTTTACCGACCCCGAAATCGGCACGGTAGGGATGACCGAGGCCGAAGCGAGCGAGGCGGGCTTTTCCCCCGTGGTCGGCCAGATGCCCCTTAGAGCCAACGGCCGGGCGCTGACGCTGAACGAGCGCGAGGGGTTCGTTCGTATCGTCGCCGACGCCGACACGGAGTTCCTGCTGGGCGCACAGATAGTCGGGCCGGAGGCGTCCGAACTCGTCGCCGAGGTCGGGCTGGGCATCGAACTGGGCGCCCGGCTCGAAGATATCGCAGGGACGATCCACACCCATCCGACCCTCTCCGAGGCGGTCCACGAGGCCGCCGCGGCCGCCCGCGGTGAGGCGATTCACACCAGGTGACACCGGGATAGTAGCCAGTTCCAGCGAGCCGGTATACCACCGCCAGCGGCCCACGAAGGCAGTTTTCGGGGCAGGCACAAAGGTTATGTTCTCGTCTGAAAAATCACCGCCAGAACCGGCAACATATATGACTACCGACCCCCCGACGGACGACCATATCGCGAGCGCCATTTGCTCGGGTAGCACGTACGAGAAAGTCAGGTACCAGCGCCACGCGTTCCTCCGACAGTCGGTCCCGCGCACGCTGATGCTCCAGAGCGCACTGTTGGGATTGCTGGTCGCACTCCTCCCGATGTACGGGCTCTTCCCGGCGAGTGTCGCGGGCTACCTCCCCGCGACAGACCCCAGCGTCGCCTCGCCGAAGGTCCTGTTACTTGGCGTTTTCGGCGGGCTACTGGAACTGCTTGGCGCGACGCTGCTTGTCGGGACAGCGCTGTACCGCGTGCGTCGCGCGCCGCTGACCGAGTCCCAGGCCCACACGATGCTCGACGTCGAGGACTTCGCGCGGTACGTCGGGCTCGGGACCGGGGGGCTCGCCATCTTGCTGACGGTGTGTGTGTTCGCGGTGGGGCTGGGCGGCGGGGCGGCCGTCGACACCTACGTCGGGACCGCGGGCGCCAACCCGTTCGTCGCCTCCGGGTTCGGGCTCCCCATCGTCGCCGTCTCGCTGGTGGCCTTCGTCGCCAGCGTCGTCCTCTTCTACGCCGGGGGCTACCTCTCGGTCCGGCTGTCACAGGCCCGCCGGCGCGGGAACTAGACGGCCGCGACCCGGCCGCATTTCAGGCCCGGAACCCTACACCGGAGCGATGACAGGCGATACCTTCGACATCGGCGGCGACCTGACGGTCGACCGACTCGGCTTCGGCGCGATGCGCATCACCGGCGAGGGCATCATCGGCGAACCGGACGACGTCGACAACGCCCGCGAGGTGCTCCGCCGCGCCGTCGAGCTGGGCGTTGATTTCATCGACACGGCCGACTCCTACGGGCCCGGCGTCTCCGAACGACTGCTGGGCGAGACGCTCGACGTCGGCCGCGAGGACATCGTCGTCGCAACCAAGGGCGGCCTGCTTCGCAACACCGACACTGACTGGCTGCCTCACGGCGACCCCGACTATCTGCGCAACGCCTACCTCTGCTCGCGGGACCGGCTGGGCGTCGACACCATCGACCTCTATCAGCTCCACCGCCCGGACCCGGACACCCCCTTCGAGGACTCCGTCCACGCGCTGGCGGAGCTGAAAGACGCCGGGCTCGTCGAGCACGTGGGCCTCTCGAACGTCAGCGTCGACCAGCTGGACCGCGCCCGCGACATCGTCGATATCGCCACGGTCCAGAACCAGTACAACGTCGCCAACCGGGACGCCCAGGCAGTGCTCGACGCCTGTGAGGACTACGGCATCGGCTTCATCCCGTGGTTCCCGCTGGCGGCCGGGGAGCTCGGCGACGTAGACGGTATCGACGACATCGCCGACCGCCACGACGTCACGCCCCACCAGATCGCGCTGGCGTGGCTGCTGGAATCGTCGGACGTGACGCTGCCGATTCCGGGGACGGCGAGCATCGAGCACCTCGAACAGAACGTCGCGGCCGCCGACATCGAACTGACCGACGAGGAGCTGGCGACGCTGACCTGACGACCACCGGCCTTTTGTCCTCGAACGGAGTAGCGAGCCACATGACGACTATCACGCTGGGCCCCTCGGGAACCTACTCCCACCGGGCCGCCCGCGCGGTCGCCGACGACGGCGACATCGACTTCGCCGAATCGATGACCGCCATCGTCGAGGCCGTCGCCGAGGGCACGGCCGACCGCGGCGTCGTGCCCGTCGAGAACAGCATCGAAGGCTCCGTCACGGAGTCTCTGGACGCTTTCACCGAGTACGACGTCGCCGTCGTCCGCGAGATAATCACGCCCATCCGTCACGCACTGCTGGCACAGGACGACTCCTTCTCGCTCGTCGCCAGCCACGCCCAGGCGCTGGCCCAGTGTCGCGGCTGGCTCGAAGAGCACTACCCCGGCGTCGACGTCGAAGCCGTCGCTTCCACCGCTCGCGGCGTCGAGCGCGCCCGCGAGAACCCCGACGTCGCCGCCATCGGCCACCCGGACAACGCCGGCGACGGTCTGGACCTGCTCGCCGAGGACATCCAGGACCAGTCCTCGAACGCGACCCGCTTCGTCGCCGTCGCACCCGCCAGCGAACGCAAGGAGGGCGGCGGGAAGACCTCCTTCATCATCTATCCGAACGCCGACTACCCCGGCCTCCTGCTGGAACTGCTGGAAGCCTTCGCCGACCGCGACATCAACCTCACCCGCATCGAGTCCCGACCGAGCGGCGAGCGACTGGGCGACTACGTCTTCCACCTCGACGCGGCCGCCGGTCTCTACGAGGAACGGTGCCAGGCCGCGCTGGCCGACATCGAGGAGCTGGCCGAGAACGGCTGGGTCCGCCATCTCGGCTCGTACGACACCGAGACCGTCATCGACTGACGGACTCGCCACAGCGGAACTGGTCTTCAGCGCTTAAGTCCCACGAGCGTGTACGCCCGTCCATGAGCGACCGCGACCCACTATCGGAGATAGAGCGCGCCTTCGACGTCCTGGGCGACCAGTTCGGCGTCGCCGCCGGCACCGTCCCGACCGACATCGTCGACCAGGGCGACAGCTTCGTCGTCCACGCGGAGCTGCCGGGCTACGACAGCGACGACATCGACGTCCAGCTGTCCGAGGGCCGGAGCCTCACCATCAGCGCCGAGCACAGCGAGGAAAGCGAGACGACCGACGGGCGCTACGTCCAGCGCGAGCGACGACAGCAGTCGCTCTCGCGAACAGTCAGCCTCCCGGAGGCCGTCACCGAGAGCGAGACGGCGGCGAGCTACGAGGACGGCGTGCTCACCGTCACACTGCCGAAGGCAACCGCCGCCGACGACGGCACGTCCATCCCGGTGAACTGAGATGGCCCTCGTCCCTGGCGATAGCGTCCCCGACGTGGTCGCCGAGAACCAGCACGGTGAGCGGGTCCGGCCCGACTTTTCGACCCCGACGGTGCTGTACTTCTACCCGAAAGACGATACGCCAGGCTGTACGACCGAGGCCACCCAGTTCGAGGCCGAGAGCGAGCGCTACGAGACCTACGGCGTCTCGGTGTACGGCGTCTCGACCGACGACGTCGAGAGCCACCGCGCGTTCGCTGACAACGAAGGGCTCTCCTTCGACATGCTGGCGGACCCCGACGGGAACGTCGCCGAGGCCTTCGGCGTCGAACTGACCGACGGCCACGCCCGGCGGACGACGTTCGTCATCGCCCACAACCAGGTCGTCGGGCTGTACGAGGGCGTGCGCCCTGACGGCCACGCGAAAGACGTGCTCCGGGACCTCGGCGAGGCCGGGCTGCTCGGGACGTAGTCGCGACAGCCTACGATTCGAGTACCGCACCGGTCAGCGCGCCGGCGACGGCGGCCCCGATGATTTTGAACAGCATCCCCGAGACGAACCCGAAGGCCGCGACGAACAGAAATCCGAGACTCGCATCCGGCGCGAGAACGAAGTTCGTGAGGGTCCCGACGACCACGCCGACTATCGACGACGCGAGCCCACCGACGACACCGACGATAGCACCGTACTTCGCACCGTCTCGTCCGCCGCGCCGGCGGAGCGCACCGATAGTGATACCACCTGCGATACCTCCGGTGATGGTGAACAACCAGCCCAGGACGATACCGAGTGCGGGAATCAACACGCCCAGCGAGATGACAAACAGCACCGCGGAGGCGATGAGAACGTGTTTTCGGTCGGTGTTGAGCCCCCCTCGAACCTCCGACTTCCCCGTACTCTCAACGGTCATATGAGTCACTCAATGGCCCGGTGAAATAAACACTGGCGGAGAGGCCTGGCACGGCCCGCCCGGACGTAGGCCGGCGCGGTGAGCCCAGTTACTCCGCGATATCGATAGCCGGACGCCCCGGCTCGGCCTTCGACGCCAGCCCGTCGTCGGCCTCGTCGGCCGACTGGACCACCACGTCGGCCCCGAACTCACGCTCTACGAGCCAGGCCGCCCGTTCGAGTGCGGCCAGTTCCCGCTCGGGCGGCAGATGCTCGTCGATGTTGGCCCGGCCCGCCAGCGTCTTCGCGAAGTCGGCGGCGGCCTCGCCGTACTGTTGGAGCTCCTCGTTTTGCATCACGGCGGGGACGACGTTGTCGGCCTCGCGAGCGATAGCCACCACGTCGTGTTTCCACTCGGGCGCGACGGCGAGCGTGATGGTCTCGGGGTCCTCGATACCGACGGTGTCGACGATGTCGCGGACGTCCTCGCGGGTGTTCTCGACGAGGCGGCGCTCGATGTCGTAGTCTGCGGGCGCGTCGGCGTTCGGCCACGCGGCCTCGGCGACGAGTCCGTCGCTCTCCAGTTGCTCCCACAGCTCCTCACCGACGTGGGGCGCGACCGGTGCCAGCAGCTTCGCGGCGGTCACCAGCCCGCGCTCGAACGTCTCGGCGTCGGGGTCGGTGGCCTCCCGGTAGCGCCGCAGCAGGGAGACGAGTTCACGCACGGCCTGCAACGCGTGGTTGAAGCGGAACTTCTCGTACTCTTCGGTGGCGCGAGCGGCCGTGGCGTCGATTTCGCGGGCGACGTAGTCGGCTATCTCTCCCTCGCTGCCGAACGTAATCTCGCCGTCGCTCGCGGTTCCACCGCTCGCGTTATCCGAGGCGCGTAGCGCCTCGCCATCCGCGAACTCACCGGTCAACCGGTAGATGTTCTGCAGGAAGCTATGGGCGGACTGGACGCCCTCGGGGCTCCAGGCGAACTCCTTCTCTGGCTGGGCGGCCTCCATGATGAACAGGCGGGCGGTGTCGGCGCCGTACTCCTCGATGATGCGCTGTGGCGAGACGCCGTTTCCTTTGCTCTTGGACATCTTGTTGCCGTTCTCGCCCAGCACCATCCCCTGGTTGGTGAGGTTGACAAAGGGTTCGCGGACCCCATCGAGCAGGTCGACGTCGTCGACGACCTTCGTGAAGAAGCGGGCGTACAGCAGATGCATAACGGCGTGTTCGATGCCGCCGACGTAGCGGTCGACTGGCAGCCAGTCGCTGGCCCGCTCGGTGTCGAAGGGCGCATCCTCGAGGTCCGGCGAGACGTAGCGAAGGAAGTACCACGAGGAGTCGACGAAGGTGTCCATCGTGTCCGTCTCGCGGACCGCGTCGGCCCCGCAGTCGGGGCAGTCCACGTGTTTCCACTCCTCGGCGGCATCGAGGGGGTTTCCGGTGGTGTGGACGAACTCGGGCAGTTCGACGGGGAGGTCCTCGTCGGGGACCTCGACGTAGCCACAGTCCTCGCAGTGAATCATCGGAATCGGGGTGCCCCAGTAGCGCTGTCGGGAGATACCCCAGTCCCGGAGGTTGTACTCGGTGCGGTGTTCGCCGTCGAAGACCTCGACGAACTCCTCGCGGGCCTCGGCGCTCGTGAGCCCGTCGAACTCGCCGCTGTTGACGAGTACGCCGTCCTCGGTGTAGGCGGCCTCCTGCACGTCCACGTCGTCGGGGTCGGCGTCGGCGTCGTCGCTCGGTTCGACGACCTGCTGGATATCGATGTCGTGGTACTGTGCGAACTCGTGGTCGCGGTCGTCGTGGGCCGGGACGGCGTAGAGTGCGCCCGTCCCGACGTCGGTCAGGACGTAGTCGGCGACGTAGACCGGAATCTCCTCGCCGGTGGCCGGGTTCGTGGCGTACTCGCCGGTGAACACGCCCGAGGTGACCTCGAGGTCGTCCTCGTCGGCCTGCTCGGCCATCTCGACGTACTCGGCGACCTCGTCGTTGTCCTCGGCAATCTGCTGGGCGACGGGATGGCCCGGTGCCAGCGAGAAGTAGGTCGCGCCGTGGATAGTGTCGAGTCGCGTGGTGAAGATGTCCACGGCGCCGTAGTCACCCACCTCGAAGGCGACGCTTGCCCCCTCCTGCTGGCCGATCCAGTTGCGCTGCATCTCCCGGACGTTGTTGGGCCAGCCGTCGAGCCCATCGAGGGCTTCGAGCAGCTCCTCGGCGTAGTCGGTGATGGTGAGGAACCACTGGTCCATCTCGCGGTGGTCGATGGGGGTGTCACAGCGCCAGCAGAGTTCGTCTTCGCCCTCGACCTGTTCGTCGGCCAGCACGGTCTCACAGGAGGGACACCAGTTCAGCTCCGCGCCCTGGCGCTCGACGAGGCCCGCCGCTCGAAACTGTTTGAACAGCCACTGGTTCCACTGGTAGTACTCCGGTTCGCAGGTGGTGACCTCGCGCTCCCAGTCGTAGCCAAAGCCCATCTCGACGAACTGGTCGCGCATCTGGTCGATACACTGCATCGTCCAGTCTCGGGGGTTGGTGTCCCGCTCCTCGGCGGCGTTCTCGGCGGGCAGGCCAAAGGAGTCCCACCCCATCGGGTGGAGCACGTCCTCGCCGCGCATCCGCTCGAAGCGGGCGAAGGCGTCCGTGATAGTGTAGTTCCGGACGTGGCCCATGTGCAGTTGCCCCGAGGTGTAGGGGAACATCGCCAGCACGTACTCGGGGTCGGTGGCGTCGTCGTCGATGCGGAACACGTCGGCCTCGTCCCAGGCCGCTTGCCAGCGGGGCTCGACCTCGCCGTGGTCGAAGGCCCGCTCGCGTTCCTCACCAGTCGTAGTCATGATAGGTGGTCCGAGACCGACGTTGCTATAGCTTTCCCTTCAGCGGGGAAGACCGACAGTGGCCTTATCCGAACGAGAGACCTATCAACGAGTATGAGTGATGCCGACGACGGCGACGATTCGAGGCTGCCGGAGCCACTCCGAACGGTGACGCCGCCGTCGGGAACGCACCCCAACGCCCAGATGGACGCCATCGGCTGGCTGATATTTCTGGGGCTGCTCATCCTATTGGCCCCCGTCCTCCCCCTGCTTCTGGTCGTCTGGCTCATCTCGCGAGCCAGCGACGCACTGGGGCAGCGCTGACTAGCGAGAACGATGTCAGGTGACGCTGACGAGTCCGGTAGCGCTGTCCTGCCGAAACACTTCGGACGGTGACGCCGTCCTCGCGAACGCACCCCGACAAGGGGATAGACTCCATCGCTGACACCGAGCTAGCTCGCCCCCGTGCCGACCAGCGAGAAGTCGGTGCCCTCGCCCGCTGCTCGCGCGTTCTCGTAGGCGACGTGGGCCGCCGCCACGTCCTGAATCGCCAGCCCCGTCGAATCGAACAGTGTGATTCCGTCCCCGGACTCGCGGCCCGGAATCTCGCCGGCGACGATAGCGCCCAGTTCCCCGTAGATGTCGTCCTCGTCCAGTGTCCCCTCGCTCCAGGGGACGTTGATTTCGCCCGAGTGAGTACACTGCTCGTAATCGTCGATGACGAGCTTCGCGTCCAGCAGCGTCTGGTCGTCGTGTTCGTGCTTGCCCTCTGCGTCGGCCCCGATGGCGTTGACGTGCGTGTGCTCGCCCAGCCACGCCCGGTCGACGATGGGCGACTCCACTGGGGTAATCGTCGAGAGCACGTCACAGGCGGCGGCCTCGGCGATACTGCCCGCGCGAACGTCGAACCGGTCCGAGAAGTGGTCGACGAACGCCTGCTGTTTCTCGGCGTTCTGGTCGGCAATTATCACTCGCTGGATGTCCCGCACCGCGGCGATGGCCGCCAGCTGGGTGTACGACTGGACGCCCGCACCGACGAGCCCAAGCGAATCGGCGTCGGGAACGGCGAGGTGGTCTGTCGCGACGGCTGCCGCGGCACCCGTCCGCAGGCGAGTCAGGTTCGTCCCGTCCATCACCGCCAGCGGGAACGCCGTCTCGGGGTCCGAGTAGATGAGCGTGCCCAGCACGGTCGGGAGGTCGTGGTCGGTGGGGTTGTCCGGGTGGACGTTGACCCACTTCACCGCCGCGGCGTCCCAGTCGCCGGCGTGGACGTAGGCCGGCATCGACCGGAAGTCGCCGTTGTACGCCGGGAGGTCGATGTAGGATTTCGCCGGCATGATGGTGTCTCCCCTGGCGTCTGCGGCGAAGGCGTCCGAGACGGCGTCGACGACCGACGGGAGGTCCGCGAACTCGCGCACGTCGTCGGGACCGAGCAACAGCGTCTGCATACGCTAGTGTGGGGTGCGGTTGCACTTAACTACCAAGCCGGCGGACTCCGGCACTGGACCGCGACGCTGGTGGGGCACGTCGCTGTCCTCGGCCGGGCCGGCAGCGACCAGCGGCCGGCATGTCACGGTCCGAAACAGCCACAATATGTTTACCCGATAGCGTCGTTGACCTGTTAGAGCGTTCGACACGATGACAGGCACGGCACAGCACGGTCCAGTAAGGGAATCGCTGCTACCCCAGACAGCGTCCGTCTCATGTTCTTTCTAGACGAAGACTTGCGGATTACCCGAATCGCCGGCACGCTAGCCGAGTGGTTAGACCAGGGACACGAAGCGCTGCTCGGAGAGCCGGTGACGGCCGTCGTCGCAGAGGCGGACGTCGGGGCCCTGCAAACCGCGCTCAGTCAGGTGATAGACACACAGACGAGCCAGACGGTTACCTGTCGCTTCGAGGTCGCTGGTGAGACGATCCCGGTCAGAATCGAGCTCGCCCCCGTTGCGCCGGAGTCGACACTCGGGACGGTCATCGGCACGGTACACCGAGAGACGATTCCGGAAGAGCGTCCGTCCGCACAGCTGGTGCGACTGCGTAATTTCATCGAACTGCTGGACGACGCTGCGGTCGTCTACGAACTCGTCGATGGCGAACCACTCGTCCAGGCCGTCAACTCCGCGTTCGAAGGGACCTTTGGCTACCAGCCGGAGTTCATCGTCGGAGAGTCCCTGAACGATTACATCGTCCCGGCGGAGTATCAGACGGAAGCCGCGCGGTTCGACGAGCAGGTCGCCGACGGGAACGTGACGACGGAGCTGGTCAGGCGACAGACCACCAACGGCGTCCAGGAGTTCTCCTACCGAGGGCTCCCCATCGACCGCACGGAGGGGCACCTCTACGGGCTGGCGATCTACGCCGACATGACCGAGACCCAACACGCCAGACAGCACCTCCACGTCCTCCATCGCGTGTTACGCCACAACGTCCGCAACGACCTGACCGTCATCCTGGGGATGGCCGAGCAGATAGCCGACAAGGGGACCACGACCGAGGTCACGGACGCCGCGTCCCGGATTATCTCCCACGCCGAGGACCTCGCAGGCGTCAGCGAGAAGGCTCGCATGGCGGAGAACATGCTCGGTGAGTCCCCGTCCGATACGATAGTGGAGATCGGCGGTGTGGCCACCGAAGTGGTCGCAGACGCACGGCGGAAGTGGCACGACGCGACTATCGAGACAGACATCGAGACGCCCGTCCCCGTGTCGACGGGGCTCGAAATCAGGGACGCCCTGGAGAACCTCGTGGAGAACGCGGTCACGCACAACACCGGCTCACCGACCGTCCGGGTGAGCACGCGGACGGAGACGCCGATCCACGCGACCACCAGAGCGACCGGCCAGAACGTCGTCATCACGATCGAAGACGACGGCCCCGGAATCCCCGAGTACGAACAGGCCGTCATATTCGATGGCGCGGACGTCACCCAGCTCAAACACGGGAGCGGGCTCGGACTGTGGGTCGTCCGGTGGATCGTCGAATCGGCCGACGGGACGGTTTCCTACGACCGGTCTGACGGCTGGACCACCATCACGCTCAGGCTCCCCCTGGCGACCGACGTCGGCGATACCCACGAGAACGGACAGGTCAATTCGGACTCGCGGTAGAGCGGCCCGCTCGAAGCCGTGCTCGTGCTCGCGGTGTACTGGACTGCGAGTCGTTGCCGTGATATGCAGTTTCACGCCGTATTCCAGCGCTGCTCGAGACGGCGAAACATCTACCACACGCTGCATACAATGTATTCGCATGAGCACGTCGATTCGCATCTCTGAGGAGACGAAAGCGAAACTCGAGGCGGTGAAACAGGACGACGAGACGTTCGACGAGTTGCTGGACCGACTCGCAATCACCCGAACTGAGGAAGACGTACGTGAAATGGCTGGATTCGCTGAGGAGGGAATCGAGGAACACATGAAACAGACGAACGAAGAGCTGTCCGACTCGCTCGACGAGAACAGCCGTCGATGACTTTGCTGTGTCTCGACAACAGCGTCGTCGCAAAGTTCGCACGACCGGACCCCGATTCCAGCGTCGTCTCGTATCTACAGCGCAACGCCTCCGAGGCGTGGGCAATCCCCGCCACCGTGCTGTTCGAGTACCTCCGATACTACAGCGAGGCGTCCGCGGTCCACCAGCACCACCACGCGCTCACCCAGCGAATCGAGCGTGTCCTCCCGCTGACCGAGGGTGTCGCGGTCGAAGCGGTGCTGCTGGAACACTCACTCGACCAGCAGGATATCAGGCTCAACCTCGCGGACCTCCTCCACGCCGCGACCGCACGCGAGCACGATGCGACCTTCGTCACCTGTGACGCGGCCGCTTTCGGTAGGGCCCCGGTCCAGGAATTGCTGGAGATTGATATTGTAGACGTCGGCGAGTAGTGAAGAGGAAGCGGTGGCTGAATTGGCCAGTACAGGCGAGGTAGCGAACAACGAGAGCGCGCACTCGTCAGGAATCCAGCTAATTTCGCTCGCAAGATATAGAGGTTGTATCCAGCATATCCCCGACAAACTATCTGCGGTTGAGAGTTTCAACAGATCCTAAATCTCCGTTGGTGACAGTACCGATTCTGTAAAATCGGTTGTATATGATTCTGCCTTCTTATGACAGGACCGACAAAGCGTAATCAGATTATATCCCTGATTAGTACCGCCTGCCTGAATTGGAACAATATGATGCAAATCTAACCCCCTGTCAAACTGAGATTCATCTATCCCACAATTCTGACACTCCGAAGATACGTGTTCTTCTCTAATAGTAGTCCAAGAAGGGCCATGTAATTGCTTCACCACGATATTTCTCAAATGCCTTCCACCTTTCCAGTTCGGGTGGTCTTGGCCAGTTTGAGTCGTCAGCCATTCATTTCGGCATGCATACGAGCAGAATCGAGCTTTGTTTGCACGAACCGGCTTCACATCGAATTCGGTGTCACACCTTTCGCATTCAACTCTAACTTTGCCCCCCTTCCACGATGGTGCATTCTTCCCTGAACGGTTCTTGCTACGCCAATCTCCCATACACTCGTTTGAACAAAATTTCCGAGAATCAGCTGTCGACTTCTTCGTCACAAATGTCTCTCCACATTGAACACACTCAACTGACACTGTTCCGCCATCCCAAGCAGGAGCATCTTCACTGACCCAATGTTCTGCCTGCCAATCGTGTTGACAGTCTCGGGAGCAGAATCGAGAAACGGCCTCATTTGCTGATTTCACGCTATAAGTGTCCTCGCATTGAGTACATTCCAATTGTACTTTACCACCTTGCCAGAATGGATTATTCTCTCCTGTGAGATGGTCTGCTTGCCACTCGTTTTTGCACTCAGTTGAGCAGAACCGTGTTGTGTCAACACGCGAGGGGCGGACTTCGTATTCCCCACCACAGTATTCACACGTCACAATTTCGCTACCGCCCTCCCACATATGTGAGTTAGATCCAGACCTATATTTTGAGCGCCACTTATCCAGACAATCCCTCGAACAGAACCGTGACTTCTCTTCGCGGGCTGCTGTTACATTATAGTTCCGCCCGCAAAATTCACATTCTAACGAAATTTTTCCGCCGCTCCATCTGGGGTTGTTCTCTCCCGATTGTGCCTCTTTTTGCCATTCGCTTTTACATTCGTTAGAACAAAAACGCGAACGCTCTGCCTTCGCTTCCGTAATATTATATTCCTTATCACATTGCACGCAGACATTAGTCACTTGAGCAAGCTTCTCACCATGCGCAGTTGCATGGTGAATCTTCATAGCGCGTTCACTGTCAAAATCATCCTTACCACAGGATGGGCAAACCACCATTAGCCAGAATTTAAAGCCCGCTCAAGTAAAAATTCCCCGCGAAATTTCATAGTGAGTAGTACGCGCGCTGTATCTTGCACGACTCTGAGAACATTTGCCTTATCTGATGGGAAATACAGTGGTTGGTTCGCAGGCAAATTGACTGGGAGGGGATTCACTCTAAACGATACAAAATCAACACCCTACGGACCGTTCTATAGCGTTCTAGAGACGAGGGAACTGCGGTCGCAAGCATCCGGCGCGCTCAGCGCGCCGGTTCTCCCGCGGCGAGCCGACTACCGCGCGCCGAAGGCGCGCGACAGGAGGCGAAGCCGCGATTTTCCCCAAGTTTTTGCCTGAACGAGCGCCGCGAAGCGGCGCGAGTGAAGTGCAAAAAGTGGGTTTACATCATCCCGCCCATGCCGCCGCCCATACCGCCGGGGGCGCCGCCTGGGCCGCCGGGGCCGCCCTCGTCCCCGTCACCGGAGGTCGAGAGGTCGCCCGCGGCGATGATGTCGTCGATCTTGAGCACGAGGTTCGCGGCCTCTGCAGCCGAGGAGATGGCCTGGCGCTTGGCGTGGGACGGCTCGACGACGCCGGTTTCGAGGGTGTCCTCGACGTCGCCGGTGAAGACGTTCAGGCCGGCGCTGACCTGGCCGTCCTCGTGGGCGGCGCGCAGGTCGACCAGCGTGTCGATGCCGTCCAGGCCGGCGTTTTTCGCGAGCGTGCGCGGGATGATCTCCAGCGCGTCGGCGAAGGCTTCGACGGCGAGCTGTTCGCGGCCCTCGACGCCGTCGGCGAAGTCACGGAGGCGACGAGCGACCTCGACCTCGGGGGCACCGCCGCCGCCCAGGACCTGGCCCTGGGTGACGGTGGCGGCGACGACGTCGAGGGCGTCCATGACGCCGCGCTCGAGCTCGTCGACGACGTGGTCGGTGGAGCCACGCAGGAGGAGGGTGACGCCGTGGGCGTCCTCGTTGGACCCCTCGACGTAGAACAGGCCCTCGGCCTCGTCACGGGTGACCGACCCGTGGCCGAGGTCGGCCTCGCTGGCCGAATCGAGGTCGGAGACGACGTTGGCACCCAGGACCTCTTTCAGGAACTCGATGTCGGACTTCTTCGAGCGCTTGACGGCGAGGATGCCCTTCTGTGCGAGGTAGTGCTGGGCCATGTCGTCGATGTTCTTCTGGCAGAACAGGACGTTGGCGCCGGTGGCCTCGACCTTGTCGACGAGGTCCTTGAGCTGCTGTTCTTCCTTGTCGAGGAAGTTCTGGAGCTGGCTCGGGTCGTCGACCGAAAGCTGGGCGTCGACCTCGGTCTCCTCCAGCTCGATGGCGGTGTCCATCAGCATGACCTTCGCGTCCTCGACCGTGGTCGGCATCTCCTCGTGGACCGGGTCCTTGTCGACGACGGCGCCTTCGAGCAGTTCGGACTCCCCGGCGGCGCTGCCGGTCTGGGTCTCGACGTTGAGGTACTCGAGGTCGACGACGTGTTCGCCGTCCTCGGTCTCGACGGTGACGGCGTTGACCGCGTCGACGATGATCTGGGCGAGCAGCTCCTTGTTGAGCTCGGCGCCCTTGCCGGTCATCGAGGTCTCGGCGACCTTCTTCAGGAGTTCCTCGTCGTCGGGGTCGACTTCGGTCGAGATGTCCTCGACGGCGGCCTTGGCCTCCGTCGCGGCCAGGTCGAACCCTTTGATGATGGCCGTCGGGTGGATGTCCTGCTCCAGCAGGTCCTCGGCGTTTTTCAGGAGTTCGCCCGCGATGGCGACGGCGGAGGTTGTGCCGTCACCGGCCTCGTCCTCCTGTGTCTCGGCGACCTCGACGATCATCGAGGCTGTCGGGTTGTCGATGTCCATCTCCTGGAGGATGGTGACGCCGTCGTTCGTGACGGTTACGTCGCCCATCGAGGAGACGAGCATCTTGTCCATCCCCTTGGGACCGAGTGTCGAGCGAACGGACTCGGCGACCGCCCGGGCGGCCGAGATGTTGTGTTCCTGTGCAGACTTGTCTTTCATCCGCTGGGAGTCCTCTCCCAGGATGATCATCGGCTGGCCCTGCATCTGACGCTGGCTCATAATCAGTCGATTGATTGTCTGTGGTTCTATATAAAAGTATGGGATAGCGGCCGACGGACGCCGATAGCTCGCCACCGTGTCTCCCCACCGAAACCCCACCACTGCGGTCGGAACGACGCTATATCGTGTGACTGTTTCGCACAGATTGGCGACCGTCAGCGGAGCGTTTTAAATAGTTACTCGACGGGTTCCTTCCAGTGGACGACGGCCGTGCCGACGATGAACGCGTCGTCGGTGTCCCGGTCCCGTCGGAACTGAATGGTGTTTTCCCCCTGCTGGAGCTGTGTGTCGGCGATGGTGTCCATCCAGTACTGCCAGCCCTCGCCGGGTGCGATGTCAAAGCCCGTCAGTTCGGTCCCGTTGACCCGTATCTCGTGACTGAACTCGCCGACGTCGTACACCTGCATCTGGACGTACGGCTCGACCGGCGCGTCGGTCGGGACAGTGAACGTGACCTGGTCGGTGGTGTCTCCGGAGAAGTCCGCCCACGCCACGTCCAGCGAGTCCGCCGACGGACCGAGATGTTGCTGGAACGAACAGCGGGCGTAGTTCGCGCGGTATGACATACCGGAGCGTCGGACGGCTGCTAAATAAAGTGCGGTGGCGCTAGCAGGGAGAGATAGCTATACGAGAAAATTTGTGGACAGCCAGAAAGCCCCCGGTGGCTCGACTCCCAGGACTCGCTGCGCGCTTCCCTCACTGCGTTCGGTCCAGTGCTTTCGTCGTCCGGGTTCGTCGAGCCACCGGCCCCTTTCAGTCCACCCCATGCCGGCTGGGTAAACAGCACTGGGTGGGACTGAAAGGGGCGGCCAGCTACACGAAGGCGGGCGACGTAAGCACCACAGCGAGTGAAAACGAGCGAGGAGCGCAGCGAGCCCCCCGAGTGTAGCTGGTCGGGGCTTTCTGGCTGTTTGCAGTGTTGTCGGCGTCCACTGCTAGCGGTGCTTGCTGACTGTGTGCCTCGATAGCAAAAGACGAGCGCGAAACTCTACCTCAGTAAAGTGGCTCTGGTCCCGGCGGCATCGCGCGCTTGTGCGCGCTGGTCTCGTACATCTCACGGACCTGGTCGACGACGCTGGGCGGGACGCCGATGTGGTCGGCGGTGGCGTCCTTGGGCACGCCGCCGTCGATATGGAGCGCCAGAATCGAGTCGAGCGTGTCGTAGGTCATCCCCATCTCTCCGGCGTCGGTCTGACCGGCCCACATCTCGGCGCTGGCGGTCTTCTCGGCGAGGTCGTCGGGGACGCCGACGTGTTTGGCCAGCTGGCGGACCTGCTGTTTGTACAGGGTCGCGATAGGGTGACAGTCGACGGCGCCGTCGCCGTACTTCGTATAGTAGCCCACCAGCGCCTCGCTGCGGTTGCCGGTCCCCAGAACCAGCGCGTCCTCGTGGTTCCCGACGAGATAGTTGAGGACGGCGCGACAGCGCACCCGGAGGTTCCCCACGGCGAGCTGGTCGCCCTCGGCCTCAGGATAGGCCTCGAGGAAGGCGTCGACGAGCGGGTTGATCTCGATGACGTCGTAGTCGATACCCAGCAGGTCGTTGGCGACCCGCTCGGCGTCGCTCATGTTGTCCGCGGCGTTGACCTCGCTGGGCATGACCAGCCCGTGGACGGCGTCCCGACCCAGCGCCTCTACGGCCAGATGGGAGACGAGCGTGCTGTCGATACCGCCCGATAGTCCCAGGACTGCGCGGTCGACCCCCGCCGCGTCGAGCTGGCCCTCGATGAACGCGGTGATGTGCTCGCGGTGCGCCTCGAGTTCGGCCTCCGAGAAGGAGAGGTCGAGCGGGTCCGTCGCCCGCATGACGGTTTCGGCGTCGGCCATACCGAAACCTGGGCCGCAGGCGACAAATAGCCATCTATCGGTGCGGTATTTTCGGACGTGCGTCCATCAGGAGGTCGGGTTTCGGGCCCAGTGTCCACAGCGGCCGAAGCGCTACGTTCAAGTGCGCGCCGTGTGACGTTTCGAGTGCAACGGGCGCGCCGTTGTGAGCGAACACGGAGTGTTCGCGATGCGCGGTGTGAACGTAGTGAGTGCCGTGCGCCGTTGGTCCAGTGGTAGGACATAGCCTTCCCAAGGCTAGAGCCCGGGTTCAATTCCCGGACGGCGCACTCCCTGCGGTCGTTTGCCGTCCGTAGCTCGCAACCGCTCCGCGGTTGCTCACTCCCGGACGGCGCATCTCTCGGCTCGAACGGACGTGAGAGCCGTGTATGCGGAACTGAGGGAATTGAAGCACGGCAGACCCAGGGAGTGTCGAAGCGAGCGTCCGTCCAGTTAGTATTCCTTAAACAGAACTAGACGGGAGCTTTATGATAGATAATACCACACACGACAGATACACCCATGGTAGATTGTGACAACTGCAACGACGAGGTGGGCCACGTATGGAAGCACCGGCGGCCGACGGAGACGATGACGTACCGGCGTGAGGAGCACCTCTGTGCGGGCTGTCATCCGCGGATGCGCGAGGGGCTGTCCCAGCGCGGTGCCTGACCCGCACATTCATGTGCCAGACTGGCTAACCAGTTAGGCATGGACTGCGGGCACACCGTCCTCGTGTGTGGGGACGACGAGGAACGGGTTGCGGAGACGGCGGCGAGCCTCGACACAGCCGAGGCGGGACTGACCGTTCGAACGGCGACCGGTCAGGCAGCGGCCGACTCGGTCGACGGGGTCGACTGTGTCGTCAGCCTGGCGTTCGAGCTGCCCGAGCTGGTCACGCAGCTCCGGGCGGAGCGCCCGACGCTACCGATAGTGGTGTTCGCCGACGGGGGGCCAGAGCAGGTCAGCGAGGTGCTGGCCGACGACACGCTGGCGTACCTCCGGCCGGGCGGCGACACGCAGTACGTCGAACTGGCCCACCGTATCGCGTCGGTGGCGAGCGACGACGGCCCGACGGCGATGGGGGCGTTCGACCGCTACGGCGAAGTCATCGAGGCGCTCGACGATGGCGTGTACGCGCTCGACGACGAAGGAGAGTTCATCTTCGCCAACGAGGCGCTGGCGGAGCTGACGGGCTACGACATCGAGGAACTGCTGGGCGAACACACCATCATCATCAAGGACCGCGAGACGGTCGAACTCGCCGAGTCGAAACTGCGGGAGCTGCTCTCGTCGTCGGGCCGGGACGACGTCGGGACGACCTTCGAGCTGGAGCTCCGGCGTGCCGACGGACGGACTATCGCCTGTGAGGATCACATGACGGTGCTGTACGGCCCAGATGGCGAATTCCGGGGAACGGCCGGCGTCATCCGTGACATCTCCGAGCGCAAGCGCCGCGAAGAGCTGCTCTCGGCCCTGCAGGAGACCTCCCGGAGCCTGATGCAGGCGCCGAGCCGCGAGGACGTGGCCAGCATCGTCGCCGCAGCGACCGAGCGGGTGCTCGGCCTCGACATGGCCGTCGTCCGGCTGTACGACGCCGACGAGCGGGTGCTCCGGCCGGCGGCGGCGACCGACGCGGTCGTCGAGGCTCTGGGCGAACGGCCGGTGTACGGCCTCAACGAGGGGGAGGCCGGCCAGGTCTTTGCCTCCGGCGAGACGGCGAGCTACAGCACCAGTCACGCGCTCGACGACAGCGGGACGACCGTCGGCTCGGGACTGTACATGCCTGTCGGCGTCCACGGAACCCTGAGCGTGCTCTCGACCGAGGAAGACGCCTTCGACGACATCGACCGACAGGTCGTCGCCTTGCTTGCGACCAACGCCGCCGCGGCCTGCAACCGCGCGAAACGCGAACAGGAGGTCAGAGAGACCAGAGAGCGCATCGCGACCATCCTCGACCGCATCAACGGCCTCATCGAGAACACCGTCGAGGTGCTGGTCGAGGCGACGACACGGGAGGCCGTCGAGGCCGGCGTCTGTGCGGAACTGGCGGCGACGGAGCCGTACACGCTCGCGTGGGTGGGCCGTCCCGCCGTCCACGGGGACAACCTCGACGTCAGCGAGTGGGCCGGCGAGGCCGGCGTCGTGGCCGACGGCGAGTCGATACCGGTCGCCGACGGGACGCCGGGCGCGACGGCGCTGGCCGAGGGACGCAGCGAGATTATCGACGACCTCAGCGCCAGCGACGTCGAGTGGGTCCAGTGGGTCCACGAGGCCGGCGTCGCGTCGATGATGGTCGTCCCGCTGGCCTATACCGACTCGACCTACGGCGTGTTGTTCGTCTGTTCGGACCGCCCCGACGCGTTCGACGACCGCGAGCAGGTCGTCCTGGAGGCGCTGGGCCGGGCCGTCGCCAACGCCATCAACGCCATCGAGAGCGGCAAGATCCTGTCGGCGGACAAGGTCATCGAGCTGGAGTTCACCGTCACCGACCGCGACCTGCTGATGAGCCGGCTCTCGGCGTCGACCGACACAACGCTGACTTCCGCCGGGACTGTCACGCAAGACGACGGGTCGCTGCGGGTGTATCTCGACGCCGAGGGCGGCGACACCGAGGCCGTTCTGACGGCACTCCAGGACGACGACGCCGTCCGCAGCGTCACGCAGGTTGCCGAACACGAGGGGTCGGCGCTGTTCGAGGTCACCGTGGGGGAGTCGCTGCTGGCGACGCTGGTCGACCACGGCGCGGTACCCAAGGAGATAACCGGCGAGAACGGCGTCGCCCGCTACACCATCGAACTCCCATACGAGGGCGACGCCCGCGAGGTGTTCTCGCTGGTCGAGGACAACTACGACGGCACCGACCTGGTGGGCTACCACGAGCACGAGCGGCCGGTCCAGACCCAACAGGAGTTCCAGGCCTCGCTCTCCGAGCGCTTTACCGACCGCCAGGAGACGGCGCTTCGAACCGCGTATCTCGGCGGCTTCTTCGACTGGCCCCGCGAGGTCGACGGCGACGAACTCGCCCAGGCGATGGACATCTCCCGGCCCACGTACCACCAGCATCTGCGGGCCGCACAGCAGAAGGTGTACGAAGAGTTGTTCGAGTAGAGCGAGGCGTTCCCGACCCGTCGGGAACGCCTCGAAACGGAACGGGGAGAGCGGGACGCGAAGCGTCCCGAAAGCGAGCGGTGTAACCGCGAGCGCGAAGCGACCCGTGGAGCGCGAGGAATCGAGCGCAGCAAGATGCCTCGAAACAAAGCGGGGAACGCAGTGACCCGTGGAGCGCGAGGGGCGCGAACGGAGTGTGCGGCCCTCGAAACGAAGCGGTGAGCGAACCGCCCCGGCAGAACGACGCCCGCCAGGCGGCACGCAGGCCATCGTGTGAGGAAATATACAGTCAGACACGAAAGTCCATATTATCGAACTTTTGTTCTGATTTGTTCCGTAAGCAAAACTTTATGCCCGTGTTTACGAGTTGTTCCTCGATATCCTGCCAACGGTTATGAGCGGCGGTCACGTACAGATACCATGAGTGTCGAGGGGGACGTTGTCGAGCGGGCGTTAGACACCTTGGACGACGTTATCTACATCTACGACGAGACAGCTAGACTTGTCTACTGGAACCAGCGGTTGAACGAGCTGTACGGCCTGAGCGACGCGGAGCTCGACGGGATGGCGGCGACGGAGTTCTTCGGACCGGCCGACCGACCGGCGGTCGAGGCGGCCCTCGACGAGATACGCGAGACGGGCGAGACGACCGTCGAGGCGGTGAGCCAGACGACGGAGGGGCCCGTCCGTTTCGAGCTGACGGGGCGGCAACTCACCGACGAGGACGGCGAGGTGATCGGCTTCGCCGGCATCGGCCGGGACGTGACCGAGCGCTACGAGCAGGCGGGCCAGCTCAGCCAGCACAACGAACGCCTCGCGGAGTTCGCGGACCTGCTGGCCCACGACATTCGGAACCCGCTCTCGGTCGCGAGCGGCCACCTCGCGCTGGCCCGCGACGGCGATGTGGGGTCCCTCGACGCCATCGAGGCGGCCCACGAACGTATCGACCGCATCATCACCGACATCCGCCTGGCGACCCGGGAGGGGACGCTGGCGACTGACATCGAACCGACCGACATCGCGTGGGTGGCCCGCGAAGCGTGGGAGTACGTCGACACCGACGACGCCGTCTTCGAGGGGCCCGAAGAGTTCCGGCTCGACGCGGACGCCGACCGGCTCCTGCGGCTGTTCGAGAACCTCTTTCGAAACGCGATCGAACACGGACAGACGGACGACGAGACGCCGGTGACGGTGCGACTGGAAGCGACGGCCGACGGGTTCGCCGTCGAAGACGACGGCCCCGGTATCGACGCCGCGGTTCGGGACCAGGTCTTCGACCCCGGCGTGAGCGACGCCGCGGGCGGGACGGGCTTTGGCCTGTACATCGTGCGCACCATCGCAACAGCCCACGGCTGGGACGTGTCGGTGACCGAGGCGGCGAGTGGCGGCGCTCGCTTCGAGTTCGCCGTCTAGGGCATCCCGCCCAGCCCGAACGAGGAGAGCAGGCTGGTCACGAGCCCGTAGACGACCAGGCCGAGGCCGCTGACGACAAGGCCGAGCCCGGCGGCCAGAATCAGGTTCTGCCACGCCACGAGACCGATACCCGCAAGGAGGACGACGATACCGGCGACGCCGGCGACACCGAGTTTGTCAAGCATATCCGAGTTCCGGCCGGCGGGCGAAAAAGGCCGTCGAAGCCCGCCGGGTCCGGGCGGCAGGGCAGCCGCACGGGACAGCGGGTCCGGGCGGCAGGGCAGCCGCACGGGACAGCGGGTCCGGGCGGCAGGGCAGCCGCACGGGACAGCGGGTCCGGGCGGCAGGGCAGCCGCACGGGACAGCGGGTCCGGGCGGCTGCGGTGCCGCGCTGAAGTGGCGTCCTGTACGGCTGTCGTGCCGTCCAGACCCGCCCACAGCGCGGCTGCGGTGCCGCGCTGCGGCGACGCTCAGTACTCGAACTGGGTGTCGATTGACTGGGCGGCCCCGACCATCTCGGAGATGGCATCCTGGCGACGCATCAGCGTCATCGTGTTGCCGACCACGTCGAAGGTGCCGTCCATCACGGATTCGGAGACGTCGAGCTCGCCCGAGAGCAGGTCTGCCCACGCGTCGTAGGGGCCACGCATGGCGAAGTCGTAGTCGGCGTCGCCGTCGACGAGTGCGGTGTCGGTACAGGCGCCGTCGGCGAGCGTGACGAGGATGCGAACAGGCTCACCGTCGTAGCGCTCGTCGGCCTGTATCTCGAAGCGGAAGGTAGCCTCGAAATCGGCGGCGGCAGCCGCGAACGCCTCGCTGTCGTTGATACGGTCGCGCCACACGTCGGCCCACGCAGCGGCGTCAGCCGGCAGTGTCAATGTCATTGGCGACCGTTCTGCTGGCCGGGTCTTGGGCCTTGCCACTTCTCGGCGGGCCCTGCGCCACTGCTCGCGCCGCAGCCAATCGTACAAAACTTAACCCTCCCGGGACCGAACACCCGCGTATGAGCGACAACGAGGGCCGGAAGGACCTGCGGATGCCGGACGACAGCGAGGTGTTCGCCGTCGTCACCAACATGCTCGGGGCGAATCGTGTGAAAGTACGCTGTATGGACGGCGTGGAACGCACAGCCCGGATTCCGGGCAAGATGCAGAAACGCATCTGGATTCGCGAGGACGACGTCGTCCTCGTCGAGCCGTGGGACTGGCAAGACGAGAAGGCCGACATCACCTGGCGCTACGAGAAACAGGACGCCGACCAGCTCCGCGAGGAGGGCCACATCAAGGAGTAGCGCCGAATGCACCGCGCCACAGCGTCGACGGAGGCCCCGACGTGACCGACAGCGAGGACGATTTCGGGCTGCTCGAGACCGAGGAGGTCGACGGTGTCGGCGACGAGTGGGAGGAGATAGACGTCAGCGACACTGACGCCGACCGCATCGCCCGCAAGCGGGACCGCGAGTTCAGCGAGTTCCGCAAGCGAATCAAGGACGCAGACCAGTTCAAGGTCGAGGCCAGCGTCTTCGACGACGCCACCTACGGCGCCTTATACAAGCTCGTCCAGGACGGCCACATCGACGCCTTCGGCGGCCCCATCTCGACGGGCAAGGAAGCCAACGTCTACACCGCCCTCTCCGGTGACCACGAGGTCGCGGTCAAGGTCTACCGCATCAACGCCTCCGACTTCACCGACATGCGGGGCTACCTCGACGGCGACCCGCGCTTCGAGGGCATCGGCTCGGACAAGAAGAAGGTCGTCACCGCGTGGGTCCGCAAGGAGTCCTCGAACCTCAAGCGGGCCCGCCGGGCCGGCGTCCGCACCCCGAAGCCCATCGCGGTCGAGCGCAACGTCCTCGTGATGGAGTATCTGGGGACCGAGGACGGGAGAGCGAAGCGTCTGAGCGAGGTCCACATCGAGAATCCAGATACAGCGTACGAGGTCGTCAAGGAGTACCTCCGGCGGCTCTACGACGCCGGGCTGGTACATGGCGACTTCTCGGAGTACAACATCGTCTTCCACGAGGGGCAGCTGTACATCATCGACCTCGGACAGGCGGTGACGATCCATCACCCCAACGCCGACGAGTTCCTCGAACGGGACTGTCGCAACATCTCGAACTTCTTCGCCCGGCAGGGCGTCGAGACGACGCCCGAGGAACTGCTCGCGTACGTCCGCGAGTACGCCACCCCGCAGGACAACGAGGACACCGCGCCCGGCAGCGACGACGACGCCGTGCCACAGGGGACCTTCGAGGACCGCGAGGAGTGAGAAACAGCCGCGAGCCTGGCGGCTTTCTCAAGGTTTAATGTCCGGCCTGCGATAGCCATCCACATGAGTACGGCAACGAAAATCGTCCTGGGTACCATCGCTGTCTCCGCACTGCTCTCGGTCGCTATCATCGCGAACCTCATCGTGTTCTCGGCGTAGATGTTCAGCGAGCGCGCCGTAGACGGGGACGTCACAGCGGTCCGGGACGCGTACGCCCCCGACGTCGTCGTCCTGAACGCGGCGACGGACTTCGAGACGCTGGACCCAGCGGCGGCCGAGGACCTCCTGCTGGTCACCGACTCGGTCGACCCACTCACACTCGACCCGTCGTGGCTCCCCGACAGCGCGCCGGCACAGCTCCAGCGCTACGTCGGCGGGGACTTCACCGTCGGCCTGCCCGGCGACGGCGGCGTCGCCTGGACCACCCAGACCGAGCCGGCCTGTGTCATCGTCAAACCGCGACTGGAGACCTCCCCGGAATCCTTCGTGGACTTCCTCGTCGCCGAGGCCATCGTCGAGACGAGCCTCGGCGAGCCCGAACAGTTCGTCTCGTTCTTCGGCGACCGCTACCGGCACCTCGCGGCTGTCACCGACCCACACGTCGGGCCGACGGGCACTTACCAGCTCGCCGTGGCGCTGTACGACGCCTACCTCGGGTTGCAGACCCGCGTGGCCTTCGAGACGTGGGCCGACGACTACCCCGACTGCTACGACGCCTGGGCCGACGCCGGCGAGCGGCTGCGACCGCGCCTGTCGGACCTCCCGGGCGAGGTCGCCCGCGGCCAGACCGACTTCGCGGCCGCCGCGGAGCTGGCCTGCAGCGCCGTCAAACACGACCTGGAACTGCCCGCACCATTCGCGGCGCTCGATACGGCGGCCTACGAGGACCACGGGGCCGACTACGCCGTCCGGTGGGCCGAGAAGACCATCGAGCAGCTGGCGTGAGTTTTGGAACGGAGTTGGTCCGGACCCGGAAGAGAGTCGAGTTGGAGTTCGAAAAACGGCCTTTAGCCACCCGTTCGCCGTTCCACGCGGAGCATGGACGATTCGAACCCAACCAGACGGAGTATCGTCAAGACCGGTGCGGGGCTCGCGGTGGCCGCGGCCGGATTCGGAACGGTCGGCAGCGCGGCTGCCGGCAAGGGCAACGACAAGAGTGACAACGGCAAGTCGTTCGGCCGTGTGTACGCTAACGGCGAGTTGTGGCGGACGAACGTCGTGAACGTCCTCGACGACCGGCCCGACCCCGAGGACAGAATATACTTCCTGCACGACGGGGAGAAATCCCTGGTCGCCCGCGACGACGTCAGTGACGCCCAGGCCTCGCCGTTCGTCTCGGAGGCCGCGCCGGGCGACCGGGACTGGAACGGCGGCCAGTGGACGCACTTCAGCGCCGAGGTCACCGACGTCGAGGCGTTCAACGAGGACGCGCCGCTGACGACGGCGGCGGCGGTGCTCGAGGCCGACTACATCGAGACGGAGCTGAACCGCCCCGGCTTCGGCCCGCCGAACTACTTCAACTGCCCGCTGAACGGGCGGGCCTGAACTGCCGGCGGTCGGGACACGGTTCTCCAGTCGGGCGCCACGGTCCTGGCGTCCGTACCCGGTTTCGGTGCCAGCCGCCACGGTCCTGGCACTCCCGATTGCAGCGCCGGACAGCGCCGACTACGGCGTTCGGTGGGTCGAGACGACCATCGAGCAGCGATCGTCGTCACTCCGGCGGACCGATAGTGAAGGTAACGTCCGCGTCTATCCGTGCAATCTCGTAGGTGTACGTGCCCGGCCGGTTGATCCCGAAATCCGTTTTTTCGACCTGAATCGCCCCGCCGGCCGGAACGTTCTCGCGGTACGGGGAATCGAGTGCGACTGGGTCAGCGCCGGCGGGGTCGAGTGTGACGATGCCGGTGACGACGCTGCTGTCGCGGTCACTCAGATTCCGGAAGCCGAGTGTCCAGTCGAAATTCTCCCGTGCGACGGCGTCGTCCGGGAACTCGGCGAGGAACATCTCGGCCTCGCCTTCACCCAGCGGTTCGACGATGTCGAACGCCACCTCTGTCGACGCCGTCGTCCCGTAGCTATCGGAGTTGACCAGCACCTCGGCGGTGTAGCTGCCCTGCTCCCAGTCGATTGTGTCGAACGCGAACCAGGCACGTCGGCTCACACTGTCGCCGTCGGCGACGACGTCCACCTCGGTGGTGTTGGTTTCGAGGCGAGTGCCCTGGTCGTCGAACACACGCGTTTCGACGAGCCCGCGCGCACTGCCCTCGCTGGCCGGAAGGTCGTACTCGACCCCGACGACGAGTGGGCCGCCCTGACCGACGCTGTCGATGTCGCCGAGGGTCGCGTACTCGCCCCGGTCCAGCAACAGCCCGGCGTCGGTCACGCTCGGCGTCGGGTCCGGGTCGGGCTGTTCGGGCGTCGCAGTGCCCCGCTCGGTCGGCGTGGCTGTCCCGTCGGCCGCCGTGTCGGTCGTGGTCGCCGTCCCTGTACTGTCGCCCTCGCTACAGCCGCTGACGGCCGCGGCAGCAGCCCCCAGCGCTGTGAGATACGCTCGCCGGTGCATGGTAAGCCGGGCCTGGCCACGGATTCGTACTTAAAATCTCGGCCGGATTCACAGCCGTTCCAGCACCGCGTCGGCGTCGTAGTTGAGCGTCAGCTGCCGGGAGCGCCCGCGACCCTCCACTTCGGTGTAGTCGGCGTCGATGATGCCAAGCTGGTCGAGCTTGTTGATTATCTCGGAGTAGCGAGTGTACCCGAGGCCGCTGGCGTCGTTGAACGCGTCGTAGATGTCGCCGGCCTGCTTGCCGTCGTGCTCGGCGATGACCTCGACCAGCGCCCGCTCGGAATCCGAGAGTTCCCGCAGTCGACGCGAGAGGTGGACGTACTTGGACTTGTCGTAGGCCGACTCGACGTCTTCCAGCTCGACAGAGCGGGAGGCGCGCATCTCGGCGTTCATCCCGGCCCGCCGCAGGAGGTCGATACCCACCCGCAGGTCGCCGCCCTGCTCGGCGGTGAGTTCGGCGACGCGGTCCAGTACCTGGGTGCCGACGACGCCCTCGTTGAACCCGCGCTCGACGCGCTCGTCGAGGATATCGACGATTTCGGCCTGCCCGTACTTGTTGAAGTAGACCTCTTCGGGCCGGAACACCGACTGCACGCGGGTGTCGAGCTCCTCGATGACGTCGAGTTCGAGGTCCGAGGAGACACAGATGACACCGACGCGGGCGCCCGAGTGGGCCTCGTGTGCTCTGAGAAGGGAGTACAGCGTGTCACTGGCCTCCGATTCGTAGAAGAGGTAGTTCACGTCGTCCAGCGCCACGACGAGCACCTCGTCTTCCTCGACGAGCTTGTCCGTTATCTGGGAGAACAGCTTCTTGAAGGAGATGCCCGACGAGGGGGGTTCGTAGTCGAAGATTTCGGCAAAGAGCCGTGAGAACACCGCATACCGCGTCGAGTCGACCTGGCAGTTGACCCGCACCGCCTGAACGTCCGTCTGGGCGGTCAGCTCGTCGAAGAGAATCTGGGTCGAGGTGGTCTTGCCAGTGCCGGGCGGGCCCCGGGCGATGACGTTCAGCGGGCGAGACCCCCGGACTGCGGGGCGGAGCGCGTACTTCAGCGTCTCCATCTGGGTCTCGCGGTGTTTGAACGTCTCCGGCAGCCAGTCTATCTCGAAGACGTGTTCGTCCCTGAAGACGGACTCGTCCCAGCCCAGCATGTCCTCCTCAGGATTATCACTCATCACTTTCACCGAGCTTCGCTGCCCACTTAACCATTTGCCACCGATAGTGAAAGTGAAACTGACAGTGAACGCGGTGAGGACGGTCAGTCGCGACAGCGAATTGGCGGCAGTCGACATCAGCCACACAGCTACCGTATCGGTACCAGCACATTTAACTCAGAGAACAGACAGTTCGTGCCACTGTGTAATCCGTTTCTATTAGTTATTTTTGCATTCATTCAGGAGTATATTTTTGAGCTGTACGGCCTCTAATGCCAAAGTATGACTCCCCTACCTGAACATATGATTCGATGCAAACTATTTTGTTCTTGTAATACCCCAGACCTGATACGCAATGGGTGGAAAGGTTAAGTCGGCAAGGGATACCGCGGGGGAGGTAGACAGGGGAGAAACGACGTCCGAGGAGTTACTGTGGATTGTTTCGGTGTCGTTGCTCACTGCATCGCAGTCGTGTAACGACGTCGCTACGCAGTCGAGTCTGTTCCAGTACCAGCAGACGTCTACAGAGCGAAAGTACGACGGATTCGGGAATCGGAATCTCGAAAACATACGGCAGTCCCTGGAGGCAGCGAAAGAGGACATCAACCTGGCGCTGGACGCAATCGAGGAACTCGACCAGCAGACCGAGTAAACTCACACGGCGGGACAGGGGTTCGCGTCACGCCGCAGGTGACACTGAGAGCAATTCGGCGCGCTGTACCAGGCTACGCGTCCCCGTCCGCCCCACACTCCGCATCGAGAAACGCCTCGAAATCCGTCTCGTCGTCCTCGTAGACCGATTGGTTCGCGGCGGCGACACGTCCCTTGTCGGTGATCTCGTAGAGCCCGCTCGTGGGTGCCGGACCGATTGTCTCGACCAGGCCGTAGTCTTTCAGCACCGGGAGCCGCGTGTTGATGTAGGCCCTGTTCCGGTCCAGCTCGTGTGCGATATTGACTGCGTTGTTTCGCTTGCCGTCGGAGAGTACAGCGAGTATATCGAAATCTGTCGGTGTTACTAGCTTCATGCGATGACCTGTTCGGTATGGGCACCTGTTCCGAAGGCTGGCATATATCCTTCCTGATTCTATAAGTATATACTATACACAAACGCACGACAGGCTCCGAGTCTCCGGCCACGACACCGAACCCCGCCTGGTCCCGACCGCATCGTTCACGCCCGCGGAGCGTCGCCCGTCCCCGGCCAGTGATTTCGTCGGACACGCCGGTCGGTGCCGGCCCCGTCGACGTGAACAGTCCGTAGTCTCGGCCTCGGTTTTCGGCGGGTCTGAATCGGAGAGGACCATGAGAGGCAGAGATGGATTTTGTATTTACATATTCGAACTCCAAAATAAAACATCTCCCCAATATCGGCCTATTCGGCCGCACACGCTCCGACAATAAACCGCCGTTATAGACCGTTTTGAATCCAATATGCCCACATACTACTAACCAGTACCATAAGCATATACCACCAGTAGATTTAATTATTGTTGTCCCAATGGCATACACGAGGTGCTACTGAACGCTGCAGTAGTCACCGGAACCAACCAGAAGGTAATGGAAGGGTATGGGAACGACAATGACAGCCTCAGATGACGGTGGGGACGACAGCGCCACGACACGGACGACTATCGAGGTCGACCGTGACGTCTGGCGACAGGTGCGCAGTGACGCCGTCGCTGAGGGACAGAACGTCTCGGAGAAGCTCGAAGAGGTGCTCCAAGAGTACTATGACATGGACTGATAGGCAGTCCGGTGCTCCGCGCGCCGCTTCGGGAAGGTGTCGGCTGACGAACAATCGCGATTATACGACAACTACGATATGACAAGCAATAGCCACGAGAAGTTGCGCGCCGTCTTCCTCTCGGTGCTCATGGTCGTCTCCGTCTTCGGAGCGACCGTAGCACTGAGCGGGAGTGCGGCCGCAGCCGCGAACGAACTCTCTGTGAACCCGAACCCAGCAGGGGACGTGAGTGTCACAGTCAGCGCACAGGCAGGGAACGCAGGAAACGACCTCAGTTTCGCCATCGACAGTGACGGCGACGACGAGATAACCCAGGACGAACAGATCGCCACCGTTACTTCCGACGCTGAAACCGGAGAGGGCTCGACTTCGTTCGTGACGAGTGAGTACGTCTCCGACGGGAACGGTGACTACACAGTCTACGTCGCCGAAGGAAGCGAGTACCCCTCGGCCGTTGCTGACTACGACGAAGCGACGACCCTCACCATCGACGGCGACGTGCCGTCGGTTAGCGGGTACGAAATCACCAACGACGACCCGACGAGCGACTCGGGCGTCGAGGTGACCTTCGGCTCCAACGAGCAACTCGAAACCGTCGAGGCGACGGTGAGCGGGGCCGAGAACGCCACGCTTACGCTCACTGACGAACAGTTCACTGAGACCCGGAACGACGATGGTTCGTACACCTACACGGCGACCTACACCGCCGAAACTGACGGCGAGTACACCATCACGCTCGATACGGCCGCGGACGCGCTCGGTAACGACGGTGCCGATGGACAGAGCGACTCCGTGACCGTCGACACGACCGACCCGGAGGGCAGTATCCCTGTCCCGGCCGAGGAAGTCACCATCAGTGACCCGACCACGGAGACGCTCCAGGTCGGCTACGAGTACACCGACGAGTTCCCGGACATCGCCCAGATTCAGCTCGTCGACAGCGACGATAGTGCGACCTACACCTGGGGCATCCAGGATAGCGATTACGTCGACGACGGGACCAAGAAGACGGTCACGCTCGACCTGACTGACTTCGACAGTTCCAGTGAGGGCGCTGACGGCTCGGCGGTCGAAGACAGCACGTACGCGATTCAGGTCGTCGCGACCGACGAAGTGAGCAACACCAACACCATCAGCCAGGACGGCGAGAACGTCCGCGTCGACACGACGGCACCGGAGTTCTCGAGTCCTGAGCTCGACACGTCGAGTACGGAGTCGACGTTCAGCATCGACATCGACGACAACCCGGCGACCAGCGCGATCGCTGACGACACCACCGGCGTCGACGAGGACTCGGCCGAACTGACGGTCATCCACCTCCGCGACAGCGCCGAAAACGATGTTCTCCTGTCCAACGAGGGCATCGAAAGCGACGGTGTGAGCTGGGACGGTCAGAGCAACACGCTCACGTTCACCCCCGGCGATGCCGGTATCGAGTACCCCGAAGACGGTGACCTCGTCTTCGACGTGGAGGCAGCCGACAACCAGGGCAACCTGGGTGACACCAGCGTGCAGTTCACGGTCAACGCCGAGACGCCGTCGATGACCACCGAGACCGACGCGGCCGACGACACGGTTACCGTCACCTTCTCGGACCCGGTCGACGCCGCTGACGGCGACCTCAGCGCCGACGACTTCACCTACGAAGACGTCAGAGAGGGCGACGCCTCGGCGGTCGACGCAGTGATCGACGAGACGTTCGTCGAGGATAGCGAGGGCGACCAGGCTATCGAGACGGCGACGCTCCGTCTGAACAACGACGTGGGGAGTAACGACCTCGGCAGCGACCTCATCGGCGTGCGTGAAAACGCCATCGTGGACTCCGACGACGCTGACAGCTACGTGAGCGTCGCCGGCGTCCCGCTTTCGGACACCACGGCCCCCGACGCACCGTTCATCACCGCTGGTGACGTCAACATCCAGAACGCTGATAGCTACTCGGTGGACCTCGACCTGCGTACCGCCGAACCCGGCAGCGTCGACGTGACGCTCACCGGACCCAACGGCACCGCTGTGTCACAGACCGACGTCCCTGTCGGTGCGAGCGACACGTTCGTCAGCTTCGACGGTCAGGGAACGCCGTCCGACTTCAACGTCAGTGACCTCGACGACGGCACGGTCACCATCGACGTGACCCGCACCGACGCGGGCGGGAACACGGAAGACGCCTCGACGACGGTGACCAAGGACACCGACGCGCCGTCCATCGACTCGGCACAGGCCGACGCGGGGACGAGCGACGTCTACGTCACCTTCGACGAGGAGGTCGGCTACTTCAACGAATTCGACATCGCGGTCACGGCCGGTGACGGCACCGACATCACCGTCGACGAGGTCGAGGACCTGGGAGACAACGAGTACCGCCTCGAACTCGCCGACGACCTCACCGCCGCTGACTTCGACGATAGCGCGGCCAGTGTCTCGACGTCCGACGTCACCGACCTCGTCGGTAACGACGTCGACAACGAGGCCGACGTCACGGACCGTTCGACCATCGAGTTCACCGGCCTCCAGGCGGAGGTCGACTCGGACCAGGTCACGGTCGAGTTCGACGAGTCGGCGTTCGCGAACGCGGACGCGACCGGCGCGCTGAACGCGAGTGACTTCGCCTACGTCAACAACACCGCCGGCGGCGCGTCCGCCGTCGAGAGCGTCGATCACACCGCCGGTTCCACGACGGCGATTATCACCCTCGATGCCGACGTCGCGAGCAACGAGATCGGTAGCGACAAGATAGCCGTCCTCGCGGACGGCGCGTACGACGCCGTCGGTAACGACATCGCACGGACGTCCATCGCGCTGGGCGACAACGTCGACCCCGTGCTCGATATGTCCGTCGAGCGCGGCGACTCCGACTCGGTGCTTGACATCACCGTCGAGTCCAGCGAACAGCTCAGCAGTCTGGACCTCGATATCGACACGGAGAGCACGACCGCACCCGAGGGCATCTTCCTCGAGCCCGTCTTCGTCGAGGACGTCTTCCCCGGTGTCTCGGACAACTCGGAGACGGAGCTCACCATCGAGAACTTCTCCGCGACGGAGAACGACGACGGCTCCTACACCTACGAGACGACCTACGACGCGCCGCGTGACGGGGAGTACGAGCTGTCCGCGAGCGGTCAGGACGGTGCCGGTAACTCCGGCTTCGACTTCGTCGACGTCGTCGTCGACGAGAAGGATCCGAGCGTCACCGACGCGTACATCGTGAACGCGAACGGGGGAGGAACGGCCATCGCCGTCTCGTTCGACGAGCCCGTCGTCGAAGCGTTCGGTGAGACGCCGACCTTCACCGTCGGCGGTACGGAAGCCGACGTCGTGAGGACCCAAGACAACGTCGTGGTGCTGCGAGCACCGGCGAACTTCCAGACCGGCGACAGTCCGGAAGTCAGCTACGAGTCCGGCGAACTCTTCGAGGCCCACGGTGACGGTGACACGCCACAGGGCTCCACGGTGGTCCACACCACCAAGCTCGACCTCGACGAGGGCCAGAACTTCGTCTCCGTCCCGGCCGCCTCCGGCACGCTCGACGTGAGTGAACTGGAGAGTCAGGTCGGGTCGGACAACATCGAGGTCATCTGGACCTACGAGTCGGGTTCGTGGGAGTCCTACAACCCCGACGCGAGCGAGAACGACTTCACCGAACTCGAAGGCGGCCAGGGGTACATCGTGACCCTGAACTCCGAGGCCGTTGCTGACGTCAACGTCAACAACGTCCCGACCGGTGGCTCGGCCGAGGAAGCGACCCCCGGAGCGCAGTCACTCTCCGAAGGGTGGAACCTCGTCGGCCACTGGCAGGAAGGCGTACAGCCCCAGCCTGTCGCACTCGACACTATCGAGTCCCTGAGTGACGCGACGGCCATCTACGCGCAGGACGGTACTGGCTACCAGTACCAGACCCTCGACCGCGCGCCCTTCGTGCCTGGTGAGGCCTACTGGGTCTTCGTCGAGGACGACGAAGTCTACACCGAGGCCGAGTATCCGAACGAGGGACCGGGATTCGGTGAACCGGTGCGCCAGGTCGACTAACCACCAAACCCAAATTCCAAATTTTTAGTTACATCACTCATGCTACACAATAGTACGGAGAGACGGAGTTTGCGGTATCTGGTGGTCGTAGTCGTCGTGCTCACAGCGTTCGCACCGGCAACTGCCACCGCAGTTCCGAGTCCGCCACACGAGGTGTTCGGGACTGTTACCGACCAGAACGGCAACGCAGTCAGTGACGCGACCGTCACTGTGACCGGCCCCGACGGTAACAGCTACACGGCGACGACGGGCGCCAACGGGTACTACGAAATCTCGGTCCCGGCCGAGGAACAGGAGTCCGGTGACACCCTGACCGTATCGGTCGAAGGCGCGTCGGAAACGACTGCCTTCGCGTCCGGGACGTCCGAACAGCTCGACTTCAGCGTGGACGCCGACACCGGCGGTGAGGACGGGAGCGACCCGTCCTCGCCGGACGACGACAGTGACGCAGGCGGTGGCGGTAGCGTCGGTGGTGGCGACGACGGCGACGATGTCGTCACGGTCACGGCCAGAATCTCGGGGACCAACGCGACCGTCCCCATCGATGGCGAGAGTCTGAGCGAGGTCGGCTTCACCAGCCAGACTAACCTCAGCGCCACGGTCACAATCACCGAACGAACCGGTCCGGTGGCAGAAGGCCCCGCGAACAGGACCTTCGCCACCGGGGCTGACATCGAGTTCATCTTCGGTAGCAGTGACGGCGTCGAGACCGTTCGGATCGGAGTCAAGCAGTCCCGACTCGACGAGCTCGGCGTCACGGCGGACCAGCTGTCGATCTACCACCTGGACGAGACCACCGGTGAGTGGTCGGAACTCGACACGACGGTGGTCGGACAGAACGACCTCCGAGTCGTGCTGGAGGCACAGCCGGACGGCTTCTCCGAGTACGCAGTCTTCGCGACGGACCCGGGGCAGATCGAACCGCCGGGAACGCCGACGCCGGGGACGCCGACACCGGACACGCCGGACGAGGACGGACCGACGTCGGACGGTGAGACGGCCAGCGAAGACACGCCGACCGACGACGAGCCGGAAGCCACGACGGACGGGAGCGGTCCCGGCTTCACCGTCGTGCTCGCGCTGCTCGCGCTCGTCGCGGCCGCGCTGCTGGCCGTCCGACGCGACGACTAACCGACTCGCGACCATTTTTCGTACCGTCGGCCGAAAGCGGTGTTACAGCCCGAAAGCGACCGCGCCGGATACTGGCACTGCCGGTCGCTGTTTCCGGGGTACTTCACAGCGTTCGACGCCCCGCGCTCCCCCTGTCGCTTACGGTTTCACTGTTCGCGTTCGAGGCGTTCCCGACACGGTCGGGAACGTCTCGCGCTACTCCGCGGTTCGCTTCGCTCACCGCGTCGCTTTCGAGGAATATCCCTGCGGTCGATTCCTCGCTTGCTCCGCGGGTCACTCCGTTCCCCGCTCCGCCTCGAGGCGCCTCACTCCGTTCGGCGCCTCGCCCTACTCGAATTTCTCCAGCAACCCGGCGTAGAACCCGTCGCCGTCCTCGGCGAGCTTCTCGACGATGAGCTCCGGTGTCGAGCGGGCCAGCTCCCCCTTCACCGGGGACCGATTCACCCGGAGTTCGCCGTCGACCAGCCCCTCGGCCTGGATTCCGTCGACCGAGAGGTCGGCGTCGGCGGCCTCGACGATGTCCTCGGCGAGGTGGGAGACGAAGACGCCGGCGGCCTCCCGCTCGGTGAGCGACTCGAGGATGCCGGCGATGATGGTCGCGGCGGCGCCCGGCTCGGTGATGGATTCGAGTTCGTCGACCAGCACCAGGACGGGGCGGTCGGCGGTCACGTCGGTGACGAGTTCGCCGAAGTCTCTGAGGGTCGTCTCGAAGGCGCCCGCGTCCAGGGTCCCCTGGGTCTTGGCGTGGTAGTGGAGTTCCGAGATGCGGCCGACACGAGCGGACTCGGCGGGGACTGGCAGCCCCATGTGGGCCAGTATGGTCACCAGCGCGACCAGGTCCAGCGTCGAGGTCTTGCCCCCGCTGTTGACCCCCGAGAGGACGGTGACGCCGTCGACGCGGTAGTCGACGGGTTCGACGTCTTCGAAGGGGACATCGAGCAGCGGCGACCGACCGCCCTCGATGTCGAAGCCGGGCTCGTCGGTCAGTTCGGGTAGCGTGGCCTCGAAGTCGGCGGCGAATCTGGCGACGGCGAGTTCCACGTCGAGTTCGAGTGCGGCATCGACCAGCGCCTGGGCGGCGCCTCGCACGGACGCGAGTTCGTCCGCTATCGCGCGTTTGCGCTGGGTCGCCCGGCGGTCCCGCGTCGCGGTCAGCTCCTCGCGCAACCGCGAGACGACGCGCTCCTCGTGTTCGACCGGGTAGGTCGGCTCGTCGGGGAACGCCCGGCGGGCCATCGCCTCCGTGTCACGCAACTGGAGCGCGTCGACGAGGTGGTCCCGCGCCCGGTCGACCGCGGCGGCGTACTCGTCGGCCAGTTCCCGGTCGAGCAGCGAGTCCACGCCCGCGCCCCGTTCGACCAGCGACAGCAGGTCCGTCCCCTCGATGGTGACGTCCCGCTCCTCGATGGCCGCCCGCAGGTGGTCGTTGGCGACGCTCTCGGCGGCCGAGACGGCGGCGTCGAGGTCGTCCACGGCGGTCGTGAGCCGGTCGAGTTCCTCGTCGCCCCTGACCGAACCGTCCTCGTCGAGCTGGTCGAGTGCTGACGCGAGCGCGTCGAGGTCACAGGGGGCCTCGAGGTCGGCCTCGCGGTGGACCGCGACGGCGGCCCGCACGGCGTCGCGGTTCCGGGCGAAAAAGGTCAGGACGCGCTCGGGGACGACCGACGCGGGCTCTTCCAGGGCGTCGGGTTCGACGCGAACGTCCCCCTCGACGTCGACGCCGGCGAAGGCCTCGTCGAGGACGACGACGGTCGCATAGGAGCGGGCCAGCTCGGCGAGCTGGCGGGCGTCGTCGACGAGTTCGACGCTCACCTCCGGAATCGCGGACTGGGCCGCGGCGTACGTCTCGGCGTCGCCGGTCGCCAGACAGCGGTCCCGGACCCGCACGTCGCCGGGCTCGACGAGTGGTTCGACGCCAGAAAGCGCCTCGCAGACCGCGGGCGTCGGCTCGCGTTCGAGCGCTCGCTCGGTGAACGCCCGGACCTCGTCGATGCGGCTCCGGACGCCGCTGGGATACAGCGTCTCCAGGCGTTTGGCGCCGTAGTCGGTGACGGTGCGCTCCTGGAGCAGGGACAGCGCCGCCTCGTACAGCTCCCGGGTCCGCGGTGTGGCGGCGAAGCCGCCGGGGTCGTCGTGTTCGGCCCGAATCGCGCCGCGTGCGATGTGGGCAGCCCGGCCCTCGCTGATTCCCGGGGCCCGCGAGAGCGCGGCCACGTCCCCCTCGCTCAGGGCCCGCTCGGGGTCGTCGAGTTCGCGCAACGCCTCGGCCGTCTTCGCCCCGACACCCGGTACCGATTCGAGCTCCATCTGTCGGCTCATTCGCGGCCGACGAGAAAAAACCTCCCGTGGTGCCCTGATACGGTCGGCCGGCGTCATCGACGGGGCCGTCGGGAGACGACGGCCTCGTCGCTCTAGTCGTCGCCGACGGCCTGCTCGTCCGCGGCGGCGGTGCCCGCGGCGTCGACCGCGGCCGTGAGCCGCTCGGCGATGTCGCCGTAGGCCGCGGCGACGACCGAGTCCGGGGCCGTGGTGACGACCGGCTCGTCGCCGACGACCTCGGGGGCCTCGGGCACCGCACCGAGCAGCTCGGCCCCCAGTTCGTCGGCGGCCGACGTCGCCGCGGCCGCGTTCGGGACCCGCGTGACGACCACGCCCAGCACGTTGCCGTCGACTGTCTCGACCATCTCCCGGCTCTTTTTCGTGTCCGTCAGCGCCGTCTCGTCGGGCGTCGTCACGAGCACCACGTCGTCGGCCAGTCCGCAGCCCACCATCGTCTCGTGGTCCACGCCGGCGCCGGTGTCGACGATGACGACCTCGAAGCCCGTCTGTAGCCGCTTGATGACGCGGCGCAGCTCCGCGGGCTCGGCGTCCCGTATCTTGCCGATATCGTCGGTGCCCGGAACGACGGCGAACTCACCGTCGTCGTGTATCGCCGCTTCGAGCGACGCGTCGCCGGCCAGCACGTCGTGTAGCGTCGGCTCGTGGTCGACGCCGACGACCCGACCCAGGTTCGTCATCGCGAGGTCGGCGTCGACCACCACGACGTCGTAGCCCCGCCCTGCCAACTCGGTGGCCGTATTGACTGCTGTCGTCGTCTTTCCGACGCCGCCTTTGCCGCTTGCGACCGCGTAACAGTGACCCCGCATCTATCCGATTTGTTTCATGCCATAAGATTAAAAATCCCCAGTATGACGCGTGCAAGACACCGGTCAACGGAGCGGGGCGTTCGACGCGAAGGCGTTTTGCCCGTCCACCCAGTACCAGACCGTATGTCTGCTGTTGTCGAGACCGTCGCCGCCGTTCGCGAGGACCTCGCCGACCGGGACGGCGTTCTCGTCGCGTTCTCCGGGGGCGTCGACTCCAGCGTGGTGGCGGCGCTGGCCCACGACGCGCTGGGCGAGGACGCCGTCGCCTGTACCGCCAAATCCGAGACCCTGCCCGCGGCGGAACTCGACGACGCGGTGCGGGTCGCCGAGGAGATCGGCATCCGCCACGAGCTCGTGGAGTTCTCCGAACTCGATAGTCAGGAGTTCGTCGACAACGACGAGCAGCGCTGCTATCACTGCCGGTCGATGCGCCTGGGCGCGATGTTCGACCGCGCCCGCGAACTCGGTATCGACGTGGTGTGTGACGGCACCAACGCCTCCGACGCCGGCGAGGGCCACCGGCCGGGGCTGCGCGCCGTCGAGGAACTGGACGCCTACTCACCGCTGCTGGAACACGGCATCGAGAAAGACGAGGTCCGGGCGATTGCCCGCGAATACGACCTCTCCGTGGCCGACAAACCCTCGATGGCGTGTCTCTCATCGCGCATCCCGACGGGACTTTCCGTGACCGAGGAACGCCTCTCCCGCGTCGAGAAGGCCGAACGCCTGCTGCGAACCTGGGGCTTCGAGCAGTTCCGGGTCCGGGACCACGACGGGCTGGCGCGTATCGAGGTGGGCGAGAGCGAGCTAGAGGCGGCGCTCGACCCCGACTTCGTCCGGGCGGCCCGTGACCACATCGGGGACTGTGGCTTCGACCACGTGACGCTGGATTTACACGGCTATCGGACAGGAAGTGTGAGCCCCGAAGATGCGGAACAGGGCGAGGACGTGGTGAGCGACGTGTTCGACGCCGACTACCCGAGCGCGGAGTGAGCGGGCGGCGTCCTCAGTCGCGCCACGGCGTGGCGCCGTAGCGGACCAGCTCGGGCGTCCCGTCGAGTCCGACCTCGGTGACCGAACAGTTCGGCGGCGAGGACTGCGCCAGTGTCGCCTGCGGGTCCCGGGCGGTCAGTATCGCCCGGACCAGCTTCAACACGCCGCCGTGCGTGACGGCGACGGCCGTCTCGCCGTCGGCCACCGTGTCGGTGAGGCCGTCCCAGGCGCGCTCGACGCGGTCGCGGAAGTCCGTGACGGACTCCCCGTTCAGCGGGTCGACCGCGAGGGTGAGAAAGCTCTTCGAGCGGTCGTGGTCGGGGAAGCGGTCGGCCATTTCCTCGGCCAGAAAACCCTGATAGACGCCGAACCCGCGCTCGCGGAGCGACGGGTCGAACGCTGGGGACGGCAGCCCGTCGGCCGTCTCGCGGACAGCCGCGGTAGTGGCTCGGGTCCGTTCGAGGTCCGAAGACAGCACGCGGTCGACAGTGTGGGCCCCGCCGAGCCACGCACCCAGCGCTCGGGCCTGCTCGCGACCGCGGTCGGTCAACCCCGTCGCGGCCCACCCCTGGACCCGCCCCTCGCGGTTCCAGTGTGTCTCGCCGTGGCGCACGAGCAGCAATGTTGTCATTCCTCGCTACCCTCACTCGACCCGCGCCGGACGACGAGCAGGCTGCCCTCGAAGAGTAGCAGCAGCGCGACGGCGGTCCCGGCGGCGGCCGAGAGCGGCAGACCGAACTGGTCGACCAGCCGGAACAGCGTCGGGTCGGGCGTCGAGAGGTAGCCGACGACGATGGCGACCGTCCAGACCGGCAGCCGGACCCGGCGGAGGCCGCGCCACAGCTTCGCGCTGCCGTAGTAGTTCTTGTTGAGATAGGCCGTCAGCTCGAACAGGCCGATGATGCCCCCGCCGACGACGATAGACGGGGCGAAGCCGATGGCAGCGAGCGGCCCCGTGAGCGCGCTCGGCAGGGCGCCGTAGTAGCCCGTCGGCACCGGCAGCGGGCTGAGGACGTAGCCGACGAGCGCAAAGAGGAGGTAGGCGTAGGGGCGACGGTTCACCAGGGTCTCGCTCGACGGGATTGGCGAACTGGTGCCGGTCCACTTCAGCAGGAGCAACGTTCCCTCGAAGAGCCCGATCATGGTCACCGCGACCATCAGCGGCGCCATCCCGGTCGGGTCCGGGCTGAAGACGAAGGCGATAGCCGCGAACGCACCCCAGAAGTAGAGGCGGCGCTGGACCAGCCACTGCCGGGTCACGAGACCCATCATGATGGCCAGCATCACGAAGAGCGGAATCTGGAAGACGATGGCGAAAAAGCCCAACATCAGGATGATGAGGTTGAACGTTTCGCTCAGGCCGAAGGCGAGGTCGGCGGCGCGGTCCGAATAGGTGATGAAGTAGTCGAACATCGCCCGCAGGACGAGGAAGTACGCGAAGGCGACGCCGACCGCCGCGAGCACCAGACTCGTCGGCACCGCGGCCAGGTAGTAGCGGCGCTCGTTGGGGTACAGTCCCGGGCGCATGAACAGATAGGTCTGGTAGACGAAGACGGGCAGAGCAACGATGAGACCCACCAGCGAGGCGACCTTCAGTCGCGCGAGAAGGAGCGCGAGCGGGCTGTAAACGTGGGGGCAGTCCGCGCCGGACGGGCCGGCCGCCTGGCCGCCCTGGGCGGCGTCGACGGCGATGCGGGCGCAGTTCTCCGCCGGCCCGTCGAGGAAGGAGTACCAGAGGAAGTTGATGAGTTCGTCCGAGTACGGCAGGGCGAGGACGGCGACCCCGGCCATCACGGCCAGGACGATGAACAGCCGCGTGGCCATCTCCTCGACGTGGTCGGCCAGGGGCATCTCCTCGTCGTCAGGCGCCCCGTCGAACTCCCCGCCCGACCCCGCTGGCTCCGGGGCCGGCGCGCTCTCGGTCGTCGACGGGGCCGATCCCGCGTCGGCCGCCGGCGTCGGGGACCCGGGCATCTCCAGGTTGGGATAGACATCGCTCTCGCGGCGTGGCATCTCCCACTCGCGGTCGTCCCCGTCGGTCCCGTCGGCCATCTGTGACGGGCTTAGACGGAGGCTGTTGTAAACTTTCTTTTCGAGCGAGGGGCGCGGGCCATGAACAAATTGATAACAGTCAGTCGGCTACCACCGAGCAGATGTCTAGCGCCATCGACGAGGACACGGTCCGCACAGTCCAGAGCGGCCGTGAGACGCTGGGGGCGATGCTTTCGGCCGCCCAGTCGAACCTGCAGAAGGTCTTTATCGTCTTCGTCGTCGGCATGATCGGGACCATCCTTGCGCTGCAGTACGGGGTCTGGGACCGCCTGCGGGCGGACCTGCTGTACTCCCAGATGGACCTGACGACCTCGCAGGCGACGAACATCGTCGCCGTGACGCCTTTCGACGTCATCCTCTTGCAGGTGAAAATCGGGGCCGTCATCGGGATTCTGATGTCGCTGCCGCTGCTCATTTTCTTCGGTCGAGACGGGCTTCGGCGCCGGGGCTGGTGGCCCACCGAACACATCCCCGCCTGGAAGGGCGCGCTGTTCGTTATCACCGCGCTGGGACTGTTCGCCGTCGGCGTCGCCTACGCCTACGAGCTGTTCTTCCCCATCATGTTCAACTTCCTGGCCGGCAACGCGCTGGCCGCCGGCTTCACCCCGCAGTACTCCATCGTCAAGTGGTTCCAGTTCGTCTTCCTGCTGGCAGTTTCCTTTGGTCTAGCGGCCCAGCTCCCGCTCATGATGACGGTGCTCTCGTATACGGGCATCGTCCCCTACGAGACGTTTCGCGAGAAGTGGCGCCTGGCCGTGCTCGCTATCTTCGGCTTCGGGGCGCTGTTCTCGCCGCCGGACCCGTTCACCCAGATTATGTGGGCCCTGCCGCTGTGTGGGCTCTACGGCTTCAGCCTCGCGCTCTCGAAACTCGCGGTGACGATCAAGCGCTCGGGCGACCTCATCAGCACCCGCCGGGTCGCCCGCGAGCAGTGGAACACCGTCCTCGGGGCGGCCGTCCTGAGCGGCGGCGCGATGTACCTCCTCCTGACCACGTCGGCCTTCGAGGCGCTCCGGGCCGTCGACGCCGCCGCCGCGCCCTATTCGAGCAGCCTGAAGGGGAACCTCGCCCGTCCCGACCTCTTCGGCCTCTCGACGACCGAGACCGCCCTCGCCATCGGCGCCGTCGTCGGGGTCGCGGGCGCGGCGGTCGTTCTGTACTACCACGTCCTGCAGGCGCTCTCCGAGAGCGCCGTCCCCACCGGCCGGCGTCACGGCGACCCGACGGCCATCGACATCGGCGAACTGGACGCCTCGGCGGTCAGGGTCGCGCCCGAGGAGGCCTTCGAGGTCATGACCGAGGAGGAGGCGCTGAACCACGCCGACCGGGCGCTGTCGAACGACGACCAGGAGAAGGCCCAGGCCGTCCTCGACCGCTGGGACGCCGTCCACGAGGACGGCGGGCCCGAAAGCGAAACGGGCGGGGAGGGGGCGGCCTCCGAGGCCGAGGACCAGTCCGAGGACGGCGGTGGCATCTTCACCTCGACCACGGCCGGGATGGCCGACGCCTTCACCGAAGAGGAGACCACCGAGGACGACATCGGCGGCTACTACTACGACATCCGCTTCATCCTGGATTCGCTGCTGTCGAAGGCGTTCTGGATAATGGGCGTGTTCGGGGCCGTGCTGGCCGGCGTCTTCCTCTTCCTCTACCAGGGTGGTATCGGCGCAATCCGGGAAGTGTTCGTCAGCCGCCTCCCCGAGGGGATGCGCGCCGGCGTGAACATCGTGACCCTGCACCCCGTCGAGCACCTCGTGTTCATCGTGAAGTTCTCGACCATCATCGGCGCCGTCTCGGTGATTCCGCTGGTCGCGTACTTCGCGTGGCCGGCGCTGAAAGAGCGCGGACTCGTCGTCGGCGACCGGAAGATACTGCTGGTCTGGGGCGGGTCGCTGTTTGGCGCGCTCATCGTCGGCAGTCTCGTGGGCTTTCTCTACGTCGCGCCGGTGACCATCTCGGCCATCGCCCGCGACCAGCTGCAGGCCAACATGATAATCTCCTACCGCATCAGCAGCTTCGGCTGGCTCGTGTTCTTCCTCACGGTCGGCATCGGCCTGCTCGCGGAGATACCCATCACGATGTTCCTGTTCCATCGGGGCGGCATCGTCCCCTTCACGCTGATGTACGAGCGGTGGCGCGAGGTCGTCATCGGTATCATCACCCTCTCGGCGATTCTGTCTCCCCAGGGCATCTTCACCATGTTCCTGGTCGGCATCCCCGTCTCGCTTGCGTACCTTCTGGGGCTGGCTATCCTGTGGGTGTACACGCTGGGCGGGCGCCGCGCGCCCAAGAGCCGGGGCGAGCCGGCCGATTAGGACCGACAGCGAGCGATTTAAGCCGAGTCAGAATATTCTCACGGTATGCCCAAGATAAGCGTCGAAGTGCCCGCCGAACTCCTCGATGACCTCGACGACCACGTCGGGGAGGACGGGAAGTTCGTCAACCGCAGCGAGGCCATCCGGGCCTCCATCCGCAAGACGCTCGATATGCTCGACGACATCGACGAGCGACAGGGACGGCTCGACGATGAGCAGTAGCGGCGAGGACCCCCTGCGAATCGGGCTCGTCGCCCTGTTCGTCACGTCGCTGGTGGTCGCACAGTTCACCGCCTCGAAGCTGCTTGCCTTCTCGCTCCCAGTTGCGCTCCCGGTCGTCGGCGCCCAGCTTGTGATGCCCGGCTCGGCGGTAGCCTACGCGCTGACGTTCTTCGCCTCCGATAGCTACACGGAGCTGTACGGCCGCCGGGCCGCGACCATCGTCGTCAACGTCGGCTTCGCGATGAACTTCGTGTTGCTGGGGCTTGTCTGGAGCACTATCTACGCGCCAGGCCTCCCCGCGGCCGCACAGCCCATCGAGCCGGCGGCGTTCCGGCAGGTGCTCGCAGCGAGTACGGGCATCGTCGCCGCCAGCCTCGCGGCCTACGTCGTCTCCCAGAACTGGGACGTGTTCGTCTTCCACGCCATCGGCGAGTTCACCGACGGTGACCACCTCTGGCTGCGCAACATCGGCTCCACAGCGTCGAGCCAGCTGCTCGACACTGTAATCTTCATCGGCGTCGCGTTCGTCGTCTTCGGGGACGTCTCGCTGTCGGGCGCGCTGGCGCTGGTCATCGGCCAGTACCTCCTGAAACTCGCCATCGCACTGGTCGACACCCCCTTCGTCTACGCCGTGGTCGCCTTCGCCCGCGGTCGGGAGCAGGCCGCTCGGCCGTCGCCGTGGTGAGCGAGGGTTCGACTGAAAGGAGAACCCTCGACGGAACGGCGAACGGAGTGAGCCGTGGAGCAAGCGAGACATCGACCAGAGAGGGACCGAAGGTCCCCCAAGCAGTCGGGCGGCAAAGCCGCCCGACGACGAGGGGAGGTGTCTCGGATTGCGAGCGGGGAAAGCGAGGCGCGAAGCGCCTCGAAGGCGAGCGGCAGCGCCGCGAGCCCGCAGTGACCCGCAAGCAGTAGCGAGGCCGACCGCAGGGAGGCCTCGAAAGCGATGCGGCGACCGACGGGAGCCGCAGAGCAGTAGCGAGACGATGAGCGGAGCGAATCGTCTCGAAGCGGAGCGGTGACCGCAGGGAACCGCGTAGCAGCAGCGAGGAACCGAACGTACTGAGAGACAAGCTAGGCTATCACGTCGACGTCGAGCAACTGCCGGACCGGCTCGTTCTCGAAATCACCCTTGTCCAGGGTCACGAACGTCGCGTCCAGATCGTGGGCGTGTGACGCGATGAGGAGGTCACGCATCGCTAGTTCTCTGTCCTGGGTCGCTAGATTCGCTTCGACGGCCGTCGCCGTCAGCCCGGCGCTCTCGGTGAACGGTTCGATGCCGTCGAGCACCTTCGACAGCCACGCGTGGACCGCCTGACTGTTCGACCGCCGCGCGGCCGGTCTGAAGAACTCGAACACGACGAGCGAGGACGTGACGAACTGGTCGTCAGCGTGTCGCTGCAGGTACGGGACGACCTCAGGATGGTCGTCGGGATGTCCCCATTTTGCCAGAACGTTGGTGTCTAGCAGTTTCATTCGGTCTCGCCCGATTCCATCTCCAGCGACGCGCCGACCTGTTCCGACGACTCCGTCACCGCGTCGGCGAAGTCGGCGTCGAGTCCGCCTGCGAGTGCCGCTATCTGTTCGTCGGTAGTCGGTGAATCGGTGAGTCGGAGCACGACGTCGCTGAAGCTCTCCCCCTCGCGCTTTGCCGCACGGAGTCGGTCGTATGCCTCATCCCTGAGTGATATCGTCGTCGTCCCCATGCATGTACGTACGTGCATGGAGTCGTAAATTCTTTCGCCGAACGACGGGCCGTGGCCAGTGCCGCAGTGACCGCTACAGATAGGCCCTGAAAAAACGACCACCGGGAATCTACTCGACGGCTCGCTCCGCTCACCGTCTCGGGGTTCTCCCTGCAGTCGCGGACCCCGCTTACTCGGCCGGCTGCCCGAACGCGAAGCGCGGTTTCACGTCGTCGATACGCACCTCGACCGTCTCGCCTTCCTCGACGCCGCTGACGAAGACGGTGAAGCCGTCGACCTTCGCGATGCCGTCGCCCTCCTCGCCCATGTCGTCGATAGTCACCTCGACCACGTCGCCCTCGCGGACCGGCGCAGTCAGGCGGTGTTTCGCGACCAGATACAGCTCCGAGGACGAATCGCGGGAGGCGTCCGGGCGGATCTCGCGGACGTACTCGAACTCCGGCTCGATGTCGGCTTTCAGGTCCTGCAGGTCCTGGCCGTCGAACACCTTCGCCGCGAAGTCCCCGCCCGAGTCGAGCAGGTCGGTCGCGACCTCGAAAGCCTGCCGGACCAGGTGAACCGAGCGGGCGTGGTCGAGGTCGTAGTCGCCACTCATGTTCGGCGCCATGTCCGAGATGACCACGTCGACGGGGCCGCCGCGTTCGTCGGTGGTTCCGCCGACGACGTCCCGTACTTTCTGTTTCGTCGACTCCTCGGTCATGTCCCCGCGGACGTACTCGACGGACGGCTCGGGGTCCGCCAGGTGCTCGATGCGCTGGCGGTCGACGCCGACGACGGTGCCCCGTTCGCCCACTTCCTCGGCGGCGACCTGCAGCCAGCCGCCCGGAGCCGCACCGAGGTCGACGACGGTGCGCCCGTCGCCGAGTAGGCCCGCGGTCTCGTCTAGCTGCTTGAGCTTGTACGCCGACCGGGCGCGGTAGCCCTGTTGCTTGGCCTTGTTGTAGTATTCGTCCTTACCGGACATCTCAGTGCACCTCTCGCTGTTCGCACGAAGAATCGTTCATAGACATATCGAGGCCGCGGACGCTCAAATGGGTGCCGACTCGTGGTCTGTGGTGGCGAGTGAGTCGTGACCGCGTGCGCTCAAGATGGTAAGCGCACCGAAAACGACCGTCTCGCTGTCCGGTCAGGCCAGCGAGAGGTCCCCGAGTGCCGTCGCCGCGAGGTCGGCGCTGGTCGTGACACCGGCGTCGGTGATGAGGGTGATGTTCTCGCCCACACTGACAATGCTATTCGCCTCGTCCCCGACGAGGTCCGGCACCGACATCCCCGACAGTAGCGCCGTGCCCGGTGGAGTGGCGTTGCTCTCGCTCAAGCTGTACATGGCGCGGTGCTGGACGGTGACGCCGAAGGCGATGTCGTCACCGGTCTCGGTCGTCGCGAGGTTGATGAGTAGCGTCCGTGGAATCTCGGAGTCGCTGGTCGTCACGTAGCCGACGTAGCTCCGCATGGGCGTCTGGTTCCCGAGGAACGTCACCGACCGCGAGGCGACTTCGGCCGGGGCGACCACCCACGAGAGGTTCGAGCCGAGCCCGGCGGCCTCGCGGATGCCCGACTCTTCGAGATACTCGGCGCCGTCGGCGGTGACGAATTCGTTCTCGTCGACCTCCGAGAGGGGATTCAGCGACCGGCCGCCCACCGACGCCGACGGCGTGGTGAACACCGCGACTGTCGTCTGGGTGTTCTCGGCCCAGTCGGTGTCGAGGTAGTTCCAGTATATCTGATACATAAAGGGCAGGCTCGGGGTAGGTTGGGTGTCGATTGTCGTCGAGCCGATTGTGATGTCGCCGTCGTCACCGCGGTTGCCCTCGCCCAGTCCGAGAGTGTTGGGTGTGGGGTCCTCTCTGGATATCGTGTCGAGTGGCCTTATGACGGGGCTATTGTTAGGGGCAGTCAGGAACAGCGGGCCAACACCGTGGCTCATTGGTCACCCTCCGAGACGAACGCGAGTCCAGCCGGCGCGAACGACTCGCCCTCGGCGTACGGGACCGGCGGGTCGAACGTGACCTCGCCGTCGGTCACCCGGTCACCGAAGTCGATGTCGGCCATCGGAGTCGCCGAGATGACGCGGTCCGGCTCGCCGTCGGTATCGGGGACCAGTAGCGTCGTCGATTCGGTCGGCATCAGGTCGAACTGGTCGCCCTCGGCGGGCGTGATGCCCTCGCCGTCGATGACGTCCGAGCCCCGAACCGCTCGCACTGGCGTGTTGTCCGACCACTGGGCCATCGTCGAGTCGCTCTCGGTCCAGCGCTCCTCCTCGGTGGGGTCGGGTTCCGACTCGGCGTTCGCAAACACCGTGAGCTTGCTCTCGGCGGTCACGGAGCCCGAGACGCCGAAGGCCTCCTGCTCGGCCTTGTTCGTGAACGTCTTGGTCTCGCCCTGTTCGAAACCGAGGCCGGCCATCGTATCGCCCATCTGCACGTCGCTCGCGGTGACGGTCCGGTTCGTCAGACCGCCACAGCCCGCGAGGCCGGCCGCGCCGGCGACACCAGCCGCCAGGAGGAGTTTTCGCCGGGAGAGTGTTGCAGATGCTTTATATTCGCTACGTTGACTATCCATGCAGTATAAATGCTTTAAAGGTATATAACCGTATGTATATGGGCAGTCCCGGTTGCAGCAGCGCCGTGGCGGCCGCCCGTCACCGCTCGGAGGGACACTGACGGTTCGCTTGGGACTTGCCGGCCCGCTATCGCTGGCGCATACTGCTTTCTGTACGTTCGTAGAGATACTCGACGCCCGGGGGTGTCGAATTCCGTCAGTTCGGTACAGCCAGCAGTATCAGGTGACCGATTCGGCGGTATGACGGCGACGAGCCCACTCACAGCGGAGCCCGAGAACTACCCTCGACGCTGGCCGTAGAGCCACCCGCCGCCCAGCAAGCCCGCCAGCCCGCTCGCGACGCCCACTCCCGGACCGGCGGCCCCGACCCCGCCACCGTCGCCCTGGTTCTCGGGGTTCGGCGTGAAATCCCGGCTCCGAAGCTGGGCCAGGTTGACGCCGGTCTGTTCGAGATAGATGCCCAGATAGCCGCTCTCGCACTGCTCGCGGTCGTTGATGATAAAGAGCATCCCCGGCTCGACGTCGACACGGTCGTCGAGATACAGCGTTATCTGGGTCTGCTCGGGGTCGGCCTCGCGGTCGATGAGCTGGGCGTCGTAGGCCAGCGTCTCGTCGTTGCTCCAGTCGACGAAGTCACACTGGTCGGCGACACTGGCCTCGGTCGGGTCGACGCCCGGCCCGATGTGGACGAAAAAGCCCGTCACTGACTGGCCGTACTGTTGCTGTTCGGGGATGACGGCCTTCTGTTGCCCGCCCTGGCTGCCACCGCCGGTCTCTGTCTGGCCCGCAGCGACACCGGCGGTCCCGACAGCGCCGATGCCGGCGACCGACTGCAACACCGCTCGTCGGCACCACCGGCGGCGCTCCCCGTCGTCGGCTGGGTCGCTCATGTCACTCTCCTTATCGAGCCGCCCGCATACGAGCGGTGCCTGCGTCTGCAACCGCTCCGGCCCGCTACTGGCCCCGGTCACGGTCGGGGCGTGGGCCGACGCTGCCCGCGCGCACGCGGATTCAATGAGGGACTTTTTAATGCATGGGGGCGTAGCCCGGTTCAAGATGTTCAACGCCATCGTGAGTGCGGACACGCTCAAGTCGGCTCTCGACTCAGTGAGCGTGCTGGTGGACGAGTGCAAGATCCACCTCGAAGACGACGGGCTAGAGATTCGGGCGGTGGACCCGGCCAACGTCGGCATGGTCGACCTGCGACTCGACGCAGCGGCCTTCGAGTCCTACGAGACCGACGGCGGCCTCATCGGCGTCAACCTCTCCCGGCTGGAAGATATCGCCGGGATGGCCGACTCGGGCCAGCTCGTCCACCTCGAACTCGACGAAGAGACCCGCAAGCTCCACATCGCCATCGACGGCCTCGAATATACGCTCGCGCTCATCGACCCCGACTCCATCCGCCAGGAGCCCGACCTCCCCGATCTGGATCTGTCCTCCCACATCGTCATCGAGGGGAAGGATATCAACCGGTCGGTGACCGCGGCGGACATGGTCAGCGACCACATCGCGCTGGGCGTCGACGCGACCGACGAGCTGTTCTACGTCGACGCCGAGGGCGACACAGACGACGTCCACCTCGAACTGACCCAGGAGGACCTCATCGACCTCACGCCCGGCGACGCCCACTCCCTGTTCTCGCTCGACTACCTGAAGAACATGAACAAGGCCATCCCGAAAGACGCCGAGGTCGAGATGGAACTTGGCGAGGAGTTCCCCGTCAAGATGCACTTCGACTTCGCCGAGGGCCAGGGACGGGTCACCTACATGCTCGCCCCGCGCATCCAGAGCGACTAGACGCGAGGCTCAGCCTTTTTTGCTGGCGTCCGGTACGATGGCGTATGGCTTCCGCCGAATCGATTGCCGGTGACTGGGCGACCGAGCCCGAGTTCCTCGACCGCGGCGGCCGACAGCTCGCCTACGCGAGCTAAGGCGACCCGGCGGGGCGTCCCGTCCTCTTCTGTCACGGGATGCCCGGCTCGCGGCTGCTGGGCCGCCTGCTTTCCGCCGCCGCGGCCGAGCGCGACATCCACCTCGTCGCCCCCGACCGGCCTGGCATCGGCGACTCCGACGACGCCGACGGCGGTATCGACGACTGGCCCGACGACGCCGCCGCGCTGCTTTCCCACGTCGACGCCGACCGAGCCGGCGTGCTGGGCTTCTCCGGCGGTGCCCCCTTCACCCTGGCCTGCCACCGGCTGGACGCTGTCGAGGGTGTGACCCTCGTCAGCGGGGTGGGCCCGCCTGGCGTCGGCGAGACGGGACGAACCCAGCAGGCGATGGGGGCACTGGCCCGGTCGGTTCCGTGGCTCTGCTCGCCGCTCGTCCGGCTCCAGCGGCGGATACTCGCCCGGCAGGACCCCGAGGCAGCGCTGGACCTGGTGGCCCAGGCGCCGCCCGAGACCGATGCGCTCTCGGCCGACGACATCGCCCGACTCGTCAAGGCCGACGTGCTGGCGGCGACCGCGGGCGGGCCCTCGGGCTTCGTCCGGGAACTTGGCCTGCTCGCCCAGCCGTGGCCCCTCGACCTCGCGGACGTGTCGGTTCCAGTCACCGTCGTGCAGGGCCAGCATGACACCAACGTCGCACCCGAGACCGGCGAGGCACTCGCCCAGCGTCTCCCCGAGGCCGACCTCGTTCGGGTCGACAGCGACCATCTGGGGTCCCTCTGTGTGGCCGCCGGCCACGCGTTACGCGGTCCGACGCCCGTCTGACGTACCGTTTTGTGGGTCGGGATACAACGGCTTGCTATGGAGCAGCTCGGAGACGCGTACGGTGGCCGCCGCTGGGAGGGGCGGGACCCGCGTCGCGTCTACGCCGGGGCCGCGCTCGGCGTGCTGGGCGCGCTGGCGGTCGTGCTGGGCCTGCTGGTCGTGACGACGCCCGTCGGCGCGTGGCTGGGCGCGAGCGACCTCCGGGCCGCCGAGAAGCTGGCCGGGACGCTGGGCGGCCTGGGTATCCCGGCGATGTTTCTGGGCGTCGTCGCCGTCCTCCCCTCGTCCCGGCGCGAGAACGTCGGCGTCCTCGTCGGCGCCGGGTTCTGTCTGGTCGGTGTCGCCATCTTCCAGGTGGCCTACCCCGAGCGATGGACGACCGGGGCGGAGACGCTCGCCTTCGAGACGGCGATGGCGTACTTCGTCGGCACCGGCCTGGCGTTCTGGTTCGTCTTCACCGCGATGGCGAGCTTCCGCACTCGTAACAACCCGCAGGGGATGGTCCGACTGGAGCTGACCCGCAAGGGCAAGAAACAGACGGTGACGGTCACCCGCGAGGAGTACCAGCGCTACGCGAAGGCCATCCGCAGCGACGGGGGCGAGACCGAGCAGATCATCCGCGAACTCGAATCCCGAGCCGAAGAGTAGCCGGCGACGAACGGCCGACCGGGGACGTTGTTACGCCTCGGTCGCAGTGTCGCTCTCTGTTTCCGTTCCGCTCTCTGTCGCAGTGTCGCTCTCCGTCGACGACTCGGTTTCGTCCTCGTCGTCGGCGTCGACTTCCTCGACCTCGACGTCCTTCCCCGCGACCCCGCTCTCGCCGATGACCGGTTTGAGGTTGTAGCCGCCCGTCCCCTTCTTGACGACGTTGATGTCGAAGACGAACTCGACGGTCCCGTCGGCCGTCACCTCGAACGGTTTCTGAATCTGGAGCTTGTTGCTCGGGAGCTTCACCGGCACCGCCTCGCCGTCGACGACGCCCTCGATGTCGCTCACGTACAGCTCTATCTTGCTGTACTCGCCGGTCTCCAGCTTCCCATCGAGGACGCCGATGGCCTTCTCGCCGACGACCTGTGTCAGGTCGACAGTCGGCGAATCCAGGTCGAAGACGGTGAAGCCGCGCTCTGAGGCGCTCTCGTCGTCGTCAGAGTCACTCTCCGCCTCACCGTCGTCGGTTTCCATTTCCTCGGTCGCCGTCGCGGTTTCCGTCGCCGTTGCCGTCTCAGTCGCTGTGGCGGTCTCGGTGTCGTCGTCGTCCGACTGCTGGCGGTGGACGCGGGCCCTGTCGAAGGTCACGTCCAGCGAGTCGAAGTCTCCGATATCTGCCGGCCGGTCGCTGATGAGCAGGCGGAAGCTGCCGGTGGTGGAACCGGTCCCCCCGTCGATGGCCGTTTCGGTGCTACCGCCGGGGGTGCCGTCCCCGCTCGCAGTCCCGTTCGTGTCAGTCGAGCCGCCACAGCCGGCAAGCAGTGTCGTCCCGGTCACCGTCGTCGCAGTGAGGAATTGCCGTCGGTCCATGCCAACTCCGTACGACTACACCCATATATACAAACACGACCGTTCAGCCCCGCCCGGGTGGATGAACCGAATAAACGCTATACGTGAACGTTTTACCGGTATGGGACCACCATCTGATAATGGCAAACTCGAACGCGAAGGGGGACCGCCGCGAGCGGGAGCTGGTCAACGCACTCGACGAGGCGGGCTTCGCGGTGATGCGGGCGCCGGCCAGTGGCAGCGCGACCGAGCGGGAGCTCCCGGACGTGCTGACCGGCGACGGGGAGACCTTCTACGCTATCGAGGCCAAATCCAGCGCCGGTGACCCAATCTATCTGGACGGCGCGGAGATAGAGGCCCTGCTCTTTTTCGCGCGGAACTTCGGCGCCAAACCCCGCGTCGCCGCCCGCTTCGACCGCGAGGACTGGTACTTCTTCCATCCGGGCGACCTCTACACGACCGACGGCGGCAACTACCGCGTCAAGAAGGAGACCGCCATCGCCGAGGGCACCGACTTCGACGAGTTCGTCGGCAACACGAGGAAAGTGACCCTCGACGAGGTCGCCGACGATAGCGGGCCGGACCAGGCGATACTCGATATCCTTGCGGCCTTCGAGCGGGGCGACCTCTCGAAAGACGAGGCCGCGGCGATGCTGGAGTGAGCCGTGCGGGAGTTTATCAACGATACCGGCAGCAGATGGCATGCCGCCGTCGCAGGGAGGGTCAAACCGGCACGCCGTGCGTAGCCGCGCTCCTGGGGGCGCTACGCACCGACGGCGGCACGCTTACTCGACCAGTTGCTCGTCGGTCCGGTCCAGCCGCGACCGCGGGAAGGCATAGCGACGGGGCCGCCTCCGCCGGTGACGGTCGGTCAGATACGTCGCCTCGACCACCCTATCCGCGGCCGGGTAGCCGTCGTTGCGCTCGTACTCGGCGACGGTCTCCCCGGTCGCCTGGATGACGTGCTCGTCGGCCCGCTCGTCGAGCACCCGGGCGACGACGAGGCGCTTGCCCGTCTCGCGGTCGACGACGACGTCGCCGGGGACGAGCCGGCAGCGCCGGCAGCGGTGCGGTGGAACCGCGTCCCGAGGGACGAACGTGACGCCGCCACAGACGTCACAGCGCGCCCGCTCGCGGCCGGGCGGGGCAACACGGCGGGCGGTTATCTCGATGGCGACTCGCCGCAGGTGTTTGCACTGCTCGCCGCGTATCCGGTGGTCCGGACAGCTACAGCTGTGCTCGGCCAGGTCGACGCGGTAGGTGTGGCCGCTCTCGGTGGTGACGGCGTAGCTGTCGTCCTCGCGGCGGTCGACCAGCATCCGCTCGGTCCAGGCGCGACGCGAGCGAGCGTCGAGCCGCTCGGGGCCGGGTGCCAGTGCAGTCGGCTCGGTGTCGTCCGAGGGCGTAATCAGTGTCATAGCGGGCGGACACGGCTGTTTTTCTCGATGTGTCCAGTCGAAACGTAGGGCCCGAACGACCCTAAATCTCTCGGCGGCTAGGCGTGTTCGTGGACGGACAGAGCGTACGCGAACAGCCAGAACTATTTAGATCACGGACACGAACCGTTGCTAGAGCGGTTCGACACCCTTTTGCCCGCCCCGGGGATATCGCGGGACATGGAAATCGAGCGGGAGGCCATCGTGCAGGTCGTTATCTCGGCCATCGCCCTCGTGACGTTCGTCGCGGCAACCGTCTACGTCGCCACGACCTACTCGGCCAACGGCGGACTCACGCCCCAGGGCGGCACCGCGCTGGTCGGCGCTATCGGGCTGTTCGTCGTCGTGATGCTCGGGGCGGGCATCTGGCTGGAACGGTCGCAGTTCTAGGCCTCGGCCGCTTCGTCTTCGCCGTCGTCGTTCTCGTCGCGCCAGTCCTCCAGTTCCTCGTCCTCGGCGTCGTCTATCTTCTGCTCGTAGTAGGCCATCGGATGGGAGATGCGCTCACAGAGGTCGTCCATATTCACACAGTCGCCGTAGGACTGCATCGTCGAGCAGGCCGGCGTCGAGTACTCCGTCGGGCTGGTGTCGCCGCGGATGTGGTCGACCTGGTACCGGGTCGCCTCCTCGCCGAAGCCGGGGTTGACGTTGAACAGGTCGACAATCTCGTCGGTCGTCATCCCGATACTGGTGAGGAAGGCGGCGATAGCAAAGCGAGAGTGGTGGGCCAGGTGTTCGCCCTTCTGGACCTTGTCCAGCAGCGCCTGCATACACGGCGGGAACAGTTCCGGGACGACAGTGTCTATCTCCCGGGTCAGATCGAGCTCTGCGAGCACCTCGTTTAAGCGCTCGACCTCGTCGTCGAGTTCGTCGGCGATAGGGTCGGGCACCTGGAAGGGGAGCCCCTCGGCGACCCGGTGGCGGATGGCCTGTTTCAGCAGGACGTGCAGCTCCTCGGACCCGATTCGGACCCGACCGTCCGCCAGCGGCCGGTTGACCAGCCGCCAGTGGTCACCCCGCTGGTCGGCCGCCAGGTCGAGATAGGTCCCCACCTCGACCCAGTAGCCCTCGGCGGCGTCGGTGACGGCGCTCGCGAGGTCGAACTCCGCGAGCAACTGGTCGAGGCTCACGCGCTCGGTGCTGGTGGACTTGAACTCCGTCGTCGCCGCGAACTCCTGACTGAACCGCTCCTGGGCCGACTCGGCCTCGGCCTGGGCGTACTTGCGGGTACAGACGTGCGTATCGACTAGCGAGACGAGCACGCGCGCGACGGGGTAGGAGAGCAACTCGACGCGGGTGCGCCGGTGTGGGTCGCCGACGCTACCGTCCGTGATGGCGTGTTCGACCCGCTCCACGGCCCGCTCGGTGACGGCCTCGTCGGTCGCGACGACCTCGCCCAGGTCGACCGCCGCAGTCTCGACGGCCTCGCGGGCGGCGGCCAGGAACGGGTAGCGCGCGTGGAGCGGCTGCATGGACACCGCTTGCGCGTGGGGCCGAATAAAATTGCCGTCCCCGTGCCGGGCGGTTCGATGCGACCTCAGCGCCCCCGCCCGTAGACCAGCCAGTACGAGAGCGGGAGGGCCACCACCAGACTTATCAGCCATATGAGAAGCGCTAACTCCGGGATATTCTGTCCCAGGAACGCGCCAACCCAGAATCCGACCGTGCCGAAGGCGGCTACGGCCCCAGCAAACTCCAACAAGCGTTCTCCACTCATTGCTGTATTCTTCTGGGGAATAAATGACGTTAAATGTAGGTATTTTGCTTTCCATCCACTCTCTCTGTAACGAACCCTGTCTCGACCGCTCGCCCGCTTGCAATTTCGGAGGGATTCGCTGCGCGCAGTTCCTCGCTACTCACGGCTCCCGCTGGTCGCCACCCGACCGCTTGAGGGACCTCCGGTCCCTCTCCGCACCCTTTCTGGGTCTCCCTGGGTCGGCCCCACTATCTGATTCAACGGGATTCTCCCGCCGTCGTCGGCCTGGGGCCGACTGCTCGCGGCGTTTCCGACGCCACGCTGTTCACGGCGTGGAGGATGAACAAAATTGCCGTCCCCGGTCGCGGCGGTCAGCAGGCAGCGGCTGCCGGTCGGCACACCCTCACAGCGAGAGCCCCCGCCGGTAGACCAGCCAGTACGAGAGCGGGAGCGTCACCGCCAGAATCACCAGCGTCCCGAGCACCTGTGAGTACGGGTCCGGCGGTGCGACCTGTGCGGCGACGGCGAAGCCGACCATGATGAAGGCGGATTCGAGCGCGAGAAACTCGACAGTGAGTTCGCCAGTCATTGACATGAACAGCGGAGCCCCCGGCTGTAATCGATTTCGGTTTGTCTCTCACGTACGATGTGTGGACCGGTCCGCGTACTACTCGCGGGTCCTCTGCTCACGGCTCGCAGTTACCAAGACGCTCACTCCGTCGCGGCCTCGCTCGGTCTCACGGGTCACTGCGTTCCCCGCTCCGGTACGAGGTCACTCGCAGGCTCGTGACCTCGCTATGCTCGCGGTTCCCTGCGGTCACCGCTGCGCAGTTCGGAGGAACTTCGCTACGCTCAGTTCCTCCTACGTCCCGTGCTGCCAGGAATCCATATACTCGGCCTGGGTCTCGGTCAGCCCGTCGAACTCGACGCCCTCGGCGTCCAGTTTTATCTCCGCGACTTCCTTGTCCAGTCGGTCGGGTACGTCGTGGACGCCCGCCTCGTACGCGTCGCCGTTCTCGACCAGTTCGCGAACGACGACAGCCTGAATCCCGAAGCTCTGGTCCATCACTTCGACTGGGTGACCCAGCGCGATGGGAGTCGCCAGGTTCACCAGTCGGCCCTCCGCCAGCACGTTCAGCCGGCGACCGTCGGCCATCTCGTAGGCCTGGACGCCGTCGCGGGCCTCGTAGGAGTCGACCGCCAGATCCGAGAGCGCGTCGAGGTCGATCTCCACGTCGAAGTGGCCGGCGTTGGCCAGCAGGACGCCGTCCTGCATCCGTTCGAAGTGCTCTTCGACGATGACGTCGCGGTTGCCGGTGGTCGTGATGAACACGTCGCCCTCGGCGGCGGCCTCGGCCATCGGGAGGACGTCGTACCCCTCCATGTGCGCCTCCAGGGCGCGGCGGGGTTCGACCTCCGTGACGACCACGTCGGCGTTCTGGCCGCTGGCCTTCTTCGCGACGCCTTTCCCGCAGTGGCCGTAGCCGGCGACGACGACCGTCTTGCCGGCCCACGAGAGGTTCGTGGTCATGGCGATGCTGGCAAGCGAGGACTCGCCGGTGCCGTGGACGTTGTCGAAGAGGCGCTTCATGGGCGTGTCGTTGACGGCGAAGACCGGGTAGTCGAGCTGGCCGTCCTCGTCCATCGCGCGCAGGCGGTGGACGCCCGTCGTGGTCTCCTCGGCCCCGCCGACGATAGTGTCGATGAGCTCGGGGTAGTCCTCGTGGATGGCCGCGACGAGGTCCATGCCGTCGTCGACCGTGATGGTCGGCTCGTGGTCGATGACGGCCTCGATAGCGGCGTAGTACGCCTCGTCGTCGACGCCGCGCTCGGCGTAGGAGGTGACGCCGTCGACGGCGTCCAGGGCGGCGCTGACGTCGTCGTGAGTCGAGAGCGGGTTGCAGCCGGTGATAGCGACCTCAGCGCCACCGGCAGCCAGAATCTCGGCCAGAATCGCCGTCTTGGCTTCGACGTGCATCGCCATGCCGATGCGCTCGCCCTCGAAGGGCTGTTCGGCCTCGAACTCCGAGGCGAGTGCGTCACAGATGGGCATGTGCTGGGCTGCCCAGTCCATCTTCCGTCGGCCCGACTCACGGGCCTGTTCGACGTCTGCGAGTCGCTCCGAAATGGGCGCTGTCATGCCCGAGAGAAAGGACAGAGTTCCTAAAACGCTACCGAAGCTGCTCAGTTACCGTTGCCGCGGGCCTTCTCTGGCGGACCGCCGCCGTTGCCGTTGCCGCCGGGGCTCTGCGCGTCGTCGCTATCGCCGGACGGGCCGGCGTCTTCGGGCGGGCCACCGCCCTTGTCAGAGTCGTTCTCGGCCGTCTCGTTGTCGTTCTGGCCGGCGTGCTCGGGCGGGCCGCCTCGCTTGTCGGAATCGTTCTGGCCGGCGTGCTCGGGCGGGCCGCGCTCACCGTCTGCCGGCGGGCCGGCCCACTCCGGGGCGTTTCCGGGGTTGTTCTCGGTCGCGAACTGCGCGACCTGCTGACCGATACCGGTCGAGTTCTCGGAGAGCAGCGACTTGACGAACGAGGAGACGCGGTCACCGAAGACGCCGGTCTCGTTCCCGTCCGAAACGGTCAGCTCCGCGGTCGTCGAGCCGGTCGCCGTCCCGTCGGTCGCGGTCACCTCGACCGAGACGTTCTCCTCGGGTTCGGGCAGCGTTACCGTCCCGTCCGCGTCGGTCGAGTACGCCTCGCCGGCACCCGCGTACGTGCCGTTGTCGAGGACCTCGACGGTCACGGTGGCGTTTTCCACGGCGGTGTCGTTGTCGGTGACGGTCACGGTCGGCCCGGCGTTGCCGGCCTGGCTGACCGACACGTCGAGCGAGTCGTTGCCTGCACTCTCAGCCGCGACGGTGGCCGCCCCCGGTCCCAGCGCGAACAGGACCAACCCCACTGTGGCCATAACTGCAAACAATCTGGTATGCATCACACATCCACCCTCGCCAGAGACCTGATTAAACCCCCCATCCCGTTCAGTTCGTTCACCTGCGTGTCAGCTACGATATTACGGCCCCAGATTTCGTTGGAGTGTTTATAACCTTCTTTGAGCGTTTAATTCTCATACGGGCTGGTGCAGTATCGTCCCGGTATCGCCGCTCCCGGGAGGGCGGTCACCGGGACACAGCGACAACAGTCCGTTTCACTCGGTCGCCCGGTCGACCAGCGCCGCCGCGTGCTCGCCCGCTCGCTCGCGGACCGCCGCCGCCTCGAAGACAGTGACCTCGCGGTCCCGCATGAGCACCTCGCCGTCACAGACCGTGTGGCGCACATCGCTCCCGCCGGCGGCGTAGGCCAGATGCGAGACGAGGTCGTGGGCCGGCGTCAGGTGGACAGCCTCGAGGTCCAGGACGGCGAGGTCGGCGTTCGCGCCCGCCGCCACGCGGCCCGAATCGAAGCCCAGCAGGTCGGCCCCGTTCGCGGTCGCCATCTCGACGGCGGCCCCAGCGGGGACGGCACTCGCATCGTCGGCGGCCAGCTTCCCGACCATCGCGGCGTCGCGCAGCTCGTCGAACATATCGAGGTCGTTGTTCGAGGCCGCGCCGTCCGTGCCGAGGCCGACGGTGACGCCGGCGTCGAGCATCTTCTGGACCGGCGCCATCCCGCTGGCGAGTTTCATGTTCGAGGCCGGACAGTGGACCGCGCCCGTGCCGGTCTCGGCGAGCAGGTCGATTTCGGTCTCGTCGACGTGGACACAGTGGGCGAGGAAGGTATCGTCGCCCATGAGCCCGACGTCGTCGGCGTATTCGAGTGGCCACATCCCGTGTTCGTCGACGATAGGCTCGACCTCGTCGGTCGTCTCGTTGGCGTGCAGATGGATAGGCAGGCCCGCCTCGACGGCCTCGGGGACGAACTCGCGCAGGTACTCCTCGCCGACGGTGGTCAGACTGTGGGGCTGGAACGTCGTCCGGATACGGCCGTCGGCCGCACCGTCCAGTTCGAGCGCGGTGTCGAGGCTCTCCTGCATATCCGCTCGCGCGCCCTCGTCGTCCTTGGCGACCGTGACGGCGGTGTGGCCCAGCACGGCCCGCAACCCCGCGTCCTCGACGGCCGCCGCTATCTCGTCGACGTGGAAGTACATGTCCGAGAGGGCCGTCGTTCCCGACCGAATCATCTCCACCAGCCCGAGTTCCGCCCCGACACGGACGTCCTCGGCGGTGAGTTCGGCCTCGACCGGCCAGATGTCCTCCTGGAGCCACGCGTCCAGGGGCTTGTCGTCGGCGTACCCCCGCAGGAGCGTCATCGCGACGTGCGTGTGGGCGTTGACGAGGCCGGGGATGACCAGGCCATCGCTGGCGTCGAGCGTGTCCTCGCCCGCCAGTTCGCCGGGGTCGTCGACGGCCACGATGTCGCCGCTGTCCTGGTCGACGAGCACGTCCGCGCGCTCGACGGTCATATCCGGTCGCAGTACCTGTCCGCCGGCAACGAGGAGGTCGGTCATGGGACGGGCTTTTGCCTCCCGGGGCCTCAATCTGCCGGGTTCTGTCCGTCGGGCTCCGCCGGGTCGTCGGCTCGCTCACGGAGCCGGTCGAGTCGCCGGTCCTGCGGTGGCTGGGAGGTCAGGACTGTGGCGAGTCGCCCGTGCGTGGACTCCGGCTGGCCACACTCGTCGAGCCACCACTCGAACAGCGCGAGCAGCTCCCGCGCGCCGACCCGGTCCGCTGTAACGCGATCGGCGCGATAGAGTTTCGCGCTGAGTCGCCAGAGCCCGGCGACGACACCCGCGGCCAGGGCCGCCAGAGCGAGGAGCGTCCCGAAAGCGGAGAGCGGCGACAGCGGCGAGAGCAAGAACGCACAACCAAGCAGACCGCCGGAGAGAATCGCGGTCCGGCGCTCGGTAACCCTCGTCCGACAGATGGCGTCGAGATGGGAGAGCGCGACGCGAAGCTGTGACTCGTCCGCGTTCGAGAGGAACTGCTCGGCGACGAGCACCGTGCGACGGCCCGGGATTCCGAAGTAACTCATCCCGAGCTTGGGGGACCGCTCACTGTCCAGAACTGAGACCGCGTGGGGCTCGAACTCGACGGCAGCGGACGCCGCTTCGAGGCGCTCGCGCTCTTCTTCCCGCAGTGGTCGCGTCCGGTGGGTAAACCGGACGAGCTGTGGGGAAAGCAGGTGCCACAGTGCCCGCAGCGCCGCCAGTGTCGCGAGAAGCGCGGCGAGTCCGAACTGCGGCCACCAGCGGACGGTCAGCAGCGGCGTCAACACGAGGGCGTAGACGAGGAGCGGGCGAGCCAGCCTGCCGAGCAGTTCGGGTGCGGTGCGGTCCGTCTCGGTGGCGGTGACGAGGGCGAACGCGAGCGGTACGTAACAGACGAGTATCCCCCCAGCGAGCAGCCCGGCGAAAAGGGCGGCGACGCTGACGGTCCCGACAAACCGCCAGCCGCCGGCCGGAAACGCGACTGCGAGCCCGTCGTTGAGGGGGGCGGCGTTGCTGCCGACGAGGGCGAGGACGGCGACCGTGGCAAAGGCCCCCAACACCGTTCCACCAGCACTGTCCAGCATCGCCGCTGCACGCTCGCTGTCGTAGCGCCGAACTCGCCGCGCGTAGAGCGTCGAAGCGACTACCAGACTCAACAGAACGAGAGTCGCTAGTGTGAGAGAGATCGTACTCACCAACAGCTTCAGCTATTGTGTCGTGAAACAAAGGCTTGTGCTTCCGGGCCGGTCGGCGGTGTGTCGTCGAATTACCCAGTGCACGGACAGGTGTCGCGCACCGCCGGAACCGCTTCCGTCAGCGTCTTTCCGGTCGAACGCCTTCGTCCGGTATCTGATGGGTGTCACCGACCGGGTCCGCGGGGCCGTCAGCGACTCGCGGGCTGGCAACCCCTATCGCCTGCTGGCGGCCGTCGCGGCGGGCTGGTTCCTCGTGCTGGGGATGCGTTTTGTCGTCCCCGCCGTCCTCCCGACCATCCGCGCGGAGTTCGCGGTGTCGAACACCAGCGCGGGCGCGGCGGTCACCGTCCTCTGGCTCACCTACGCGGCCATGCAGTTCCCCACGGGGGTGTACATCGACCGCGTCGGCGAGCGGGTGTTGCTGGTCGGCTCGGCGCTGCTGTCCGGTGTCGGGCTGCTCGCCTACCTCGTCGCGCCGACCTACGCGCTGTTCGTGCTGGCGACGGCCGGGTTCGGGCTGGGGACCGGACTCTACGGCCCGCCCCGTGGTACCCTGCTCTCCCGGACCTTCGACGCCAACGAAGGGGTCGCCTTCGGGACGGTGATGGCCGCCGGCTCCGTCGGCTCGGCCGCCCTCCCGCTCGTCGCCGTCGCCGTCACCGCCCGCTACGGCTGGCGGGTCGGGCTGGCCGCCGTCGCGCCCCTGTTCTTGCTCGTCGCCGTCGCGCTCTGGCTCAGCATCTCCGACCGGGAGACGGCCACCGACGACCGGTCGTTGCGGGCCGACCTCCGGGCGGTCCTGGCCGGACTGGGCGACCGCCGGCTGGCACTCGCAGTACTGGGCGCGATGGTCATGCTGCTGGTCTTCCAGGCCGTGACGGCGTTCCTGACGACGTATCTCGTCACGACGCGCGGTATCAGTCAGGGGACCGCCGGGGGCATCCTCTCCGGGCTGTTCGTCGGCGGCGCCGTCTCCCAGGCGCTGACCGGGCGGCTGGCCGACACGTACGGCACTCCGAAGGTGCTCGTCGGGGTCGCAGTGGGCAGCGCCGTCCCGCTCGCACTGCTCCCGGTACTTTCGGGACAGCTCCCCCTGGGACTGGCCGCGGCCGCCATCGGCGTCCGGATGAGTTCGGGGCCGCTGACGAACGCCTACATCGTCGACGTGCTCCCCGACGCCGTCGAGGGCACCGGGTGGGGGCTGTTGCGGAGCGGCTTCTTCGCCGTCGGCTCGCTCGGCTCGGTGTTCGTCGGTGCCCTGGCCGACCGCGGCCTCTTCGACCTCTCGTTTTACCTGATGGCCGGGCTGACGCTGGTGGCTGGTGGACTGTTCCTGGTGTTGCCGCGGCGGGACTAGTCCGCCCACCCCTGCTAGAGGGAAAGACAGTAGGCCCGCGGCCGCGACCACCCAGTATGCGAATCGCCGTCCCCAACAAGGGTCGCTTGCACGAGCCGGCCGAGGACTTGCTCGAACGGGCCGGCCTCCACATCGTCGACGGAGCCGACCGCCAACTGTACGCCGACACCGTCGACCCCGAGGTGACGGTGCTGTACGCCCGCGCCGCCGACATCCCGGAGTACGTCTCCGACGGTGCGGCCGACATCGGCATCACCGGGCTGGACCAGGTCAAAGAGTCCGAGGTCAGTAATCTCGAGGAGCTGCTGGACCTGGACTTTGGCAGCTGCCGGCTGGTACTGGCCGCGCCGGAGGAAGGCGACATCGAGACCGTCTACGACCTGGACGGCGGCACCGTCGCCACCGAGTTCCCCAATATCGCCCGGAGCTACTTCACTGACCTCGACGTGGACGTCGACATCGCGGAGGTCTCCGGCGCGACCGAACTCACCCCCCACGTCGACATCGCCGACGGCATCATCGACATCACCTCGACCGGGACGACACTGCGGATGAACCGGCTGGGGATTATCGACGAAGTGCTCTCCTCCTCGGTGCGGTTGTTTGCTCGCGAGGACGTGGCCGACGACGAGAAGGTCAAGCAGGTGCAGATGGCACTGCACTCGGTGCTGTCGGCCGAGGGGAAACGCTACCTCATGATGAACGTCCCCGAGAGCGCGCTTTCCGAGGTGAAAGACGTGCTGCCGGGGATGGGCGGGCCGACGGTGATGGACATCGCCGGCAGCGACGACGTGGCCGTCCACGCCGTCGTCGACGACAGCCACGTCTTCGAGACTATCAACGACCTCAAAGACGTGGGCGCCAGCGACGTACTGGTGACGGAAATCGAGCGGCTAGTCGAATAGTACCTTTTTACTTCGACCCCTCTCCTCGCGCGGCCACCGGCCGCGCTGTGGGGAGGGGTCTCGCAAAAATCTACGCTAAAAACTGCCGAACTCGCGGCAGAGCCGCGAGTTCGGGGAAACCGCTCGCCGTCGGCGAGCGGTATGCTCCATCTGACAGCCTGCCCTTCCCCGTCGGAGCCGCACGGAGGCGGCTCCCGGCCATCCGTACCGCCCGCACAGCCGCCCAGTCTTTTTGTCCTGATTGAGCAAGCCGTCGTGTATGGAGTATCTCGTCACCGGGGCGACGGGACTGGTCGGCTCGCACGTCGTCGACCAGCTCGTCGAGGACGACCACGACGTGGTGGCGGTGACGCGCTCGGCATCGAACGCGGGCCACCTGCCCGACGAGATCACCGTCACCGAGGGCGATATCACCGAGAAGGCGAGTCTGCGCGAACCGATGGCCGGCGTCGACGGCGTCTTCCACATCGCAGGGTGGGCCTACGTCGGCCCTGGACCCGAAAACGAGCGGAAAGCCGAGCGCATCAACGTCGAGGGTACGCGGAACGTCCTGGAGCTGATAGACGAGCTCGACGTGCCCAAGGGTGTCTACACCAGCACGACAGGCCTCTACGACGACACGGACGAGCCGGTCGACGAGTCCGACGACCCCGAGCGACCCTCCTCGCCCGTCTACACCCGGACGAAGTGGGACGCCCACTACGAGGTCGCGCGGCCGATGATGGACGATGGACTGCCCCTCGTCGTCGTCCTGCCGGGCAACGCCTTCGGTCGGTGGGACAAGCCCTACGGGACGAACCGCGGCGTCCTGCGGGACTACCTGCAGGAGGAGCTCCCGATGATTCCCCGGGACTGGGCGTTCCCGTTCGAACACGCCGCCGACACCGCGCGGTCACACATTCTGGCGATGGAGCGGGGCGAGCCGGGCGAGGAGTACATCGTCGCGGGCGAGACACACACGATGGAAGCCCTGTTCGACGTGGCCGAGGCCATCACCGGCGTCCCGGCCCCGCGGACGGTCCCGCCGTCGCTGTTCGGTCTCCTGGCCAGCGCGATGGGGGTCGTCGAGCGCGTGACGACACCCCCCGAGGGGCTCCGCGCGGAGACGCTCGACTTTCTGAGCGGGAAGCACGTCGCGGTGGATAACACGAAGGCCAGGCGCGAGCTCGGTATCGACCATCGGCCGGTCGAGGACGGCCTGCGCGAGTACTTCGCGTGGGAGCGCGAGCAGCTGGCGGCCGAGTCGTAGCCACCGGGCACTCAGTGACCCCCGTCCAGCCGCCACAGCGCCAGCGCGACGCCGAGACCGAAGACGGGGAACAGTGCAAGCCCGAGGAAGGTCCCGTCGACGCCGACCGTCGACAGGAGATACCCCGAAATAGCCGCGCCGGCGGCACCGATACCGAACGAACAGAGGTAGGTGTAGCCATAGGAGAGTCCGCGGTCACCGGGCGGACTGTACTCGGCGATAGTGGCCTGGTAGAGCGGCTGGAGCGCAAAGAGGAGGAAGCCGAGCCCGGCGCTGACCGCCAGCAGTGGCGCGATACCGGCCCCCGCGGCGGGGACGAAGAGAACGGCGACAACGGCGAGCGCCGCGAAGACGGCCACCATGCCGATGGGTGTGGGGATGCGGTCGGTGAGCTTTCCGCCCGCGTACTGGCCGCCGATACCGACAGTCAACAGCCCCACGTACAGGTACGAGGCCAGGTCGAACTCCGCGGCGAGCGGGCTGTCGGCAAACAGGCCGAGCACGTCGCCCACGGGCGGGAGAAAGCCCCCGAGCACGTCCGGGAGGAAGGTGAGCACCCCGCGATAGAACAGCCCGTTGGCCATCACCACGAGCATCGCGAGGGTGAAGCCGACGGTGAAGAGCGCGCGGCTATCGGCGAGAAAGTCGCGGAGGGAGTTCGGTGGGCCGTCTGCTGCAGCGTTCGACTCGCCGCCGTCGGAACGCTGGTCCGACGAGGGGCGGCTCTCGTCGCTCGCCTCCCCGCCGTCGGGGCTTGCCTCACCCGCCGTGTCGACGGCGGCCATCTCGTCGAACTCCGCAGTCCGTGCGTAGGCGACGGCACCAACCGCGGGCAGGACTAGCAGGGCGGCCACGAGACGCCAGTCGGCAACGAGCAAGAGGAGGGCAGTAACGAGCGGCCCCAGCGCGATACCGGCGTTGCCGGCCATCCCGTGGTACGCGAAGCCGGTGCCCCGTTCCTCGACGCCTTTCGAGATGAGTGCCAGCCCGGCGGGGTGGTAGACGCTGGCCGAGAGACCCCACAGCCCGAGCGCGACGGCGATAACTGGAACGGTGGGCGCGACCGAGAGCAGCAGGAAGGAGGCACCCATCCCGACGAGACAGAGCGTAACGAGCGTGTTCGAGCCGTAGCGGTCGGTGAGCACGCCGCCGGGCAGCGCGCCCGCGCCGAAGAGGGCGTAGCCGACGGCGACGACGGTGCCGAGCGTCGCGGTCGTCACGGGGAACTCGGTGAGCCAGACGACGACGAAGATGGGGATAGAGAGCTCGTAGGTGTGGACCAGCGCGTGGGCCAGCCCGGTAAAGGAGACGATAGCGCGGTCGTTGTCGTCCATCTACACGAGACTGAAGATGTTGTTCAGCGCGAAGCCAAGCACCGCGGCGAAGGCCAGGTGGAGCGCCACGAGCGGCGCCGTCGAACTCGTCGAGAGCCGGTAGGAGAGGCTGATAGCGATGCCGTCTGCGACGAGCGTGGCGACGACGACGACGAGCACGCCGAGGCTAGGCGAGACCAGCCCCGAAGAGACCCCCCACTGCTGGAGCAACATCGAGACGATGGCGGGGACGATGGCGGCCTTTGCCGCCAGCTGTGTCGGCGTCTCACCGATAAAGAAGGTCGCCGCCAGATGGAGGGTAACGGCGTAGAACAGCCACGTCAACAGCAGCGTGACGATGACTGCGAGGACGCCGCCGCCCGTCAGACTCGGCGTGCCGGCCTGGAGCATACCCGACAGTTGGGCGTGCCAGCGTTTGTGCGTTGTGCTACGCGGTGGGGTCTCCCCCACTTCGGAGGGCGGACGGAACCGCGTAGTGCGGTCTCAGTCCAGCAGCCCGAGCTCTTCGAGCCGGGAGACGATCTTGTCGACGGCCTCCTTGGCGTCGTCGGGCTTTTTGCCGCCGGTGATGACCAGCTTCCCGGAACCGAACAGGAGCGCCACCACGTCGGGCTCGTCGAGCCGGTAGACGAGGCCGGGGAACTGCTCGGGCTCGTACTCGATGTTCTCGAGTCCCAGCCCGATGGCGATGGCGTTGAGGTTCAGATTGCGTCCGAGGTCCGCCGATGTGACGATGTTCTGGACGACGATCTCCGGGTCGTCGTCCACCTGGATGTTCAGCTCCCGCAGCTTGTCGAAGACGATGCGCAGGCTCTGGTGGACGTCGTCTGTCGACTTCGCGCCGGTACAGACGATCTTGCCCGAACGGAAGATTAGCGCCGCGGACTTGGGGTCCTGCGTGCGGTAGACGAGTCCGGGGAACTGCTCAGGGTCGTAGTCGGCACCCTCGAGGTCCATCGCCACGCTCTGAAGGTCGAGCTCCTGGCCGATACCGGTCGAGGCGACGACGTTTTCGATGTTGATGGTTTCCTTGGGGTCAACCATATCTCGACTTAAAACACGTATTTAATCTTTATAAAGGTTCATGGCATGGACTGACAGTCAACGGCCGGAAACTACCACATTCTCGACTATAAATCGTTTTAAATACGGTGGGTCGGTCGCGACGATGGGCGGGGTCACCGGCCCGCGTCGCCGTCGTCCAGCCGGGACCGTGCGGCCGCCGTCTCCGGGTTTCCGGCCAGGGAGGGCGGACCGGCACGCTGATACCGCCGTGGGAACAGTGCTCGGGTGTGTACGTCCTCGAACTCGGCGGACAGGACGACCCCTTCGCGCGCCGCGAGGCCGCGAGCGCGGCCAGCGACGTGACCCCACTGGCGCCCGGGCTCGCCACCGCCCGCGGCGTCACCGATCGCGTGGGCCACCTCGCCTACACGCACCGGGCCTGCGAGCTCGTCGGCACCGCCGCCCCCGACGTCGAGAGCGCGAGGGCTGTCCTCGACGCGGCCACCGTCGACCGCGAGGGGACCGTCGCGGTCCGGGCCGTCGACGTGCGTGCCAGCACGGGCATCGACACCCAGCGGGCCGAGCGCGCGCTGGGTGGCGTACTGACCGACCGGGGCTTCGCCGTCGACCTGGAGGCGCCCGACCACACGCTCTACGCGTACTTCGCCGACCCCGCGGGCGACGAGGAGACCGACGAACCGGCCGGGGACGCCTGCTGTGCGCTGGGCTGGCAGGTGGTCGACTCCCTGCGCGATTTCGGCGGCCGCCAGCCCACCGACCGGCCGTTCTTCCAGCCCGGCAGCATGGCCCCGCTGGAGGCCCGCGCGCTGGTAAACATCGCCGGCGCCCGCCCCGATACCACCGTCGTCGACCCGATGTGTGGCACCGGCGGCCTCCTGCTGGAGGCCGGTCTCGTCGGGGCCGACGTGGTAGGCGGCGACGCACAGGAAAAGATGGTCCGGGGCACCCGGCGGAACCTCCGACACGTCCTCGACGGCGACGGACATCCGGCGCCCGACCGGTATCCTGCTGCGGGCGAGTGGGGGCTGTTCCGCGCAGACGCCGCGCGCCTGCCACTCGCCGACGACGCCGCCGACGCCGTGGTCTTCGACGCGCCCTACGGCCGCCAGTCCCGCATCGAGGGCGAGCTCGCCCCCCTCGTTTCCGGTGCGCTCGAAGCCGCCCACCGAATCGCCCCTCGCTGTGTGCTGGTCGCCGACCGGGACTGGAGCCACCTCGCCCGCGAGGCCGGCTGGACCGTCACCGACCGGTTCGAGCGCCGCGTCCATCGGTCGTTAGTCAGGCACGTTCACGTGCTGGCGTGACTGGACGCTGGTCAGGCACGTGCACGTGCTGGTGTAACCGGTCGCTAGTCAGACAGTTTGCGGTGCCTGAGTGACCGTTCGTCCAGTTTTTCTGGACGAACGTCCACCGTTGCGGAATGGTAACAATGTTTAAGCTCCCGGGATGGGCATCTATGCATAACTATGCCACGGTGGTCAGACCCCGCCCCCTGCGACGACGACGAACGGCTCTTCGAGTGCCCGGACTGCGGTAAGCGGCTCTGTACCGACCTCTCGACGGTGAGCTGTGACCGGTGCGGCGTCGAGATGCAGAACCTGAGCGTCCCCCGACCGCAGTAGCTCGCCCCGAATCGGGTTCGGAGTATCCGATAGCTGCCGCTGTCTGTGGCTCCGTCGAACCGCTATTCTCGGGACGAAATCGCGTCGAAAACCGCCTGGGAGTCCCCGTCCATCCGAGACAGAATCGAGCGCACACGGTCCCGAACGGCCCCATCGGGCGTCACGAGCACCATCCCCTCGTCGGGCTGGCCGTAGACGACGCTGGCCGTCTCCGAGACCATGAGCACGGCCGGCAGCGCGGCCAGGTCCTCCTCGCCGTCGACGTCGACGAGCGTCGTCGCGTCGCTGTCCAGTCCCGCACGCATCGCCTCGAGCAGTTCGCTGGTGAGCGTTCCGGCCGGATTGGCGACCGCGACAGTCCGGTCGAAGCCGGTGATAGCTGCGGTCACGTCGCTGTCGACGGCCGACCGCTTGGTCTGCTCGTCGACCAGCGCGAGGTCGGGCACCCGGCCCGCTTCGAGCAGGTGGTAGGTGACCATATCCCCCACGGCGACGAGCGGCTCGCCGGCGTCGGCAAGCAGCGCCGCTGTGTCGGTATAAATAGCGCCCATCGGCTCCTTGAGTTCGCTGCGGAGCGTCTCGGGAAGGTCCAGCAAAACGTCGGCCACGTTAGCGGACTTTCAGCGCGTACTGGCCCGGTTTCGTCACTTCCATCTCGGCGGCGATGTCCGATTCCTCGGGGTGGGCGATGACGACGTAGCCCGCCCAGTCCTCCGTCAGGGAGGTGCCGCCACAGGCCTCACACTGGCTCTCGATTTCGGCGCCCTGGACGCGGTGACAGTCACGACAGACGAGTCGGTCCGCCATCAGCTATCACCGGCTTCCGCTGGGCCCTCGCGTTTCTTGCGCTCCTCCTTGAGCCAGCCGTGTTTGCCCAGGCCGACCTGCTTTGCGGTGAGGCCGATCTTGGAGTCGCGGGGGTTGCGCTCGTCGATGCTCTTGGTGACGATGCGGGCCCTGACCGGGTCACCGACACCGAGGGTGCGGTTCGACTCGCGGGAGGCAAGCTGCTGGTTCTCCTCGTCGTAGGCCAGATACTCGTCGGAGATCTGGGAGACGTGGAGCAGCCCGTCGACCGGGCCGATGCCGATGAAGGCCCCGAAGTTGACGACCTCGACGACCTCCCCGTCGACGACTTCCTGCATCTGGGGGTCGAAGGTCAAGGCGTCGAACTCGGCCTCGTAGTAGACACCGGGCTTGTTCGGGAGGACGGCCCCGTCACCGATGTCGTGGACCTCGATGACGGAGACGACGCTGCCGACGTCCTCGTCCATCCGGCCCTCCAGTTTGTCCTGCAGGAGCTTCTTGACCATCCCCGGACTGACGTCCGCGAGGTGGCGCGGCGGCACTTCGACTGTATCGCGTAGGCGTACCCGTTTGTACATGTTATGGTTGAGTGATACCCAGTTTGTTCCGGCCCCTTAAACTAATTACTGGAATCCCCGCGTCGAGCAGGCGGTGTTTGAGGGGTTTATCGTTCGTTACGGCGTGTGTCACGTCGTCGCGCTGTGCGAGTTCGAGCACGGCGTCGTCGGCGTAGTCGGCCTCGGTCGCGGCGAGCGTACACCGCTCCAATAGGTCGCGACCGACGGCGGCCGCGGTGGCCTCGTTGCCGGCGCCGTCGGCCAGTTTGTCGAGTTCCTCGCGGACCGCGTCCGGCGCGAGGTAGTCCCCGGCGTCGTCTCGCGGCTGATCGCCGCTCGACGTTTCGGTCGCGCGTGGCGCGACCCTATCGAGCTCCTCGAAGAGGCGAACCTCGCATTCGACCGGCATCATGAGTGCGTTCGTGTCAAGCACTATCATTCACGCAGTGTGCCGACGCCGATGAGTCGCCATCGAGTGCCGACACGGCGGTTGATAGCGATCTTCGCGCCGGCCTCGGCACACACCGGCCGTTTGAGCGCGACCTCGCACTCGCCCCCGCGGGCGCTGGTGACCGAGCCCACGGTGGTGGCGGTGCCGATGGTGAGCATCAGCGGCTCGCCGGTCGAAATCTCCTCGACCTCGCCGCCGTCGTCGCCGACGATGCGTTCGAGCAGGTCGACGTCCATGACGAACTGCTCGTGGGTCGGCGGGAGGCTGCCGGGCGGGCCGGCGACCTGGCCGGCCAGGGCGTCACCCTTCGTAATCGATGGGTCCAGGCCGGTCCCGACACCGAGCAGGCCACCGGGCGTGACCTGGTCGACGAAGTCGCCGCCGGACTGCAGCGAGCGGACGTCCGTCTCGACCGGGCGCCACTCGGTCTTGCCGCCCTCTTCGACCTCGCGGCCGGGACGGAGTTCGAGTTCGTCGTCGACTTCGAGCTCGCCCGCGACGAGCGAGCCACCGAGGACACCGCCCAGCAGGTCCTCGTAGGTGGTGCCGGGCCGGTTGATGTCGAACGAGCGCGCGACCATCATGCGGGCGTCCGCGTCGGGGTCGCGCTCGGGGGTGGGAATCTCCCGCTCGATGGCGTCGATGAGCAGGTCGATGTTGGCCTCCTGGCCCGCGCTGATGGGCACGACGGGCGCGCCCTCGGCGACGGTCCCCTCGACGAACTCCTCGATCTGCTCGTAGTTCTGCATCGCCCGCTCCTCGTCGACGAGGTCGACCTTGTTCTGGGCGATGACGATGTTGTCGATGCCGATGATGTCCAGCGCGGAGAGGTGCTCCTCCGTCTGGGCCTGTGGGACGGGTTCGGTCGCCGACACCACGAGGACGGCCCCGTCCATGATGGCCGCGCCCGACAGCATCGTCGCCATCAGCGTCTCGTGACCGGGGGCGTCGACGAACGACACCGTCCGAAGGTGGTCGGTGTCGACGTCGTGGTCCTCACAGCGTTCGGAAACGGTGAACGCCTCGGGCTCCTCGCCCTCGGGACAGCGACGGAAGGTGGCGTCGGCGTAGCCGAGCCGAATAGAGATTCCGCGCTTCATCTCCTCGGAGTGCTGGTCGGTCCATTCGCCGGACAGCGCCTGTACCAGGGTGGTCTTCCCGTGGTCGACGTGGCCGACGAGTCCGATGTTCACCTCCGGTTGGTTGTTTGATGTCATCTCGGGAGTAATCTTGGTGGAGATTCGCCACGTGCGACTGATAAACCTACTGTTTCGACCCGCAGTCCGACGGTCGAACCAGTAAAAGGCGGCGTCGCCTGTCTGGGATGCAGCGAGCAGACAGTTTTTGTTCGTTCCGCCCGTCTCAGTGCCCGTGCGTGAGTTCGGCTTCGAGCTGGCGTTGTGTGGGGCCCTCGAGGGCGACGAGCGGCTGGTGAGCCGGCAACTGGGCGGCCACGTCCACGGGCGGCGCATCCTCGACACCGTCGTCGTCGCGGGCGATATCCCGGCGCGGGCCGCCATCACCAGCGAGCGCATCCCGACGGCGGCCATCGAGTCCGACGTGGGGACGGGCCGGGCCCGCTACTGGAAGGACGCCTTCGACTGCCACCCCGACCGGGCCGAGCGGGCCGTCGAACTCGCCGTCGAGCGGGGCTTTTTCGAGCGTGAACGCCGCGGTGGTCGGACGTACGTCCGCCAGACCGCCCGCTATCCGGACTGGGTCGACCGTGTCACGGCCATCGAGAACAAGCCCGACCTCGACCGACCGGGTGAGCTTGAGGCCCAGCTCCGGACCGACGTGTCGCTGGCGCTTGCCGACGAGGTGGTGCTGGCGACGGCCGACTACGTCACCCGCGCCCACCTCAACCGCATCCCCGACGCGGTCGGCGTCTGGCGGTTCGACCCCGACAGCGGCGAGCGCGAGGTGGTCCGGGAGCCGGAACCGCTCCCGACCGACGGGCCGGGCATCGAACGCATCGAGGGCCACCCCGGCCGGACCGACGTGCGGCCGGTGACGGCCCCAGAGATTGCGAGCGCCCGGACCCGGCTGGCCGAGCGGGCCTACGCGAAGGGGTGGCGCACGTTCGACTACCCAGCGTGTGCGCAGTGTTCGCCCGACGACGACGGCCTCCCGTACTGTGCGTGGAAGGGCCGCCCCGTCAGAGCGAGCGAGGAGTGTGGCGCGGCGTGTGGTGGGTACGAGGCGAGTGACCCGCCGCCGGTCGACACCGACACGCTGCGGGCGAGCCGCTCGCCGTGGGAGCCCGAGCCAGACGGCTATCGCCGCCGGCAGTCTGGACTGGACCGCTTCCGGTGACTACTCCGACTCGCGGTCGGACGCTTCGCGTTCCTCGTCTAGCCCCTCTGTGCCGCCGTCACCGGCTTTCACCGGCGTGTAGTTCTCGAAGTTGTCGGCGGTCACCTCGGGTGCCTCCGTTTTGACCGTGTCGGCGTGACCGGTCCGGGCCCGGTAGTTGGCCGCGGCGGCGATGGCGGCACCGAGGGCGAGCCCGACGACGAGGACCCAGTCGATGTAGCCGACGGCCAGCCACAGCGCGCCGATGGCGAGGACGCCACTTACGAGCGCCGCACCGCCTGCCTCCGCGATTCCGCGCCGTTCCATGTGAACCGCATTCACAGCCATCGTACAAAGGTGTCAGGACCGTCTCACTGGCTGATACGACAGCCCGTCTGATACGTCACAGCGAGAAGCGCTCGCCGTCGACGGCGATATCGTCGGCGAAGGCCCGCTCGGCCGGGACGTAGTGGGCCGTGTGGACGATCCGGTAGTCGTCGGGGTCGATGTCGGCGGCAAAGTCACGGGCGCCGGAGAGAGTCATATGTTTCGTCCCGAAGGTCCGCGGGACGCCGTCGGCGTCGTGGTGGGCGCCGCCCTTCGGGTGGAACTCACAGGCCTCGGCGTGGACCAGCCCCTCGACCAGCGCCAGGTCGGCGCCCGACAGCAGGTCCCGGGAGCGGTCGGGCACCTCGTAGCAGGTGTCCCCCGTTATCGCGAGCACGGCGCCGGTCTCGGGCTCCTCGATGCGCAGCCCGTAACACAGCATCGGCGGGTGTTCCACGGGGACGAGCCGAACCTCGAAGCCGGCCACCTCGAAGGGCTCGTACGGCGTCCGCGGGTGGACGGAGACAGTGTCGAGATAGTCGTAGCGGCTTCTGATACCCTCGGCGACACTCTCGCCGGTGACGGGGTCGGTCTCGTCGGCCGCGTACACCGGCAGGTCGTCGAACAGCCGGTAAGCGTTGCCCAGCCCGTCGAGGTGGTCGAAGTGGACGTGGGTGACGATGGCGGCGTCGGGCAACGGGACCCCGTCTCGCAGAAACTGGTGGCGGAAGTCGGGACTGACGTCGACCAGCAGCGTTTCGCCCGTCGCGTCGTTCTCCAGGTACACCGAAAAGCGCGACCGCTCGACGCCGCCCTGGGCGTCGACGCCCCGCTCGGCCATGCGCTCGCGCAGTGGGTCGTCCGGGTCGCGAGCCCGCTCACAGGTGTCACAGTCACAGCCGATGGTCGGTGTGCCCGTCGTGTCGCCGGTGCCCAGCAGCGTGACCTCCATCGCCGGACACTCTCGCGGCGAGGGTCCTAAGTCCCGCGTTTTCGCGGCGTTACTCCATGCCTCGCTTCGGGCTCGCGGTTGCACCGCTCGCTTTCGAGGCGATTCGCTACGCTCACCGCCTCGCTCTCCCCGTTCCGTCGAGGGTTCAGGCCTCGCTGTCCTCGGCGAGGTCTAGCCCCTGCCTGCGGGCGACGGCGGCGAGAATTTCGCGGGCGCGTGTCTCGCCCAGGTCGTCGACGAGACAGTCGATAAAGCCCGAAAGCAGCGCCGGCTCGATACGGAGGTCGACGAACTCTACCTGCCCCTCGGCGACGACCACGTCGATGTCCCACTCGCCGGCGTCGGGGTCGGTCATCCGTACGTCCACCCACTCGTCGGTGGTGTCGTCGGGCTCCGTGAACACGTCGTCCTCTGTTTCGGTAGTTACGTCGTCTGTCATACACGGCTACCACGCTCGCTCACGATATAGCTCCCCACTGTCAACTGCCAGCGTACCGACTGGCGTGTGCGAACTGCCCATATAAATACGAGGCGCCACCACCCAACGGGCATGACGTTCGTCGTTCCCTTCGACGGCGCACAACGCACCGTCACAGCCCTGAACCGCGCCCGCGAGTTCGCCGACGCGCTCGGCGAAGACATCATCGTCGTCAGCGTCATCCCGCAGCACAACGCCGCCTACGCCCGGGAACGGGGCTGGCTCCCGGCCGGCGAGCCGTTCGACATGAAGACTATCGTCACGACGCTGCGCGACCAGGTCACCGATATCGCGCCCGATGCGACCTTCGAGTACGAGCGGTGTAGCCGGAGCGTCACCGGCAACCGCATCGCCAAGCCCGTCCGGAAGGTCGCCAAGCGCAACGACGCCGACATGGTCTTTGTCGGCTCGGACGACGCCGGCCGTCTCACGACGACGGCGTCCAGTGTCGGCAACCGCATCGCCACCGACGGCTCCTACGACGTGGTGCTGGTCCGGAGCGACTGAGCCGTGAACAGCCCGTAACCGTCTCGGCCGTATCGAGAACCGTGCCGACCACGGGCCGAGGGCAGAGTTTATTTTTTAGCAGCCTGAGCAGAAAGCAAGATGATTGCGACCGGAACAGGTAGGGCCCGCTGGTGTCGCTGTCGACGCAGCCGCCAGCCCCGCAAGAACACGAGCACAGAGACATGACAAACGAGACGGGGAAGGAGGTGGCACAGCTCAAGCGGAGCCGACGGTTGGTCCTCCATACGTCGCTCACAGCATGTGCGAGCGCACTCGCTGGCTGTGGTACCTTCGACGGGACGACGTCGACCACCACGCGGAACCGGGACCCGGACGAATCGGCAGAGCCCGCCGAGACCGACGAACCCGATGGTCCGGTTGAGCCGCCGGAATCGTCCCGACGGCTGTGGGCCCAGTCTCTCGGTATCAGCACCGGGACACCCCCTGTCGTTGTCGACGGGACGGTCGTATACGGAACCGAGGCGGGGACGGTCTTCGGGTTCGACGCCGCCGAAGGGCAGCAGGTCTGGACCTACGAGAAGGGCAACAGAGGGGCGGTCACGGACATCGCGGTTGACGACTCGACCGTGTACCTCGGGCGGCGTAGCGGAAGCCTCGAAGCGTTCGCTCTCGACGACAGAGCACAACGCTGGCAGGATAGTCTCGGGTCTAACATCACCGGGCTGACATTCGATGACAGCACGCTGTACGCCGGGACGCTGGGCATCGTCGAGACCGACGGCGAGAGTTCGGTCAGCGGGCGCTGTCTGGCGTACGACACCGACGACGGGGACCAGCGGTGGGCGACCGACACCGCCGGCGCGGTGCTGTCCCAGCCGGTAGTCAGCGGTGACACGGTGTACATCGGCACCACTGAAATCGTCGCCCTGGAGACGGGGACTGGCGCGACGCGATGGACGGGTGGCCGGGGCAGTGTCGTCGAGGGGGTTGCGGTCGGCGAGCGGACACTGTACGCGACCGACAAAAACGGAATCTGGGCCCTCGAAAAGGCCGACGGATCGACGGTCTGGGAGGTCGAGCGGAGCGTGAACGCAGGGGGCAACCCCGCGCTGGCAGACGGCCAGCTGTACACGGCGACGGGGCAGTCAGAGATCGGCGCAGTGGACGCCGAGACGGGAGAGATAACCTGGGAGGGCGACATCGACGCCATCCCGTCGACCAAGGTGGTGCTGACCGACGAGACCGCATACGTGGGGAGCTTCGACGGCGTCGTGGCGCTCGACCGGACAGACGGCGCCATCGAGTGGCGCCACACCGTGCCCGGACGGATAAACACGCTCGGAGTCGACGGCGGTATCGTCTACGTGGGCGACTCCGACGGGACGGCAGTCGCAATTGAGAGCTGAACTGGGACAAGCAGCGACGTCACAGGAGTATCGGCGGCTTGTGGCGACCCCGAGTCGGTGTATACCACAACGGTCCGTATCAGTCGTCGTGGTCGTGGTCGTGCCCGCCGTCGGAGGCCGCATCGGCGCCGTCGTCGGTGAAGTCCCCGCCGGCGACCAGGGCGTCGTGGTCGCCGTCTATCATGTCCATGTTCTTGAGGTTGTCACGCTCCTCGAAGTCCTTGATGGCGTCCTCGAGGTCCTCCTGGGTGAGCGTGGTCCGCTCCTCGGTCAGGGCCTCCAGGACTGCCTCTCGCAGCACCATCCGGAGGTCGCTGCCGGTCAGGCCCTCCGTGAGGTCGGCCAGCGTGTCCGGGTCGAAGTCGGTAATCTCCATCTGTCGTGTGACGATGCGGAGGATGTCCGAACGCATCCCCCGGTCGGGCTTGGGGAAATTGACGATCTCGTCGAAGCGGCGCCACGCCGCGGCGTCGAGCTGGTCGGGGTGGTTCGTCGCGCCGATGAGCAGGACCTCGTCTTGAATCAGGGATATCTCGTCGATGCTCTTCAGCAGGGTGTTGACGGCGCGTTTGATAGCGGCGTGCTCGTCCGACGAGCGGGTCTTCGCGACGAAGTCGAACTCGTCCATGAAGAGGATACAGGGCGAGAGCCGTTTGGCCACCTCGAAGACCTTCTCGACGTTCTTGGCCGTCTCGCCGAGATACTGGCTCGTAATCATCGACAGTTTCACCTCGACGAAGGGGAGGTCGAGGTCGTGGGCCAGCGCGCGGGCGACGCTCGTCTTTCCGGTGCCCGGCGGGCCGACGAACAGCAGCTTCCCGATCTCGCGCAGGCCGATGCGGGCGAGGTAGTCGCGGTGCTCGATGGCCTTCACTATCTTCTGAATTTCGCCTTCCTGGTCGGGGGTGAGAACGAGGTCGTTGAGCGTCGTCTCGACCTCCGCGGGGGCGCGGACGTCGACGAGGTCGAGCATCTCCTCGTCGTCCTCGTCCTCGCTGTCGAAGGCCTCTTCAAGCATCGCGTCGATGAAGGCGCGGTCGGCCCGCGCCGGTCGATTGCCCTCGCGGGCGGCGTCGTAGTCCACGTCGTACTCGTCGCCGTACTCGGCCGCGAGTACCGGGTTCGACTCGATGGTGCTGGCGTCGGCCCGTTCTAAGAACCACTCCTCGGCGAGGTCCCGGTCGGTAAAGGAGATACTGCCCGAGAAGTCGTCGCGGTCGGTGAACATCAGCCCGGAGACGGCCTTCCACGGGCGCTCGACCCCGGTGGCCTCCCGCGCCGTCGAGGTCGTCGCCGACAGCGGGCGTTCGATGTCCCCGTCGGTCCAGAACACCGTCCGGTAGGCCGGCGGCAGGTCGTCGGGGTCGAGGTCGCGCCGCTCGCTGTAGATAGTCGTCGTCAGCAAGAACTCCACGACGTCCAGTTCCGGATTGCTCATTCCCACGCAGGTTACCTCGGGACGGGCATAAGTGACTCGAAGCTGTCCGAACTGGAAATCGGCCGGCGACCGCTGCCGTCGGGAACCGTACGACGTCGGTCATGACAGCTACCAAACTATATATGCTATATGTGCGTATATATGCCTATGGCATCTGACGGGATTCTTACCAGATGGTACCGGGGTCGTATCGGGACACCAACGACGGACGACGAGGTCTACGGTTACTGGCTGTTCGTGGCGGGTATCGTCCTGGGCGCGCTCGGGCTGGGGCTGTTCTACGGCGCCGGGTCGCGGTCGACGTTGCGCGAGTTCGGCTACGTCTTCGCCGCGGTCGGGGTCATCGCGCTCTTTGTCGGACCGACGATGCGGCTCCCGCTGTCGCGCAAGGCGCTGTTCGTCTCGTACGCGGCGGCGCTGGTCTCTTTGGCCGCGACGCTGTGGTTCACGCTCATCTACCCGGCCGGCTGGACCGGCCCCGAAGGGAACCCCGCGGTCACGCTGTACATGGCCGGGCTGGCACTCGCAGCAATCGGCGCAGTCGTCGCGCCGCTTTTGACCGGGCGCCAGGAGGCCTACGAACAGGCCCAGAAGACCGCCGCCGAGGCCACCGCAGCCGCCGAGCAGGCCAGTGAGACGGCCGAGCGAGCCACCGCCGAACGGTCGGAGCTGGCCGAGGACCTGGCGACCAGTGAGTCGGCCCGTGAGAACCTCTCGGAGCTGCTCGGCGCCACCGAGGGCGAACTCGACGCCGCACAGGCGGCTATCGCCGCCGCGATGGAGAGCAAGGCCACCTTCGAGCTGTACGCGGACAAGGCAGGCAAGCACCGGTGGCGCCTGCGCCACCGCAACGGCAACGTCATCGCCGACAGCGCACAGGGGTACGCCTCGCGCCAGAAGGCGATGCAGGGACTGCGCAGCGTCCAGACCAACGCCGCCGGCGGCGCCGTCGTCCTGCTTGCGGATGGCACCGAGGAGGACACCGTCGAGGACGTCCCCGAGGTGCCCGCGCCGGACAGTCAGGGGACCTTCGAGCTGTTCGAGGACAAGGGCGGGGAGTTCCGCTGGCGGCTGCGCCACGACAACGGGAACGTTCTGGCCGACAGCGGCGAGGGGTACGCCTCCAAATCCAACGTCCGACGGGCGCTGAAGAGCGTGCGCGCCTACGTCCCCGGAGCGGCCTACCTGCAGGTCGACCCGGTCGCCTTCGAGGTCTACGCCGATAAGGCCGGTCGGTACCGCTGGCGACTCCTCCACCGGAACGGCGAGATTCTGGGCGACAGCGGCGAGGGGTACGACACGCGCGCGGCGGCCCGGCGGGCCGCAAACGAGGTCCGAACGGTCGCCCCCGACGCCGACGACGAGTTCGAGGTGTACGAGGACAAGGGCGGGGAGTTCCGCTGGCGACTGCGAACGGACGAGGGTATCATCGCCGACAGCGGTGAGGGGTACACCGAGCGCAACAAGGCCGTGAACGCGGTCGAGCGAGTCCAACAGTACGCCGCCGACGCGGACCTGCTGGCCATCGGCAGCGCCGCCTTCGAGATATACGAGGACCGCGCCGAGGAGTGGCGCTGGCGGCTCCGCCACCGCAACGGGCAGATAATCGCCGACAGCGGCGAAGGGTTCGGGAAACGAAGCGGTGCCGTCGCCAGCATCGAGCGGGTCAAGCGCCACGGCCCCGCCGCCGACCAGTCCGAGTAAGCCGGAGCTGCCATCGCGGCGCGTTCGGCCCCCTCCCCAACCCGGGAATCGCCGAACCACTTATTCGCCGCTCGGCCGAAGTTATATTTGTATGACAGTTGAGGAGATACAGCTGACGGAGATGGACGACGACGCCATCAGGGCGTTCCTGGCGAATCGGAAGATGGGGGTGCTGGGCCTCCCGACCGACGAGATTCCGTACCTGCTCCCGATGTCCTTTGGCTACGACGACGCGGAGACGCTGTATTTCACGTTCGTCGGGGGCCCCGAGAGCCGCAAGCGCGGGCTCATCGAGGCGACCGACCGCGCGGTGTTTCTGACCTACGCCGCCGAGAGCCCCTTCAGCTGGGAGAGTGCTCTGCTGACCGGCAGGGTCGAGGCCATTCCTGACGACGAGTGGGACGATATCGTGCCGGTACTGGAAGCGGCCTGGCGCCCGGACGTCATCGAGGCCGCCATGGAGACCGAGGAGGTGAGCGTCTACCGGTTCAGCGTCGACGAGTGGACCGGCTACAAACACACCGGGCTCCCACCAGGGTTCGATGTCGACGAGTCGGTGTGAAAACCCCTCGTCCGTGGCTGTGAGTTTGTGAGGGTTTAACACGACTGCGGTCGTTGGGGCGGCCATGCCAACACCGGTTATCGTCAGCGCCGTCCGCACCCCGCAAGGCAAGGAGGACGGGGCCCTCGCGGGTGTCCGCAGCGAGGACCTCTCGATTCCGCTCGTGAACGAACTGCTCTCTCGGACGGGTATCGACCCCGACGCGGTCGAGGACCTGCTGTGGGGCTGTGCCCAGCAGCGGGGCGAGCAGGGCAACAACGTGGCCCGCGTCATCTCGCTGCTGTCGGACCTGGGCGAGGGCGTCCCCGGTTCGACCATCAACCGCTGGTGTGCCTCGTCGGCGGAGGCGCTGATGCGGGCCGCCGACGCTATCGCGGCGGGCCAGCGCGAGGTACTCATCGCCGGCGGCGTCGAGTCGATGTCGCGGGTCCCGATGGGCGAGAACACCCACAACGTCCACCCCCGCCTCGCGGAGCACTACAACATCGGCGAACTCCAGATGGGGATGACCGCCGAGAAAGTGGCCGAGGAAGAGGAGGTCAGCAGGGAGCGCCAGGACGAGTACGCACTCCGGAGCCACGAGCGGGCCGCCGACGCGACGGATTCGGGTCGCTTCGACGACGAACTGGTGCCAATCGAAACGGACGACGGGGCCGTCACCGAGGACGAGGGCATCCGGCGGGACACCTCGCTTGAGACGCTCGGCGGACTCCCGACGGTGTTCAAATCCGACGGGACGGTCACGCCCGGCAACGCCTCGCAGGTCTCCGACGGCGCGGCCGGACTCGTGGTCACGAGCCGCGAGTTCGCCGACGCGAACGGCCTGGACGTGCTCGCCGAAATCGGCGCCCACGAGGTCGTCGGCGTCGACCCGACGGTGATGGGTATCGGCCCGGTGCCGGCGGTCCGCCAGCTCACCGAGCGGACCGGCCGGGCCACCGACGACTACGACCTCGTGGAGCTCAACGAGGCCTTCGCCGCCCAAACCGTCTACTGCCAGCGGGAACTGGGCTTTGCCGACGACACGTTCAACGTCAATGGCGGCGCCATCGCCATCGGCCACCCGCTCGGGGCCTCGGGCGCGCGGCTGCCGGTGACGCTCGTCCACGAGATGAACCGCCGCGACGCCGAGCTGGGACTGGCGACCGAATGCGTCGGCTTCGGACAGGGTGCTGCTATCGAGTTCCACCGGGGCTGAGGGGGACAGGTACGGACTCGAACGGAGCGAGAGTCCGCTTTTTCGCCCACGTTTTTCGAGTCGTGCGGGACCGGAGGTCCCGCTGACCATGCGAACGGGTGCTCTGCGCCCGTGAGCAGAGAGCCGGTTGCGGGCTGTAGCCCGCAACCGAACGACGTGGCGGCAACGCCGCCACGCTCTCCCCACAGCGAGCCGTAGGCTCGCGAGGATACCCGACGAAGAAAAAGGTGGCAGCGGTGTGGCCATCGAGTTCCATCGCGAGTGAACAGTGTGACCGGGACCGAGGCGACCGGCGCAGTTCAGATTCCGAGCCACTCGTCGCTTCGGACCTCGTAGCCGCTTTCCCGGCAGAACTCGGCCGCCTCCCGACGAACCGACCGCGAACCCGGGGGCTTGTCGTTCTCGTGGGTCTGTTCGACGATCCAGTCGGTGATGACCGTGATTCCCTCGTCCTCGTCGTCGGCGTCGATGGATTTGAGCGCCCTGAGGGTCTTCTCGTAGGCCTCCCACTGCGAAGCGCCGAGTGGGTCCTGTGTCGCCTCGGCGTTGGCTTCCACGATTCGTTTCATCGCGGCGGCGATGGTCGGTCGCTGGACCCGCAGCCGAACGTCGTCCGGGGACTCGTAGGTCTCCGTGTCAGTCTCCGGGACGAGCGCGTCGACAGTCGCCGGTCCCTCCTCGGCGGGGAGTTCCACGTCGCCGACTGCCGCGACGATTTCGGCCCCCGTGGCCGGGAACTCGACCGCGTCGAGCTCCGATTCGAACGATTCGAGACCGGTGTCCGAGACCGGTGGTTCCGTCTCCTCGCCACGCTCTAGCTGTGCGAGCACGTCCCGCGCCCGCTGTCGTCGGTCGGCGTCGCGGGCTTGCTTCTCTCGGCCTCGTTTGTCGTCTGGCATCAGAAAATGTAAGCTGGCCAATCGGATAACGCTGTGGTCACGACACCACCGACTCGCGGGCGGTGTCGAGCGAGAAGGAAACGACTGGGCGCTATTGCTTGGTGACCAGCTGCATCCCGTCGCGTACCGACTCCTTGCGGCCAAGCAGCGTGACCATATCACCCTCCTGCAGGACGTAGTCGGCGGTGGGGACCTCGGCCTCCTTGTGGTCGCCGCCGCTGACCAGGGCGATGAGACAGGCCTCGGGCAGCATCGGCCCGACTTCCTTGACAGGTTTGCCGAAGACGTCAGGGTTCTTGACTTCGACCTCCTGGACGTCGCCGGTCCGGCCCACGTCGGTCATCCAGTGGGCGATGGCGGGGCGTTCGATCTGATTGTCGATAGCCCACGCCGTCGCCATCGCCGAGGAGATGGTCCGGACCCCGAGGTCCTCGAACGCCTCGACGTTGTCGGGGTTGTTCGCCCGGGCGATTATCTTGTCCACGTCGAACTTCGAGCTCGCCAGCTGGGCGACCAGCAGGTTCGCGTCGTCGTCGCCGGTCGCGGCCACGACGGTCTTTGCGTTCTCGGCCCCGGCCGACCGGAGCACGTCCGTGTCAGTGCCGTTGCCCGCCTTGACGCTGAACCCGGCGTTTCGGGCCTGTTCGACTATCTGTTCGTCCTGCTCGATGATGACGACGTTCTCGCCCCGGTCTTCGAGGCGCGTGGCGAGCGCGCGGCCCACCTGTCCGCCGCCGACGATGATGACTCGCATTGGTATCACGTCCAGTTTTTCCGCGATGTATCGGGCGAGACCGCCCTCGAAGACCGCCGTCAGCAAGATAGTGAGAAAGACCACGCCAAGCAGGATGCTCGCTTGCTCGGCCAGCACGGGGTTGCCAAGCTCATCGGCGGCGATTCGGAGCTCGACCGCAAAGAGCGTCGCGACCGAAGCCGGGATGATACCCCGCGGGCCGACGAAGCTCATGAACACGCGCTCCTCCCGCGTAAACCGGCCGCCCATCGTCGAGATGAACACGAGAATCGGTCGCAGCACCAGCGCGACGACGGCCACGACGGCCAGTCCCGGAAGCCCCAGATCCAGGAGCACGTCTATCTCTAGCAGCGCTGCTAGCGCGATGAAGACGAAGGACAGCACGAGCAACGTTATATCGCCCTTGAAGTCCTCGATATCGGCCTCGTAGGGGATATCGGCGTTCCCAAGCAGGAACCCGGCCACGGCGACAGCGGCGACGCCGGCCTCGGTGGCCTGCCAGTTCGCGACGGCGTAGGCCACCAGCGCACCGGCAAGCACCAGCAGTCGCGCGTTTCGGGGCGCACTGTCGGGCGAGAGGTCGACGTAGCGGATGAGATAGTAGAGGAGGGCAGCGACGATTACCCCCACGAGCAGCCCGGTCCCGAGCCGTCTGAAGAAGGCGTTCAGGAACCCCTCCGTCACGGCCTCGGGATTGACAGTCTTGAAGAAGACGATAGCGAGGATGGCCGCGGTGACGTCGTTGACGATGCCCTCGGTCTCCAGTGCGGCGGCCACCCGGTCCCTGACCGGCACGACGTCGAGAATCGGGGTGACGACGGTCGGGCCGGTCGCGACCAGCAACGCGCCGATGGTCAGTGCGAGGTTCCACGGGACGCCGAAGGCGTACTTGACGGCGGCAGCGGTCCCCGCAAGCGCGATGAGCGCGCCGATAGTCACCAGGCGAACTGCGGCCTGAGGCGCCTCCTTGATTCGCTCGATTTTGAGGTGGAAGGCCCCCTCGAAGACGATGATGGCAACGGCGATACCGACGATGGTCTGGAGGCCGCTCCCGAAGGTCTCTGCCGTGAGAATCTCCAGCCCGGGTTCGCCCAGCGCGAGCCCGGCAGCGATGTAGAAGATGATACTGGGGACCTGGAGCCGACTCGAGAGCAACTGCGCGATGACGCCGATAGCGATGATACCCGCGACGAGCAACAGTAGCTGGGTAGCGGCCATCTACACTGCTGGCAACGGTACTCCGGCGTATAAAACCCGTCATACGGCCCAGCGGCACGACGGCTCGTTCAGTCGGTGCGGTCAAGCATGACGAGCACGCCCCGCACGTTCAGCGCGACCTCCTCGCGGGCCTTGTGCTCGCCCCAGACCGCGGGCGTCTCGACCGTCTCGACGAAGTGGGAAACGACGGCATCGTCGTCGCCCAGTTCGGCCCGTTTCTCGCGGACAGCGGTGACCCACGCCTCCAGCTTCTGGGCGTACTCGTCGAGGCGGTCGCCAGTTTGCTCGGTCCCGAAGTGGGCGTACAGCAGCGTCTCGGGGTCGAGGTCCCGAATCGTCTCTATATCCGAGAGCGCCTGGTCGAGGTCGAAGTTCACCGGCGGACTGGTCACGTTGACCTCGTCGGTCGAAGGGGTAAAGAGTCCGGCAGCGTCGGCCACGAACACGCCGTCGATGGCCGGGTCGTGGAAGACGACCTGATGTGGCGCGTGGCCCGGCGCGTGGTGGGCTTCGAGTGAGTGGTCCCCCAGGTCGATAGCGTCGCCGTCGGTGAGTTCGACGATGCGGTCCTCGGGGACCGGCTTTGGCTCGGCGTAGTACTGCACCTGGTCACCGACGGCCTGCTTGGTCCCCTCCCAGAGCCGTGTCGGGTCCGCCAGGTGGGACGCGCCGATCTCGTGGACGTAGACGGTCGCGTTGGGACACTCGGGGAGGAGGTAGCCCACGCCGCCGGCGTGGTCGAGGTGGACGTGCGTGATGGCGATGACTTCGAGCTCCTCGGGGGCGACGCCGACCTCGGCCATCGTGTCGAGGATATTCTCGTAGCGAGCACCGATGCCCGTATCGACGAGCGCCGGCCGCTCGGCGTCGACGACGTAGACAGAGCCGTATTCGGGCACGTCGTACATCCCCGTGTCGACGTAGTGGACATCCTCGCAGTTCTCGGCGTCGTACACGTCACCGATTGCCATACTAGAGCGTGACTGCCGGCGTGGAAAACGGTTGTGCTGGGGGCGTCGTTACTCCTCGACGCCGGCCAGACTCGACATCGGCGTCGCCCCGGCGACGATGGCGCCCGTCGCGAGGATAGCCGCCGACAGGACGATGTAATCACCACTCGGGGAGTAGCCGGCCAGCCCGGCACCGACCTGGACGATAAACACCGTGATGAAGAAGCTAACGATGGCAAACACCAGCAGGACGATTGACGCGATGATACTACTGACTAAGGCACCGAACGAATCGAGAATTCCCATGAGATACTGCCTCGACTACTTCGTTCGTGACCACACGTATGCGAGTTGGGGTCTGTCCCCGGTCGCCGTCGGCCACGCGCGACCGACACGCCTAATTTCCGGCCCCGAGAACCGCCGACCATGTTATCGAGACAGTTCGTCCGGGAGAACCCCGAGACGGTCCGGGACGCCATCGAGCGCAAGGGCGTCACGGGCGTTGACCTCGACGAGATTCTGGCCATCGACGAGGAGTGGCGCGAACTGAAGGCGAAAGGCGACGGGCTGCGCCAGGAACGCAACGAGGTTTCCTCGAAGATTGGTAAACTCAAGCAGGAGGGCGAGGAGGAGGCCGCCCAGGAAGCCATTTCCCGCTCCAGCGAGCTCAAAGAAGAACTCCAGAACGTCGAGGAACGGGCCGACGAACTGGAGTCCCAGCTCGAAGACGCGCTGCTGGAGATTCCCAACGTCCCCCACGAGTCGGTACCCACCGGCGAGGACGAGAGCGACAACGTCGAACGCTACCGCGAGGGATTCGACGACCTGCGCGAGCTGCCCGACGACGTGACTCCCCACTACGACCTCGGTGAGGAACTCGACATCCTGGACTTCGAGCGCGGGGCGAAAGTCAGCGGCGGCGGCTTCCAGTTCGTCAAGGGCGAGGGCGCCCGGCTGGAACACGCCCTGGTACAGTTCATGCTCGACGTCCACCGCGAGCAGGGCTACTCCGACGTGCTGCCGCCGATTCCCGTCAACTCCGCGTCGATGGAGGGGACGGGACAGCTCCCCAAGTTCGACGAGGACGCCTACCGTGTCGGGTCTCGTCAGGACGACGACATCGACGAGGACGACCTCTGGCTCCTGCCGACGGCGGAGGTCCCGGTCACCAACATGTACCGCGACGAGATTCTGCTGGACGACGACCTCCCCGTCAAACACCAGGCGTTCTCGCCGAACTTCCGCCGGGAGGCCGGCGAACACGGCACCGAGACCCGTGGCTACGTCCGCGTCCACCAGTTCCACAAGGTCGAACTCGTCAACTTCGTCCGGCCCGAGGATAGCTACGACCGCCTGGAGGGACTGCTCGACGAAGCGGCTGCGGTGCTGGACGAACTCGGACTGCCCTACCGGGTGCTGGATATGTGTACCGGCGACATGGGCTTCACTCAGGCCAAGAAGTACGACATCGAGGTGTGGGCACCGGGCGACGACATGGAGGGTGGCCCCGACGTGGGCGGTCGCTGGCTGGAGGTCTCCTCGGTGTCGAACTTCGAGGAGTTCCAGGCCCGACGGGCCGGCCTGCGCTACCGACCGGAGCGCCACGAGTCGGCCGACTACCTCCATACGCTCAACGGCTCCGGGCTCGCGGTGCCCCGCGTGATGGTCGCCATCCTGGAGTACTACCAGAACGAGGACGGCACCGTCACCGTTCCCGAAGCACTGCAGCCCTACATGGGCGGCCAGGAAGTCATCGAGGGGTCGGCACCCATCGGCGAGAGTGCCGTCGGCGCCGGCGAGCGCGACTAGTCGCTCGCGACCGCGTTCGCACACAGATAGCGGACCTGCGGGAGCGTCGCCGGTGGGAGCGCGTCGGGCTCGGCCCACTGGGCCTCGAAGACCCCCTCGGCGGGGTTGGGCGCCGGCTCGGAGAGCAGGTCACAGTCGAAGACCGTGTACACCGACACCGACGCCGCCAGGCTGTCGTGGGCGTACCAGAACGTCGAAACGGGTTCGTCGATACGCGCCCGACAGCCGAGCTCCTCGACCAGCTCCCGGCGCAACCCCTCCGTTGGAGTCTCGTGGGCGGAGACGCCGCCGCCGGGGAGCGTCCAGAACGGCGTGCCGTCGCTGTGGCGCTCTCTGACCAGCAGTACCGCGCGGTCGCTGGTCACGAGTGCTTTCGCCCCTGAGCGGGGCTGGTATCGCCCGGAAAACGTCTCAGCCGTGGACTCCTGTCGCGACGCAAACCCGTTCACCATGGACACATCACTCCGGTCTGTGGGACATAGCTACTCGGTTCCTACCCGCTCGTCGGGTCGGTCGCGAGCCGCCAGCCGGTCGTGGTATGGTGGCGATACACATGATATGCAGTACCTACTGTCGCGGACGACCCGGTATATGTCTTGTCCCGCTCAGTGGGTGTAGGTCTGGATGCGGTCGATACGCCCGGCAGCGAACGTGAAGACGTCGACAAAGCCCACGATAGGCTCGCCGTCGGCGTCGAGCAGGCGCCCACGCACTGCGACGCTGCTGTCGTCCGTGAACACGGTGTCGACGGGATGGGTCGTGTCGGTCTGGGGTCGCTCCTCGCGCATGAACTGGACGAACCGCTCGCGGCCCTCGATGGTCCGGTCGGGGCGGTCGTGGACGAACGCCTCGGTGAGCAAGGCCCCCAGCAGGTCGTAGTCGCCGTCGTCTATCGCCCGGTAGTACGCCCGCGCCTGCTCGACCGGCGCCGTCGGTGGCTCACTCATCCGAACCGGACTCCCCGTCTGGCTCGTCGGCCGGGGGTATCGGCGGGCCGTCGCCGTCGATGGGGTCGGGGTCCGGTTCGGCCAGTTCGAGCTGGAGGTCCGGTCCGCCGTCGTCTGTTCCATCGCTCTCACTGGCGTCCGCTTCGTCACTCTCACCGTCGTCTGTTCCGTCGCTCTCACTGGCGTCTGTTCCGTCACTCTCACTGGCGTCCGTCTCGTCGCTCTCCCCCGCAGCTTCGCCGTCACTGCCGTCGGTCGCCATCGCCGCCGAATCGGGGGCCGTCGCGTCAGTCTGCTCGTCGGCCGTCACCGCCGGTCCCTCGCTCGACTCACCGGTCGGCAGTCCCTCGACTGCGACGGCAACGTCGCCGGCCGCCCCGTCGGCCGTCTCGGCCTCGTGGCCCTGGGCCGGCGCGTCCACGTCGCGCTCGCCGGCCGGGTCGCTGTCTGCTGGCTCGGCCATCGCGTCGACCGGCTCCTCGCTCTCGTCGGCCGACGCTGTGTCTCCATCCGACTCGTTTGTCGCCGGCGGGTCGATGGTGGACGGTGAGTCCTCGGTCGCGCTGGCGGCGGCCTCCGCCGTCTCGGTCTCGCTGTCGGCGGCCTCCACCGCTTCGGTCTCGCCGTCCGACGCACCCATCGGCGGCGTGTCGACGATGGACGTCGATTCCTCGGTCAGCTCCTCGACCGAGGGTTCTGACTCGGGGTTGTTGGCGGCGAGTTCGGCCTGAATCTCGGCCAGTTCGTCGTCGTCGATATCGTCGTCGGCCGCCGGCTCCGGGTCGGGCCCGTCCGCGGTGGCCGCCACCTGCTCCGCGGGGTCGGCGGACTCGTCGGTGTCTGTGTCCGGGGCCGCGTCGGTCGGCTCGTCGTCCGCGTCGTCGATGTCGAGGTCCAGGGCGGCGTCTTCGACGTCGGGCTCCGTCGGCAGGATGCTGTGGTCGTCGCTCTCGGCTTTCTCCAGGTTCTCCATCTCGGGGGGCCACTCGCCGTCCGGGTCGGGGGGTTCCCGGTACTCCCGGACCGTCGACAGCGGAATCTCGGCGTCGTCGCGCAGCTCCTGGCCCTCGGTGCCGCTCCCGCTGGAGTACGCGCTTGCCGACCGGGTCAGCCAGTCGGCGGCCTGCCACAGCGCGGTGGCCTTCTCGTTTGCCCCCTCGTAGATGGGGACCAGCGCGTCGTCGTCGACAAAGCGGACGGCGGTGTCGAACCGGTCGGCGGCCTCCTCGAACTCCTCGCGGGCCTGCTGGAAGTCGTGCTGGGCCATCACCCACTCCGTGTTCTGGAAGCTCTCCATCGCGGAGGTGAACGACCGGCGTCCCTCCGTGTAGTGGGCGTGCCCGACACGGTAGCGGGCGAAGGCGGTGTCGTCACCGCCCGTCTCGGCCAGCGCGTCCTTTATCTCCTCCACGCGGGGCAGCTCGGTCATGTCGTCGGTGCTCCAGCTGTAGGTGATGGTCCCGTCGTGGTCGACGACGGCGACGGCCCGCTCGACGAGCCGCTGGCCGATGTCGTCGACGAGGCCGATGTCGTAGCGCTCGGCGACCTCGCCATCCGTGTCGGAAAGCAGCGGAATCTTGAGGTCGTACTGCTCGGCGAACGCCCCGTGGCTGTACACCGAATCGGGGCTGATACCGAGGATGGTCACGTCCTTCTGCATCGTAAAGAGGTCGAGTTCGTCCAGGTCACAGGACTCCTCGTCGCAGGCGGGATTGAAGTCGCCGGGGTAAAACGCGAGGATGACGACGTCGTCGCCGAGATACTCGGCGAGCGCCACGCGGCGCTTCTCACCGTCGACTAGCGCCGGTAGTTCGAACCCCGGAGCGTCGGCCCCCTCGGAAAGCACACGCCGGTAAATGACCTGTCAGTACTTAATGGTGGCTGCAAAATCGATAGCTATGTCGCAGGCTCGTCGGCCTCGGACGCGACCGACAGCACCCGAGTGACGTCCCCGGTGGACGTCTCCACGAATACATCCAGTGAATCCGGGGGCTCGCCGGACAGCGTGACGCTGACGGTGTCCCCGGGTGTCAGCCGGCCGCTGCCGAACCGGCGGCGGCCGTCGCGTACTGGGACCGAGAGGCGCTCGACGGCGACTGGCTCGCCGGCCAGGTGGGTGACCGTCACCGTCTCGCCCTCCAGAGTGGCATCGAGCGTTGCCATCGGCGGGTACGTCCCGGTCGGGCCGTCGTCGCGGCGGCGCGTGAACGCGAGGTCGACGGCGTTCTCGTGGGTCCTGATGGCCGGCGTCGTCTCCGTCAACAGACCGTTGAACGCGTCTATGGCCCCGCTCTCGGCAATCGTCCGGATGTCCTCGACGACCGCCGACGGGTCGGCGGCGGTGAGCCAGAACCGGTCGTGCCGAATCTCTTCCCGGACGAACGACCCACGAGCGACCTGTTCCCCCTCGAGGGACTCGGGTGCTCCCCAGTCGGGGAACGCCGTCCAGGCCGGCGAGAGTCCGGTCGCGACGACCGGCCACCCCACCGAGTCGGTGTACTGCTCGAAGGCCGCCGACCGGTCGTGTGCCCTGGCTGCCAGCCCCGCACCGGCCGCGAACACCTGCTGGCTGAACGCGACGAAGCCCCGCTCGGGCTCGCTCCCGGTCGTGTTCAACACCCCCATGACGACCGCTTCGGGCGAGGCCGCAGCGACCCGGGCGGTGCCGGGCCGACGGTAGAACCGCGCCGAGCCGTCGCCGTCGTAGCGTTCGTATCCGCCCGCGGTCAGGGCGTCCTCGACCGCGGCCACGTCGTAGCTGCCGGGGTAGACGAGCGAGAGGGAGAGTGACCCAGTGCTGCTTGGCAGCCAGAGCGCCCCTTCCAGCTCGTCGACGGAGCGACCGAAGTAGTCCGTCGCGGCGAGGCCGGCGATGGACTCGAAGTCGGACGCGGGGAGCGTCGACCGCAGTTCCGTCAGGCGCGCGACGTTGACGGCGGTGAGACTCCCTTCCTCGACTGCCGGGACGGCCGGCAGCCACCGCCGGAAGGTCGGTCGGTCTCCCTCCAGGGCGGGAAACGCCGCCGTCGAGAGCCGCGCGTCCGACGGCGACTGACAGCCGGCCAGTCCAGCGGCGACGAGCCCGAGCAGCGAGCGCCGTGTTGGCATACGTATCACTGTCCACGCCGGTGTAAAAAACTCACCCACCCCACAGCGAGACGCTTTTGCCCGCTGGCCCGGTACGGCCGCTGTGGAGTTACACGTTCGCTACGAGGGCGACGACGACCCCGACAAATGCAGCGCCCGGAAGCTCGCCCGGTTCGACCTGGCCGAGCTCCACCGAGCGACCCGCTCGACACCGCCGGGCATCGTCTGCAACCCCTTCGCCGACCAGGCACTCTCGCCCGCCGACGCGCCGACGGCGGGTGACGGCGCGCGCCACGACCGCCTGGTCGCGCTGGACTGTTCCTGGGAGACCGCCGAGCGCGAGGCCTTTGACCTCCAGGGCGTCCACCGGTCGCTCCCCTTCCTCGTCGCCGGGAATCCGGTCAACTACGGCACCCCGTTCCAGCTCAACACGGTGGAGGCCTTCGCCGGCGCGCTCTGTATCCTGGGCGAGCGTGACCACGCAGAACGAATCCTCTCGAAGTTCTCCTGGGGCCACACCTTCCTCGAACTCAACGAGGAGCCCCTCGAACGGTACGCCGACTGTGCCGATTCGAGCGAGGTCGTCGACGTGCAGGACGACTATCTCGTCGAGGAGTGACTACTATAGGCGGCTGGCGCGACCGGCCGTCGGTTCGAGCAGCCCTGCGTCACAGTACGGACAGGCGTGTCGGGCGTGGGCTTCGAGCTCGTCCTCGATTTTGGTCCCACAGGCTGGACAGTACATATCGGAGGCTACCACGTCGCCACTAATGTAATTTCAGCTTCATTTCTCAGGGTCGGCGAAGCCGACACCGATGCCCCGTGGCTCGGCCGGCGGTGCCAGCGGACTGGACGGCAACCCCGCACCCGCCTCGGGGTCGTTGTACCCGCCCGGCGCGACGTCGTTTGGGGCGTCTGGATAGCACAGCGACGCCAGCGCCTGGATGTGGTCCCGGCCGACCCCGAGTTCGAACTGGCCGCCGCCGTACAGCTGGATGCCCTCACGCTCGCAGTAGGCGATGGTGTCGAGCACGGACTCGACGCTGCCACAGCGGGAGGGTTTCATGTTGAGGACGCTCGGCTCGAAGGGCAGGGCCTCGATGCTCTCGACGCCGGTGATGAGGGCGTCCCAGGTGACCCGCTCCTCGCGGCCCTCGAAGACCGGTCGGGTCTCCTCGGTCAGCTTCGGGTCCTCGAGGAAGGCGTCGGGCACGGCGTCGGCGACCCGGCGATAGAACTCGGGGTCGGCCTCGACGTCGACCTCGGTCCCCTCGTAGAGGCCCTTCAGGTCCAGCACCCGAACGTCGTAGTCGGCAAGCGTTTCCAGCAGGTCGTCGTCCCAGTCGGGCGTCGGGTCCAGCTTGAACGCGAGGTCGTCGTGAATCCGCAGGAGGTCGTCCAGACGGTCGGTCGTCGGCGGCTCGTCGTCCTGTGGGTTCGACAGCCGCGTCGAGACGACGAAGGCGACGGGGTCGTAGGCCCGACCCAGCGCCGCCCCCAGCGACGTCTCGCCCTGTTTCAGCGCCAGGTCCAGCGCCGCGCTCTCGAACCCCCACCGGCGGTAGTGGCGAAAGCGCTCCTCGTCCGGTGGGTCGGGCCACAGGTCGGCCTCGTCGAGCGCGTCGGAGAAGGTGTCGACGGTGTACTCGCCCGCGAGGTCCACCTCGTGGTCGACCAGCGCGTGGTGGGCGTCGTTCGTGTAGGTCACGTCCTCGCCCCGGCCAGTCTCGCCGTCACCCGACAACACGATGGTGGTCGTCGCCCGGTCGAAGCCGCTGGAGGTGGCTCGCTCCTGGAGTTCGAAGGCACAGTCCTCGACCGTGAGTGGGAGGTCCGCGACGTGGTCGTACATACCCCGAGAGAGGTGTGCCAGCCTGAAAACCGCGCCGGTGGGAAAACTCAAAGCTTAAACGCCCAGACAGGGAACCGACACGCATGGCCAGCTTCGAGAAAGCGTCAGACCGGATTCTGAACAAGCAGATCTGCATGCGATGTAACGCCCGCAACCCACAGCGCGCCCAGCAGTGCCGGAAGTGCGGCTACGGGAACCTCCGCCCGAAGGCCAAAGAGACCCGCTCCGCATAATTTTCCGCCACTCGCTGTTTTCCGCTCTTATGCCGGCTGAGCGGCCAGTCTGTCCAGCCGAACCGTCGCGTGGGCGACGACCAGTTCCAGTAGCTTCCGGTCGTGCTCGTCGGTCGCCGTCCCGCTCGTCTCGACCGCGACCACGACCGTCGTGGTCTCGTCACGCTCGGTGACGACGGCCGTCAGCACGTCGCTGACCGTCTCGCCCAGCTCGACCGGCGGCGCTCGTCCGTGGGCGACCACGTCACCGCGTGGCTCGTCCCGGACGGCACGCGCGAGTTCCGCGACCTGCTCCGCGCCGGCAGTCCGAACCGTGTTCGAGAGCAGTTCGGCCTCCTCGTCACGCACCCGCAACACGGCGGTCTCGTCGATACCCATCAGCGAGCTGATGGCCTCGGTGATGTAGGCGGCGATGGCGTCGTCGCTGCCCGCGGTGGCGATGGCCCGCCCGTAGTTGTTCACATCCGCGGCCTTCCGGCCGAAGGCCTCGACCCGGTCGCGCTCGGTCTCGAGTTCCTGTAGCCGCTGGCGGCTCTGGGCGTCGTACAGGCCCACGAGGACGCCGGTGAGCGCGCCGACGGTGAGGATATCGACGGTGAGGAAGGCGGCCCGGTCGAGCGACCCCATCGTGACCTGCTGGCTGAAAAGCAAGAGCGCAGCGACGGCGGCGAAGGCGACCGTCGCGCCGGCACCCCAGACGACGACCCGCGTCGCCGTCCCTTCGAACGCGTCGTCGCGGGCCAGCCGGTACCCCGCGTAGACCAGCGCCAGCCCCATCGCCGCGAAGGGAACGCCGTCGACCGCGATGGCGACCGGGATGTCCGTCTGCTGTATCGCGTGGACGAGCTGGATGCCTGCCAGAACGAGCCCGACAGCGGCCAGCCCCGCCCCGGCGAGTGTCCGCCGATGCATGAGCTACCCTTATTTTCCGATATGTAGAAGCTTACGGCGATATCGGCGACTTACTCGGGGTACTTCGGCTCGCGGCGCTCGGCCCGCTCTAACGCTTTCTCGACGATACCCCGGACGTCACCGTGGAAGACGCCGCCGTGGCCCGAGTACATCCCCTCGACGCCGTCGGGCATCCGGTCGAGCAGCTCTCTGATGCTCTCTATCTCCCGTTCGCGTGACTGTCCCGGGCGGTCGGTCCGGCCGAAGGAGCCCCCCTCGAAGGCGCCGTCGTCGTGGACCACCACGTCACCCGAGAACAGCGAGTGCTCCGAGACCAGCGAGACGTGGTCGTCGGCGTGGCCCGGTGTGTACACCACCTCGCAGGTCTCCCCGCCCACGAGCACCTCGTCCCCGTCGTCGAGGGCGTGGTCCCGGCGGGGATGCTCGCCGTAGGCGTACAGCTCCGCGTCGAAGGCCTCGAGGACGCGACCGAGCTCCTGGACGTGGTCGCCGTGCTGGTGGGTTAGCACTACCGCGTCGACGGTGTCTGTGTGGTCGCGGATGGCGTCGACGACGCCCTCCCACCCGCCCGCGTCGACCAGCGTTGTCCGCTCGCCCAGCGCGAGATAGGCGTTGCACGTGAACGTCTCTGCGTCGGCGGTGACGTTGTGGACCTCCATATCTATCGCCAGTGGCGGGACGCGCTTGAGTGTCTAGCACTCGTTGGAGCGCCTGTTGATGGTCGTGCCCTCGACTGCTCGCTAGGTACAGTGGTTCTTTCCGCTGTTGATGCTACCCAATACCGCCAGAAAGCCCTCGACTGCTCGCTAGGTACAGTGGTTCTTTCCGCTGTTGATGCTACCCAATACCGCCAGAAAGCCCTCGACTGCTCGCGGGCGCTGTGACGGATACCTCGCTTCGCTCGGTAGTGCCGCCACAGCGCTCCACGGCTCACTCCGTTCGCCGTTCCCCCACGAGGAATCTCCCTGCGGTCGATTCCTCGCGCCCGCGACCCGTCTCGCCCTTTCAGTCCACCAGGCAGCACCTGCCCTCCCCCAGGTCGTGCGACAGAGCGCACTCCCGGCCGCGAAGCCGTTTTATCGGCAGAGTCGGGGAAGGGTAGGCCGGCCTGCAGTATCCTGGCGGACTGGAAGGGCGAACCCGGTCGGCGCGGGTGCGCGGGCCCTATCCGAGCGAAGCGAGGATATCCCGCACACCCGCGCCGAGCGGGTGAGGGCTTCCGAGTGCCCCCGAAGAGTGGCAGTGCTGGCACAGACCGATGCTAGCCGGGTCGAGCGGGTGAGGGATTCCAAGTGCTACCGAGGAGCAAGGGCGCTGTCAGCACAGTGAGAACCGAACACCAACTTAACACGGACTACACCCGAAGCACGTCCATGCCATCAGTCACAGTCTGGAACGAGTACATCCACGAGCGCGAGGACGACGCGGTCGCCGAAGTGTACCCCGACGGCATCCACGTGGCCATCGCAGACGCACTGGCCGAACGGGGCCACGACACACAGACGGCGACGCTCGAGGAGCGCGACCACGGCCTCACCGAAGACGTCCTCGACGACACCGACGTCCTGGTCTGGTGGGGCCACGCCGCTCACCACCGGGTCGACGACGCTATCGTCGACCGGGTCGTTGCCCGCGTCCAGGCGGGGATGGGACTGCTCGTCCTCCACTCGGCCCACGCCTCGAAACCCTTTACCCGCCTGCTCGGGACACCGTGTGACCTGACCTGGCGCGAGGGCGACGAGCGCGAGCGCCTCTGGATAACGGACCCCGGCCACCCCATCGTCGACGGCCTGGACGAGTCCATCGTCATCGACGAGACGGAGACCTACGGCGAGCCCTTTGGCATCCCGGAACCGGACCGCCTCGTCTTCACCTCGTGGTTCGAGGGCGGCGAAGTGTTCCGCTCGGGCTGTTGTTACCGACGCGGTCGTGGCAGCATCTTCTACTTCCGACCGGGCCACGAGACCTACCCCATCTACCACCGCGAGGACATCCAGACGGTCCTGGACAACGCCGTCCGCTGGGCCGCGCCGAGCGAGGGGGCCGATGCCCACGGTGGGAACCGGAACGTCGACGCGCCGGAGTCACGGTAGGCCGGCGAACGTCGAGACACCGCGCGGTAGGCCGGCGTTACCCGCGCGTGTCTCGTGTGCGCACACGCGTATGTCGTCTCCCGATTCCGCCGAGAGATTTTTGACCCTGAACTACATAGTTGTTCATACAATGGGGTTCGGGAGCTACGACGAGTCGGAACAGGAGAACCAGGAGTATGACACAGATTTCGACGACGATGATGGGCTCGACACTGAGGGGGACGCCCATCAGGGGGACGTCGAATTCGAATTCACCGCGTCGAACGACGAACTGCTCGACCGGCTGAAAGATATCAAGGAGGAAGAAAAGCAGAACACGTGAAACCGGGGCGACGCGCACTGGGCATCGCAGCATCGGACCGCGACCAGCGGAGTCACCTCGCCGGAGCCGTCGTCCGCGCGGACCGGGCGGTCGACGGCTTCGTTTTCGGGACCTGCACCGTCGGCGGGAGCGACGCGACGGCCGCCGTCTGCGATATGTTCGACCGGCTCGACCGCGAGGACCTCGGGTACATTTTTCTGTCCGGCATCGCGCCGGCGTGGTTCAACCTGCTGGACCTCCACGCCATCCACGACCACACCGGGCTGCCGACGCTCTCTGTCTCCTTCGAGACCTCGCCCGGACTCGCCGACGCGATTCGTGACGCGTTTGATAGCGACGCGGTCGTCGAGGACCGCCTCGCGACCTACCACGCCCAGCCCGACCGTCGCGAGCTATCGGTCAACGACGACACGGTGTTCGTCCGTAGCGTCGGGCTCGACCCAGACGAGGCGGGCGGCGTAGTGCGGGCGTACACCCCCACTGGGGGCCGACCGGAGCCGCTCCGCGTGGCCCGGCTCGCGGCGCGAGCGGGGGCAGCCGAGCGGGCCGAGCGCTGATGGACGTGTCCCATCGCGCTCGCTACTGCTCTGCGGGTCACTGCTCTCCGGCTCCCTGTGGTCGCCGGTTCGCTTCGAGACCTCCCTCTGGTCGGTCTCGCTCTCCCCGCATCGCTTTCGAGGCGATTCGCTAGGCTCATCGCCTCGCAACTGCTCTGCGGTTCCCTTCGGTCACCGCTTCGCCTTCGAGGAAGCTTCCTCCGGTCGCTTCCTCGCAACCCTTGATACACTCGCGCCCCAACCGCCGGCCATGAGCAACATGGACGGGCTCACCGTGACCGAGTGCAAGCGTTGCGAGGCGCTGTGTGTGTCGCGCTCACAGATCGTCAACGGCGTCGGTCCGGCCGACGCGGACCTGCTGTTCGTCGGCGAGGGCCCCGGCGCCAACGAGGACGAGCAGGGTGAGCCGTTCGTCGGCCGCAGCGGCGACGTGCTAGACGAGACGCTACGCGAGGTCGGACTGGACCGGGCCGACGTGCGCATCACCAACTGTGTGCGCTGTCGCCCGCCGGAGAATCGCGACCCGCACAAGGCGGAGCTGGCGAACTGCCGGGACTATCTGGAGAGCGAAATCGAGCTCGTCGACCCCGAACTCGTCGTCACGCTCGGGAAGGTCCCCGGCGAACACCTGCTGGAGCGGGACGTGGCCGTCACGGGCGAGGCCGGCGATGTGACCGACATGACCGTCGACGGCGGGCCACAGCCGGTGATGATTTGTGTGCATCCGGCCGCGACGCTGTACGACCCCAGCCAGAAGGAGACGTTCAGAAAGACGCTGGAGAAAGCGGCGGAGTTTACTGATGGTGAGAGCGGGCAGAAGCGACTCGGAGACTATTAAACTAGACCTCCTGTAGCCGATTGGGCAAACAACGCTGGGTGGGACTGAAAGGGGCCGACCGCCCGGGGAAGCACGACGAAGCAAGCACTGGACTGAGCGAACGAAGTGAGCGAGGGAAGGGCGTCGTTCGAAAATCGAAGATTTTCGTGATCACGAAAGGCGGTGCGCGCCTTTCGGACGACAGCGAGGCGCGCGACCCGAGCGGTCGGGGGCTTTCTGGCTGTTCACGGTGATTGTGTCGCACCTGGCTATCGGAGCTGTCTGACCCCCAGAAGCAATAGCCACACCCGAAACACACCCACCGACTAGCCGCAACACCTGTCCGAAGGGGAAGCCACTTAGCCGGTGTTCGCGTACCCACGCGCATGAACGCCAGACAGACCACCGCAGAGGTGGTCGTCGTCGATTACGGGCTCGGGAACCTCCGGAGCGTGACCCGCGGGCTGGAGCGGGCCGGCGCCGAGGTGCGGCTTACGGCGGACCCGGCGGAGTTTGGCAGCGCCGACGGCATCGTCCTGCCCGGCGTCGGGGCCTTCTCCGAAGGGATGGACAACGCCGGCCCCTTCCGGGACGCACTCGAAGAAGAGGCCGAGGCGGGGACGCCGCTCTTTGGCATCTGCCTGGGAATGCAGATGCTGTTGACCACGAGCGAGGAGGCCGACCACGCCGGCCAGGGCGACGCCGAGGGGCTCGACCTCGTCCCCGGGAAGAACGTCCGCTTCTCGCGCGACCAGACGGTCCCACACATGGGCTGGAACGAACTCGACGTCCAACGGGACCACCCGCTCGTCGACGGCGTCGATGGGGACTACGCCTACTTCGTCCACTCCTACTACGCCGTCCCCGACGACGAGGACGCGGTCGTCGCCACCACCGACTACGGGACCGACTTCGCCTCCATCGTCGCCTCAGAGGCCGGCAACGTCTTCGGAACCCAGTTCCACCCCGAGAAATCGGGCGAGACCGGGTTGCAGATTCTGCGGAACTACGTCGACTACTGCGTCGAGCAGCGGTGAGGGGAACTGTACCGCGCCGCAGTTTCGGGTGCCCGACAGGCCACCGCAGTAGCTTCTTCTGTCAAGCGTGCGTCAGTTGCTAACATGGCCTCCCAGACCGACACCCGCAATCGCCCGTCGGGTACCGGAAGCGGGCAGGAGACGGCAGCCACAGGCGACACCGTACCGCTCTCGACAGGGCAGACGGTGACACTACCACTGGAAACGACGGCGACGGTGACTGGGCTCGTCCTCTCTGCCGACAGCGACGCCGTCGCCGCCCGGCTCCCCGACGGCCTCGAACCCGTCCGTGTCACCCCGGACCGGGCCGCAGTCACCGTGATGGCTATCGAGTACCACCGCATCGGCGACGACGCCATGCGCCCCTACGACGAGCTCGCCGTGATGCTGGCCGCCACGCCGCGGCCGTCGCCCCGGCCGCTGGTCCCGCTCGCGACCGGCGAGTACGGCGGCTACGTCCACTCACTGCCGGTGACGACCGAGCCCGCTCGCGCGCTCGGCGACGAAGTCTGGGGACTCCCGAAGACCGTCGCTCGCATCAGCCACCACGACGAGGCGGGCCGGCGCACCACGAGCGTCGTCGAAGACGGCGACCACGTCGTGACGGTCGACATCGCCCGCCCGCGGACCTGGCCGGCCAACCACGAGACGACCAGCTACGCCGTTCGGGACGACCGGCTCGAACAGCTCTCGGTCGACATGGACGGCCGCTTCGGCGTCCGGCCGCTATCGAGCGACTTCGAGGTTATGAGTGGCTACCACGACCGGTCGGCGACGCTGCGGGACCTGAACCTCGGCGACCGCGCCATCGCGCAGTTCGCCTTCGAGGGCGCGGTGACCTACGGCGCCGGGCGGCCGGTGGTATGAGTGTCGGCGGTCGACGGAGCGGTCTGCGGTCGCGGTGGCCGGGCGCGAGTGGGCCGACCTCATCGGCCCCGAGCGCCGACGGGGGAGGGCAGGCTGTCGCGGTAGAGCATACCGCTCGCCGCCGGCGAGCGGTTTCACCGGAATCGAGGCCACAGGCCGAGATTCCGGCCTTTTTAGCGTAGATTTTTGCCGGGAGGGTTCCCGCAGGCCGACGAAGTCGGCCGAGGAAACCCGACCGGCAAAAAGGTCTATAGGAAGTCACGGACGTCCGAGTACCACATATCGTGGTGGTCGACGGCGTCGATGGCGTCGGCGATGCGGACGGCGATGGCGTGCCAGCAGAGCTGGTCGGGGTCCTCCCTATCCAGGTTGTACTCGGCATCGGCACAGCCACACTGGCCGTCCTCGACGATGTACTCGTCCTCGTAGCCGACGACGACCATGAAGTCCCGGTACCCTTTCACCCGACTCTCGCCGACGGCCTCGATGGCCCGCCGGCCCCGGTCGCCGTGGACGTCGACGATAGCCGTCACTAGGTCGGGGGTCAGCTCCCCGGCGTCGGCTAATCGGGCCACCCACTCCTCGACGGCGGTCACACGCTCGCTACGGATAGCCCCGACAAAACAGCGTCGGCTCTAGGAGATGCGAGATATATCGTCAGTCTCGTCTCAGTCACGGTGCAGGACAGCCAGAAAGCCCCGAGACGCTCGGGTCGGGGGTGGTTCGAAAGACGGCAAAGCCGTCTTTCGTCATCACGAAAATCGAAGATTTTCGAACGAGCTCGCTGCGCGCCTCAGTCGCTTCGCTCCTTTCGGTGCTTACGTCGCCCGCCTTCCCCGAGCGTCTCGCCCCTTTCAGTCCACCCGTAGCCGGTTGGCCAATCAGCGCTGGGTGGGGCCGAAAGGGGCGAGCGGCTACGGGAACCCCGACGAAGTAAGCACCACAGGAACGACCAAAGGGAGTGACGAGGAGCACAGCGAGTCGCGGGACCGTAGCCGCTCGGGGCTTTCTGGCTGTCCTCGTTCGTCCGACTGTTTTCACTCCTGATTGCTAGCCCGGAAAGGTAAACAGCCAAGAATACGTGCACATATCATGGCCGACGTCCCGTGGGTGGCGCTGGGGTCGTTCGCGTCGGGAGTCGGGTCGCTGTATCTGCTGGCACAGCTGCGCGAGCACTGGGCGAAGCCGGGTGCGAAGTGGTTCGTCGCGACGATCGGGACCATAACCGTCTGGTCGACCGTCTACGGCACGGCACTGCTGGTATCGGAACCGTCGAGACGGCTCGCGCTGGAGGCGGTCACGTGGGCCTGTCTCAGCTGGCTCGGCTACGTCTTCGTGGGCTTCGCGCTGGGGTACACCGGACGGCAGGCCACGCTGGAGAGTGCGCTGTTTCGGGGGCTCGCGCTCGTCCCGGCGGCGGTGACGGTGCTGGCACTGTCGAACGGCCGGGCGGGGCTGCTGTGGACGGAGGCGACGGTGTCGCGGACGACGGCGGGGACAGTCGTCAACTACACCATCCAGCCGCTGGGCTATCTGGCGATATTCGCGGCCATGCTGTTCGTCGTGTTCGGGACGATGCTTGTCTTCGACACCGTTCTCAGCTACGGGCCGCTGTACCGCCGAGAGGCAATCGCCGTCGGTTTGAGCCCCATCCCGCCGGGACTGGCCGTCCTGGCGTGGGCGCTGGATATCGGGCCGGCAGTGAACCTGACGACGCTCGCGTTCCTGCCCCACCTCGCACTCGACGCCTACGCCTTCCTCGGCAGCGATATGTTCGAGTTCCACCCCGCCACGCGACGGGCCGGCGAGCGGGCGGCCATCGACGACATCGCGACGCCGGTGGCCATCGTCGACGTGGCGGGCCGCGTCGTGAACTGCAACCCCGCCGCGGAGGTGATGCTCGGCGTCGCAAAGCGGTCGGTGCTGACCGAGCCATTGGACGAGCACGTCGAGGGCGACCGGTTCGTCCCCGGCGAGGACGACGACCGCTTTGGCGTCGCAAACGGCGGCCGCCGCCGGGAGTACAAACTCCAGCAGACCGAGCTGACCGACGGCGGCGGGAGCCAGCTGGGCTACACCGTCGTCTTCCAGGATATCACCGACGAGATCCGCCGCGAGCGCCGGCTGGAGGTCCTGAATCGGTTCCTGCGACACAACGTCCGCAACGAGAGCGTCGTCATCCAGGCCCGTGCCGAACTGCTCGCAGAAACACTGGACGGCGACGAGGCCGACCACGCGGCGACTATCGAGCGGGCCGTCGACCGACTCGTCGCCTCGGGCGACAAGGCCCGCACGCTCTCGGCGGCGAGCACCGACGAGACCGACCTCGAACCCGTCGCCCTTCGGGAACTGGTCGCGGACATCGTCGACCGGCTGGCCGACGAGTACGAGGGCAGCATCACCGTCGAGGTGCCCGCTGACCTGACAGTCGAGAGCCAGCCGGTGTTGCTCGGCGTGATAGTCGAGAACCTCGTCGAGAACGCGCTCCAGCACGTCCCCGAGGCGAACGTGACCGTGCGAGCGGTGGTCGACGGCGACGAGGTGGCGCTGTCGGTCACCGACGACGGCCCCGGAATCCCCGACCACGAACTCGGCGTGCTGGAGCGGGGCGAGGAGACGGCGCTGTCCCACGGCAGCGGGATGGGGCTCTGGCTCGTCAGCTGGGCCGCGACGACGCTCGGCGCCGACCTCGGCTTCGAGACGAGCGACGGGACGACGGTGACGGTTGGGGTGCCAGTCGTGGCGGCGCAGGACGCTACTGGGGCTGTATAGGGAACTGTTACAGCTAGCAGTTGCGGATCAGTGTGTCATACAACCGTTCACAGCGAACGTTTGCGGTGCAGAATTGCAGATAGAGTGTGAATCGTTCGAAATAGTCGGCGCGGTCATCGACACACGGCCACCGTTGCGTGTCTGGTGTAATCGGACGAGCGGGCGTCGAAGACACCATCCAGTCGGCGATCCAGTTATTTTTCCAATTGACAAAAGAATTTTAATACATTGTGGCGACGCTAAGGTATGTCAACACACCGGCGACGGTTTCTCCGTCTCTCTGGCGTCGTTGGGATTTGTACTATCGCTGGCTGTTCGGATAATTCCGCAGATGGAACGCCAGCGGCCGACCAAGCGACACCAACAGAACCCACACCCCCTCGTCAAAACCTCACTCAGCGGGCTAAACTCGCTGCCGATGACGGTGACCGTGACGACAAATTCGGCTGGTCAGTAGCGCTGTCGAGTGACGGCTCCACCGCACTCATCGGCGCTACCGGTGACAGGAATCCTGACGGTGCGGGCGCGGGCTCGGCATACGTCTTCGACAATTCCGGTGGCTCCTGGAGTCAACAGGCCAAACTCACGGCCGATGACGGCGACATCCGCGGCGGCTTCGGCAACGGCTTCGGCAATTCAGCAGCGCTGTCGAGTGACGGCTCCACCGCACTCATCGGCGCTACCGGTGACGAGGACCCCAACGGCTCCCTCGCGGGCTCAGCATACGTCTTCGACAGTTCTGGTAGCTCCTGGAGTCAACAGGCCAAACTCGCTGCCGATGACGGCGACGCCGACGACCAGTTCGGCGAGTCAGTAGCGCTGTCGAGTGACGGTTCCACCGCACTCATCGGCGCCGACGAGGATCCCCGGGGTGAGGGCGCGGGCTCGGCATACGTCTTCGACAGTTCTGGTGAGTCCTGGAGTCAACGGGCCAAACTCACGGCCGATGACGGCGACGAGAGCGACGGCTTCGGGTATTCAGTAGCGCTGTCGAGTGATGGCTCCACCGCACTCGTCGGTGCCAGGGACGACGAGGACCCCAACGGCCTCAGCGCGGGCTCGGCATACATCTTCGACAGTTCTGGTGAGTCCTGGAGTCAACGGGCCAAACTCACCGCCGGTGACGGCGACATGAGCGACTACTTCGGCGGGTCAGTAACGCTGTCGAGTGACGGCTCCACCGCACTCATCGGCGCTACCGGTGACGAGGACCCCAACGGTGAGGGCGCGGGCTCGGCATACGTCTTCGGCAGTTCCGGTGGCTCCTGGAGTCAACAGGCCAAACTCGCTGCCGACGACGGTGACATCAGAGACGGGTTCGGCGGGTCAGTTACGCTGTCGAGTGACGGCTCTACGGCACTCATCGGTGCCGAAACCGACGGGGACCCCAACGGCTCCCTCGCGGGCTCGGTATACGTCTTCGACGGTTCTGGTGGCTCCTGGAGTCAACAGGCCAAACTCGCTGCCGAGGACGGCGACAGGGGCGACATCTTCGGCTGGTCAGTAGCGCTGTCGAGTGACGGCTCCACCGCACTCATCGGCGCCAACGACGACGAGGATCCCAACGGCGAGCAGGCGGGCTCGGCATACGTCTTCGAGTGAGTGCTCCCGTTCGACGAGGCCAGCTATTACGCGTTACACCTTGTTCGATAAGTCGTAACAGACACCCGGTTTTCACTCCGGATATCCGGTGTGTGGCGTCCAGCATCGGTAGGCTGTGTAACCGCTACTAAACTAATGGTAAGGGGTGCTGTATGCGGGCTCTCTTGATTCAGCGAGAGAATCCCGCCCTTCCCGTGAGTGACGAGTGTTCCGACGTTCAATCGGAACCGAGGAGCGAACAGGGCGGGAGTGAATCGCGTAAGCTTGATTCAGCGAGAGAATCCCGCCCTTCCCGTGAGTGACGAGTGTTCCGACGTTCAATCGGAACCGAGGAGCGAACAGGGCGGGAGTGAATCGCGTAAGCTCTGTGCAACGAACCACTCGGTTTCTCCCTGCCGAATACCTCACTTCACAATAATTATCTGTTTTGGGTGTCTTGTATTTGCTAAGGCCAAATGGAGTATCATCTGCAAACCGGGTCGCACACAGTGCACGCCCTTCAGTATCACTTCGTGACTGTCACGAAGTACCGAGCCGATATTCTCACGGATGAGCGGCTTGAGCGTGTCGCTGAAATCGCCCACGATATTGCAGACGACTTCGAGGCCGACATCAAGAACGTGGACGGTGGTACCGACCACGTTCACATCCTGTTTCGGACCAAACCAACCACAGACCTCACGAAGTTCATCAACTCGCTCAAAGGCGTCACGTCCCGCCGGGTTCGGTCGGAGTTTCCCGAAGTGACACAAACGCTCGAAGATGCGTTCTGGCAACCGGGATACTTCCTCGCTACGACCGGCCAAGTGAGCATTGACGTGCTGATGGACTACGTGGACGACCAGTAGCATGACCGCAACAACCACGAAAACGCTGGAAGCTACGCTCGCCCCGCCAACAGCACACAAAGAGCGCAAACTGTGTGCCCTGCTCGAAACCTACCGTGAGGGGCTACACGAGGCGTTCGACGCCGGGTGTGAGACGATGAGTGCAACCAGCGACGTGGTGACGCCTTACGACCTACCGTATCAGGCGAAAGCGGCCCTGTGCAACTACGTCCCACAACTTCACGACACCTACGACGCACAGGAGTTGGACGACGACCACCCGGTTCGGCTCACCAACCAAGCCGCCGAGTTCGACCACTCAGCGGCGCGTGACTACGAGTTCACATGGTGGGCACCGCAACCCGGTTGCGGGACGAATTTCTGGATACCACTTCGTACCAATCCTGAACAAAACGGTCTGTGGCACGACCTCGTACACGGTGACGCTTCGGCAGGCCAACTCCGACTGCAACGCCACCGCACGTCGTGGGTCCTCCACGTCACCGTCGAGTTCCCGGTCGAACAACCGGACTACGAACCGACAGACGACGATGTAACACCAGTCGGCTTCGACATTGGCGAAGCACACCTGCTCGCGGGCTGTGCCTGCGAGCAGGGGACTCCGACTGACCCATTGCTCATCAACGGTGGTCGCGCTCGTCACCTTCGCAAAGAGATGTTCACGACACTCAAGCGGCTCCAAGAGCGTGACGCCGCAGAGTGGCGGATAGACGAACGATTCGACCGCTACCAGAACGCACTCACAGACATCATCGAGAAGGCGTCTCGACGTGCCGTCGAGTACGCCTGTCGATTCGAGAAGCCAGTCCTTGTGCTGGAAGACCTTTCGGACATCCGCGAAGACCTCGATTACGGTGAGTGGATGAACCGAAGCCTCCACGCATGGGCGTTCGCTCGGCTCCAACAGCGTATCGAGGACAAAGCACGGGAGGCGGGGCTTCCGGTCAGATACGTCCGACCGGAGTACACGAGCCAGACGTGTCACGGGTGCAGTCACATCGGGCGCCGGAACGGCGACGAGTTCCGGTGCCAGAACGATGAGTGTTGGGTATCGGAGTACCACGCAGACATCAACGCGGCGGTCAACATCGCTGACCGCCATGACCCGTGGGGTGAGAGCCTGCCGCTGAAACCGGCGGGCGATGACATCTCACGGGATGGGAGCGCCTGTGACAGCGCCACGACCCACCGAGAGACGAGCGAGGAATCCTCGCAGATGACCCTCTCGACTTTCCACGGGTCGGAACCCTCTGCCAGCAACAGCGAAACTTAGCTGGTATTCCCATGCCGGGAAGCCGCGCCGTTCACGGCGCGGAGGATGTCACCTTGCACACGACGCCGGAAAAAATCTGACAGATAATGTGTCCAAAGCTTTCTACGACACACCCATGCCTAGCACACCTTCGAACGACTTAACGGCCGTCGCCGGCAGGGGTCGGTATGCGCGTCAACGAGGGCCAGGTGACCGTCACGGTCCCCGAACAGCCCGATGCGGGGAAGGGAGCCGACGTGTTCTTCAACCCCGTCCAGGAGCTGAACCGCGACCTGACCGTGGCCACACTGCGGGCCTACCGGAAGCGAACGCCCCGTGTCGGGACGTATCTCGACGCCACCGCGGCCAGCGGTATCCGCGGGGTTCGGGCGGCCGCCGACGGCTGGGAGACGAGTCTGTGTGACGTCGACGACGACGCCGTGGCGCTCTGTCGAGAGAACTTAGAGGACAACGGTCTAGAGGGCGAGGTCCACCACGAGAACGCCAACGTCCTGATGCATTCGGAGGCCTTCGACGTGGTCGACCTGGACCCCTTCGGGACGCCGATTCCCTTTGCCGACGCGGCCATCCAGGGCACCAAACACCTGCTCTGTGTCACCGCGACCGACACCGCGCCGCTGTGTGGCGCCCACTTCGAGAGCGGCGTCCGCAGCTACGGCGCCGTCCCGCGGAACACCGAGTTCCACCCCGAGATGGGGCTGCGAGTGCTGCTGGGAGCGATGGTCCGGACCGCCGCCCGCTACGACATCGCCGCCCGGCCCGTCCTGAGCCACGCCACGAGTCACTACGTCCGCACCTACCTCGAGTTCGACCACGGCGCGAAGGTCGCCAACGACTGTATCGACGAGCTGGGCCACGTCTACTACTGCCAGCGCTGTCTCTGGCGCGAGAGCGAGCGCGGGCTCATCGCGGACGCCCCAGAGACCTGCCCCCACTGCGGCGAGCACGTCCAGACCGCCGGCCCCATCTGGCTGGCCCGGAGCTGCGAGCCCGAGTTCGTCCAGTCGGTCGCCGAGGAAGTCACCGAGGAGATGGGCACCGCGAAGAAAGCCCGGGAGCTGTGTGAGACGCTCGCCGGCGAACTCGACACGCCGACCCACTACGACCAGCACCGGCTGTGTAAACGGTGGGGCCGCGGTGCCGAAGCGATGGACACGTTCATCGAGAAACTGCGGGCGGCGGGCTACGAGGCATCGCGAACGCACTACAGTGGCACATCGTTCAAAACCGACGCCGACGTCGAAGCGATACGCGACGCGACCGCGGAGTAGTCGGCCCGACCGTCAACGGTCGACCGACCCGCTGCCCCGATTCTGGACCGCCTCGGCGAGCGAGTAGGCAAGCAGGTACACCGGCCGGAGGAAGTAGTTCAGCATCCCGGCCAGTCCGACGAGCCCGCCCAGGGCCTGGAGTTCCGCGGCCGAGGCGGTCGGCTCGAAGACGATTGTGAACGCCGAGAGCGCGGGGGCCAGCCACAGGGTCGAGAGTATCCCGCCGACGTCGATACCTACCACCTGTCCCACACTGGCGTCGGGCCGCGTGTAGTACAGCCCCGCCGACAGCGCGAGCAGGAGGCCAAGCAGCGGAAGCGAGGCGGGGACCCCGGCGGTGCCGAGCGCGAGCAGTATCCCGGCGGCGACGAGACACAGCGCCGTCACCTGCATCGTCACTGTCCGTATCGCCGTCTCCATGGGCGGAGGTCGGGGTGGCGAGATATAAGCGCTGTGTGATGAAGAACGTCGTCGCGGCACCCGCATACGCCGGGGCCGCGCGGCGCTATCGTGGCCATCGAAAATCGATGGCTAAACCGTTTCGATTGTGACGATATATGTGGTGGCCGTTCGATAGCCGACTGTGAACCGGAACCGCACCGTCAGCGTCGGTCGGGACCTCCTCGACGCCGTCCGGACCCAGCAGGTCTCCTTTCTCTCGGCCAGCATCGCCTACTACATGTTCGTCTCGCTGTTGCCACTCCTCCTCCTGGGGCTGGCCGTCGCCACGTTCGTCGGTGGGGACGCCTTCGCAGACCGGGTAGTGCGGGTGCTCAGTGTCACACTGACGCCGCAGGCAGCGAACCTCGTCGGCAACGCGCTCACGAACGCCAGCGGCCGGGGCGGGGCGACTGCCGTCAGTCTCGCCGTCATGCTCTGGGGGGCGCTGAAGGTGTTTCGCGGCGTCGATACGGCCTTCTCTCGCATCTACGACACCCACGAGGTCGGGGGCTTTCTCGACAGCATCGTCGACGCGGCCGCGGCGCTTGGCGGCATCGGCCTCGCTCTGGTGGGCTTTGCCGTCGTCGGGTCGCTGGGCGCCGTCTTCGGTGTCGACGTCGCACTGAGCGGGCTGGTGCTGATTCCCATCCTCGTCGTCGCCTTCCTCCCGCTGTACTACCTCTTTCCCGACACGAAGACGACGGTCCGAGGGGTGCTCCCGGGCACGGTGTTCGCGGCCGTCGGGTGGACAGTGCTGGCGACCGTCTTCAGCCTCTATGCCTCCGTCGCCGGCAGTTTTCAGCTCTACGGCGTCATCGGCGGCGTCCTCCTGCTGGTGACGTGGTTCTACTTCGCCGGCCAGCTCCTGTTACTGGGGGCGGTGCTCAACGCCGTGTTGACCGGCGGCACGGACCGGCAATTACAACACGAATCCCTTCGAGGGTCCAACAAAGCGATGAGCGAGGATGCCGACAGCGAGACACCCCCGCCCGCCGAGACCGGGGGCGTCGACGACCTGACCGACGAGGAACTCGAAGAGCTACGCGAGGAGTTCGAGGCGTTCCGCGACGACGTGGAGGACCGCACGCTCCACCGCGACGACGTCGAGAGCGACCTCAAGAAGTACGTCCGCCGGCGGATGCGCCGGGGTCACGCCCGCGGCTGGGGCCCCTACGTCGTCCTGCTGTACGGGACCATCATGACGCTGGGCGCGTTCTACTACCTCCAGAGCATCTGGGCGGTGCTCGCAATGGTGGTCGTCTGGCTGTCGACGCTCGGGCTCTACGTCGTGATGGTCGTCGTCGGGCTCGGACTCCGGGTCACAGGGCTGCCGGGTATCGCCCTGGATAAGGTACGCGACTGGCGGTGATGAGCCGTGGCGTCGGTCTCACGGAGCTTCTCACGGAGCTGCCGACCGCCGTCGTCGTGCTCTTTGCCGTCCTCACACAGCTCGGTGATTTCTGGTTCGTCTCGACGGCGAGCCTGCTTTCCTACTGGCTGGCGTCGGCCACGCCGCGACTGGGACGTGGGCTCACCCGCGAGCGGGGCGCAGTGCTCGTCGGGCTGGTCGCCACCGCCGCCACCGTCTCCATCGCACTGAAGGCCGTCTTCGCGTTCCCGCGGCCGCCGAACCCCGAGATAGTGGCCGCAGCCGCCGAGCTTCCCTGGCCCGTCGAACCGTTCTACGAGTCGGTCGTCACCGGCCAGGGCTACGGCTTCCCGAGCGGGCACGCGACCACGACGGTGCTCGTCTGGGGCGGGTTCGCGTGGGCGCTACGGGTCGGCACCCGGCGACAGCGCTACGCCGTCGCGGCCGCAGTCGTCGCGGTCGTCTCGCTCTCGCGGCTCGTCCTCGGGGTGCACTATCTGGTCGACGTGGTCGCCGGCGCCGCCATCGCTGGGGCCGTCCTCTGGCTGGCCGTGACCAGGCTCCGGACGCCGACGCGAGTGTTCGCGTTCGTGACGCTCGTGGCCGTCGTCGGTCTCATCGCGGGCGGGTCGAGCCGGGACACCGCCGCGGTGCTGGGCATGGGCATCGGTGGGCTGGTAGCGTCGACGGCCCTCGACAGCGTCCGGGAGCCGACCCGTCGGGGCGGTGCCGTTACGGCCACACTGGGGGCCGTCTGGCTGGGCACGCTCGCCGCCGCGGTCGTGCTGGTAGCACCGCCCGAGCCCGTGGTGAGCGCTCTCGTCGCCGTCGGGATGGGGACAGCGCTGGCGCTGCCGCTGCTCGGTGAGCGCGTCGCGAAAAAAAGCGGTCGTGGTAGCGGCAGTTAGAACTTCTCGAGGTACTGCTCGATTTCCCACTCGGAGACGGAGACCAGGTACTCCTTGTGCTCCTGGGTCTTCGCCTCGACGAAGTTCTCGTAGACGTGGTCGCCCAGCGCGCTGGAGATGACTTCGTCGTTTTCGAGCTCTTCGATGGCCTCGCCGAGGTTCTCGGGCAGCGTCCCGATACCGTACTCCTCGCGCTTTGCCTCGTCGAACTCGTAGATGTTCTCCCGAATCGGGTCCTGGCAGTCGAGGTCGCGCTCGATGCCGTCCAGACCGGCGTGGATGAGCGCGGCGAAGGCCAGGTACGGGTTACAGGACGGGTCGGGGAAGCGAGCCTCGACACGCGCGGCGGCCGGCGTGCGGGCGGCCGGCTTGCGGATGAGCGCCGAGCGGTTCCGGTCGGACCAGGCGACGTAGACGGGTGCCTCGTAGCCGGGGACCAGGCGCTTGTAGGAGTTGACGGTCGGGTTGGTGACCGCGGCGATGGCGGGCGCGTGGTCGAGGATACCTGCGATGTAGGACTGGGCCGTGTCCGAGAGACCGAACTGGCCGTCCTCGTCGTAGAAGGCGTTCTCGCCGTCCTTGAACAGCGACATGTGGGTGTGCATACCCGAGCCGTTGATTTTCGGGACGGGCTTTGGCATGAACGTCGCGTGCAGGTCGTGCTGGGCCGCGATGGCGCGGACGACAGAGCGGAAGGTGGCGACGTTGTCGGCCGTGGTCAGCGCGTCGTCGTAAGTGAAGTTGATCTCGTGCTGGCCCTGCGCGACCTCGTGGTGGGAGGCTTCGATGTCGAAGCCCATCTTCTCGAGGCCGTAGATGATGTCACGGCGCACGTCGCTTGCGAGGTCCTTCGGTGCGAGGTCGAAGTAGCCACCCTTGTCACCGAACTCCGTCGTCGCGTTGCCGTCCTCGTCCTCCTTGAACAGGAAGAACTCCGGCTCGGGGGCGGCGTTGACCTCGAAGCCCATCTCCTCGGCGCGGTCGACGGCGTTCTTCAGAACGCGTCGCGGGTCGCCCTCGAAGGGCTCGCCGGTCGAGGTGTTGATGACGTCACAGATGAGTCGAGCGCTGGAGCCGCCCTCGACGTCTTCGCGCCACGGCAGGACGGCGAAGGTCGACGGGTCCGGGTCCAGACGCATGTCGGACTCCTGGATGCGGACGAAGCCGTTGATGGAGGAGCCGTCGAAGTAGATGCCCTCTGTGAATGCTTTCTCGGCCTGGTCGGCCGTAATCGAGACGTTCTTGATTGTGCCGAGGATGTCGGTGAACTGGAGTCGAAGGAAGTCGACGTTCTTCTCTTCGATCTCGTCGAGTACCTCTTCAGCCTCAGCGGAAAGTTCGCTTGTCATGCTTGGACACCGGGAAGGAACACTGCTAATACTAAAACCCTGCCGTTATGCGCAAGGATTTCGGCCTGCTCGGGCGCATTTGGACATTCGTAAAATTCTAATCCCCCGCTACCGTGAGTGGATGTAATGACGTATGAAAATCTCGACCGCAAGTTAGTGAATGCACTGTTGGGTGACGGCCGTGCCAGCCTGCGAAGCCTCGGTGAGGACCTCGACGTATCGGTGACGACCGTCTCGAATCACCTCTCGGACCTGGAAGATGAGGGTATCATCAACGGCTACACCCCGAAGGTGGACTACGACGCGCTGGGCTATGACGTCACAGCCATCATCCAGCTCAAGGTGGAGGGGTCCTCCCTGCCCGACGTGACCGAGAGCCTCAAAGCGCACAAGCAGATGATATCGGTGTACGAGGTCACCGGCGACTACGACATCATCGCCGTCGGCAAGTTCACCGACACCGACGGGATGAACGCCCAGATCAAGGAGCTGCTCACCGACCCCGAGATCAACGAGTCCAACACCTCAGTCGTGTTGAACACCGCCAGCGAACACGAGCAGTTCGAGCTCGACCTGGAGTAGGGCGAGCCGACCGACAGGACGGGGGACCTGTGACACACGGGGAACTCGACACCGCCCACAGAGCGGCCGCGCTGTCGAAGAGCGCTTTCTGCGCGACGACTACTGGCGTCGGACCGTCGAACAGCCCGAGCGGTGAGTGAGGGTGACACGGCAACGGGCTCGGAACCAACGGATTCTTGACTGACCAGTCAGTTAGTGCTGTCAATGAGCGATGGCGACGCCGCCGAGGAGATAATGTGTGCGACCTATCGCGCGCTCTGCTCGCACGGCTACGCGGACCTGACGATGCAGGACATCGCCGACGAATCCCCGAAGAGCAAGGCCGCCCTGCACTACCACTACGACAGCAAGCACGACCTGCTGTGTGCGTTTCTCGACTATCTCTACGAGCGGTTCGTCGAGCGGACGGCCGACATCGAGGCCGAGGACCCCCTCGATGAACTACTGGCACTCGTCGACGTGGTGCTCCAGAAGTCCGAGTCCGAGCCCGAAGCCTTCGAGACAGCGCTACTGGAGATACGGGCCCAGGCCCCATACGAACCCGGCTTCCGCGAGCGGCTGGGCCGGTTCGAGACGTATCTCGTCGAGGCGTTCGTCGAGGTGCTTTCGAGGGGCCGCGACGACGGCACGTTCGTGGCGGACGTCGAGCCCGAGGAGACCGCGCGCTTCCTCGTCACCGTGTTGACCGGGGCCTCGACCGAGCGGGTCACCGTCGGCCACTCCGTCGAGTCCACCAGACGGATGCTGCGCTCGTACGTCAGGCAACACCTGCTCGCCGAGTCGGGGGCGCTCGAAGCATGAGCGCCCGCGAGCGTGTGAGCGCCGTCGCGGAGCGGCTGAGCGGGCTTTTCAAGAGCAAAGAGGAGCTGGAGCTGACCAGCGGCCCCATCGGGAAGCCGTTGCTGTATCTCTCCTTCCCCATCGTCATCACGAACCTGCTGCAGGTCGCGTACAACCTCGCCGACACCTTCTGGCTCGGACAGTACAGCACGACCGCGCTGGCGGCCATCTCGTTTGCCTTCCCGATGATTTTCCTGCTCATCTCGCTGGGGATGGGCCTGTCGGTGGCGGGCAGCGTGCTGGTCGCCCAGCACACCGGGGCCGAGGAACACGCCCAGGCCGAGTACGCCGCCTCCCAGACGCTGACGTTCGCGATCGTCGGCTCGCTGCTGCTCGGCTCGGTCGGCTACTTCTTCGTCGAGGACTTCCTGCGGCTGCTCGGGGCCTCCCAGCAGGTCCTCCCGGGCGCGACGGGCTACCTGCAGGTGGTCTCGCTCGGACTGACGACGATGTTCGGGTTCTTCGTGTTCATCTCGCTGATGCGGGGGGCCGGCGACACCGTCACGCCGATGCTCGTCATGCTTGGCACGGTCGTGCTGAACATCGTCATCGACCCGTTCCTCATCTTCGGCTGGGGGCCGTTCCCGGAACTGGGCGTGGTCGGGGCCGCCGTCGCCACCGTCTTCTCGCGGGGGCTGGCCTTCGCCGTCGGCATCGCCATCATGCTGCGGGGAGACCGCGGCATCCAGGTCAACCCACGGGATATGGTGCCCGACTTCACGTACCTGAAGAAGCTGCTCGCCATCGGCGTCCCCGCCTCCATCGAGGGGACCGGCCGGGCGCTGTCGGTCAACGCGATGCTGTTTATCGTCGGGACGTTCTCGGTCACGGTCGTCGCCGCGTTCGGCGTCGGCATCCGCGTGTTCTCGCTCGTGTTCATGCCCGCCATCGCGATGGACCGCGGCGTCGAGACGATGACCGGCCAGAACCTCGGGGCCGACCACCCCAATCGGGCGGGACGGGCCAACCACTTCGCGGCAAAAGTCTCCTTTGCCCTCCTCTCTATCCTGGGCGTCATCACCATCTTCGCTGCCCCCGCAGTGGTCAGCGTCTTCAGCAACGACCCCGAGGTCGTCCGTATCGGTGCCGAGTTCCTCCAGTGGGTCGCGCCCACCTTCGGCTTCATCGGCATCGTCCGGGCCTACTCGGGCGGGTTCCGCGGCGCGGGCAAGACCCTCACCGCAGCGGCGCTGGCGGTGACGATGCTGGGCGTCGTCCGGCTCCCGGTCGCGTGGGTCATGTCACGCCCCGTCGCCCTGCCGGCCCGGGCGGCCGACCCGCTCTTTGGGATATCCGCGACGCTCGGAACGGGCGTCGTCGACGCGCTGGCGTTCTCGCTGGCAGAGCGGGGTATCTGGCTCTCCTTTGGCGTCTCGAACGTCGTCGCCGCGGCGCTCGCCTTTGCGTGGTTCACCCGCGGGACCTGGCGCGACGCCGACCCGCGGGCCGACCCCGACGCGGCGGTTGCCGACGACTAAGAGACCCGTCGAGCGGCCCAGCTGGGCAGTCGTCGGTGCCGGCCGAGAGAAGCCGCTCGTGACGAGGACGATGCAGGCTGTCAATCTGCCCGTCTGTGGACCTCCCAGGATAGGTAGAATTTCTGTCCCGAGGTCTCTCTGATGGCGTGGACCTGCTGCCCGTTGTTACTGGACCACCCCCGGACGGTCTCGAACCGGACATCCGAATCCGGCGGGGTCTGGAATGAGACATCCGTCTCCTCCGGGGCCTCGAACGTGAGGTTCGTCAGTTTCGACGACTCCGCGGCCCCACCGGCCCAGTCGCTGAGTACCGTCGTCTCGTTGGCCTGAATGACGGTCTTTCCACTCCGATAGAGCTGCCAGCCGTCCGGATAGCGCGTGGCTTCCCACCGTTCGTCCGGGTAGCCCACTGAGCCGCGAAGCGATGACGGATACGGGACGACGTATATGTTACTGCCGCCGCCGTCCTCCGCGACATTGATACTGTGCCCGGCGGGCTCGCTATCCTGAAACGCGGCGATTCGAACCTGTCCCGCCCCCTGTGCGATACGGATACAGTCACCGTGCTCGTTGGCGGTTTTCGACTGACAGGCGTCGTCGACAGTGAGCTTCGTCCCGGAGAACAGCACTTTGTGAGTCCCGTCGCCCGACAGGTCGTCCACGCGGCCGATCTCCGCGCCCGAAAGCGTCAGGTAGCCATCTGTGACGTGGAACATCGCGTCCCCACCGGCGCCCTCGGCACGACCCCTGTAGTACATCCCCGTACAGTCGATCTGTTGGTCGTACACCGTATCGAGGGGGTTGTCCGGAGCCGCGTACGTCGAACAGCCGGTTCCGAACTTCAGCTCGCCGGGCGTCTGCTTTTGGGTGTCGACACCGCGTTCCCTCGCCAGCTCGTTGCTGAAGGTAAACACGACACAGTTCGGGCAGGCTGGGTGGAACCCGGCCTGCGAGTAGCCAACCTCGTCGATAACACTGTTGTAACACCGCCCCTCGTAGACGAACACACCGTCTGCCGTGTCCGTGTCGAACGCACTCGCCTGGATGTTTCGCTGAGTGAACGCGTTGATGTAGCGCAGTCGAACGCACTCGGCGTCGTTGCCGTTCCCGTGGACGGTGAAGTTCCCGAACGGGAGTCCCTGACAGGACCGAGCAGTCAGGTTCTCGGTCTCCCCGTCGACCCGAAACATCGGGCTGCCATCGTCGATATCACACTGGATACCCGCCGAGGGGTCACCGAACCCCCACCCCTGGGGGAGGATGACGTTGCTCCCGGTCCCACCGAACGCGACTGTCTCGGAGACGTGGTGCGCGTTGCCGTCAGGGCCCTCCGCCGGGATGACGACCGTTCCGTACTCTTCCCCGTCCATCGTCTCCAGGAGCTTGTCGTTGGCCGCCTGTATGGCCTGACCGGAATCGGCATACTCCCTGGGGTCGACGACGACGCGTTCGTTTGTGGTCACGGCGACGACGTGGCCCGTCGCCAGTCGCTCTGCGTCGGGCATCGCCATACTCGGGGCCTCGTTCTCGCCGTCCGAGAGTGCCGGTGAGTCAGCTCGTGCCGAGCCGACACCGAAGAGGGACGCAAGTCCGACACCGCCCGCCTGTAACACGCCACGGCGCGTCGAGTCGAACTGCGGGTCCTTCATCCGACCTTCGAGGTCAGCGAGGAGCGATTCCTTGGCGTCGTCGGACAGGTCGTCGTATTCGACTGCCATGGCTGAACGTCGGATTATTTAATTTTAAATTCTTTGAAAACTAGACAGCGTGGCGGCTTCGGCGCGTTTGTTTTGGCTGGCCTAAAATCCGCAGCCATTATGTACTGTTGACCCGGCGGAGAGTATATGCGCGTCTCGACGGCACCCGGCCAGGAGCATTGGGGGACACTGGGCGGCGACAGCGCCGCTTGTCCCGTCGCTCGCTCGGGCGACGCCAGCGAGAACCGGCCTCGTGGGAGAAGCACGCCACCGACACGACAGCGGCGACGGCCCGGCCCGCGGTCACCCCGGCGGGTGGAAGCGGAGCGACAGACACAGATCGGTTCGTCAGGACGCGACGAACCGGTCGTTCCGTCAAGACAGAGATGGGGCGGGCAGCGGTCTCCACCAGCAGTCGTCGCCGACCAATGACCCGGGCGCCACCCTATCTCCTCGCGCTCTACATCGCTGGCCACCGAGAACCGCCGCCGGTCTCCTCGGGACGAGTCGCCGAGATGCTGGACCGCTCGACGGCGACGACTACCGAGACGTTCCAGCGGCTGGAAGAAGACGGGCTCGTCGTGTACGAAGCGTACGAGGGGACGACGCTCACCGAGCGAGGGGTGGAACGCGCCGCCGAACTGCACGAAACCTACGTTCGGCTGTCGTGGTTCTTCCGGAGCGTCCTCGACCTGGAGAACTACGAGACCGAGGCGATGCGACTCGCCGGCAACGTCAGTCCGAACGTGGCCGAGAAACTCGCGACCACGCTTCCCTACGACGACCCGGCCGAGCTGGCGGAGTAAGCGAGGAATCGAACGGAGTGAGATTCCTCGTTATTGCGAGCGGAGCGGGACCGACGGTCCCGCAGGCAGTCGGGCGGCGATGCCGCCCGACGACGGGGAGCGCTAGCGACCCGCGAGCAGCGAGGTGACGAGCGCTGCGAGTTCGACCGGCACGCCTAGAACGGCGGACTGTAGTCTTCGTACTCGTCCATCTCGTCCATCTCGCTGGTCTTGGAGGGCATCACGGCGGCGCGGGGGCCACCGGACTGAACGACCTCCACGTTCTCCAGCCCGTCGACGCTCTCCGGGAGGCGCTGCCGTATGAGTTTCATCGTCATCGGAGCGATGCCACAGCCCGAGCAGGCGCCGCCGATAGCGACGGTCGCCGTCCCCGCCGCTTCGTCGACGTCTCGGACTTCGAAGGAGCCGCCGTGTTGCTGAATCTGGGGGACGTTGTTGCTGATGTAGTTCCGCGTCTGCCGTGCAAGGCTTTCTGTGCTCATTGTAACAGAGTGTTGGGCCACATATGTAATAAAGATTAGCTGTTAGTAGTGCCTAAAAAACGCCTAGAAGGGCTCTGAGAGCCCTTTTTAGGTAGTGCTAACTTCAAATATACACGCCTTCTATCAAGTTTCGTATTGCCTAAACCTGCGCTCGCCGGGCGCGAGCGCGTCGCCAACGCGGGCCGGCCCTGATGGGACCGTTGCGGACGACTGAGAGGACTGTCGTAGCGATTTCCGACACGGGGTCGTAGGTCCCAAGCAGTCCCTGCGAACCAGGTCACTAGCGGGGTCCGGTAACCGACCTGACCGTTAAGAAGCCGACGGGAGATATATCCCCATGGGATGTAATAGAACTGACAGGCTCGGCCGGGCCATCATCCACCACCTCCAGACGGACGCCCGAAAGCCCATAACGGAGATCGCCGACGCGGTGAACGTCTCCGACAACACGGTCCGCAACCGCATCCGGTCGCTCGAGGAGCGCGGTGTCATCACCGGCTATCAGGCGACCGTGGACTACGACACGGCCGGCGTCCAGCACTACTACCTGTTCGTCTGTTCGGTCCGCGTCAGCGAGCGCGAACAACTCGCCGAGAAGGCCCGAGAGCAGCCCTCCGTGACGGAGGTCCTCACGCTCATGACCGGCACGCACAACGTCTACGTCGTCGCAGCAGCGAGCAGAAAAGAAGCCGTCAGCGACCTCGCTCGGCGCCTCGACAAACTCGGGCTCGAAATCGAACGCGAACACCTCATCTGGCGTCACGACCGCCAGCCGTTCAGCGGATTCGAACTCGAAATGGGACCGTAGTTCGACCGTCGGTAACCGCGTTTCGGAGATGGACACCACACCTAGGCGAGAGTTCGAAATCTACAGCGTTCATATATCGTCCGATAAGTATATTCTCACTGCCAGACAACGGTCACGAGATGAGACACGCCAACACACTGGAGTTCGCTCCAGAGACCACCCCCACCGTCAGTGAGCGAGTTATCCATACTATCGCGGACCGCGACGGGATTTCACCGCTCGATATCTCGCCACCGCTTTTCGACGCCGTCGACCCGGACGCGCTCGACCGACTCTGTGGGGACAGCGACGTCACCGTCGCGTTCGAGTTCGCCGGCTATCGGGTGACCGTCCGTGACGGCAGTCGCGTCGAACTCACCCCGCTCGACGCCGCCGGCGACTAGACGAGCCAGCCCGCCTCCAGTGCCGCGACGAGGGCGGTCACAGTGAGGACGCTCGCGACCGTCGTGACGAAGACGGTCGCGCTCGTGAACTCGCCGGGCGCCAGCCCGTCGCCGACGCCGCTGAACGCGCCGACGAGGATGATAGTGGTTACGCCGGTCGGCGTCGCAAGCAGGAGGACGACCGCACGAGCCACGGTCTGGTCGCCGACGCCGACGAGTAGCACCGCCGCGCTCGCGACCAGCGGAGCGAGGAGGAGTCGCAGTGCGCCCGCCGCCCCTACGGGTCGGAGCGTCCCCTCGATGTCGACGCCGGCCAGCTGGATGCCCAGGATGAGCAACATGACGGGAATCGAGGCGTTGCCCACGAGTTCCAGGGTCTGCATCAGCGTCGACTCGACCGGCGGCACGACGCCGGCGTAGCGGGCCGAAAGCGCGACGACGACGGCGTAGACGAACGGGACGCCGAACACCCGCCGCATGTCCGCGAGCGGGTCGCTCTCGCCGCCCCGGGCCGCGATGTAGATACCGACGGTGTACATCATGACGGCTTCGAGGGCGGTGACCAGCACCGCGACGCTGCGGCCAGTGGGTCCGAAGACGAAGTCCGCGAGCGGGATGCCGTAGTTGCCGGTGTTGGGGAAGACGGCGACGAGGACGAACGCGCCCAGCATCGGTTCGCGCTGGCCCGAGAGTCGGCCCACCGCCTCGCCGACGGCGAGCATCACGGCGGTAAAGAGCCCGACGCTACCCACGACGGCGAGGATGGTCCCGCCGCCCAGCTGTGAGGTGGCCAGGCTGTGGACGACGAGTGCCGGCGCGAGGACGTAGACGGTGATGGTGTTCAGGGCGTCGGCCTCGACGTCGCGGTACCGACCCAGCGCGTAGCCCACAGCCGCGACGGCGACGATCGGGAGGATGGCCGTCGCGAAGATTCCGAGCAGCGACACTGGTGGTGTGTCACGCGGCGAGAGGCAGAACAGTTTCGGCTCGGAGACAGACGGACGAGGGCTGTGTGACTGGTCAGTCGGCTGGTGTTTTTATATTCGACAGCGACGAACGAGGAGACATGACAGTCGACAGTCTCGAAGCCTTCGGGATGCGGCGGATGGACGGCGACGACATCGAGCGAACGCTCTCGAGCGAGAGTGTCGGCGTGCTGGGCGTCCCGACCGACGGCGCGCCCATGCTCAGGCCGCTTTCCTACTGGTTCGACGGCGAGGACGCGCTGTACTTCGTCTACGTGCTCGGCGGGGAGAGCGAGAAGCAGGCGTTGTCCGACCAGGCTGGCGCCGCGCGGTTCCTCGTCTACAACGTCGAGGCCCAGTTCAACTGGCGCAGCGTGCTGCTGACTGGGACCATCGGAGCAGTCTCGGCCCCAGAGCGGGAGGCGCTCGAAGAGCGGATGGACGTTGCCTGGCAACCAGAGCTGTTCGAACGAGCCGCCGAAGCGAGGCGCGACGCGCCTCGAACCGAAGCGGAGAGCGAAGCGAACCGCGGAGGAGCGACGACGGCCATCTATCGGTTCGATATCGACGACCGGGCCGGTATCAAACAGCTCGAACTGCCGCCGGAACTCAGAGCGCCCGACTCGTCGGGTCGGCTGGAGTAGGCCCGCTACCGGCGCCCGGCGAGCGCCGGGGCTTTGAAACCGACTGGTTGTGAAAACGACATATGGTCGACCGGTGCAGGTACGAGTGGCCGGCCGAGTGCCTGCGGGTCGAGCGGCGGGCAGAGGAGACCGCCCAGGCCGCCTGTTGTGCGCGCCCGGTCGCGGACGGGGCCGACCGCTGCAGCCTGCACGCGCCCGAAATAGCGGCCGAGGACAGCGCCATAGCGGCGGCCCCGGGCGACCGTGGGCCATCGAGAGGACGGCGTGGGCCCTTTACCGAGCTGTTCGACGGGGCGACGCTTGCCGGCTGCACACTGCGCGGGGCGGCCCTCGCTGGGGTCGCCCTTAGAGGGGCCGACCTCCGCGGTGCGACGCTCACCGAGGCCGACCTCCGCGGGGCCTCGCTCCGCGAGAGCGACCTGCGGGAGGCGAACCTGGCGGGCGCGGACCTGACCGACGCCACGCTCCGCGATGCCGACCTACGGGGGGCGAACCTGGAAGGTGCAGACCTCACCGACGCGAACCTGCGGGCGACAGATGCACGCGACGCGAACCTCAGGCGAGCGACGATGGTCGAGGTGAAACTGTACCGGGCCGATATGCACAAGGCCTACCTCGGCCGGGCGGACCTGACCGACGCGAACGTCGAGAGCGCCGACCTGACGAAAGCCTATCTGGGCCGGGCGGAGCTGACCGGGGCGGTGCTGGGTCGGGCCACGCTGACGCGGGCGAGCCTGCAGGGCGCGGACCTCACCGACGCCTCTATCGGGCGGGCGACACTGCGGCGGACGACGCTCTACAAGGCTGTCCTGACCGACGCGTATCTCGGCCGGACGGACCTGCGGGGCGCGAACTGCAACAGCGCCGAGCTCGACGGTGCGAACCTCGCACAGGTCGACCTCGGGGGAGCGAACCTCAGAGACGCAAACTGCGCCGGCGTGAACCTCGGCCGAGCTGAGGTGAGCGGGGCGAACCTCCGCAACGTCGACCTGACCGGGGCGAACCTGCGGGAGGCGACGCTCAGCGACAGCGTGCTCGACAGGGCGAGCCTGGGCGGGGCCATCTGCCGGGACGCCAAACTCGAGGGCGTCCAGCTCGACGGCGCGACGCTGCACGGCGCGACGTTCCGGAACGCCGACATGGCCGACGCCAGTCTCGAAGCCACCCACGGCGCCCGACTGACACTCCGGGAGGCCGACCTGTCCGGTGCGACGCTGGCCGAGGCCGACCTCCCCGCGGTAGACTGCTGGGGCACGGACCTGACTGATGCGGACTGTCGCGGCGCGCGGCTGGGCGGTGGCGACCTCCGCGACAGCGTCCTGACGGACATCACCGTGAGCCAGGGGACCCGGTGTGGGGAACAGACGAGCGCCGAAGCTGCGGCCGACGACGCCGGCGCGTGGGACGCTATCGCCCGGGCCTACAACGACCTGAAAGGTGCCTACAGCGAGGCCGGGCTGGTGGGAAAGGCCCGCCGACAGCACGTCCTCGAACGCCGTGCCAGGGGGTACGAAGCCCGCGCGAACGGGTCGGTGACCGGCTACGTGCAGCTGCGCGACGGACGGCCGAGCGTGACCCCCGGACAGGGCAATCTCGCTGCCTACGGGGCCTATCTGGGCTCGTGGGCGTCCCGCGTGACGACCGGCTTCGGCGTGCGCCCGTTCCGTCTCACCGTGTGGATGCTGGTGCTCTTTGCCGTCGCAGCGGTGGCTTACGAACTGGACCCCGGCATCACCGAGCCCATCTACTACAGCGTGGTGACCTTTACGACGGCGCCGCCGGTGGACAGCGAGCCGACGATACCACTCGTCGACGCCATCGCCCTCATCGAGACCTTCGGCGGGACACTGCTCATCGTGTTGCTTGGCTATATCCTCGGGAATCGCGAGCGGTTCTGAGAGTTCAGCCGGTCTCGTCGCTCATCCAGCCCTCGACGCCACCTGCTCGCACAGCGTGGACGAAGACGTACAGGGCGACGGCCATCATCCCCCCGGCCGCCGCATCCGCGAGCACCACCACGAGGGCTTCGGCGACCAGGGAGAGGACAGCCATCGTGACCAGAAAAACGAAGATAGCCAGTGCGCGATCGTGCTTGCCGATGTCGCGGAACCACTGCCCGACTCGCTGCCCGATGCTGCTGTTCGCTCCCGGACCGACTGCGAGGGCGAACAGCACGAAGCCAGCGACAGCGATGGGCAGCGACACCGTGTCGTCCAGAAATTCGGGGACGACGGTCGCCGTGACGAGCAGCGTCGTCACGACTTCGGCCCACGTCGGCGGTCGCTCGGGGAAGTACGTCCCCACGTCGAAGACCGGGCTCATACGGCGTGGTTCGACCGGCATATTGAAATTGGTGTCGGTGAATCGACTGGAAGACGAACGCAGCGGCTATCGGGTCAGTGTCGAACCGCAAAGAGAGAAATCAGTTAGCGAGCGGTGCGGACTGCGGTAGGGACGAGCATCCGGCGCGCGCAGCGCGCCGGTTCAACCGCGGCGAGCCGACCACCGCGCGCCGAAGGCGCGCGACGGGAGGCGAAGTCGCGATTTTGCCCCACGTTTTTGCACGACCGAGGGCGGCGAAGCCGCCCGAGGGAGTTGCAAAAAGTGGTCTTACATCATGCCGCCCATGCCGCCGCCCATGCCGCCCATGCCGCCGCCGGGCATGCCGCCTGCGCCGCCGGGCCCGCCAGGCCCTTCGTCTTCGTCGTCGTCGCCCTGGCCACCCTTGAGGTCGCCCGCGGCGATGACGTCGTCGATGCGCAGGATCATCACGGCCGCCTCGGTGGCGGATTCGATGGCCTGGGTCTTGACACGGAGCGGCTCAACAACGCCGTCTTCCTCCATGTCGACGACCTCGCCGGAGTACGCGTCCAGCCCGAAGGTCTGGTTGCCGGCGTCGTGCTTGCTGCGCAGGTCCACGAGGGAGTCGATGGGGTCGTGACCCGCGTTCTCGGCGAGGGTGCGCGGGATGACGTCGATGGCGTCGGCGAAGGCCTCGACGGCGAGCTGTTCGCGCCCACCGACGGAGTCGGCGTAGTCACGCAGGCCGAGCGCGAGCTGGGTCTCGGGAGCACCGCCGCCGGGGAGGACCTTGCCGTCCTCCAGCGTGGCGGCGACGACGCCGAGGGAGTCCTCGATGGCGCGCTCGACTTCGTCGACGACGTGTTCGGTGCCGCCGCGGAGAATCATCGTGACAGCGCGAGCGTCCTCGACGTCCTCGACGAAGATTCGCTCGTCGCCAGCGATGTCCTTCTGGGCGACGGAGCCGGCGAAGCCGAGGTCGTCGGCCTCGATGTCGTTGATGTTCGAGACGATGCGGGCGCCCGTCGAGCGCGAGAGGGCCTCGATGTCGGACTTCTTGGCGCGGCGCACTGCGAGGATGCCCTCCTGTGCGAGGTAGTGCTGGGCCATGTCGTCGATGCCCTTCTGGCAGATGACGACGTCGGCGCCAGTGGCAGCAATCTGGTCGACGTACTCCTTGAGCTGTTTCTCTTCCTGGTCGAGGAACTCCTGGAGCTGGTCGGGGTCCGTGACCGAGACCTCGGTGTCGAGTTCGGTCTCGGGGACCTCGATAGCCGTATCCAGGAGCGCGATGTCGGCGTCCTCGACGGCGAAGGGCATGTTGTCGTGGACGCGCTCTTTGTCGATGATGACGCCCTCGACGAGTTCGGACTCGTCGGTGGCGCCGCCGACCACGGTCTCGATCTGGATGTTGTCGGTGTCGACCGTGCCGTCGTCGTCGGCGACGGACTGGACCGCGCGGACGACGAGCTCGCCCAGCAGGTCCTTCGAGGACTCGGCGCCCTTGCCGGTCATCGCCGTGCCGGCGACCTTCTCTAAGGTCTCGGTGTCGTCGGCGTCGACGTCGATGGCGTTCTCTTCGAGAATCTCCTTTGCCTTCTCGGCGGCCTGGCGGTACCCCTGGGCCAGGATGGTGGCGTGGATGTCCTGGTCGAGAAGCTCCTCGGCCTTCGACAGCAGTTCACCCGCGATGACGACCGCCGTCGTCGTGCCGTCCCCGACCTCGTCCTCCTGGGTCTGGGCGACTTCGACGATCATGTTGGCGGCCGGGTGCTCGATGTCCATCTCGTCGAGGATGGTGACGCCGTCGTTCGTGACGACGACGGACCCGGAGTTGTCGACGAGCATCTTGTCCATGCCCTTCGGACCGAGTGTGGTCCGAACGGCCTCGGCGACGGCTGTGCCCGCCGTGATGTTCATCGACTGGGCGTCCTTCCCGGATGTCCGCTGGGACTCCTCGGAGAGTACGATCATGGGCTGGTTGCCCATCTGCTGTTGAGCCATAGTCACACGATGATTGAAAGTGATTCTATATAAAAGTTGTGGTGGCGGACGTTCGACCGCCACACTGCGGCCCCGCTAGATGGTGTGAGATGTGTTGTCGTGGCCCCTTTATATAGACCTCCGAGACGCCGTCAGAACCGACTTCGACGGGCGAAAACTAGTAGCCCATCCCGAAGCGGCGGTGGCGAAGTTCGGGGGTGACCTGAATCCGGTCGATGTCCTGGCCGGTGCGGTACCAGACAAAGGCCGCTCGCGTGAAGAGTTCGCGACACTCGATGCGGACCTCGCGGGGGTTGCCCTCGGTCCGTTCGTGGATGTCCTCGATGGCCTCGCGGGTAAAGAGGTCCGGCGCCTGGCCGTTGTAGGCCTCGTCGCGGAAGTACGCCAGCGAGCGGGCGATGTACTCGGCGATGTCGTCGGGCGAGAAGGGGTCGATGTGTTCGTAGTAGCGAAGCCGCGAGTCCAGCGTCCCCCGAATCTCGGCGACGCGGCGCTTGCCTTCGGGGGTGCCGGTCAGGAACAGCCGGACGCCGGCGTCGCCGGCCACCTGCAGCGGCGACAGCAGGTCGGCGGTGAGCACCTCTATCTCGTCGACGACCAACAACAGGGTCTTCCCGTCTTCTCGTACGCGCCCGACTATCTCGTGGACCGCCTCTTTCGCCTCCACCGTCGCCCACGGGATGCCGTTCCGGACCTGCGAGTACCGGCCCGGATTGACCGAGTAGCCCGCCGCGTAGGCCGCCTCCAGTATCGTCTGGTACAGCGACCGAGCCGTCGTCTCCCGGGGGTTGTCCAGATGCGTGACGACGAAGTCGTCGTGCTTGTCGAGGTCGCGCAGGACGATCTCCCGGAAGGCGGATTTCCCGGTCCCGTAGGGGCTCACGAGACCGATGTGCTGGTCCTGCAACAGCCACGACGTCACCTGGTTCAGCATCTCCGTGTCGTGACGGACATAGAGCGGCTCGGGCATATGGTCGAGCCCCGCCTCCTCGGTGAAGGGCAGGTCGGTCACGTCGTCGGGGTTCCCGCCCAGCCCCTCGCCGAAGGCCAGCAGCCGGCTCTCGACCTCTTCGAGCTGGTCGAGCAGGATGCCTTCGTCCGTCGACGCCGACCGGCCCTCGTCCTCGGCACGGAGCTCTTCGAGCTGGTTCATGACCTCGGTGACGGTCTGGCCACTCTCCGTCTCGGTGGTCCCGCCCTGGCCGTCGATGTTGTCCGGCACGGTTGTCCTCCGGAGTTATTGACCGCTCGCAGGGTTATATGTTACGCCCAGAGCATGAAAAAACGCCGACGAGACGGTACACTGTCAGTTCGGCCACGCTCTCGGCCGCGATATCCGGCGGTCGCTACTGACTCAGCCGGTGAACTGGTGGTACTCCAGACCCTTGTGTTTCATCTCGTTGTGCTTGCGTTCGAGGAAGGAGTAGACCGAGCCGTGGGGCGCCCCGTCGAGTAGCATCTCGGCGGCCTCCCGCACCGCATCGACCTGTTCGGGCCCGCCGATGATGCCAAGCGTCGAGCCGTAGATGACGACGGCGGCGCCGGTCAGCTCCTGCATCAGCTCGCGAGTCCGGCCGCCCTCGCCGATGAGTCGCCCCTTCTGCCGGCGGAGGTCGTTCTTGTTCCGGGCGGCCGCCTCGATGTCGATCATCTCGAACATCATCATGTCGTCGTCCAGCAGCGCCAGGGCGTCCTCTGGCTTGAACCCGCGGCCGATGGCCTTCACGATGTCCGGCCCCTTCAGCCCGGTCACGGGGTCGCCGACGGAGTCTATCTTGACGGAGCCGTCCTCGGAATCGATGTCGAGACGCACTTCCGCACGCTCCTCTATCTCGCGCATCGTCTCACCGCCCTCGCCGATCAGCACACCGATCCGGTCCTGCGGTATCTTCACGTGTTTCATAAGTATAGTTGCGCTTACGGGGTTCTGCCTGTTTAAGACTTCGGCGCTAGGTACGGTATTGTTTGTGAGTGTCTGTATGGGTGTGACGGACATCGTAGTCAGGGTGAACCGGGTTCAGTACAGCCAGAAAGCCCCCGGTCGCTCGACTACTGCGACTCGCTGTGCGCTTCCTTCGCTCACTCCGTTCGCTCAGTGCAGTGCTTGCGTCGTCTCGTACGTCGAGCGACCGGCCCCTTTCAGTCCCGCCCGGTCGGCTGGTCCACGGGGTGGGACTGAAAGGGGCCGGAGGCTCAGGGAGCGAGACGACGTAAGCACCGCAGGCCGAAGGCCGAGGAGCGCAGCGAGTCGCAGCCCCTGAGCCTCCGGGGGCTTTCTGGCTGTTGGGAACTGCCGTCAGCGATGAAACTGCGAGGAGATACGAAGCAGAATAATTCTAATCGTCACCCGTCCCAACGGCCGATTCCCTCGCAACAGCACGCCACTTTCCGGTCCAGAAGCGACCCGTGTTCACCGCCGCCTTCAGGTAGAAGTCCCCGACGAGGGCGACGAAGATGGCGGGCAGCCCGAGCCCCAGACCTGGCGAGACGGAAAGCCCCACCAGCGGCACGGTGACGACGAACGACGCCGGGAGCGCGAGCATCGCGACCGGCAGCCGGAAGCAGTAGCCCCCAAGTATCGTGCCGTAGAGCGGCCAGCGGGTGTCGCCGGCGCCACGCAAGCTCCCCCGCATCGTCCGGGAGACGGAGAAGCCAGCGACGAGCAGGCCAAAGACGCGGACGAACTGGGCGGCAAGGGCGGGGTACGCCGTACCGAACAGCGAGACGATGGGGCGGGCGAAGGCGACGAGGACGGCGGCGACGGCGAGCTGAACGGCGAGGGCCACTCTGAGCGTCTGCCAGCCGTAGTCGCTGGCCGACTCCTCGTCGCCGGAGCCCAGCTGCTGCCCGACGAGCGTCGACGCGGCCGTGGCGTACCCCCACGCGGGCATGAGCGCGAGCAACATCACGCGGCGGCCGATGGCGTAGGCCGCGAGCGTCGGCGTCCCGAGCACGCCAAGGATGAACAGGAAGGGAAAGCGGGCGAACGTCTGGAGGAGGCGCATCCCCGTCAGCGGCAGGGCCACCCGAACGATTTCACGGAGCAGGCCGAGGTCGAACTGGGGTCCCCGAAGGGGCAACTGGACCGCGTAGCGACTCGAGGCCAGCAGGCCGAGGAAGATGGCCGCCGCGAGCGTGTTGGCGATGGCGGTGCCCCAGGCCGCGCCGGCGATACCGAGTTCCGGAAACGGGCCGACCCCGAAGATGAGGAGCCCATTGAGCGCGACGTTCGTCGGCAGGGTCAGCAGGCGGACGTACATGGGTGTGCGGGTGTCCGCGCTGCCGGCCAGCGCCCGCGAGGCGACCATGCTCCAGAACCGCGGGGCCATCGACAGCATCACGATAGAGAGGTAGGTCGCCCCGTACTCTATCGTCGTCGGGTCACTCGAGAGCACGCCCACGAGGGCCTCGGGGTAGAGCCACGAGACCAGCGTCAGCGGCGCCGAGAGTAGGAGCGCCAGCCACAGCGACTGCTTGACCGCCAGGTCCGCCCGGTCGGGCCGGTCGCCCCCCTGGAGCCGCGAGACGACGCTGATGGTCCCCGAGGATATCGCAAGCGAGAGCCCGAAGCCGACGAAGTAGTACTGAAAGCCCAGTTCCAGGCCGGCGATGGCCGCGTCACCGAGCGCGATACCGACCATCAGGAAGTCCGCGAGCCGCAGCAGGATGCGCAGGCCGCCGGTGACCATCACCGGTGCGGCCAGGTCTGTCGCCTCCGTGGCCTTCTGCCGGTCGACGAAGCCGGCACGGGAAAGCAGCGCCGGGACGGCGCGGACGAGTCGGCTCAGGAGCGAGCCGAGCGAACGGCGGTCCATCTACGCGTACTGCGGGCGTGAGGACCGAGTGGGTTTCGATGGAGCGGTCACCGGTCGTGGTGACCGAGTATCCGCTGGCGGACCCGCGTGTCGCGGCTCGACCCCAGGACACCCGCGCCCAGCGCGTAGACGCGGCCATCCGTGCTCCCGACGTACAGCGTCCCGTCGACCACCGTCGGCGCCGAGTACACCATGTCGTCGGTCCGGAACCGCCATCGCTCCGTGCCGTCGGCGGCGTCGAGGCCGTAGACCCGCCCATCCGAACTCCCGACGAAGACGGCGTCGCCGGCGACCGTAGCCGACGAGGAGATGGTCAGGTCGGCCTCGTAGCGCCATCTGAGCGCCGAGCGGTCCGTTCCCAGCGCCGACAGCGAGAGCGCGTGCAGTTCCGAGCCGGCGGCGACGAAGACGGTGTCGTCGGCGACGGCCGGTATCGACTGGCCCCTGACGACCGTCGGTTCCGCCGAGTCGGTCGCACGGACCGGCCAGCGCACCGCGCCGTCCCCGACAGCCAGCCCGTACAGGATGCCGCTGTCCGTCGCGACAAGTACGGTGTCGTCCGCGACTGTCGCCGAGCCCGGGCTGGTGAATCGGGTCCCGTGACTCCAGCGCTGGTGGCCGTCGGCCGCGTCGAGCGCGTAGAAATCCACGAGAGAGTTCGCCGGGTCGCCGACCATGTCCTGACTCCCGACGTACACCGTCCCGTCGACGACCGCCGGCGACGCCGTGACGTCGTGGCTCGCCTCGAAACGCCACCGCTCGGCCCCGTCAGTCACATCGAGCGCGTAGACGTTCCCGTCCTGACTCCCGACGTATACCGTCCCGTCGGCCACAGTCGGGGACGAGACGACCTGGCCGCCCGTCTCGAAGCGCCACTGCTCGGTCCCGTCGCTCGCGGAAAGCGCGTAGACGTACCCGTCCTGACTCCCGACGTACACTGTTCCGTCGGCGACGGCCGGCGACGACCGGACCGAGTCGCCCGTCTCGACGCGCCACTGCTCGGTCCCGTCGCTCGCGGAAAGCGCGTAGACGCAGTCGTCGTAGCTACCGACGTACACCGTCCCGTCCACGACTGTCGGCGACGACTTCACCCAGTCGCCAGTCTCGAAGCGCCACTGCTCGGTGCCGCCACTACCCCTGGTCATACGACAGCGTTCAGACAGGACCAGCAAAGCCTTTGTGAGCGTGTGTGAGTGTGTCACAGACCGCCGGCTGTAACCGGCGAGCCGACGGCGCGTAGCCCTATGGAATCAGTTGCTCGCCGTCGTCGTCGTACACCGCGATGGCGTCGACCGGACAGACCCGGGCGGCGAATTTCGCGTCGAACTCGGCGTCCTCGGGCACCTCCTGGACGAAGATGTCCTCGTCGGTCTCCTCACCGTCGACGAGGACTGCCTTGCCGGCGTCCTCGTCGCGTTCGAACCCGTCCCACTCCGCGACACACTGGAACATCCCGATGCAGGTGTCCCGGTCGTATTCGATTTTCATACACGGGTTTCGGTAGTGATAGTCAAAGGCGTTGTCCCCGTATCGCCGCGGCAATACAGCCGCGGCGGGACACCGTCAATCCGAGGCAATACAGCCGCGGCGGGACACCGTCAATCCGAGGCAATACAGCCGCGACTGTGCGTCGCTAACTCCCGGCAACTGTGCGTCGCTAACTCCCGGCAGGACAGCCGCGTGGTTCCTCAATCGGCAAGCCGGTCGAAGGCGGCCACGACCGAGCGACCCAGAATCTCCAGGGCGTCGCGGTCCGCCGAGGCGAACCCCGCTGAACCGACCCACAGGAGCCCGTAGTCGCCAAGTGGAAACAGGAACACCGACGCGACGCCGTCGATGAGCCGGTCCGCGTCGACGTCGTAGGACTCGACGGTCCGGGCGGAGCCGGCCCGGTAGGCGGCCACCTCGACGCTGTCCGCGGGGAGTCCCCGGCCGTCGGATGAGAAGTCGACACCGTCGTCGACCCCCGCCGCGGCGAGTTCGAGCAGGGACCCCGCGACGTCCTCGAAGACGGCGACCGTCGGGTCCGAAAGCAGCGTGACCACGCTATCGACGGCCGTCTCGGCGACGGCGGGCCGGGTGTCCGCCGCGGCGAGCTCGCGGATGGCGCCGTTGAGCGCGGCGAGCTGGCGCTCGCGGCGACGTTGCTCGGTCAGGTCCCGAACGACGACCTGGACGGCGTTCTGGCCGTCGTAGACCACTGGCGTCCCGCGGCTCTCGACCTCGCGTATCTGGCCGTCGTCCCGCAGGAGTCGCCAGGCGATCCAGTCGGACTCCTCGCGGCCGTCGAGCACCCGATGCATCCGCTCACGGACGGCGTCGCGGTCGTCCGGGTGGACGTACGACATGGCCTCGGTGCCGTGGGCCTGTGAGTGGCTCTCGAAGCCGAACATCCGGACCATGGTGTCGTTGACGTAGACGATCTCTTCGCCGTAGTGGACGAGGATGGCGTGGGGCGAGGCCTCGACCAGCGTTCGGTAGCGCCCTTCCGACTCCTCGCGGGCCAGCTCTGAGCGCCGGCGGGCGACGGCGTTCTCGATGCGGTTTGCCAGCACGTCGTACTGGTCGCTGGTCGTCCGCTTCTGGAGGTAGTCGGTGACGCCGGCGCTGATGGCCTCGCTGGCTATCTCCTCGCTCCCGCGGCCGGTATAGAGGATGAAGGGGAGCGACGGTTCGCGGTCTTTGACCGCACGCAGCAACTCCAGTCCGTCCATCTCGGGCATCTCGTAGTCGCTGACGACACAGTCGACGGCCGTCTCCGCGAGGGCGGCGAGTGCTGTCTCGCCGTCGCTGGCCAGTGTCACGTCGAAGTCCTCGCGCCGGTTCTCGAGGTGGAGCCCGGTGACCTCCGCGAGGTCGGCCTGGTCGTCGACGAGGAGGACGCGGGTCGAACCCGACGACGAATCCGTATCGCCGGCGGTGGTATCCATATCTCCGGGAGACCAAGCAAACATAAAAACGATTCGGGCATACAGTGGTGCCGCCACTCGCCGACGCGGACCGGGCAGTGGTTACGCCGGTCCGTCGCAGCGCTCGGGGTCGAACTCGAGCCGGACCGTCGCCGGCAGCTCCTCGCCGCTCTCGTAGGACGCCGAAGCATCGACGTCGGCGGCGTGAGTGCTCGCTATCTCACCGGCGGCGTAGCGTTTGAGGCGAACGTCGACACTGGCCTCGTCCGGCCCGCTCAGTGTACGCGTCCCGTCGGCGTCCTCGACTTCGGCCCGCAACACCGTCACCTCGATGTCGTAGGGCGGCTCGCCGACGGCGTCGTTCAGCGGCAGACTCATCGAGAAGGACGCTCCGTTCGTGGTAGCGTTCAGCTCGTCGCCGTCGACGCTGACGATGACGTTCGCGTCCCGTCCGGTGACGCTGAGCAGCCAGTAGTGGTCGTACTTCGACCCGTCGCGGCGGTTCCCCGCCGTCGGGACCGAGTCGGCGTACCGGTCGAGCGTCTCCTCGATGCTCTCCTGGGCGTCGGTGATCGGCAACGAGTCGCTGTCACACAGGTCGAGACCGCGGCGACACCACTCCCGGACCGCGTCGGTGTCGCCGTCGCGTTCACAGATGTCGACCAGCGTGGCGGTACAGTCGAGGAGCCAGCCGCGCCCGAACTCGTCGGGTCTGTCGGCGGCGGCGGGCAGACCTGTTTCCAGATGTCGGCGAGCGGCCGCGTCTGCGCCCCAGTCGGCGCAGTAGTTTCCGAGCCAGCAGTTCGTCAACGCGTCCCGGGGCGCCGGCGCCAGTGCGGCCCCGAAGGCCCGCTGTGCGGCCTCGCTGTCCCCGAAGTAGGCGAGCGCAGCGGCGTAGCGGCGCCGGTACTGTACCGACGAGGGCGCGGCGTCGATGGCCCGCTCGAAGCGGTCCAGCGCCGTCGCCTCGTCGGGGTCGTCGGCCCTGTAGGCCAGCATTCCCAGGCCGAAGTGGGCGCCGGCGTGGTCGGGCGCCAGCTCCAGCGCGCGCTCGTAGTACGCCCGGGCCATCGCACGGAGCCCGACTGTTCGGTACTGGTCACCCACCGCGGCGAGTTCGTCGGAGTCGGTGACGTCGCCGGCGTCACGTTCGAGCGCCGCCACTACCCGCCGCTCGAACAACCCAGCCCAGTCGTCCGCGTCGACGGTGGGCGGTGCCGCATCGGGTGCGTCGAACGGCCCGTCGTCGTCACTGGCCGGCGGGAGCGTCCCCGTCTCGACGCGCGTCGCCAGTCGGTCGAGCGCCGCCGTGTGCGCCGAGACGGCGTCCGTGCGGTCCAGCGCGTACTCACACCAGCGGACTGCGGCGGCGTCCTCGCCGGCCGCGTCCAGCAGCTCGACGAACCGAACGAGCGCGGGGACCAGCGGGTCGAGTGTCGAGAAGCCGAACCCCTCTGCGTGCAGTTCGAACCCCGACTCGAAGTAGGCTTGCGCGAGTCCCGGCGAACCGCGGCGGTCGTGGAACCGGGCGTACCAGAGGTGTGCGAGCGGGTCGGAACCGAGTTCCTCGATAGCGTCCTCGAACGCCTCGCGGGCGCGTTCGTCGTCGCCGCGGTCGGCGTGGTACGCTCCGTGGAACCGCTGTGAGGTGTCACGCTCGTGTGGGAGCGACAGCCCCGGCTCGGTGACGGCGGCGTCGAGGCAGGCGGCCAGAAACGCGGCCGACTCCCGGAACCCCGCCGGGTCGAGGGGGTCGGTGTGGGTCAGCGTCGCCACCTCTTCGAGAAACGCGTCGTCGGCCGTCCGGGCCATCGTCTCACAGACCGCCCCGAGCGCCCGGATGACCGCGGCCCGCCGGGCCAGTGGCTCGGCCTCCGGCGCAGCGTCGGTCACGGCCGCGTGGGCTTTCCTGACGACATCTTGGATGTCGGTCGCTGGCCTGCCGGCGTTCGCGAGCACCCCGGATAGCTCCGCCGAGGACAGTGACAGCGCCTCGGCAGCGTCCAGCTGCGACTCGAAGACGCCGTGCAGACGACCGAAGGTGAGCGTCTCGGCTGCCGGCTCGTCGACGGTGACGGTCACCCCATCCGTGTCCCAGGTTCCGGCCACCCGTGCTGTTATCGCCAGCAGCGTGTCCGTCATTTACTAGTTTGTTTCGTCCAGCCACAGGTGTATTCTTTGCCCCGACACGGCCGCGAACGAACGTTTAAATCCGTGGCCGGTCGAACGACGCGGTAATGGACGTTGCGGACCTGCCGGGCGTGCCCGACTGGCTCCCCGACCACTTACGCGAGGACGGCATCGAGCAGCTGTACCCCCCACAGGGCGAGGCCGTCGAGGCGGGTGTGACCGAGGGGCAGAACATCGTCGCGGCCATCCCCACGGCGAGCGGGAAGACCCTCGTGGCCGAACTGGCGATGCTGTCGGCCGTCGCTCGCGGTGGCAAGGCCCTCTACATCGTGCCCCTCAGAGCGCTGGCCAGCGAGAAGCAAGCCGAATTCGAACAGTTCGAGCAGTACGGGCTCTCGGTAGGCGTTTCGACGGGCAACTACGAGTCCGACGGCGGCTGGCTGGGCGACAAGGACATCGTCGTCGCCACCAGCGAGAAGGTCGACTCGCTCGTGCGAAACGACGCCCCGTGGCTGGAGGACCTGACCTGCGTCGTCAGCGACGAGGTGCACCTGGTCGACGACGGCCAGCGCGGCCCGACCCTGGAAGTGACGCTGGCCAAACTCCGGCGGCTCAACCCCGACCTGCAGACGGTGGCGCTGTCGGCAACCATCGGCAACGCCGGCGAACTCGCCGACTGGCTCGACGCCGAACTCGTCGACTCGGACTGGCGGCCTATCGAACTCCAGAAGGGGGTCCACTACGGGCAGGCCCTCCATCTGGAAGACGGGAGCCAGCACCGCCTCGCCGTACAGAACAACGAGAAGCCTACGGCCGCCATCGTCCGGGACACGCTGCAGGACGACCACGACGAGGACGGCGAGGTCACGGAGGAGGGCGGCTCGACGCTCGTGTTCGTCAACTCCCGTCGCAACGCCGAGGCCGCCGCCGGGCGGCTGGGGAGTACCGTCCGACCGCACCTCAGCGCCGACGAGCAGGCCCAGCTCGAAGGTATCGCCGCCGAAATCCGGGACGTGAGCGACACGGAGACCAGCGACGACCTGGCCGACGCCGTCGAAGACGGTGCCGCCTTCCACCACGCGGGACTGGCTCGCGGGCATCGGGAACTCGTCGAGCAGGCGTTCCAGGACCGGCTGGTGAAGGTGGTCTGTGCCACCCCGACGCTCGCGGCCGGCGTCAACACGCCATCGCGCCGCGTGGTCGTCCGGGACTGGCGCCGCTACGACGGGTCGGCGGGCGGGATGGCCCCGCTCTCCGTGCTGGAGGTACATCAGATGATGGGGCGGGCCGGCCGCCCCGGGCTGGACCCATACGGCGAAGCGGTGCTGGTGGCCAGCAGCCACGACGAACTGGACGAGCTGTTCGAGCGGTACGTCTGGGCCGACCCCGAACCCGTGCGCTCGAAACTCGCAGCCGAACCGGCCCTGCGGACCCACATTCTGGCGACCGTCTCCTCGGGCTTTGCCCGCTCGCGGACTGGCCTGCTGGAGTTCCTCGAACAGACCCTCTATGCCAGCCAGACCGACGAGAGCGGCCGGCTCGAACGTGTCGTCGACGACGTACTGACGTATCTGGAGCGGAACGGCTTCCTAGAAGTGGACGGGGGTGAGCTGGATGCGACGTCGCTCGGCCACACCGTCTCGCGGCTCTACCTGGACCCGATGAGCGCCGCCGAAATCGTCGACGGGCTGGAGTACTGGGCGCGTCACGCGGGGGAGCCCGACACGGGCGACGAACCCGACGGGCCCGAGGACGCGACCGCCGACGGCGCGTTCAGCACGGCGAGCGAACTGGCCGAGGAGGCCGAAGCGAGCGCCGACGTCGACCCCGACGACATCTCGGCGCTGGGGCTCTACCACCTCGTCTCGCGCACCCCCGACATGTACCAGCTCTACCTCCGGTCGGGCGACCGTGAGGAGTACGAGATGGAACTGTACGAGCGCGAGGACGAACTTCTTGGCCCCACGCCCTCGGAGTTCGAGGACGAGCGCTTCGAGGACTGGCTCTCCGCGCTCAAGACCGCCCGGCTGCTCGAAGACTGGGCCAGCGAGGTCGACGAGGAGACCATCACCGAGCGCTACGGCGTCGGCCCGGGCGACGTCCGCGGGAAGGTCGAGACGGCCCAGTGGCTGCTCGGGGCCGCCGAGTCCCTGGCCGGCGAGGTGGATTCGGACGCCGCCCGCGCCATCAGCGAGGCCCGCATCCGCGTCGAACACGGGGTCCGGGAGGAGCTGGTCGACCTCGCCGGGGTGCGAGGTGTCGGTCGGAAACGCGCCCGCCGCCTGTTCGAGGCCGGCATCGGCGACCGCGCACAACTCCGCGACGCGGCGAAACCGGTCGTGCTGGCCGCCCTGCGTGGGCGCCGGAAGACCGCCGAGAACGTCCTGGAGAACGCCGGCCACCGGGACCCCTCGATGGACGGTGTCGAGCCCGACCCCGACGTCGAGGTGAGCGAGGAGTCGCCTCGGGACAGCGAGGAGGACGAGGACAGCGAGATCGGTGAAGACCAGTCCAGCCTGGGGGACTTCTGATGGACGTCGTCGAGGGACACGCCGACATCGACGACGTGGGCGCGTTCGTCGCCGAACTGGACGCCATCGGGGAGACTCACGGCGTGACGATACAGGCCTTCGACGCCCGCTACGTGGTCGACCGCGAGCATCTGGTACGGGCCGTCGACCTCGCCGCTCGCGCCCGGGAACGCGGTGATACCATCGCCGAGGATTTCGGCGTCGAGATACTGCTGTACGCCGCCGGTCGCCGCCAGATAAATCGGGCGCTGGCGATGGGCGTGTGCGAGGGCGAGTGTCCGATTGTCGCGGTCGTGGTCGGTGAGGTCGCCCAGCAGGCGACCTCGGACCACGTGAACGGCGACGCTGGAGCCGTGCGCGGCGAGGGCGAGGGGGCCTCGGTCAGCGCGAGCGGTGGAACCGCGAGCGACGAAGCGGCCGCCGCGGCCGACCTCCGCGAGCGACTCACCCCCGCCGAGACGCTCGGCAACTACGACGAGGAGCGCGTCAGGGACTTCTTCGACGTGACCGACACCGAACTGGCCGCGACCGAGGGGGCGCTGGCCGACGCCATCCGCGAGCGGGTGGCGCTGCTCGTCGTAGAAAAATAGCGAGAGTCTGAGCTTGTCGAAGACTCTCGAAGGCGAAGCGGGGAACGAAGCGAGGGGCGTGCGTAGCACGCACCTCGATGTGTAACGGGGAACGGAGTGACCCGCAGAGCGGTAGCCAGGAATCGAGCGACGCCGTTTTGTCCACGCCGTGCCAGTGACACACATGGTCAGACAGCACAGCGACGGGTGGCGCCCAGCCGGGAACACGTGACCGAGCTCACCGACCCGCTCGATATCGGCGGCTGCCGGCTGCCGAACCGCCTCTATCGCGCGCCGGTGCTGGAGTGTGCCGGCAACGGCGAGGATGCGGTCGAGACCCTCATCTCCGAGCTGGAACCCACGGCCGAGAGCGGCGTCGGCCTCGTCTTCCAGGGTGCGAGCATCGTCACGCCCGAGGGGGGCTGTGCCGCGCCGAACATGACCCGTGTCCACGACCCCGACTTCGTCGCCCGGCTCGAACAGCTCACCGACGCGATTCATGCACACGAAGGCAAGATATTCCTCCAGCTCGCCCACGGCGGCCTCCGAAGCATGGCGACGTGGCACGCCGGCTACCGGGCGCACAATCCCGACGAGCGACAGCTGGCCGTCTCCCAGCCGCCGTGGCAGCTTCGGGCGCTGGACCGACTGGGGCTAATTTCGCTGCGGCCCCGTGTGCTCTCGACGGCAGAAGTACGGGAGCTCGCCGAGCAGTTCGGCCGCTCGGCGGGCTACGCCGTCGACGCCGGCTACGACGGTATCCACCTCTCGGCGGCGAACATGAGCCTCGTCCAGCAGTTCCTGTCGCCGTTCTACAACCGTCGAGACGACGAGTTCGCCGACGGGGTTCGGTTTCTCGAAGCCATCCACGACGCCGTCCGCGAGCACGCGGGCGACGTGCCGCTGGTGACCAAGGTGCCAGCCGAGACCGTCGCGCCCAGTTTCGTTCGAAGGAATATTTCGATGGCCGAGGCCGTCGACTTGGCTGAACGACTGGTCGGTATCGGCTACGACGCCGTGGTCCCGGTCGAAGTCTCGACGTTCTGGGACATGAGCATCGTCCGCGGGGCGTATCCCGACCGGGCGTGGGCTGCCACGGAGTTGCAGGACGGCTACGCGGCGGCGTTCGGGGGCCGCTGGCGAGCGCGGGCGGTGGCGCTTCTCAACCGACTGCAGGCCCGCCGGTTCGACCGCGAGCCCGGCTGGAACGCCGCCTTCTGTCGGCGAGTCCGTGACCGGGTTGACGTGCCGGTGTTGCTGGAAGGCGGCCTGCGGACGCGGGCCGACTGTGACCGGTGTCTGGGCGGGGATTCGGGGGACGGGGAACCGGCGGCAGACATGGTCGGGATGGCCCGGCCCTTCTACGCCGAACCCCGACTCGGTGCCAGGCTGCTGACCGGCGAGGACGCCCTCTGTGCAAGCTGTAACAACTGCACGATTCCGCAGGTGACTGGCGAGCCCGGCCGCTGTCGGACGCCGTCGGTCGTCCGGGCGAAAGGGCGCCTCGAACAGAATGGTGCCTACGAAAGAAATTCTTCCGACGGCGAGTGAGTCGAGCGCACGGGCAGTGGGACATGGACCGGTAGCAGAATCGCCCTGAATTCTCGCTGAACGGGGCCGCGTCGGTACCACGTGCTAGCCAGTGTGGAGAAAGCCTCATCTGACGTGCGCCCCGACTCCAGCCAATGACTCCCCAGATTGCGTCCGAACGCGTCGAGCTATCCATCGACGGTGACGACGTGGGCCTCCACTACAAAACCGGTGGTAGCGGGCCGCCACTTGTGTTCTTGCACGGTATCGGGCTGGACGCCGCGACGGTGTCGTGGCGCCACGCGCTCCCCGCGCTGGCCGAGGAGCGGACCGTCTACGCGCCGGACCTGCCGGGCCACGGCGAGAGCGACAAACCGGACCGCGCGTACACGACCGAGTTTTACCTCGAGGCCGTGGAGGCGTTTCTTGACGCCGTTGACGTGGACGAGCCCGCGATTGCGGGCCTCTCGATGGGCGGGGCGCTGGCGCTTGGCCACGCACTCGATGGGGGCAGCGTCGAGCGGCTGGTGCTGGTCAACAGCTACGGGCTGGGCGGGGACGCCTACTGGCGAACGGCCGCGAGCGGGATGTTTCAGACACCGTTGCTGGGGAACATGGTCTGGCAGGGCGTGAGCACGTCGAAACCGGCCATCAGGACCGGGCTGCGGAGCATGGGCGCGACCGAACCCCCACAGGAGCTCGTCGACGACGTCGACAGTGTCGTCGACCGCCAGACCGTGCGGGCGATGCGGCGCTGGCAGCGCAGCGAGTTCCGCCAGCGCGGCTTCCGGACCAACTACGCCGACAGACTGGACGAGCTGTCGGTGCCGACGCTGTTGATCCACGGGAGCGAAGACCCTCTCTTTCCGCCGACATGGTCCCAGCAGGCGGCGACGAAACTGGCCGAGAGCGAACTGAAACTGGTGAAAAACTGCGGTCACAACCCGCCCCGGGAACGTCCGGAGTGGTTCAACAGCGCGGTGCGGTCGTTCTGTGCGTCGGAGTGAGGCGAATCGGAAGCGCTAGCTGTCCTCGGGCAGCTCGTCGATGAGGACCACGGCCTCGCCGTCGATGACGACCGTGTCGTCTTCCTTGACCCGGGTGGTGAGGCGGTACTGTTCGTCGCCCAGGTCCTCGACGATCTCACACTCCGCTGTGAGGCGGTCCCCGATGCGGACGGGGTTGTGGAACTCCAGGTCCTGGGAGAGATAGATGGTCAGTCCGGGCAGGCGCGCGAGCGCGGCGCTGATGAGGCTGCCGACGAGCGTGCCGTGGGCGATGCGGCCACGGAAGCGGGTCTGCTCGGCGAACTCGTCGTCCAGGTGCAGCGGGTTCGTGTCACCGCTGGCAGCGGCGAACTGCCTGACGTCGTTCTCGGAGATGGTCTTGGTGAACTCGATGCGGTCGCCGACGCCCATCTCGCCGGGGTGGTCCTCCGAGATGGTTACGTGCCACTCCGGGAGGTCCTCGTCGGGCTCGATGCGTTCTGCGGGCGCCGGGAGCTCGTCGTCGGGGTTGACGCCGAAGGCCGCAAATGCCGCCCGGTTGGCAGCGACGACGCTGTTGAACATGTGAGAAGATGTCTCGGTCCACGTGTCGAGCAGCGGGTTGCGCAATGATTCAGAACTCATTGATAAATCGTGTTTAGGGGTCGGGCTATTAAACCTTGGTGTTAAATTCCACTCGATAGGCAGGAGACGGCTTCTATCCCCCGTCAACGGCAATATTGATTTTAGTTAACGCACGCAGCGAGGGCGAGCGGAGCGTTCGGCGCCGCTCTCGCCTCCATACCACTCAATACCACTCAATGGCATCAGATGGTATAGGACGGGAAGTTTTAAGTGGTTGACTGGTGTAGTGGGAGGTACCGATGGCCGATGAGGACGATGGTCTGATGTGGCCCCCGATGTTCAAGGGGATGCAGCAGGCGAGCGAGAACGCGATGGAACAGCAGCAACAGATGATGAAACAGTTGTTCGCGAGCGGCGGGATGCCCAGCTTCGATATGAATCAGCTGGGTGCGATGAGCCAGATGGCGACGTTCAAGACCCGCGTCCAGAGCGGCGGACGAATCAGCATCCCCGATGCGGAGCGAGAGGCGCTCGGCATCGAGGAAGGCGACATCGTCCAGACAGTCGTCCTCCCGGTCACAAACAACACGGAGTAATACACCAATGGTAGACTACACCACCCCCGTCACGACCGCTTTCGAGATGCAGCGCGCAACGATCGAGCAGAGCCAGAAGGCCCTGGAGCAGACCGTCAGCTTCCAGCAGAACGTCAACGAGGCGCTCATCGACAGCCTCGACACGCAGGAGTCGGCCCAGCGCCGCAGTGTCGAGCTCTCGAAGACCGCCTTCCACAGCTACCTCGACGCCGTCGAGGCCACCGTCCCCGGCATGGCCGGCACCGTCGACGAGCTCCGCGCCACCGTCGACGAGCAGTACGACTTCCTGCTCGAGAACCACGCCGAAGTCTTCGACAACGTCGAGAGCGAGATGCTCGAGGGCGTCGAGGCCTACGACGAGATGACCGAGGACTACGTCGCCGCCGTCGACGAGCAGGTCGGCATGCTCGTCGAGGCCCACGAGGAACTGGAGTCCCAGTCCGTCGAGGTCGCCGAGCAGTTCGGTGACCAGCTCGAAGAGGTTCAGGAGCAGGTCGAGGAGATCCAGTCGCAGGTCGAAGAAGTGCAGGCCCAGGCCGCCGAAGCTGTCGAGGCGTAACTAACCAGCCGTTTTTTGTGCGTCACAGGACGATAGTACACCAATGAGCGATACAAACCAGATGCAAGACGAGTGGACGGAGATGGTCGAGGAGATGAACACGGCGGTCGCCGACTCCATGGAGCAGAACATGAAGGCCCAGGCCGCCTTCGTCGAGTCGTGGGCCGACGCAGTCGAGGACTCGATTCCCAAGGAGGACGAACTCTCTGAGGGGTTCCAGGGGTACAACCGAGCCTACGAAGAGTGGGTCGACGCCGCCGAACAGATGGTCGAGCGCTCGACAGCCGCCGCCCAGGGCGAAGACGTCGACCCCGCCGAGTTCCGTGACATCTGGCTCAAGTCCGCCAACGAAGCGTTCAAGCAGGTGATGGGCACGTCGGCCTTCGCGGCCGCCAACGGCCAGCTCGTCGAGTCGATGATGGAGATGCAACAGGAGGCCGAGGAGATGAGCCAGGACGCCATCGCCCAGATGGGGTTCCCGACCCAGGAGAACATGGACGAGGTCGCCGAGCGACTCGTCGAACTGGAGCGCCGTCAGCACGCGGTCGAAGAGAAGCTCGACCGCATCCTCGAGAAGCTGGAGTAACATCATGTCATCCAACCCCCTCAACCCCTTTGCGGCCGCGCTCGACTTCCAGCGCCAGACGCTGGACTCGATGACCGAAGCCGTCGAGATGTCGTCGGTCGCCGACGAGCGCCTCGAACTGATGGAGTCCGTCGAAGTGGGCCAGACGCCCTCCGAGGTCGTCTACGAGGAGAACAAGCTCGAACTCCTCCACTACGACGCCGAGGCCGCCGGCATCGAGGTCGACGAGGCGGACAAGGAGTCGGTCCCCATCCTCATCGTCTACGCGCTCATCAACCGCCCGTACATCCTCGACCTGCAGGAGGAACGCTCCGTCGTGCGGCGCCTGCTCGAAGCGGGCCACGACGTCTACCTCATCGACTGGAACGAGCCCTCGCGGCTCGACCAGCATCTCACCCTCGACGACTACGTCAACCGCTACATCGACAACTGCGTCGACGTGGTCCGAGACCGCTCCGGCGAGGACGCTATCAACCTGCTCGGTTACTGCATGGGCGGGACGATGTCGGTGATGTACACCGCCCTCCACAGTGAGAAGGTCAACACGCTCGGCCTCATGGCCGCCGGCCTCTGTTTCGACCAGACCGGCGGCGTCCTCGAAGAGTGGGGCGCTGGCGAGTACTACTCGCCCTCGGACGTGACCGACACCTTCGGCAACGTCCCCGCCGAGATGCTTGACGTGGGCTTTGCGCTGATGGACCCCGTCGAGAACTACGTCTCGAAGTACATCCGGTTCGCCGAGAACATGGAAAACGAGTCGTTCGTCGAGAACTTCGGCCGGATGGAGAAGTGGCTCGGTGACGGCATCGACGTCGCCGGCGAGACCTACGTCCAGTTCCTGGAGGACATCTACCAGGAGAACAAGCTCTACAAGAACGAGCTCGAACTGGAAGGCGAGCACGTCGACATCCAGAACATCGACATGCCCGTCCTCCAGCTGATGGGCGAGTACGACCACCTCGTTCCCGCGGCGGCCTCGAAACCGTTCAACGAGGTCATCCCGAGCGACGACACGGAGATAATGGAGTTCTCGACGGGCCACATCGGGCTCTCGGTCTCCTCGTCGACGCACGCTGACCTCTGGCCCGACGTGGCCGAGTGGTACAGCGAGCGCAACCACGACGAGGTCGACATCGAGGTCGAGTCCCCCGAAGAGAACGCCCAGGCGGCCGTCGAAGAGGTCGCCGACGCCGCCAGTGACGCCGTCGAGGGCGCCGAAGCGGACGCGGAATCGAACGACGAGAGCGACGACGCGGAAGCCGACGTGGCGACCGCCGAAGACGATGTCGAGGAAGGCGCCGCAGGCGTCGACACCGTCTCGGGTATCGGCCCGACCTACGCCGACCGGCTCCACGACGCCGGCGTCGAGACAGTCGAGGACCTGGCAGCACACGACGCCGCCGAACTGGCCGAGATAACCAACGCCTCCCCCTCGCAGGCCCAGGACTGGCTCGACCAGCTCTGAGAAGCGGTTTCTTTTCTGTCTCTCGGGTGGTAGCCGGGACATGCGCGTTGCCGTCATCGGCGGCTCGACAGTCACGGACAGGGAGTACGAACAGGCCCGCGACGTGGGCCGGTTACTCGGCGAGCGCGGCCACGAGGTCGTCTGTGGTGGCCTCGGCGGCGTGATGGAAGCGGTCTGTGCGGGCGCCCGCGAGACGGGTGGTCACACCATCGGTATCTTGCCAAACGAGGACCGCAAGAGCGCCAACGACTACGTCGAGACCGCTATCGCGACGGGGATGGGCAACGCTCGGAACGTCCTCGTGGTCATGAACGGCGACGCGGTCATCGCTGTCGACGGCAGTACCGGGACGCTCTCGGAGCTCGGTCACGCGCTCGACATGGACCGTCCGCTGGCCGGTATCGGAGCGCATTCCCTCGAAGGAATCGAACACGTCGAGACCGCCGAGGCGGCCGTCGACTACGTCGAATCCGCATCAGCGGTCCAGTAGCCGGCGGAGGGCGGCGGCGACCGCCAGAAAGCCCAGCCCGACGAGGCGAACCCGGCCTCGTGCCCCCGGTTTCGGGTCGAACTCGACCCGCAGGAACCACCGGTACGACAGCCCACCGAGCCACAGGAGGAAGCCAGGGATGGCGAGGTGGACGACACCGGCGAGCGCGCTGCCCACCCACAGCAACGTTCGCTCTGTGTCGGAGAGCTTCATTTGTCGAGCCAGTCGAGGAACGTCCCTTCGAGCAGGGTCTCCTCCTGCTGACTGATGTAGGCGTTTTGCATCCCCCAGATAGCCTCGGCCAGCGGGACGTTCTCCGCGACGCGCTTTCGGACGTAGTCGTGTTTCCAGCGGGCAGGCGTCATCCGGCGGTCGACCCGCTCGCGCAGCGGTCGGAGATACTCGTGGGCGGCCTCCGTCGAGAGCCCGCGCCCTTCGAGTCCTTCGCGAGCGTGTTCGAACAGCTCGCCGTATATCTCGTCGGTCGCCGTCGTCGTCGCACCGTCGGCGGTGACCCACTCGATGTCGGCCTCGAGCCCGTCACGGGTGGCCGCGTAGAAGTTTGCCTTCGCTGTCTCCCAGTCCTGTGACTGTATCGGGTGTTCGAAGCGGACCAGGCTCTCCATCAGCCCGGCCACGAGCGCCTCGAAAGCGATGGCGTCGTCGACGGTCGGCTGGGCGGGCAGCGGCCGGAACTCGATGCGGGCGTTGGCGGCCGACCGAGTGGGGCCCTCGAAAACCGGGCGGACCCACCGCCAGTACGAGCCGTGTTTGTGCCGGAAGTGGACGAAGTCGTCGTCGAAGCGGGTGCCCGACTGGAGCTGTCGGGGGACGATGGTGTCGTCCTCGACGATGTCGTCGATGGCGTCCTCCACGCTGTCGAAGTCGGGCGGGAAACACACCTTCGGCGGCGTCGAATCGCCCTCGGGCGGGTTGAGCACGGACTCGAAGACGCCGATGCGGTTCTCCATGTGGGCGTCGGCGACGATTTCCTCCTCGGGCGCGTCGTCGTAGAGGTCGGGCGGGAAGAAGGGTGAGTTGACACCCAGTGCCAGCACCGGCGCGGCGATGCGCAGCGCGTAGCTGAAGTACTCGGGGAGGTCGGGGGCGTGTGGGATCTGGTAGTGGGGCTGGATGGAGGTGATGAGCGCCTCTGGCATCACCGTCTCGGCCGTGAGGGAGACGTGTGGGGCGTCGAGTTCGAACGCCGACGGGTACTCCGTGTTGGCCATCGTGTGGTACCGCACCGCGTCGGTCATGTTCGTCCCGATACGCACCCCGCCCTCCTCGACGCAGTCACAGAGGTAGTCCCGAGCGGTCTCGCCGTTGGGCGGGACCGTCCACATCCCGTCCGAGACCAGCCGAATCCCCTCACTGCGAACCCGCTGCTGGGCCGGGAGCAGCGACGCCTTCAGCTCGTCGCGCTGGGCGGCCAGCCCGTGGGAATTGAGGGGTTGGGGACTGGTCTGCATCTCCGCGTTGTGAAGTCCCAGTTCCTTCTCGAAGCCGATGAGCTCCAGCAGCTGGCGTGGCACCCGGCGCAGGGCGTCGGTCTGGTCGTCGACGGCGTACAGCTCCAGCTCCATCCCGACGATGGCCTCGGTGTTGTCGAAGGTCCCCGAGCGAATCTCCTCTTTGAGCTGTGTCGCCTCTTCGCGTGCCCGCTCGTGGAACGCCTCCCCATCCACGTCGAGGGCCCGACCCACCGCCGCCGCCAGTTCGGATGCCGACATATCCCCGGGTTCTCGGCGAGGAGTGAAAAGCGTGGTCCAGCGGACGGGTGTTTCAGAACCAGGGACGGAGCCGAGAGTTCGTTCGCACAGAGACTCACAGCAGCTCGTCCACATCACTCCGAGCTTCCCCCAGCGGGTCGGCGTCCTCGGTCACGAGTGCGCCCTCCACCGCGTCGCGAGCCTCGGGCAGCGGGTCCGTGCTCTCGACGTAGGCCGCAAGCGCGAAGGTGCGCTCGCCGACACCAGCGAGTGCCATCGCGTCGCTGCGGGAGAGCCGTCCGTCGAGCCAGTCGGCGACGACCTCGCGTCCAGTCGGGCCGACCGGCGAGACCTGCTCGCCCAGCAAGTGAAGCGTCTTGGCGGCCGTGACCGGCGGCACGTCGGCGACGTGGCCGCAATCGTCGACGGCGCGGCCGCTCGCGTACGCGTCCACGACCGTCGCCGCCGCCTCGGGGTCACAGGGGAGCTCGTCGGCGAAAGGAGCCAGTCGCTCGGCGAGTGAGTCGTCGGTGTCGTCGACGGCCGCGACGCCGCGCTCGCGCTGGCGGTCGGTCACCTCGATGCCGGCGGCGATGTCGGCAAGGCCCATTGGTTCCGGGTTCGGCAGCTTCGAATTTAAGAGTGGGGTTCTCGCGGGTGCGTCGTCGGGAGGGCGGAGTATCTACCTACCGGTAACCGGTTGGTGAAATATCGTCAGAGTCGCCATACAGCCCTGCTCCCGCCGGTTTTTTAACCACCCTGGCAGCCGTAGCTTCGAGTATGTCTACGACAACCGCTGGTTGTCCAGAGTGCGACGGGTCGCTGAAACAGGACGGCTGTGAGACCGTCTGTGCCCACTGCGGGCTGGTCGTCGGCGAGGACAGCATTGACCGGGGCCCCGAGTGGCGCAGCTTCGAGGACGACGAGACCGACAGCGCGCGGACCGGGGCGCCGCTGACCCGGTCCCGTCACGACCGCGGGCTCTCGACGGAGATCGGTCGGTCGACGCGACTCAAGGGGCGCAAGCGCAGACAGATGGCGCGACTCCGCCGGCAACACCGCCGGGCGCAGGTCAGCTCCAAGCGCGAGCGCAACCAGGTGTACGCCTTCACGGAGATACGCCGTATCGTCGGCTCCCTGGGGCTCTCGGCGGCCATCCGCGACCGGGCCTGTGTGCTCTTCGAGTCGGCTCAAAAAGAGGACCTGCTCCAGGGGCGCTCGCTGGAGGGCTTCGCCGCGGCGACGGTGTATGCCACCTGCCGGACCGAGGGGGTCGCCCGGACCGTCGAGGAGCTGTGTCGGGCCGCTCGCGCGGACCCCGACGAACTTCGGGCGGCCTACGACGCCCTGAACCGCGAGCTGGGCTTGCCGACCGGGCCCATCGACCCGCGGGAGTACGTCCCCCGCTTTGCGACCGCGCTGGAGCTGCCTGATGAACTCCGGAACCGAGCAGAGCAACTCGTCGACGAGGCGCGCGAACGGGGCCTCATCGGCGGCCGCAATCCCGCGGGCGTCGCCGCGGCCTGTCTCTACACTGCAGCACAGGAGCAAGACGTCGAACTCACGCAGGCCGAGGCCGCTGACGTGGCCGACGTGACGCCGGTGACGCTGCGGACGACCTACACGGCGCTACAGGAATAGACGGCGGCCGCGAGGTTCTCGAAGGCCGTCGCCGCCGCGGAGTCGGGCGCGGTCCGGTCGACGGGGTGGCCGTGGCGCTGGGCCGTCGCCAGGGCGTCACTGTCCGGAACCGTAACGACGGGGGCCCCGAATCGGTCGGCGACGGTGGCAGTCGACGGGTCGGCCCCGACCCGGTTGAGCACCACCCGACAGAGCCCGGCGTCCAGTTCTCTGGCGAGTTCACGCACCCGGAGCGCGTCGGCCAGCGCGGCGGTCGAGTCGGTCGTCACCAGCACCGCCGCGTCGGCGACCGCGAGCGGGAGGCCCACGTCGGCGCGCAGCCCGGCGGGCGAGTCCACCACGACCCAGCGGTGGGTGCGGTCGAGCGTCTCGAGCGTGTCGGCCAGTTGCGTCGGGTCGACCGCCCGGGCGCCGGCGAGGGTCCGACCACAGGGGACCATCGTCACCGGCCCGTCCTCGCGGACGGCTTCGGCAGGTGTCGCCCGCCCCGCCAGCACGTCGTGGAGGTCCGGGCCGTGGCCCGCCGGCAGGTCCGCCATGGCGAGGTCGCCGTCGACGACGACGCCGTCTAACTGGGCCGCCAGGTTGTACGCGACCGTCGACTTGCCGACGCCGCCCTTCCCCCCGGTGACGGCCAGAATCATGCGAGCGCGGCCAGCGTCTCCACCGGTATCGTCGCCCGCGCGCGCCGGTCGGCGAGCCGGCGCGCCCGCCGGGCGAGGCGTCTGAGCTGTGCCTCGTCCCCGGCGTCGGCGAGCGCCCGGACCCCGTCGAGGCCACCGGCCTCGTTGACCGCTCTCGTCGCCTCGGGGAGTGTCTCGGCGACCGCGAGCGCCTCGGCAGTGTCGGTCCGCCGTTCCATCTCGGCCAGCCACGGGCCGAGTTCCGGGGGGAGTCCCGCGGTGTGGTCGCCCTCGGCGTCGCTATCGGGTGAGCGGTCGCCAGGAGCACCGTCTTCGTCCGCGACGGGCGTCGCTGCCGTGGTCGGAGACTCAGCACGTTCCGCTGTGGGCTGTGTATCGCCGTCCTCACCGGGCGCTGTGGGCTCCGGCGACGATTCGGCCGCCGGCACAGCGTCAGCCGGCGGCGACAGTTGGGCCGCCGGCACAGCGTCAGCCGGCGGCGACGGGTCACCCAGCTCACGGACCACGTCGGCAGGACTGGTCGAGCGCGTCTCCCCAGTGTCTGTCTCCGGAGCGGCCGTGACGTCGGCGAGTTCGGCCGGCGGCGCCTCGGGCCGGGCCGGCGTCGCATAGCCCAGCGCGTGCGAGCCCGGCGTGAGGACGCCCGAGAACCCACTCGCCGTCCAGCCGGCCTCCGGGAGGCCCTCGCTGCGCGGGGGCCACACCGGGCCGTCGAGGCAGTTCCGAACGGTCACCCGCGTGGGCTCGGCGATATCCCGCAGGTGGACGGTGACCAGCGTCACCCCGTCGTGGTGGCTGGCCGAACAGTCGAACGTAACCATAGGGCGTGGTGCACCCCCACTCGGATTTAAATCTCAGCACCGGACGACCGGGGCCGAGAGCCAGTCGGCGGCGGCCGTCGGGGTGGCGAAACGGTCGGTCGCTACGACCACCGGGGCGTCGGTTCGGGCGAGCCTGAGGACGGCCAGCGCGGCCGGGACTGGCGGGACGTCGCCTGGGTCGTCGGGTCGGTCCGCCGCCGGCGGGCCGGGGACGGCCTCGAGGGCAGCCACGAAGTTCTCGGCGACCGCGTCGACGAGGTCGCGGCGGGCGTCGCGCCGACGGTTCGCCAGCCGGTCGGCCAGCCGGCGACGCCTGGCCTGTCGGTCCCGGTACTCCCGAGCGCGGTCGCGTCGCTGCTGTCGGCTCTGCCGGGCGGCGGTGCGTTCGGTCTCCCGCTTTGCGAGTGTTCGGGTGGTCTCGCGCACCTCTGCCCGTATCTCGGCCGTCTCGGCTCCGAGCGTCTCGCGGGCTTCGAGCCGACCACGGGCCGTTGCGGCCGACTCCCGCAGCTCGGCGACGGTAGCGTCGTCGACCGACTCCCGCGCGCTCGGGAGGGTGGGTTCGGCCCGGTCGAGGTCGGCCAGCCGCTCGCGAAGCTCGGCGATGGTGTCGTCGTGGGCCGTCTCGTGTCCCCTAGAGCGGGCGGCGGCGGCCAGCGCCGTCTTCGTCCGGAGCCCCATCGACGGGTGGACGTGCCCGCAGTAGTCGTACACCGGACCCGCCGCCGGGGCGTCGACGGCCGGCAGCGGCCAGGTACCTCGAATCGCCGCGGCCACGGTCGCACCGTCGACTGGCTGGCACCGCAAATCGACGACCCGCCCCTCGTAGGCCGTCCCGCAGACGTGGAGTTTCACAGCTCCTCACCCCGCAGCTGGTCGGCCCCGGGAAGGTCACGCCCGCTGGCGAACTGTCGGTACGGTATCGAGGGGGTCTCGCGGGCTTCGTAGGCCCGTGCGGCCTCGCGAACGCGGTCGGGGACATCCTCGGGCTCGAACGGGCGAACCCGCTCTAGCTGGACGTCGAGGCCGTGTTTCTCACGGAGTCTGAGCGCCTGGAACGCCCCGAACTCCGTCGCCGAGAGCAACGCCGCCCGACCGAATTGTCGGACGACCGTCTCCTCGTGGGCTCGACAGACGTTCCGCAGGTCGCGACGCGCCGCCCGCGTGTAGGTGACGACCAGCAGCACGGGCCGAACTGTCGCCTCACTGGCAGTTAAATTTTAGTTCTCGCTACTGCAACAATTGTCGCCGCCGGACCGACCACTCGCCGTCCTCGCGCTCGACGATAGCGTCGAACAGCGACGCGAGCGCGTCGATGGTCTGGGTGTCGTGGGCAGCGGGGTCGAGATGGAAGTGTGCCCGGGCGTCGGCCGCATAGAGGTGCCCGGTGAGGGCGTTGAGGAACTCGTAGGCCGTCTCAGTCTCCACGTACTGGAGCAACACGGTCAGCGAGTCGAAGCAGACGACCGCGTCCTCGTGGGTCGAGAGCGCCTGGCTGAGGGTGATTCCCAGCCCGGTGAGGTCGTCCGGTGTCGACACCGACTTGACGGTCACGTCGTCGGCCCCGTCGGTCTCGGTCGGCATATCGCCGACGGCGATGACCGACAACGACCCCGACGCGTCGGCCTCCCGGAAGGTCTCGATACAGGCCGACGGTGGACGGCTGTAGGTGACCCAGAGGACCGTCGTCTCGGGAGTCGTCGTCGAGAGCAGTTCCACGCAGCTGTTCTCGGGTCCCATCGACGACGTACACACCAGCACCGACGTGGCGTCGCCGACAGCTTCGCGGAGCGTGCGCATCGGGTAGTGTCTCAGCGGCTGTCACTAAAACAGCTTCCCTCGCACGGGCGGTTCGTACTGGTGGCTGTAAGTTCGTAAAGAAAATCGCGGTGGCAAACTCCTTCAGTTTGTTACAGCCACCAGTCTCACTCGACCGGGGAGACGGTGAAGTCGCCGGCCTCCTCGACCAGCGCGGCGACCCGGTCGCGGGCCTCCGGTGCCGAGGCCGCGAGGACGACCAGCCCGTCAGTCGCCCCGGCGCCGTTCGCCCGGTAGGCCTGCATCTCGCCTTCGAAATCGGCCGCGTACGTTCTGAGAATTCCGCGCACGTCCGACTCTAGCTCCGACAGCGAACAGTCGCCGGCCTCGAAGGTCGCCAGGGCGTCCTCGACGTTCCTGAGAGCGCTGATTCGGTCCATCAGGTGGTTCGGAGGTGGTCGGTGCGGGGTTCGTACACCTCGCCGCGCTGTTTGAGCTTCTCGATCTCGTGTTCGGCCTTGGACTCGTCGATGCCGACCTCCTCGGCGCGCTCGACGACGACGTCGATGGGTGCGCCCTCGTCGTACTCGTCCTCGATGTCGTTGATGATGCCGCGGATGTTCTGGATGCGGTCGCGCTGGGTCTTGGAGGTGCCCGTCTCGACCACGTCGGCGTCGAACTCGCCCGTCTCGGGGTCGACACCGATCTCTTTCAGGCAGTAGTGGGCAATCTCGACCGCGCGGTCGGCGTCTGACTCCTCGACGGTGTCGGAGAGACGGATGCGAGCAGAGGCCTCCGCCAGCCGGACGAGCGCCTCTAGCTTCCGGGCCGTGACCGGCACCGGCGCGTCCTCGTCCTGGCCTTTCATCCGCAGGTCGACGTAGAAGTCCTCGATGCGGGTTTTGGCCTCCTCGGTCATCGTCGGGAAGCAGTTTCGCTTCGAGTAGGCGATGTACTTCCGCAGGAGCTCGGGTTCGATGGTCGGGGCCACCTCGTCGGTGACGGTGTCGACCTCCTCCTCGGTGTAGTTCGAGGTCGGGTTGTTCGTCCGGTGGGTGTGGAGTTCCCCCGCGTAGTTGGTCTGGACGATGTGCTCGGCGAGGTCCCGGTCTTTCTCCTCGTCGGGCTTGTCGGTGACCGTGAAGATAAGGTCGAATCGGGAGATGAGGGCGGGTTCGAGGTCTATCTGCTCGCCGATGGGTTCGTACTGGTCGAAGCGGCCGTACTTGGGGTTCGCCGCGCCGAGCAGCGAACATCGGGACTTGAGCGTGGCGTTGATACCCGCTTTGGAGACGCTGATGCGCTGCTGTTCGAGGGCCTCGTGCATCGCCGAGCGGTCCTCCGGGCTCATCTTGTCCAGCTCGTCGACCGCCGCGATGCCCTGGTCCGCGAGCACCAGGGCCCCCGCTTCGAGCGTCCACTGCTGGCCGTCCCCGAAGTCGTCCCGAACCGCCGCAGCGGTGAGACCCGCGCTGGAGGAACCTTTGCCCGAGGTGTAGACAGAGCGGGGCGCGATTTGTTCGATATACGACAACATCTGGGAGTTGTGCGAGACGACACCGTTCGAGACGTAGTTGTGGGTTCCCTCTATTTCGAGGTCGTAAACCCACTCCTCAGCAGTCTCTATCTCCTCGATCGATGTGATCGGGTCCCACTCGATATCACCAGTTGCGAGCGTGCGGAGCCGCTGTACATCAGTCGAAACCGAAAGTCCACGGTCTATCCGTTGCAAGACAGCCTCTTTAGCGTCCGAGACCACACCTCCGTCCGGTATCGCGTCGTTTCGCTCGTAGTAACTAACTGCGGTCTGTGTAACGTCCATTCCCGTTGCGAGATCGGCTTGAGAGATGTTCAGTTCCGTACGTAGGTCTTCTACATCGTTCCATTCACCGTTTTCAACTCGCTCTCTGGCGTCTCGGAACCATTGCAGTCGCTGTTCGAACGTCTCGATGACGTTCAGTAGACTATCACATCCGGGGTTTCTGTCACCGCGCTCGTAGTGCTGGTACGTCGTCCGTGGGACACCGCAGTCGAACTGTGAGAGGGCAAGTGCCTCCCGTATCCGTTTGAGATCTGTCGAGAGGTTAGGAACGATTTCGGTATTAGTGTTCCGTGAGGTCCCGTCAAAGGCTGCTGATGCGTTTGTTTTGCGGGCCGTCACGAAGCCAATCTGGTCGAGATAGGTGACAAAGTCTTCACCACTGATTCGCAGCCGGTAGCTACCCCCGCTCCTGGCTTCAAGATGGCTCGTAATCCCGAATGTCAGGAGTAACGTCTGGACACCCTCAAGTAGGTCCCGACTCACCGAACCGATCGCAATTTCGCGTTCTTTCGGTGACACCGTCCCCTCGCTGTCGACGTAGGCTCGGAGGAACGCGCGTTTGTTCGCCGGTGTCGCACGGAACAGACACTCCGGAACCCGCTGTTCAGCGGACGCGTCCAGCATTGCCGGTTCGAGTTCGCGGAAGAACTCAACCAGCTCAACAGACGAACAGCAAGCGAGTTCGACAGCATCGTTAGTATGGTGGGTTCGCCTCGTCGCACGCAGGCCCAACGACTCGATAGCAGCTATCGTCTCTTCGATTATCTCTTCGTCAGCATTGGTCACTGTGACGCTGCCGTTCGATTCACCGTCCGTGATGTGTCCCTCTGCGATGACGTACCCGAGTAAGCGAGATAGGGGAGGGGTCACCCTTTCAGGGGTATTCAGCGAGTTGGCGTTCGGTTGGTCAACGCATCTGTGGTCCACGTTCAGCGTGTTGTCCCAGTCACCACGCAGCCAGCCGGGGACAGCAAGGAAATCTCCCTGGGAAAGCTCATCGGCCCGTCTCGCCGAAAGCGAGAGATCCGACTGTACAAACAGTGGGTGAGATGGTGTAACAGTCACGCTACGGCCGCTCTGTGTCTGAATTTCGTATAGCGTTTCCGGGGCCTCCCGCTTCCAAACTTTCGTGGCCGATCCGGTCGTGACTGACCCGTCGTCGCCGACGGTCTGTACCTCGAAGTTCGTCTCCTGATACACGCCGTCGTCTATCTCCTTGGGGTCATCCAGATGTGACTCGACAAGCTCGCCTAACTGGCGCTCTGTCCCATCCGCCATCATCACCTTTGTGTCAAATTTTTGGCACTTACCCGTCCCTGGGTCCCCTATCAGGAGCATATGGAGGTCCCCACGTATCCGAGACCCGTCAGGAAGCTCCTTGGTCACCCCGGAGAACAGCTGGAGCATCATCGCGAGCTTCTCCTTCTCGTAGCCGTAGATGGAGGGCGCGATGGCCCCGACCATCTGGTCGTAGATGTCGGCCTCGTTCGAGAGCTCGACGATTTCCTTCTTGTCGGCGTCGGTGATGTCCATGTCCTCGAACTGCTCGTCCTCGATGACGATGCTGACACCGTCCATGTAGATGTCGAACATCGGGGACTTGTCCTGGTCCGAGCCCTGCTGGTCTAGCTTGAGGATGCCGGTCGCGCGGACGTGGTCGCCCGCAGTCACCGTGCCGGTGATGTCGTCCTCGACGTTGATGTCGATGGACTGTGGCGTCTCGCCACCCCGCAGGCCCTCGGGTGACTCCTGGACACGAATCTTCTGGGCGTCGATGAACTGCGACTGGTCGGTGTTGAGCCGGAAGGGGCCCTGGCGCTCACAGCCCTGGCACTCGTGGGGCTCCTGGAAGTCGCCGGCTGTCTGGGGGATGCGCGAGAGGGTGCCACAGCGCTGGCACTCGAAGGCCGCCTCGGTGACCTTCGGGCGGACGTCCGTCGCCTTGCGGACGATACCCTGTACGGAGATGAGGTTGCCGTGGTGTTCGTGGCGGATGTCACGGATGTCCTCCGATTCGGGGAGATTGCGCACCCGGACGTGGGCCTGGCCCAGCGAGACGTCGACCGGCAGGTCGTACAGTCTAAGGGCCTCCTCGGCGAACTCCTGGAGCTGGCTGGGTTTCGTGCGGTAGTCGTCGGCCAGGTCCTGGTCGAAGCGGTAGAGGTCGTCCCAGTCGATGTACAGCGACTTCTGGTCGTTGGGGTACTTCTGGGCGAGCTCACCGATCTCGTTGCGGTAGTAGTTGCGATAGAACTCCTCGAAGCGGTCGATGAGCTCGGTGTTCTCGGCAGTCGCCATCTGAGTGTACAGGGTTTGTGCGGGCTGGCCTAAGAAGGTTGGTATGGCGGGGTGGAAGTGTATCCGGTGGCCGGTGGAGTGGGTGACTGCAGTTGGTTCGGCTGTGAAACGAAGGGGTGAGTCCGGGTCACTCGCAGAGACTCCGAAGCGCCTCGTCACACGCGCCGATAGGGTGGTAGCCGGGCTCAACAGCGGGGCCGTCCCCGGTCTGATATGGTTCGTTTGCCGCGTCGACCCGTTCATACCAGTTACCGGATGGGGCAGTCAGATTATCTATCGCGTACGTCCACAGGCGGTCGTACCAGTCCCGATACCTGTCCTCCCCGGTGTGGGCGGCCAGGGCCGCTGCCGCACCGATTGCCTCAGCGACCGCCCACCCGTACTTGTCGTCAACCAGAGGGTCACCGTCCGTATCGAGCGTGTAGTAGAAGCCGCCGCGGTCGTCGTCCCAACCCATCAGCGCCGTCTCGAACAGGTCAGTCGCCCGGGCTGCAGGCCAGTCGTCGTCGACGTAACTGTCCAGAACTGCGAGCAGTTTCGCCCACTCGGCGTGGTGGCCAGGCTGGTAGCCCCACGGCCGGAACTGGTGGGTCGGCTCGTCGCGGTTGTAGTCGTAGTCCGGCGTCCAGTCGCTGTCGTAGTGCTCCCAGATGCGGCCGTCGTCGGCGAGGTCGACACAGAGGCGTTCTGCGACCGTCGCCGCGCGGTCGCTGTACTGCCGGTCGCCGGTCGCCTCGGCCGCGACCAGTGCCGCCTCGCAGAGGTGCATGTTCGCGTTCTGCCCGCGATAGCTACTTGCGTGGGCCCAGTCGGGGTCGTAGACGCTCCGATAGAGCCCCTGTCCGGGGTCGTAGAACCGGTCGTCGACGAGCGACCACGCGTCGGCGAGATGGGCCGCGGCGTTCGGTATCCCGGCGGCCGCCGCCCGGGCGTAGGCGAGGACGACGAACGCATGCCCGTAACAGAACCGCCGGCTGTCGACGGCCGTCGTCCCCTCCAGCAGCCAGTGATAGCCGCCCCGGTCGGCGTCACGGAACTGGTCGTGGAGGAACCGCACGCCGCGGGTCGCGGCCTCGGCCCACCGCTCCTCACCGAAGCGGTCGTACGCAAGGGCGAAGTTCCGAGTGAACCGCGCCGTGGCAACGAGGTGCTTGCTCTCGCGGTCGTACACCGCGCCCGTCTCGGTGTCGAGTTGCGGGATGAATCCCCCGTGGTGGTCGTCGAGACACGTCGGATGGTAGAACGCCAGTATCGCCCGTATCCGACTTCGGAGCCAGTCCGGGTCGCTGTAGTCGGACATAGTAGAGAGGTGACTGGCCGTCGTCGCATGAACGTTCGGGTGATCGGGCCACTGTCGGGGACGGAGAAGTGGGATCGCGCGGCTGCTGATGCGGACCTGGGCCTGCCCGAGCGAGACGTCGACGGGCAGGTTCTGGTCGAAGCGGTAGAGGTCGTCCCAGTCGATGTACAGCGACTTCTGGGCGAACGCACCGACCTCGTTGCAGTAGAACTCCTCGAAGTGGTCGATAAGCTCGGTGTTCTCGGCAATCGCCAGCTGCGTGTCCCAGGTTGGTGCGGGCTGGCCGGAGACGGTTCGTATAGCGTGGGGGCCGGGGCCGACACTGTGTTGGCGTACCGGACGAGCCAGGCCGAAGGTCACTCGGCGGCCGTCCCCGCCGCCGCCGATGCCTCCGGCCCGTCGGTCAGATACCACGCCGCCGCGTTGACCGTGACGCCGAGGACGAACAGCCCCCAGGTCGCCCACCACGACTGGTACCAGAGCAGGTCCATCATGACGACGGGGCCTTTCACCACCGGCCAGAGCGGTTCGATTCGCGTTGAGACGTCCGGCGCCGACAGCATATCGGCGAAGACGTGCGCGACGCCCGTGACGAAGACGGTGATGGCGCCGATGACCGTCGGGCGCTCTCGGGCCCGCGCGGAAAACCACGTCGCGTCCGTGCGCTCCCCGATACGACGAAACACCAGCCCGACCAGCGGCCCGAGGACCACCGCGAATGCCGTGGCGGCCAGCACCGTGTGAAGGACCCCGTGGTGGTGAATCCCCGCGAACCAGTTCGAAAGCAGCAGGTCGACGTCCGGGAGCATCCCGAACCAGAACCCGCCGCCGACGACCAGCGCCGCGGTCCGCCGGTGGTCGACGAAGTACCAGACGGGCGCGAGCCAGAGCAGCGCCATCCCGAGGTGGCCGAGGACGTCTACCATGGTAGCGACGAGGGGCTTCAGTCGGAAACATGTTAGCTCTAAAATATGTTAGGCGGTCTTGACCGCTAGCGCCGGGCTACGATTGTCGCGTCGGCTGCAACGGCCAGCGGTCGTCGAACTCGTACTCGTCGGCCCAGTTGATGCTCGAATCGGCCTGTTCCGGCTCGTCGACCCGCAGGCGAATTCGTGTCTCGAACTCGTGCTCGCCAATCGCGTGAAGACTGTCGAGTGTCGGCGTATAAACGAGGAAGTAATCGACGTCACCGTCGTACGTCTGGTAGGTGTTTCCGGCCGAGTTCGTGTGCTGAGATTTGCCGTGAAAGTCGATTTTCCCATCATGTAACCGCCCAGTTTTGATTTGAATTCGGAGTAATTCGGCTGCCGGCGTTTCGACGACGATGTCGTACCGCTGGTTATCGCTAAATGGGATAGCGACTGGTATCCCTCGCTCTTTCAACTCTGCAATGACCCGTGCCTCTGTTGCGTCGCCCCGCTCGTGTGATTTCATGATATTCTACGTGGATTTTACGTATATTAGTATATAAAGTTGCGTAAATACGCAACCTTCTGTGCTTAGTGTCCGGAGTCAGAACGGTCTGGCACGAAATGTCCAGAGCGCTGTTGACCGAGAAAGAGCGGGAGCGAATAGCTGGTGATTCAGCAAACGAACAGCGGCGGCACGAGGCGGTGTCACGAGCGCGTCGTCGAATTCACGAAGAGCTACCGGACGACCTCGAACTGCTCGAACGACACCACCCAACACTCTATGACGAACTCGTGTCGGTGGTCTGTGACAGTGACGAGGAGTAGAACGGGAAGCGGAGTGGGACCACCCGGATTCGAACCGGATGAAGACTCGCTTCGCTCGTCTTCCAGGGTTCGAATCCGCGTCGTGACCCACGCATCGCGACCGGAGATGAACCCGCACACGCTTTGCGGTGCTCGGCGGTGCGGTCGGGTAGAAATGGGACCACCCGGATTCGAACCGGGGTCACAAGCACCCAAGGCTTGGAGTATACCACTAACCCATGGTCCCGCGCATCTCAATCGGCCCGTCACCGAGTAAAGGGTTTCGTTGCGCCCGGGACCGTGTCACGCCGGCGCAAGGCCCCAGAAATAGGCGATGCCGAGCGTCGTCACGACGGCGAAAACGGCCTGTAGCGGCGCGCCGACCTTCAGGTAGTCGGTAAAGCGGTAGCCGCCGGGCCCGTAGACGAGCAGGTTGGTCTGATACCCCACAGGCGTCATGAAGGCCGTCGAGGCGGCGAAGGTGACGGCGAGCACGAACGCGAAGGCGTTGGCGCCCAGTTGCCCGGCGGCCTCGACGGCGACGGGAATCATCAGCACGACGGAGGCGTTGTTCGAGATGATGTTGGTGAGCACGGCGGTGACGACGTACATCAGTCCGAGCACCAGAATCGCGGGCAGGCCGGGCGCAGCGAGCACGAACAGGTCGGCGATGAGGTCGGCCCCGCCGGTCTCCTGCAGGGCGATACCGAGCGGGATGACGCCGGCCAGAAGGAAAATGACGTCCCACTGGACAGCGTCGTACAGCTCGCCCGGACGGAGACAGCCAGTCAGGACCATCGCCAGCGAGCCGCCGAGCGCGGCGACGACGATGTGAACCTGGGTGAGCGCGGCGACGCCGACGACGGCGGCGACGATACCGACGGCGACGGGAACCTTCGACTTGCGGTAGTCGGGGCGTTCGACCTCCTTGGCGACGATGAAATCGCGGTTGACGTCGAGGCGGTCGATGGAGTCGACGGTGGCCTGGACCAGCAGCGTGTCCCCGACCTTCAGCCGGATGCGGTCCATCCGCTGGCGGAACAGCTCGCGGCCGCGCCGGAGCGCCAGTACCGTCGCGTCGTAGCGCTGACGGAAGTTCGAGGAGGCCAGCGTCTCGCCGACGAGCGAGGAGCCGGGCGAGACGACGAGCTCGATGAGGTTCTGCTGGTCGCTGGCCCGTTCGAGTTCGGCGTCGTCGACGGTCACGTCCGGGACCATATCTAGCCCGTCGAGGTCTAACAGTTCGACCAGCGTATCGCGGTCGGTCCGGACGGCGAAGACGTCGCCGGCGCGTATCGTCTTCTGGTCGAGCGGTTCGAGGAACGTCCGCTTGTCCCGGACCAGCTGGACGACGTCGACGTCGAGTTCGGTCGCCGCGATGGCCTCTCGAACCGTCTGGCCGACGATGGGCGAGTCCTCGCGGACGACCACCTCGGTGAGGTAGTCGGCCATCTCGAACTCGTCGGTGAGGTCCTCGCGGGGCTGGATACGCCCGGGGACGAGCCACCGGCCGACCGTCAGCAGGTAGACGGTGCCGACGATGGTGACGACGATGCCGAGCTGGGTGAACTCGAACATACTGAACGGACGGCCCAGCAGTTCGGCCGACAGCTGCGAGGCGAGGATGTTCGTCGAGGTTCCGATGAGGGTGAGCATCCCGCCGAACATCGAGGCATAGGACAGTGGGAGGAGCAGCTTCGACGGCGACGTGTTGCCCTCGTGTGCGATGTCTGTCACCATCGGCAGCAGGATGGCGACCGCGGCGGTGTTGTTGATGAACCCGGAGATGGGACCCACCAGCCCGACCGTCGCCCCCAGTTGCTTCGTCTCGCTGTCGCCGGTCAGTGAGGTGAGTTTCGCGCCGAGCAACTGGATGATGCCGGTCCGCTGGACGCCGTCCGAGAGGATGAACATCGCGAGCACGGTAATCGTCGCCGTCGAGGCAAAGCCGGACAGTCCCTGGGCCAGTGGTGAGATGTCGTCGCCCGGCTGGTGGAGGACGTACAGCGGTTCCGCCAACAGGTTCAGGTCGACGAAGGTGGCCGTCACCGGCTCGACGGCGAGCAGCGCCACCATGACGGCGATGGCCGTCACGTCGACGGGGACGAGCTCGGTCGCAAAGAGCACGAGCGCTGCGAGTATCAGGCAAAAGACGAACGCCATCGCGGGCGTAATCGGAGGCAGCGACACAGTACCCTGGTAGACAGGGGGGAGCAAAAGCGTGGGGATTGACGGTGTCTACCTATCCAGGTCAGAGAGCAGCGAGTCGTAGCTCCGGGCGAACACCGGCTGTTGCTTGATGGATGTGCCAGCGACCTTGAACACCGGAATGGCCAGCGGGCCGTCGGCGCCCTCGACGACGACGCCGTCGGTGGACGCCTCGTCGCTCCACTCGGCGTCGAGCTCCCGGACGAGCACCTCGCCGAAGTAGCCGCCCAGCTCCGTGGAGACGCTGGTGAACACGCGGTCGTCGAAGGAGGCGTCGTTGCCAAAGTCGGCGTCGTCGAACCGGTCGTCGTCCCACTCCGCGCTGACCAGCGCGTCGAGTCGCTCCAGCGAGTCGGGGGAGTAGTCGAGGTCGTACTCCGTCCAGAACGAGACGAGTTCCTCGGCCGCTTCCGCGTAGGTCGCACGGAGCCCATCCCCGTCCGTCGGGTCCGGGCCGTCGGTTCGCTCGTCGTCCTGGTCGTCGGACGGCGCGTCGGCGCTGTCGGGGTCTGCGGGTTCGGACGAGCCCGCTGGGGGACCGTCCGCCGCCGAGGGGGCGTCGGCCACCGTCGGCCCCGTTCCGGCCGTCTCGTCGTCGAACAGCGACTCCGAGGGGTCGGGTGCGTCGACGGTCTGTGACTCGGACGGGTCGGCCGACGCCGGGTCGGCAGACTCGTCCGCTGGCGTCGCGTCGGCACCAGTGGCGTCCGCCGCTGTCCCCGGCTCCGCTTCCTCGATGAGCGAGTCAGTGCCTTCCTCCGCCATGACGCGCTCGACGGCCTCGCGGGCAGCCTCGCTCAGGGACGGGTCGGCCGACGCCGGGTCGGGAACGTCGGTCCCCGTGTCCGCCGCCTCACCGTCCGATTCGTCGTCCGCTGTCTCGACGGTCGCGTCGTCGCCCGGTTCCGCAACGCTCGGTCCGTCGTCCGCTGTCTCGACGGTCGCGTCGTCGCCCGGTTCCGCAACGCTCGGTCCGTCGTCCGCTGTCTCGACGGTCGACTCGTCGCCCAGATTCTCGAAAGCCGGTTCGTCGTCCGCTGGCTCGGCAGTCGACTCGTCGCTCAGATTCTCGAAAGTCGGTTCGTCACTCGATGCCTCGGCAGCTGGTTCGTCTGTCGGCGGCTCGTCTTCGCCCGGGTCCGTGGTCGTCGGTTCGTCCTCGGCAGCCGCCCCGGCGTCTGCCTGCTGGTCCGTCCCCGCGTCCGGGTCGTCGGCGGCTGGCTCGGTACCGTCGAGGCCGACCTCGTCTGCGGCCCGGTCGGCGACGGCGGCGAACACCGCGCCCGAGGTTATCGAGCGTTCCGCCACGTCGAAGACGGCGACGGTGGTGGTGCCGTCTGGGCCGGAGATGGTGACGCCCCAGTCCGGATTCTGTGTCCACTCGCCGCCGTAGACGCGGATGAGCACCTCGCCGAGGTAACAGCCAAAGCGAACAGTGTCGGTGGCGTAGGCCCCCGGTGTGTCCGAGGTGGCGAGGTCCTCGTCGTAACCAGCGTCGATAGCGTCGTCGAACTGTTCCAGCGAGGAAAGCGAGAAGTCGAGTACCGAGACCTCGTCGGCGACGCCCGCTGCCCGCTCGCGGAGCGCGGCCTCGTCGAGGTCGCGGGTGTCGATTACGTCAGGCTGTGTCGCCGCATCGTCGTCGGTGTCGTCGGCGTCGCTGGCGTCGCCGCCGCCGACCACGCGCCGAATACTATCGAACAGCCCCATGCACACCGCAAGACTGTGTGGCTACAAGAAGTTAGGGGCCCGAGTATCAGTGTTCGTCGCGTAGCTCCATCTCGGCGACGATGTCGTAGGGGTCCCGGCCTTTGCGGATGCCGTCCAGCAGCTGGAACGACTCGTCGGGCGCGAGAAAGTGCCTCGTCACTGCGCGACCCAGCGGCGTCGGTTCCAGGCCGTCGATGAACTCGTACTCGAGCAGCTTGCCCAGCGCGTGTTTCGTCGGCACTTCGCCGACCATGCGGTCGTTGAGCCGCTTTGCCTGCTTGCCGGCGACGGTGACGTTCGCGAGCGTCTCCTCGACGGCCGCGCCCTCGTCGTAGCGGGTGATGACGGGCTCCATCTCCCCCTTGAGGAGCTTGAACGCCACCTCGTCCTCGGTCATCTCCATGCTGTTGTGGTAGGTGCAGTCGGGTTCGACGAGGACGTACACCGTCCCCTTGTCGTGGTAGTCGGGCCGACCGGCCCGGCCCAGCATCTGACTGAACTCCTGGACGGTGAGCCACTCGATACCCATCGCCAGCGAGTCGAAGATGACCTGCGAGGCAGGGAAGTCGACCCCGGCAGCCAGGGCGGCCGTGGTGACCACCGCCGCGAGCTCCTGGTCGGCGAACTGCTTCTCGACGCGCTTGCGCTTGCGGTTGTCGAGCCCGGCGTGATACGGCGCCGAGGAGTAGTTCAGCTTCCGGGATATCTGGTGACAGCGCCGCCGGGAGTTGGTGAAGATGATGGTCTGGCCCCGATACCCCTTGCTCGATTTCGAGTCGAAGGCCCGCTTGACGAGTTTCTTCTCGGTCTCTATCTTCTCGCGGCCGTCGGCGAAGGTGACGTGGCGCTCGATGGGGACCGGACGCTCCTCGAACTCGATGAGTTTCGCCCGCAGCTTCTTCGCCAGCTGGCTCGGGTTGCCGACCGTCGCCGAGAGGTATATCCACTGGGTGTCGGAGTCGGCTTCCTCACAGTAGTATTTCAGTCGGGAAATCAGGCCGTCCAGTCGATGCCCACGCTCGTCCTCGCCCAGCGTGTGGACCTCGTCGATGACCACGGTACCGACGTTACCCAGGTCCTTGCCGGTCCGGAGCGCGTGGTCGATACCTTCGTAGGTGCCGACGATGATGTCCGCGCCGGGGTCAAAGCGGCCGCCCTCGTCGGCGATGCGACTCGCGCCCACGCGCAGTGAGACCTCGACCATATCGCCGTAGCGGTCCTTGAAATCGTTGTACTTCTGGTTGGCCAGGGCGACCAGCGGCACGAGAAAGAGCATCTTCCCCTCCCCGTTGAGCACCCTGTCCAGCCCGGCCATCTCGCCGACGAGCGTCTTCCCGGTCGCGGTGGCGGAGACGACGAGCTGGTCCTCGCCGTAGGTCGCGCCGTGTTCGACGGCGAGACTCTGGACGGGCAGCAGCGTCTCGAACCGCGATTCGAGGTGTTGCTGGATGCCCGGATGGAGTCCCAGCGAGTCCACCCGGACGGGGTCGACGTCCTCGGTCGTGGCCGATATCTCGTCGAACTTCGTGAGGTCGGGGTCCAGCTGGCCCGAAAGCAAGTTCGTGATGCGGTCCAGGTCCTGGACCTCGAGCAGGAGTTCCTCCAGCCGCTCGCGTGCGTCGCCCGTGATGGCGCCGTCGAAGGCGAGCTGGCGGTCCAGCTCCTGGCTCGCACACTCGGGGCAGATGGACTCGCCGTCGGCCTCGATGGCCGTTTCGCTCGTGATGGGCGAGTATCGCCCCGCCGAGGCACAGAAGCGGCAGGTCCGGACGACCTTCGCCTCCAGCTGATAGCCGTCGAGCATCTCTTTGATGCGGTCGCGGGCCCTCGCAGACGTCTGCTGGGAGATGCGGATGCGGGTCGCACGCCGGGCCAGTTCGACGAACTGGTCGGGCGAGCGCAGCTGCTCGCCGGAGCCGTCCTCGATGCGGAGCCGGCGGGGGCGTGGTCCCGCGTCCGTCTCCTTCAGTTCGAGGACCCCACGAAAGAGCCGCCCGCCGTCGCGCTGGCCGACGACGCGGACGTCCTCGCCGTGTTCGTGGAGGAACAGCGTCTCGACCTTCGCAGCCTGCTTCGACACGGGCGTCACTACGCTCGGGGAGCTACTTTACTGGCTCGGCATCGGCCACCCAGATACGTGTCATACCTCCAACTTTTATTGGTCGGGCGAGAAGGGTAGCTATGCGTAGTTCTGTACAGCTAGCTATGAGGGGAGAGACATCCGAGGAGGCGGGTCGATGGACGAGATAACGACAGTCTTCATCTCACCGGAGGCCACCGCCGACACGTCGCCACTCCGGGAGCTCATCAGCGACCCCGACATCAGTGTCTACTGGAAGACGACTGTCGAGGAGGCCAAGGCGTTCATCGCGGACACCCTCGTCGACTGCGTGGTCACGGCCTACGACCTCCCCGACGGAACGGGCATCGACGTTATCACCCACCTCCGGGAGACGTCGCCCGACACCGGGGCGATTCTCGTGACCGATGTGTCCCTGGACCAGGTCACCGAGGAGGCCAGCCCCGGGCTGGTGCTGGAGTTCGTTCCCGGAAACCAGCCGGCGACGGGCGCCCGAGTGGTCCAGCTGGTCAAGAGCACGGCGGAAAACCGGAGCCAGACCTCCTATCCCGTTCCGCCCAGCGAAACGGAGCGACTCGAAGTGCTGGAGTCCTACAACCTGAACGACGAGCGGTTTGTCAGGGCGGTCGGACGCATCAGCGACCTCGCGGCCGACCACTTCGAGGCCCCGTACAGTTCCGTGGCCATCCTCACCGAGCGGACCCAGGAAATTCTGGCCTGTACTGGCACCTCCTGGGACAGGACCCCGCGCGAGGGGTCGGTGTGTACCTACACGATTTTGCACGACGGCGTCTCTGTCGTCGAAGACACACTGGCCGACCCGCGGTTCGAGGCGACAATCGATTCCGACGACGGTGATATCCGCTTCTACGCGGGGGCGACCATCAACACCAGCGAGGGGTACCCCGTCGGGACGGTGTGTATCTACGACGAGGAGCCCCGCCCGTTCACCGAGTCCGACCGCGAATTTCTCTCGCTGCTGGCGGCCGAGGTGATGGACTGGCTGGAGGTGGTTCGCCACCCCAGGGAGGTCGAAGCTCCCAGCGGAGGTGTGACGTGACAGCGAACCGGCCCGGGATACGGTTCGGGTTCCCGGCGCCCCTGCTCCCGGACGGCGTCGCGCCCGGCACCAACATCCTCGTGTCGGGGGCGACGGACTCGGGCGCCCGGTCGGTCGCCCTGGGACTGACGGCTGTCGAGAGCTACCGCAACGAGAGCCAGCTCCTGCTGTCGGCGGACGTCTGCGGCCGTGAACTGCTCGACGAGGCCGACGCTGTGACCGATACCCTGGACCCGAGCCGGACCGCCGTCATCGACTGTTCGGGGACGGCAGACGAGGACCACCGGTTCGACCAGCTCGCCGCACCAATCGACGGCCCCGGCGACCTCATCGCCATCGAGACCGAGTTCGGAACGCTCTACGAGAAGCTCCGCCAGAGCGGCTACGCGCGGGTCAGAATCGGCGTCTTCTCTATCTCGTCGCTGCTTTCCCACTCGGACCTCCAGACCGTCTCCCGGTTCGTCCACATGCTGACGGGGCGAGTCATCGCGACCGGCGACCTGGGGGTGTTTCACATCGATAGCTCGCTGCACCCGGACGTCGCGGTCGACGTCTTCGAGCACTTCTGTGACCTGCGCGTCGAGGTCCGACGGACCGAGGAGGGCGAGGTGCAAGTGCGTACCGGCGCTCCCGGAGCCGAGCTGGACGAGTGGGATTCCGTCACTCCGCTCACGACCAGCAGCCCGCAGCGCCGCTCGTAGCCGGGCTGGCACACCGGCCTTATCACCGTCGCCCGCGTATGGCGGGTATGCGACGGTTCCGCATCGGGAGCGTCTTCGGCATCCCCATCCAGCTCGACCTGACCTTCCTGCTCGTCCTCCCGCTGTTCGCGTGGATAATCGGGACACAGATAGAGCAGACGGCCGACCTCCTGAACCGGTCGCTGGGTGCCGGGCTCGACCCCGTCCTCCTGACCGACGGGAACCTCGTCTGGGTCCTGGGTGTCGTCGCCGCCGTCGGCCTCTTCACCGGCGTCGTCCTCCACGAACTGGGCCACTCGGTGGTGGCGATACGCTACGGCTTCCCAATCGAGTCGATCACGCTGTGGCTCTTCGGCGGCGTCGCCCAGCTGACCGAGATGCCCGAAGACTGGAAGCAGGAACTCGCTATCGCTGTCGCCGGCCCCATCGTCAGCGTCGGGCTCGGCGTGCTGTCGTACGGTGCCTTCTTCGTCCTGCCGGGCACGGAGTCGACCATCGTCGAGTCCGCCCGCTTCGTCTTTGCCTATCTCGCGCTCATGAACATCGCGCTGGCGATATTCAACATGCTACCGGGGTTCCCCATGGACGGCGGGCGCGTGCTACGGGCGCTGCTGGCCCGCACTCGGCCGTACGCGCGAGCGACGAAGATTGCCGCGGAGGTCGGCAAGATATTCGCCATCATGCTGGGCCTCTTCGGCCTCTTCGTCGCGGGCAACATCTTCCTCGCCGGGCTGGCCTTCTTCATCTACATCGGCGCCGCGGGGGAGGCCCGCGAGACGTCGATGCGGGCCGACCTGGAGGGGGTCCAGGTCCGGGACGTGATGACGCCGGCGGACCGCGTCACCACGGTCACGCCCGACGTGTCGGTCCGCGAGCTCATCGGGACGATGTTCCGCGAACGCCACACCGGCTACCCCGTCGAGGTCAACGGTGAGGTCGTCGGGCTCGTCACGCTGGAAGACGCCCGCGCCGTCAAGGAAGTCGAACGCGACGCCTACACCGTCCGCGACGTGATGACCACGGAACTCGTCACTGTCACGCCCGAACTGGACGTGATGGACGCGCTGAACGAACTGCAGGACAACTCCGTCGGGCGGCTGGTCGTCACCGACGCCGACGGCGAGTTCCGGGGGCTGCTGACCCGCTCGGACATCATGACCGCACTCTCCATCCTGCGCTCCAGCGAGGAAAGTGGGCTCGGCGCGAACCAGTTCCGACGCATGGAGTCCTAGCACGCAGTGAGGACCGATTTCCGCTCGGTGAACGCTGTCTCGAACCGCCCGAATACCGCGCTAGCAGTGGAGAGTGTTACCCGCACCGCGAACCGCCAGAAAGCCCCGCTAGCAACGATTGAGCATGGCACCGCGAACCGCCAGAAAGCCCCGCTAGCAACGATTGAGCATGGCACTGCGAACCGCCAGAAAGCCCCGCTAGCAACGATTGAGCATGGCACTGCGAACCGCCAGAAAGCCCCGCTAGCAACGATTGAGCATGGCACCGCGAACCGCCAGAAAGCCCCGCTTGGCTAAACTCGGGGGCTTCGCTGCGCTCCTCACTACGTTGCGGTGCTTGCGTCAGCCGCCGTCGTTTAGCCAAGCGCCCCTTTCAGCCCCACCCAACGCTATTTGGCCAACCGGCATGGGTGGGGCTGAAAGGGGCGAGCGGCTACGGGAACCTCGGCGACGCAAGCACTGGAGCGAGCGAAGCGAGTGAAGCGCGCAGCGAGCCGCGGGACCGTAGCCGCTCGGGGCTTTCTGGCGGTTCGCGGTGTCTCTGACTACGACTACTAGCGGGGCTTTCTGGCGGTTCGCGGTGTCTCTGACGACGACTACTAGCGGGGCTTTCTGGCGGTTCGCGGTGTCGTGATCAGTTGGAGCTAGCGGTGCGTTGTGGCTTTCAAGGCTCGAAACACCCGAACCAGCTACCTCTAGAACGGCGACTGGATGGGGGAAGGTCCTTATTCCCGTCGGCCGCATGTACGTACATGATAGACGAAACAGTCCGGGAGATAGAGGAGATGCAGACCCAGAGCTCCTCTATCGTGGCCGTCAAGGCCGCCAAGGCGCTGCGTGAGCTGACAGAGCGGGAGTGCCACACTGTCGAGGACTTCAATCGCGTCGTCGAGCGCAACTCCTCGGCGCTCCAGCGGGCCAACCGCTCGCATGCCCCCCTCTATACGACCCAGCAGCGCATCGTCGAGGCCGTAAAGGAGTCCGACGCCGACAGCGTCGAGGAAGCGAAAACGGCGCTGGTCGAGGCCATCGAGGCGGTCGTCGAGGAGGTCGAATCGAGCAAGCAGCGCGCCGCCGAGCGTGCCGCCGAACTCGTCGACGACGGCGACGTCTTGCTGACCCACGAGAACTCCTCGACCGTTATGGCGACCTTCGACGAGGTGGTGGGTGCGGGCAAGGAGGTCGAGACGTTCGTCACCGAGTCCCGACCCCGCTTTCTGGGCCGGAAGACCGCCCGACAGCTCGCCGAGCGCGACGGCGTGGCGACGACGCTCATCACCGACGGCGCCGCGGGCCACTACCTGGAAGAAGTCGACCGCGTCCTCGTCGGGATGAACTGCGTCATCGACGACGTGGTGTACAACCGCATCGGCACCCACTCGGTCGTCGCCTCGGCGGCCAGCCACGGCGTCCCGGTCACCGTCGTGGGGTCGTCCTCGAAGTTCATCGGCAGCGGCTTTACCTTCGAGAACACCTTCCGCCCGGCCAGCGAAGTCATGCTCGAACCCGCCGAGGGGTTCGAGGTCGCGAACCCGGGCTACGACGCGACGCCGACGCGGCTCATCGATTCGGTCGTCACCGAGAACGCCGTCATGGAGTTCTGAGGGCGGTACATCGGTTACACTACGTAACCCCGAACGGTCTGCGACACCTGCTTTCCCGTAGTCTGCCTGAAATATATCCCCACGTGACCGGAAGCGAGAGGCATGTCTGTCACAGACACCGACGGCGTCACGATAACGCAGTACACCGACCCGATGTGCACCTGGTGCTGGGGCTCGGTACCAGTCGTCCGGCATCTCCGGGCGACGTACGGAGACCAGATAGGGGTCGAGTACGTCATGGGCGGGCTCGTCGAGGACTTCGACAGCTTCTACGACGCGGCCAACGACATCTCGAAGCCGAGCGACGTCGCCCCACACTGGGAGGAAGCGTCGGAGCGTCACGGGATGCCGGTCGATACGTCCGTCTTCGAGACCGACCCCGCGGAGTCGACGTATCCCGCGAGCATCGCGTTCGTCGCCGCGCGCCAGCAGGACCGCCGCGACGGACAGCGATACCTCAGGGCGCTCCGCGAGGCCTACACCACGCAGGCCCGCAACGTCAGCCGGCGTGGGGAGCAGGTCGCGCTGGCCGAGCGCGTGGGGCTGGACGTGGCCGCGTTCGAACGGGCGCTGGAGGATGGAACGGCTCGGGAGCAGTTCGAGACGGACCTCGCCCGGACACGCGAGGCCGGCGTCCGGGCGTTCCCGACCTACCGGGTCAGCGGCCCCGAGGGCGAACGCGTCGCCGCCGGGTTTCAGTCCTACGACCAGCTGCAAGCCGCGCTTGGTGAGGTCGCCCCCGAACTCGACCGGTCGGCGCCGCCGTCGGTCCGGGCGTTCGTCCGCGAGTTCGGGCCCGTCGCGACCCAGGAGGTAGCCGAGAGCTGCGAACTCGACCGCGGCAAGGCCAGGCAGGTCCTCCAGTCGCTCCACGGCGAGGGGGCGGTACGTCGCGACCCGCGCGGAAACGGCGTATTCTGGGACGGCGGTGACCGCTGATGGGGGTCCTCGACAACGGCGAGTGGAAGCCCGACGCGACCCGTGACGAGTACGACCACGACAGCTTCGACAGCCGCGTTCGGGCCGCCACGGACGCGACGTTCCCCGCCGAGGCCGACCGGTACCACCTGTACATCTCACGGGCCTGCCCCTGGGCTCACCGCGCGGCGCTGACCCGGCGGCTGCTTGGGCTGGACGGCGTCGTGTCGATGGACGTTGTCGACCCCGTTCGCCGGGACGCGGGCTGGGAGTTTACGCCCGCAAGAGACGGCTGCACGGCCGACTCGGTCCACGGTGCCGAGCGGCTGTACGAGGTGTTTCAGACCGCCGACCCGGAGTACACCGGGCCGGTCACCGTCCCCGTGCTCGTCGACCGGGAGACGGGAACCATCGTCCACGAGGAGTCCGCCGACATCTCCCGGATGCTCGCGACCGAGTTCACCGAGTTCCAGTCGGCCGACCGGGACCTCTACCCTGAATCACTGCGCGGGGAGATAGACGACGCCATCGACGACGTCCACGCTGGCGTGAACACGGGCGTCTACGATGCCGGGTTCGCCGACTCACAGGCCGAGTACGAGGCCGCCGTCGAGGACCTGTTCACGGCGATGGAGCGGTGGGACGACCGGCTGGCCGACCAGCGGTACGCCGTCGGCGACCAGCTGACCCTCGCGGACGTGTTCCTGTTCCCGACGCTGTACCGGTTCGACGCAGTCTATCACACCCACTTCAAATGCAACGTTCGGCCGCTCGTCGATTTCGACCATCTCTGGGATTACGCGCGGGACATCTACCAGACGGGCGATGCAGAGTCCACGACGGTCGCGGCGACCTGCAACATGGACCACGCGAAAGCCCACTACTACCGGAGCCACACCGATATCAACCCGACCGGATTCGTCCCGGTCGGCCCGGAGGCCGACTGGACGGCCACGCACGGCCGGGCCGCTCTGGCCGCTGACAGCGACTCCTCGTCGTGAGTGAATCGGAATAGAAGTCAAAAGCTTTATATTTTTGACCAGTTCGCGGCAGCCTGGCCGTTTCTCCCTTTTTGAGCCCTCAGAACCCATTTCAACCCATCGAATAGCTCGCAGAAAACCAGGTGTATCGCGGGAAACCTGATTTAGTGTAAGCTGCCTGAAATATATGATGCGGGGGTCCCTTGCACTATTTGCAACGATGGTACGAAGCCATATTCGACACGCAGTCGATTCGAACCGGACCCAAACCGCCCCCGCTCACGAAGGAGGTGAGTGCTGATGGCGTTTACGTCGCCGCTGGCCGAGGCCGCGTTCCTCGTCGGCCGGGCGCTGTTCGCGCTCGTGGTCAGCTACCTCGCGGTGGGGAACTTGCTGGACCTCGAAGCGTCGGTCGGGTACGCAAAGAGCAAGGGCGCACCGCTGGCGTCGGTGACGGTGCCGCTGGGGAGTGTCGGGCTGATAGCGGGGTCGCTGTCGGTGCTTGCGGGCGTCTACCCGGCCGTCGGCGCGGCGGCGATACTCGTCTTCCTCGGGCCCATCACCGTGGTCATGCACGACTTCTGGACGATGGAGGGCCAGGACCGACAGAACGAGGAGTTCCACTTCCTCAAGAACGTCGGACTGCTGGGCGGCGCGCTGGTCTTCCTGGCGCTGTCGTCGCTTTCGTGGCCGCTGGCGGTCGGAGTCGGGCTCTAATCACCGATGACAGCAATCCAGACGGCGGACGGACTGGAACTCGCCACAGCCCACCGGCCGGCCGAGGGTGACGCTCGAGGCACGGTGTTGCTGGCCCACGGCATCACACAGGACATGGACGAGGGTGGGATGTTTACGCGACTCGCCGAGGGGCTCGCGGCGGCCGGCTTCGACGCCGTTCGGTTCAGCTACCGGGGCCACGGAGACAGCGACGGGCTGTCGCGAGGGGTCACCATCGGCGGCGAACTCCTCGACTTCGAGGCCGCGTTCGAGCATATGCGGACGTGCTTCGATGGGCCGTACTTCGTCGTGGCCAAGAGCTTCGGCGCGGTGTCGACCAGCCTCTCGCTGGAGCGGTATCGCGACGACATCAGCGGGGTCGTGCTATGGAACCCGGTGCTCGATATCGAGAGCACGTTCCTGGAGCCACAGGCGCCGTGGGGCCGCGAGCAGTTCACCGGCGAACAGCTGACCGAACTCGAAGCGTCCGGGTCACTGCAGCTCGACGGCGAGTTCGAGTTCGGGCGGGTGCTGTACGAGGAACTCCACCGATTCGACCCCGGGTCGCAGTTTGCCGAGCGGTCGATGCCCGCACTCGTCGTCCACGGCGACGACGACGATGTCGTCCCGTACGGGCCGACGATGCGGGTCGCGACGGAGAGCGGCGCCGACGTCCACACCATCGAGGACACGGGCCACGCGTTCCAGACGCCCGGCGGCGACCCCGTCTACAGCGACGGCGAGCGCGTTCAGGACCGCGTGACCGTCGAGTGGCTCCGCGGCCGGGCCGAATAGTCACTTTTCGAACAGAATCGCGTTCCTGCGAGTCCTTATGCACCTGTCGGTCGTGTGATTTCCCTACGTATGCACGCACACCGAACGCGGACGACCACCGAGGCGAATCGACCGACCCACCGGCCCGGTGCTCGACAGCGGGAGGGCACCTGATGGCGGCCGAGACCAGCGAGCGACAGGCGTCCGTCGAGCGACACAACGAGTCGGCCTGCCCGGTCGTGCAGGCCGTCGACAGCATCGGGACCCCGTGGCGGCTCAACGTCGTCTACGCGCTCCGGGACGGCGAGAAGCGGTTCAACGAACTCAAAGAGTCGACCGACGCCCGCTCGAAGACGCTCTCGGACGCGCTGGAGCCCCTCGTCGAAGACGACATCGTCGACCGTCGCATGGAGGAGGCGGCGCCGGTGGCGGTGTTCTATAGGCTCACCCCGAAGGGGCGGGAACTGCTCGACGTGCTGGACGAGCTGGACGACTGGGCACGACGGTGGGACGACGTGTCGCCGCCCGCAGGCGGTCGGCTCCGGGAAGACGCGTCGCCGTCGTAGCTCCGTCAGCGGTCCAGTTTTATCTGTCCGCTGGGACTGTCACAGCGTCCGAAAGACGCGAATCGTGTCCCGGTCGGTCGGCTCGCGGATGAGTTGCGCCAGTCCCAGTTCGGAGAAGACGTCCTTCCAGTTGCGGTGATAGAGCGGGAACTCGTCGTCGACGTAACTCACCGCGGTCTCGCCCCGGCCCCGCTGTGGGCTGTTGCCCTCGTTCTCGGCGGTTATCAGCAGGTCGCCCGTTATCCGTGCCAGTTCCTCGAACACCCACGTGTCCTCGGGGTGGATATGCTGGAGCGTCTCGACGGTGTAGACCACGTCGAACGCACCGTCGTCGAACTCCCCGACGAGGTCCTCTATCGCCCCGGCGTGGAACGTCCCGGTCGCGTCGAGCCGGGGGTACTGCTCGGCCAGCACGTCGAAGGCGTCGGCGTTGATGTCGATGCCGGTGAGGTTCTCGTAGCCCTGGCGCCGGAGCTGTTCGAGGTGCCGGCCGGAGCCACAGCCGACCTCCAGGATAGCGGCGTCGTCGGTGACGTAGTGACCCAGCACGTCACGGAGCGTCTCGCTGACCTCGTTGGGCCCGATATCGGCGTAATACTCCGGGGAGTACTTGCCCGACCGCTCGGCCCAGTCCCGACGCACGTCCTCGGGGTCCATACTGTCGGGGAGGCCGCTGCCGATAAATAAGCTGGCGGTCGCGTCGCCAGTGTTTGATCAGGGGGCTTTCTGGCTCTCTGAGTTGCTTTCTGCTAAACTAAGCACTACTCGCTACGCTGACGAACCGCTCATATCCCCGGCGTACGAACGACAGCCATGGAGTTCGGCGTGACCGTCGGCGACTCGCTCGACCGGCTCGAAGCGACCGCCGAGGGCTTCGATTTCGTGGAGTTCGGGCTGGGCGAGGCCATCGACATCCCGGAATCTATCGACGACGCCACCCTCGACGCGGCACTGGCCGACCAGTCGCTCGTCGTCCACCTCCCGTTCAAACAGGACGTGGCGACGCCGGTGCCCGAGATAAACGACGCCATCGTCGGCTACCAGAAGCGCCTGCTCGACTGGGCGAGCGAGCGCGGGGCTCGGAAGGCAGTCCTGCACGCGACCGTCCGGGACCCGTACGACACCGGGCTGCGTGAGACGGCCGCCGAGCAGCTCGCCAGAATCGTCGCGGCCGGCGAGGCCCGCGGCGTGGAGGTCGTCGTCGAGAACGTCGGCCACCAGCGCCATGGACTCCAGCTCTCCGTACTGGGCGATATCGCCGAGGAGGTGGGCGCCTCGGTCTGTTTCGACGTGGGCCACGCGTATATGGAAGCCGGCAACGACGGCATCCAGCGCTTCTGTAAGTACCACGGCGACCTCGTCTCGCACCTGCACGTCCACGACGTGCGCGGGCGCGGCGACACCCACATGCCACTGGGCGCGGGCGAGGTCGACGGCGACATAGTCGGGCAGTATCTCGACGACTTCGACGGCACCGTCGCCGTCGAGGTGTTCACCGACGACGCGGCACTCCTGTGCGACAGCGCCGACCGCGCGGCGGCGTGGTTCGGCGAGCGGCGGTGAGGTCGGCTGTCGGTCGCCCCGTCTGTGTCGGGACGCGGCCACGCCACGGTGCGGCCATATTGTTAGTTCGTTGAGACTATACGCACACGGCACGTAGTAACTGCCCCAATGTCTCGACCGGAACGCAGGCGGACGACAGTGACCAGTGAAACAGCCAGCGCGGGACCGGTCAGTGGGCGAGAGGCCGTCGCCCGGCGGATGGCTGGCGGTGTGTGCGACCACGGTGGCCGTCGGGGCCTCGCAGGAGACTCGCCATGCCACTAGACGAGGACAAGTATCCCGAGGAGTCGGGCCGGCGGCGCTTCGTCGCGGGCGTCGTCGGGAGCGCCGCCCTGGCGACCGTCGGGGCCGGCGGCGCGGCCGCGGTCGATACGCTCACCGACCCCTCGGGCGAGGGCGGCGGGACGACGGAGTTCCTCGGCGTCGAGAACATCGACGGGCCCGCCCCGCGCGGGATGCCAATCATCCCCATCGAGATACAGGATGGCCAGCTCGTCGGCGTCTGGCCGGAGTACGACCCCGAGGCACGCGTCGCCATCGCCCGGGACTTCGGCGGGAGCGGTATCGACTACTCCTCGGCGTGGTTCCAGTACTGTGGCACCCAGACGGCGCCGGGCGTCCGTCCGCAGGCCGACCAGGACAACGTCCTGCGGAACAGCCCGGGGAGCTACGACTGGCAGAGCGACGTCGAACAGGGCGAGCCCCTGACCGTCGACATGTTCGAGGAGTACGAATCCTGGGGGAACGGTATCGGCCAGTCGGGACTGGGTAAACCAGCCAGCGCGACGTGGCGCTCGGAGGGGGACGTCCAGTCCATCCCGGTCCAGCTCATCCGCTCGAACCGTGTCAGGCAGATGGCCGCGGGCGAGGGGGAGTTCAGCGACCTGCCGGGGAGCGTTCGACAGTTCATCGCGGAAGCGGCCCCCGAGGGCTTCATCGCCTGGCTCAACAAGTGCACGCACTTCTGCTGTGTCCCCGGGTGGAAGACCCAGGCGGGCAGCGCCGCGTTCAACGCCGAGAACGATATCTACTGCCAGTGCCACCAGTCCGTCTACGACCCGTTCAACCCCGTGCTGACGCAGTTCGTCGCGCTGCCGCGTCCGCCGGCGAGCGAGAGCGAATCGTCGGAGTAGCGAGGTCGGCACAGTGTGCCGACCTCGAAGCGGAACGGCGAGTGGAACGAGCCGGAGAGCAGTAGCGAGACATCGACCACAGGGAGATGTCTCGACGGAACGGGGAGCCCGAGGCGTGAGCGAAGTGAATCGCCTCGACGGAACGAGTCGCGTCGCTGGCTCGCGGGTCACTACGTTCCCCGCTCGCCCGTAACGAGGTCACTCACTCCGTTCGTGACCTCGCTACTGCTCGCCCATCTCGTAGTCGCCACCGTAGCGCATGAACACGTACGTCAGCCCGAGCGTCGCGGCCGCCACGAGCGTGGTGGCGATACCCAGCGTCTTCGCGCTGTTTGGCACCTGAACCACGTCGCTGCCGCCGCCACCGCCGCCACCGCCACTGGCCGTCGGATAGTCGGTCCCGACGACGACGGACCCTTTCATCCCCAGGCTCACGTGGGGTTCACAGACGTAGTTGTAGATGCCGTCCGTGTCGAAGGTTACCTCGTAGGTCTCCCCCTCGGTCGCGACGGGTTCGCCCGAATCGATAGTGTCGCCGCCCTCCTCGACGACGTTGTGGCCGCCGCCCTGGCCGGTCCACTCCCAGACGACCGTGGCCCCGTTGTCGACGTGGACCGCCGGCGGGTCGAAGGCGAAGGCCCCGCCGTTGCCCTGGGCGCCGACCGCCACCGACACCTGGTCCTGCCCCTGTGCGTCGGTGACGCTGCCGTCGAAGTTCCCCACGTCGTCGAGGAAGCCGCCGAAGTCCGGCGGGCCGCCGCCACCGCCTTCGCCACCCTCGGCCGGTGAGCCCGCCTCGGTTCCCGTCTCGTTACCGCCCTCCGTCCCGGCCGGTGTCCCGCCTGCTGTGCCCGTCGGGGTGCCGTCTTCAGCGGGCGTTCCCTCCTGTGCAGTCGCGCTACCAGTGGCCGCAGTCGCCGTCACGCCAGCAGCGCCCAGCATGAACGCCCGGCGAGAGACGGTCGTACTCCCAGATGCCATGCGATTCGATAGGGCACCGACTGTCCTGTATATATTGGATTTGTTACTATTCCGGCGAGTAGTGTTTACCCGACGGGCGGCGTATCGAAGCGCGGCAAGGGACACACCAGCGCCAAGACAGCGGTCACAGCAGGAAGGTCCCGAGGAAGCCGACGGCCGTCGCCAGCGTGATGTACGGTCCGGCCTCCGCGTAGGCGTCGGGGTATATCTCGGCGGCGAGCGACGCGAGGACGGCCCCGCCGGCGAAGGACCGGACGGCGCCGATCCAGTAGTCCGGCAGGGGCGGCAGCAACCAGTACCCGAGCAAGACAGCGGCACCGACGACGAGAGCGGTGACGACCCACGCGCCCATCGTCTGCCACTCGCCCCGGTTCTCGGTCATGTTCGTCCCGGACATCATCGACTGGGAGCCGTTGGTGACGACGAGCGCGAACAGGAAGGGGAGCGGGCCCGGAGCCGTCCCGACCAGCAGCGACCCCATGGCGGCGTTCTCGGGAATCCCGTCGGTCGTCACGCTCGCCCACAGCCCCCAGCCGTTCTCCTCGGACTGGTCGCTCGCGAGGATGTCGATGAGGATATCGAGCGCGCCGAAGACGGCCACACCGACGAGAAAGTAGCCCGAGGCGGGCCACTTCCCGATGTTCTGGACCGCCGGTTCGTACAGCTCGAAGGCTAGCGAGACAACGAGCGAGCCGCCACCGACGGCAAGTAGCGCCGCCTGCCAGCGCCGCTCCGGACGTATCCAGATGCCGATAGCCGCACCCACGATGAGCGCACTCGCCGAGAACACCGCGTAGAACCACGGGTTCGAGCGCAGGCCGCCGGTCTGGAGCAGCCAGCCCGCCCCAGCTACGAACCAGGTCATAGCACCTCGCTGCGTCCACGCGTTCCGTCCGGGACTGACGAGCGAACCACGGCACCGTCGCTCAGGCCACACATGTTACATATCTAATGCTTGAAAGTCAATATTTCTGGCGCAGTGGTCGACGACGGTTCGTGAGCGCGGGACGGCGGCGCTGTACTGCGGCCGTCAGTCCGCTGCCGGCCGTGCCTCGATGATGGTGACCATCCCAGCAAACAGCGTCTCGCTCTCGAGGACGGTCAGCTCCGTCCCCTCGAAGTGTGCGAGTGGCTCCTGGGTCCACCGACAGCCGTGTTGCTCGTAGTGGGCGTCGGCGCGCCAGTCCTGGAACCGGCCGAGGAGTTCCACGTCGCTGCGACCGTGTTCGAACAGTAGGACACGGCCGTCGGGCCGGCAGACCCGCGCCATCTCCGACAGCGCCGCGACCGGGTCGGGGAAGGTACAGGTAGAGAGCGCGGAGATGACCGTATCGAAGCTGTCGTCGGGAAACTGGAGGTCCTGGGCGTCCATCCGATACACCGTCCCACCCCGGCGGAGCTCGTCGAGTTCGGCCCGTGCCGCCTCGACCATCTCGGCGCTGACGTCGACACCGACCAGCTGGGCACTGCCGGGCAGATACCGGAAGTTCGTCCCGGCCCCACAGGCGACATCGAGCACCCGGCCGCGGGCCTCGCCGAACGCTCGCTTCCGGAGCGGGCCGCTGAACAGCCGGTTGGCCCAGTCCCAGCGTTCGTACTGGGCGGCCATGTCGTCGTAGAGGCCGGCGATGTCTGAACTGGACATGGGGCGGTCACGAGCACCGTCCGTGTGGCTGTCGGTCGCGGAACTGTCTGTGGACATCTGCGTGGGCGTATCGGTATCTCCGTCCACTGGCGACAAATAGGCTGTCCACGTGTGCACTGTCGGAGACGACGTGGCCGGGACTCGACGCCGGGTCGACGGGACGTGGGGCGCTCCCGCTGCAGCGACAAATATCGAGCCTACCTGAACGCCCATGACGCCGGAGCCCACTGGACTATTCATGGGGGACCCGCCATCGCCCGACCAGGACGTGCTCCGAGCCCTCGAACTCGCGGACGGGTATCTCGACGAGGCCGAAGACCTTCTGTGGGCCGCCGCCACGGAGAGCGCTGCTGACGACGTCAGCGAACCCATAGAGGAACTGACACAGGAGGTCTGGGACGTGCAGGCAAGGCTCGAAACGCTCAAGGAGGAGTTCGAGACCGAGTAGCGTGGTTCGGGCGTTACGTTGTCGCCAGCTCGGGGTCCGTATACCAGTACGCCCACAGAATCAACACGCCCTGGAGCGGCAGCCGTCCCCATCGAACGACCGCGGACGGGTCACCCCCGCCGGGCATCCCCGTGACGACGACCGCGCTGGTCGCCATGTAGACGTTCGCGGGGAAGATGGCGACGAGGAGGGCGATAGTCGCCCACGCCGCGTACTGTCGCGTCCGTGGCCACAGGAGTCCGAGTCCCACGGCGACCTCGGCGACGCCCGAGAGGTAGACCAGCGCGAGCGGCGCGGGCAGGACCGGCGGGATAATCTGTGCGTACAGTTCCGGGACGACGAAATGCAGGAGTCCAGCGACGACGTAGCCGGGACCCATCACGTACAGCAGCGGGCGTTTGAGTGGCGCCAGGCGACCAGACATCTGTCCCCCGCTACGGCGACAGCAGTGAAGCAGTTTGGGGTAGGACAGCCCACGCGTCGTGGTTGCACTCGCAAGTCGACTGGCTATCAGCACGGAGCGTCACCACGTACGCATGAGCTCACAGCTGACCGTGAAGGCGGTCGACCGCGACGACGACCACTACCAGGTGCAGTTCCGCGAGACCGACGACTTCGACGACCTGACGACGCCCGACTGGGCGCGGGAACTCGCCGAGTCGGAACTACCGGGCAGCGACGTACAGATGGGACGAGAGGAGACCGACGAGTGGCGCATCCAGAGCGTCCGCGTGCCAGCCGACCGGGTCGACGGCGACGGCGACGCCGCCCGGAAGGCCCTCCAGGTCGTCAGCCTCGTCACCGACCACGAGATGTTCGAGTCGGAGTGACCCCCGCCGGGGAGCGTTGCAGCTGGATTCGCCGCCTCGCGCCACCGGAGGTAGCTTTTTGCATACCGTTTCACTGTATACTGTGTGCCGATTCAACGTGCGAAACCTCTCACCCAACTCTATGCGGACATCGCGGACTACGACCTCGTTCTCGTTCCGGATGCACCACTGGCCAGCGCTCTCAACCGACGGCTCGACCGGCCACACTTCGGGACCTTCGCGACCACGCCACGTCGGCTGGCTGCCGGCCGTCGTGAACAGGCCGAGGACCGCGTCGCCTTCCTCGACGTCGTCGACAGCGTGCGGTCGTCGACCCCACGGACAGACGGCGACACCGGGGCCGTCGACAACTGGAAAACGCTCGCCTACGCCATCGGGAACGTCCTGCAGTGCTGGGAGCACCACGGAGCGGCTGACGCGATACTGGACTACGACGAATTTGCGGATTCGACGACCGAAGCGGTGGTCGAACAGCTCTCGACCCGCCAGACGACCTCACAGCAGCTGACCGAGTACACGGTTTCGGCGTCCCAGGACGTCGCCGTCGTCGGCGAGACGCAGTTCACCGAACTCGAACAGTCGATTCTTCCGGAGGCGTACGACAGCTATTCGCTGTTCGCCGAGGAGTCCTTCGAGCTGCCAGCCGTCAATATCTTCGACTCGCCCGGCCACATCGTCGACGCGCTGCTCGACTCCATCGACGAGGAGCGTGCAGACGACGTCGCGGTCGTCCTCGAGAACGGCAGTCAGTACTCCTCGCTGGTCGAATCGGCGTTCGAATCTGCGGATATTCCCTACTACGGCGGGCCCGGCTTCGTGGACGACCCCGACCACCGGGCGCTGGTGCGCTTGCTCCGGGTCGCACATCGCGGGAGCGACACCACCGTCGCGGACGTCAAACCCATCCTGTCTCACTGCGGCGTCGACCTCGGTGTCGCCCACGACGAAAAGCGACTCTCGGCAGTCAGCCATCCCGACCTCGAGTGGCTACAGGCGTGCTGTGCGGAGATAGCGTCACGGACGTTTCGAGACGTACTGGAAACCTACGAGTCGAAATCGGGCGCGACACTCGACCGGCTCCGGACAGAACTGGAGACGCTGGGCCTGCTGGAGACGCCAGTCACGGCCGACGCGCTCGGGCGACTGGAGTACTACCTCGACACCTACGAGGTGCCGGTCGACCGCGAGAACAGCGGTGTCCTGCTCGCCGACGCGAAGTCCTCGGGCTACGTCGGCCGACCGGTCGTCTTCTATCTCGGCCTCGACGAGGGGTGGACCCACTCGGCCCCACAGCGACCGTGGGTCGACACGGCCGAACAGTTCGAACGGTACATCCGACGGTTCCAGTTGCTCCTCCAGAGCGGGCGCGAACAGTACTACCTCGTCCAGGATACGGCCGGCGGGCAGCCGGTGACTCCGTGTCTGTACTTCAACGAGCTCCTGGACGCGGAGTGCAGCCAGTTCAGCGACCTCGACTCGGTCAGCTACAGTCGACCACGGAACGGAGACGGCGGTGGCTTCGAGCGAGAACCCCTCGACCCGCCGGTCGAGTCCGAATCGGTCGAGACCATCAGTCAGTCCAGCCTCAACACCTACGTCAACTCGCCGCGGGACTATCTGTTCAGCCGGTTGCTCGACAGCCCGGACGCCGATTACTTCGAGGAAGGGCAGCTGTTTCACGACTTCGCGGAGTTCTACGTGAACCACCCCGAGAGCGTCGACGAGTCGGTCGTCGACGAGGTGGTCGAACTGATGTGCTCGGAGGTGCGGCCGTTCTACCCCGAACACGACCGGACGCTCCGTGCGCGGCGCTATCGAATCGGACTGGAGACGATTATGGCGTTCCTCGATGCGAACCGACCAGAGGCCGGTGACTTTCTCACCGCGGCCTCGGGCTTCGGGACCAACACGTTCGCAGAGCGGTTCGACAGACCGGTCGACGCGCCGATAACCGAGCGGTGGTTCGAGAACGCCGAACTGGGCATCAAGGGGCTCATCGACCTCGTGTACGCGCCCGACCACCTGCTGGATTACAAGAGCGGGTCGAAGAAGTCGGCCTACGACGTGGTTAAACAGTCCGCAATCGACCCGCCGAGTGACACCGTCGACTACCAGGCGCTCCTGTATCTCACGCACTATCGCACCGTCCGGCCGGACGAGCGACTGGAGTTCACCTTCTTTTACTTCCTCGACAATCTGGACGACGTCGTCGCTGGCGAGGCGAATCTCGACGACACACTCACCACCGTCTCGTACCACCCGACGACGTTCGACGAGTACGTGGGGTCGCGAGACGCGTACGACGAGTTACTGGACGGCTACAGCGACTGCGTCGCGACGTTCGAAGCGCTGGGCTTCGAGGCGTACGCCGATATCGTCGATGGGCTGTCGTTCCCAGAGACGACCGACAGGGCCGAACTCCGAGCGTCCGAGTTCGCCGAGCAGTTCACCGAGGCCGTCGTCGCAGGCACCCCCGACGACGTCGACGCGGAGAAGGGCAGCGACCAGGCGATTCGCGCCCTCAACGGCGTCCGAAAGCGGGCGTACTTCCGGGAAGACCTCGACCGCTTCGAGGAGTTTATCGAGGAGCGGCTGGCCGAACTCGACCGCCGGCGGGCCGGGGAGGAACGGTTCCCCGTCGACGGTCCCGGCGGCGAGCCGAACTACCGTCGGGTCGACCACCGTGACCTGCTGCTGGAGGGCGACCGATGAGCGAGCTCTCGCCCAACGACGCCCAGCAACGGCTCATCGACGGGACCGAGGGCATCTATCACGTCGACGCCGGGGCCGGGACCGGGAAGACGTTCACCATCACACGCCGGTACGCGAACATCGTCGACCAGCCCGCCGTGGAACCCGAGGACGTCCTGCTGGTGACCTTCACCAACAGCGCGGCCACGGAGATGCGCGAACGCATCGTCGAGAACTGCTCGTACGGGATGCGAGAACTCGCCGACGCGCCCATCCAGACGTTTCACGCCTACTGCTACGACCTGCTGGCCGAACACGGCTATCGCGCACCGACGCATCTGGGTATCGACGACCGAATCACCGGCTCGACGCGCATCGTCGAGGACGAGTTCGTCGAACGCGAGTACTTCAGGGAGTTCTACGGCCAGTTCCGGGACCGACATCCGGAGTACACGGACCTGTTTCGGGTACTCTCGAACCCGCTCGAAGGACTCGAACTCGTCAACGAACTGGCGTCGAAGGGCGTCTTCCCGACCGCCGAGGGCTGGTATCGCGACGGGGCGGACGCGCTGCATGGTTCGTTTGGGGCGTTCAAATCCCAGTTTGACGCAGTGAACGAACCCCGCAACGGTGGGTCGAAGCAGTCGAAGCTCCGGGAAGCCCTGTCCGGGTTCGGCCGGTCGAAGACCTACCGCCCCGACGCGCCATCGAAGACGGAGCTTCGCGGCGGGCGCGGGACGAAACAACTCGACGACAGCGTCGCCAGGGACGTGTTCGAATCGGATAGAAGCGAACTCGAAGCGTTCGTCCACGACCTCTACGTCGAGTACCTCGAGTTCGCACTCGCGCGGAACTACCTCAACTTCGGCTTCCTGCAGTTGCTCGCGTTCGTGCAGCTGTGTGAATCTCCACAGCTTCGCGAGCGCGTCGGCTTCGAGTACGTGATGGTCGACGAGTTCCAGGACGCAAGCGAGATACAGTTCAAGCTCGCCCTGTTGCTCGCCGAGACGGACAACCTCTCGGTCGTCGGCGACTGGAAACAGAGCATCTACTCGTTCCAGTACGCCGACGTCGAGAACATCACCGAGTTCGAGACGCGACTCGAACGGTTCGCCGCGGAGCTGAACGACCCCGACGACACGCGGGTCGGCTTCCAGACAGACAACGTCGAGCGCATCTCGCTGACCGAGAACTACCGCTCGACGCAGTCGATTCTGGACTTCTCCGAACACGCCCTGGAGACGCCGGCGACGAGTTCCGACAGCGTCGACGTCGAGGACCTGGGCGAGGTCGACTCCCTCCAGTCGAACGCGCCCTTCGACGAGACGACTATCGAGGCGCTGGCACACGAGGACGAGTACGAAGCCGTCCTCGCGAAGGTACAGGACATCGTCGGCAACGCGGACTATCCCGTCGAGGACGAGGACGGCGAGCCACGAGCGCCGACGTTCGAGGATATCGCCGTCCTCACGCGGACGCGGGATTTCGGTCGTGAACTGCTGGACGTCGCGGGAGAATACGACGTCCCGGTCGCCTACGACGGCGACGTCGAACTGTTCCGCAGCGACCCCGCGAAGCTGTTGCTCGCCTGGCTGCGAATCGTCGACAGCGACGCCGACCGTGGCTGGGCCGTCGTCCTCGAACGGGCGAGCTACACCATCGACGAGATAGACGCCATCCTCGAAGACGAGCGCTACCCCGAGAATATGGCGGCGTTTCGCGACTCCCTTCGAGAACTGGCAAGCGTCGGCTCGCTCACTCGGCGCGTCTTCGAGCGCTACGGGATGACCGGCGAGTACGCCGACGTCATCCTCCATCTCGTCCAGTCGGTGCACGATTCGACCACGTTCACCCGCGGCGACCTGATTCGCTTCATCCAAGACGGTATCGAGAACGGGAGCACACACGGCGTCCACACCAGCGCCAGCGAGGACTCGGTGACCGTCCAGACCATCCACTCGGCGAAGGGGCTGGAGTATCCCATCGTGATTTTGGCGAACATGAACGAGGGACGGTTCCCACCCCGGACGCGGAGCTCGGGCGTGCTTCGCTACGAGGAGTCCGTGGGCGTCCGCCAGCGGAAGGTGTACGGTGAGGAGGGGCTGTACCCCCATATCTACGACAACTGGCGCTACGACGTCTACCGGCGCTGTCTCCCCGACGGATACGACGAGGAACGACGGTTGCTGTACGTCGCGATTACCCGCGCCGAGCACCACCTGGTGTTTGCGGGTGGCGAGAAGCCCAACACGTTCCTCCAGGAGCTGCCCGTCGAGGTGCAGGACGGGAGTACCGAGATCGAGCGCGTAGTGGCAACGGAGACCGAACAGTCACAGTTGCCCTTCACTATCGCGTCGCCCGATGGACCGGCGAGTTACAGCCCGCACTCGCTCATGGACGACGGCGTGTTCGAGGGCGGTGGCGAGAGTGTAGAGATAGAGCGGGACGGAGAGGGCGGGATGGACTTTGGAACACAGGTCCACGACTTCGCCGAAGCGTACGTTCTGGGTGCGGACGTGACGCCATCGAACGAGCACGAGGAGCGTATTCAGGAGCTCATTGCTGGCCTGACCGGCGAGTTGTTCGCCGAGGAGGACGCCGTCTTGCCCCTGGAGGTCGACGGCGAGCGAGTGGCGATTACCGGCGTCGTCGACCTGGTGCACCTGACCGCAGACCGCGTCGAGATTATCGACTACAAGACCGACGGGAGCCGGCGCGCCCAGGCGGAGTACCGCAAACAGTTGAGCGTCTACTACCACGTGCTCGCGAGTGTGTATCCAGGAAGGGAAGTGACGACGAGTCTCTTCTACTCGGCGGACGGAGAGCGGGTCGCGGTGGAGCCGCTGTCGAGGGACGAGGTTCGGGCGCTGGTGCAGGCGGTTTCGTAGCGCTTGTGCCGGTGCCCCACGCCGACGATGCCGGCTTCCCTGTGGAGCCCCTGTGATTCAGTATGTCTCGTTCCCCGGAGGAACTCGCAGGCGTCGCTGACGTGGACTGCACCGGGCAGCAAGCGCTCGTCACCGGGTCGACGAGCGGTATCGGCCGGGACGCCGCGCTGGCACTGGGCCGGCTCGGCGCCGACGTCATCGTGCACGGACGGGACGAAACAGCGGGCGAGGCTGTCGTCGACGAGTTCGACGGCCTCGATGCCGACGGCCGGTTCGTGAAAGCGGACTTCGCAAGCGTCGACGGCGTTCGGGAGCTCGCTGAAACCGTCCGTACCGACACCGACGGGGTAGATATCCTCGTCAACAACGCCGGCGGGCTGTTCCGCGAGGGGCGATTGAGTGACCTCGGCGTCGAATACACGTTCCACGTCAACCACCTCTCGCCGTTTCTCCTGACCACGGCGCTCCTCGGCCACCTGGCAGACGACGCCCGTATCGTCACCACGGCGTCGGCGGCCCACCAGGGCACCGCACTGGACTTAGAGCGGGTGCAGGATGTCGACCGACATGCCAGCTGGTGGGCCTACAGCCACTCGAAACTGGCAAACATCCTGTTCGCCTCTGAACTGGCCCGCCGACTCGACGCCACGGAGCGAGCTATCACCTCGAACAGCATCCATCCGGGTGCGATACCGGGCTCGGGGTTCAGTCGGTTTCTCCCGCGGCCACTGCCACAGCTCATGGGCGGCCTCTCGGCAGTGCCAGGGGTGACGACCGTCGCTGATGGCGCCGCGGAACTACTGTTCCCCGCCGTCTCCCCCCGGACCGCGGATATCTCCGGGCGGTACTTCGTCGACCAGCAGCCCACGACGCCGTCACCAGCGGCCCGTGACCGAGACAACGCTCGGCGTCTCTGGGAGTTCAGTGCCGACGTCCTCGATATCGAGGAGCCACTCGAAGGGGCGGCGACGTAGCCTGCGGAGGGGACTGTTCGTATCGATAGAGACATCGACACGCTCAGTAGACGAGCGTGACAGCGACTGGTAGTCTCGGTTTATGTACTCTCGCGAACATTTTACGATATGCAGGCCACATCACTCACGAGGTCGGTCTGGGAAATCGATGCCGATGCGTTTCCCACCGACGGACCCATCGAAGACCAGGCCACGTTCGTGCTCAGATACGCCATCCTGGCGCCGTCGAGCCACAACGCCCAGCCCTGGGCGTTCGACGTGGACGGGAACGAAATAACGATTGCCGCCGAGGAGTCACGGTGGCTCGAAGCGGCCGACCCGGACAAACGAGAACTGTACATCAGCCTCGGCTGTGCCGTCGAAAACTGCTGTGTCGCGGCCGAACAGTTCGGGTTCGACCCCGAAGTCGAGTACCACGACCCCGCGTCGGCCGACGTCGTGACCGTGACACTCGAGGCGGATGAGCCGGCCGACCCGCGGCCAGCCGACCTGTTCGACGCGCTCACGACACGGGCGACGAGTCACGAACTGTTCGACGGGCGCCCACTCGAAGACACGGCGCGGGAACGGCTGGAGGCGGTGGAGACAGCGACGGGCGTCACGCTGCAGGTCGTCGAGGACCCGGTTCTGAAAACCGCCGTCGCCGAGCTACAGGCCGAGGCCGACCGACGCCAGATGGACGACCCCGCCTACCGGAGAGATCTGGGGCACTGGGTCGGCATCGGCGCCCTCGGGAGTTCGTGGCTCCTGGCCCGCATCGGACAGGCCGTCCTCACCCACCTCGACGTCGGCGACAGGGAGGCCGCGAAGAACTCGAAGCTCGTCCAGAGCGCCCCGGCCATCGGCGTCCTGTCGACCGACTCGGACGGCCCCGTCGCACAGGTCAGGACCGGGCAGGCCTTCGAACGGATTGCGCTGCTCGCCGACAGCGAGGGCGTCGCCGTCCATCCGATGAGCCAGACGCTCGAACGGCAAGCGTTGCGGACGCAACTGGGTGACCTACTCGACACGCCGGGCGTGCCACAGCACCTCTTCCGACTGGGCTACGCCGACGAGGCGGCCGAGCACACACCACGCTGGCCGCTGGAGACCGTCCTCGCCGACCGAGTCGTATGAGCGACCGCGGTGACCGTATCGAACCGTTCCCAGCCCGGCGCCGGGGAACGGTCGACTACATGCGAACGGCGGGTCGACGGAGCAACGTCCACGGACTCCTCGAGGTCGACGTGACCGAGGCCCGACAGCGTATCGAAGCCATCGAAGCGGCGACCGGCGAGTCACTGTCCGTTACCGCGTTTCTCGTCTTCTGTCTCTCCCGGGCCCTCGAAGCGTATCCCCGTATCAACGCGTATCGGGACTGGCGTGGGCGCCTCCACGTCTTCGACGCCGTGGACGTCAACGTCCTCGTCGAGACGACGGTCCGGGGCGAGCGGCTGGGCGTCCCCCACGTGGTGCGACGAACCAACGAGCGCTCCGTCCGGTCGATTCACGACGATATCCGGGCGGCACAGAGCTCCAGTGACCCGACGGAGCTCTCGCCGGTGGCCGAACTGGCGTTCCGACTCCCCGGGTTCGTCCGGCGGCTTCTCTGGCGGCTGCCCCAGTGGTTTCCCGAACGCTGGAAAGCCATGGCCGGCACCGTCGCCGTCACCTCCGTCGGAATGTTCGGCGGGGGCGGCGGGTGGGTGATTAGCCCGACGAACTACACGCTACAGCTGACCGTCGGTGGTATCAGCGAGAAGCCGAGGGTCGTCGACGGAGGGGTGACGAACCGCGAGCTACTCGACCTCACGGTGACGGTCGACCACGACGTCGTCGACGGTGCAGAAGCGACGCGGTTCGTCGGGCGACTCCGTGAGCTCGTTGAAGCCGCCTACGGGCTCGACGTGCCTGGGGAATAGCTCCGCTGTCGGTGAGCCCACTCCGCCCGGAGTTCTGAGGAGCAACGTGACTGAGGTCGCGGGGATAGACCAAAGAGGCTGGTCACTGTGTACTGGGTATGGACGCGGTCTTCGAGGTGAATCGGCGCTATCGGGACAAAGGCTCGTGGCGAGACGAGGACGACCAATTCCTTCGCTGGATTCGGGGGCCACTTTCTGCGGGTATCAAGAATACGGGTGGGATTCGAGATCTCTCCTTTGAGGATTCCTCTGAGACCGCGGCGCTGATTCTCGTCTCAAACGACGACGGCGTCTCTCAACACGCAGACCCTTGGAAAGACGCACTGGACGTTTCGGGAGGCCATATTGAGTACTGGGGCGACGCCAAGGCTGGAGTCGCATACGACGAATCCGTCCAGAACCAGAAAATAGCGCAGGCGTTCGAGCGAGCCGCTCGGGGCAACCGTTCGGCTGTTCCTCCAGTGCTCATGTTTCGAAAGCCAGAGCCCGGTGTCGTCCAGTTCTGTGGGCTCTGTGTCCCTGTTCGCTTCGAGGTCGGGACGTACTACGACGACGACGGAACGCAGATTCCGAACTACCGCTTTCATTTTGCCATCCTGAACGTGCCGAAAGTCCCAGTGTCGTGGCTGCACGAACGAGCGCTCCATCGAAGCGACGCCGCTGCGCCCAGTGAGTGGACTGAATGGGTCTCGTCGGGGACGATTACACGCTGGCCACTTGGCGACCGTGTCACCGATACCAGGGGGTATCGTCGTCGTATCGACCGCGAGGAACGCGTCGTCAGCGGCCAGTTCCGAGACGACGCGCTTGCGCGCTTCGAACACCAGTGTGTCGTGACGGGTATCGAAGAATCGTCGGTTCTAGATGTCGCCCACGTGCTCGCTCGGAGTGACCATCCCGACCTCGTCGAAGATGATGAGAACGTGCTGGTAATGAACGCCCTCCATCATCGCGCGTTCGACGCTGATTTGTTCACGCTGGATGATGAGCGGCGACTGCAGGTGAACCCCCAGTTCGACCCCGGCCATCCCTTCTTGCAAGAGACGATCATTGCTCGGGCCGACGAAGCTGTGTCGTTGCCACCCGAGGTGACGATTGCACCCGAGTATCTGGCCGAACGAAATCAGTCGCTCGCGTGGGTTTGAACAAACTATCCGTCATCGATTATCGCACGAATACGATTGCAGCAAATAGCCGTTGTACTGTCTAGAAAGCGAGTATGCGGGCGGTCCACACCCGAAACGGAGGGGTTGTGATGGGGGAGCATACCTGTCCGGAATGTGGGCGTGAATTTAAATCACAAAACGGGACCAACCCCACCAGGAACGCAACTCCGGAGTGTCGCTTGTGACGACGAAATGTGAAAACTGCGGACAGCAGTTCGACCAGAGAGGTCGAGAGAAGTATTGCTCAGACGAGTGTCTGGGTGTAGGCAGGTCACAGGGAGCAAAAGCTTCCGCAGAGTGTGTCTGCTGTGGCGAGACCTTCGAGTATTATCCGAAGAAGAAGGCAGGCAAGTTCTGCTCACCGTGCTATGCGAGCGACGAGGTAGATACAACGACGGCTGTGAGTGGTGCAGACCATCCTCGGTGGAATGGAGGCAAACGAATTTGTCACTGTGATCGCTGTGGCGAACGGTTGGAACGGTATCCGAGTCACATCGGTGAAAACGTGTTCTGCGGAGAACCGTGCCGGAGAGCATGGCTCTCAGATGAGTTTACTGGTGACGGGCATCCGAATTGGAAAGGCGGCGGAAACGAGGAATATGGCAAAGGGTGGCGGGCTGTTCGCCAACGAGCGCTCGAACGCGACAACTACTCCTGTCGAGTCTGTGGCCAGACACACGAAGAGCTTGGACGGAATCCCGACGTGCATCACATCCGGCCGGTCAGGTCGTTCATCGAATCGGAAAACCACACCCGCGAAGATGCGCATTACATCGAGAACGTCATCTCACTCTGTATCAGTTGCCACCGAAAAGCCGAGTTCGAGAAGATAGACGCAGAGTATCTCAGGTCGTTAATAGCTGATTCGTAGACAAGCAGTCCTAGAGCGAGCGGTGACGATATATCAGAAGGGACACTTCACTCGCTCATCGAGAATGTGAGTGATATATGGCCATTTGTCCAGCTAAATCTTCTCTCCGTTGAAGAACGGCTGAAATAAGTAGGTCCGGGTGCGGGAATTGAACCCACGTCTCAGCCACCACAAGGCTGAAGGATACCACTACCCCAACCCGGACACGCTGGCTGAAGCATTCTTAGGTATCCCGCTGGGACAGAAATACGTTACGAATCGGACCCCCTGTGGTGTGAGCCGCCATCGCATATGAACGCTGACCCACCGGTCTCCATGTCGAGTACCTCGGCGTATGCGACCAGATAGCACGGTGGTAAAAGAGTGGCTTGCTATCATAGGCATGACAGTATTAGTACTGCTACTGTCCTAGCTGGTCTATGCTTGGAGGGCACGCTATCTTTCGCCGTTCGGCCACGCGTTCTGTCCCGATTCGATTCGGTACCCAACAGCGGTCGCGACGACAGTCACGAGAATGGTAGCCGTTCTGTACGCTATCGAACGGCCGTTCATGCGGAAAACGTTCGAAGCGGTCGATCGACACGTGGACGTCGACTCGGCCTACGTGCCAGTCCGCGAGGATGCCCGGGGCTGTAGTGACGCCATCACCGAAATCAGTGTTCGAGATCCGGACGCAGTCGACGCGAACGTCCGGGCGATCGACCCTGGCGTCGTCGTGTACAACCATCGCTTCGGTATCGAGCGGTTCTCGTTCTACGAGGCGTACCCGCTCGTCCACCTCCGACACGGCGCGTCAATCGGTCGAGGTGAGGTCACTGTGACGACGGAAACGATTCTCGAGCACGTTGCCGCCGCACTGGCACCGGGCGAGCGATGGGCGAGGACCTACCGAGCTGTCGCGCCCGACGACGTGCGGGTCGTCACCGTCGGCATCCCGGAAGCTGACGAACTCGTCGACGCGCCCTCACCCCGTGAGCGCCGTGTGTTGTACGCGCCGACCAACTATCTCGTCGGCCGGGGAGCGTACGCGAACACGGCCCGGTCGGTTATCGAGTGTTTTGCCGGGACGGAGTACGAACTCCTCTTTCGACCGCATCCGACCGATAGACGGGAAGGACCGGGTCTGGCCGTCACTCGTGACTGTCGAAAGCGGATCGCCGAGGTACCGAACGTCGTCTTCGATACGGCCACGACGCCGATCGAGAGCATACAGCGGTCGGACATCCTCGTCTCGGATTTCTCGGGCTCGATCGCCGAGTGGCTGCACACTGGCCGGCCGCTGATTCAACTGACGGACGTCGATGCAGCGGGCAAGACGGTGCCCCCAATCGGAGTGACGGCGGAGACGCTCACCCTCGAACTCGTCGACGAACTGTACCGGACCGGCGAGCCGGAAGCCACGAAACGGCGGCGAGCGTCGTGGCTCGAGTGTCTCGGGATTCCGATGGACGGTCGGGCCGGCGAACGCACAGCCCGGGAGGTACTCGAATGCAGGGCGTAATCCTCGCTGCCGGTCGAGGACGGCGAATGGGCCACTACACCGACGAGGTACCGAAGGCCTTCATCGAGTTCGACGGTCGAACGCTGTACGACCGACAGCGAGCGCTGCTCCGGCGGTACGCCGATGGAACGAGCGTCGTCCTCGGGTATCGCCACGACGTCGTTCTCGACAGGTACGACCCCGACGACCCGATCGTGTTCCCGGCGTGGGAGCGCTACGAGAACGCCGCGTCGTTGCTGCTCGTACTCGAACGAATCGACGACGATATCCTGGTACTCAACGGCGACGTGCTGGTGGACGAGCGCGAAATCGGCCAGTTGGCCGAGCAGTTCACGGCACTCGACGGACGGTACAACCTCGTCGGCTGTCTGCCGGGGATGCAGGACACGGAGACGGCGATTCGCTGTGACGAGTCCGGGCTCGTGACGGCGTACGGGCTCATCGAAGGCCACCAACACGCTGGAGTCGGGATCGTGAGCCACAGGCACAGGACGGCGGCGATTCAGGTTCTCCGGGAGCGACTGGACGACTGGTACCCCTGTGTCTACCCTCGGATACCGACCAGGCCGCTCCAGATACCCCCAGAGCGACACATCGAAGTGAATCGACCGTCCGACCTCGAACGCGCTCGGGCGTGGCTCGCATCCGAACGGAGCTATCGTGCGTGAGACGAGTGCGACGAGCGAGTACTGACAATCAGAGAGTAGGACCGACGGGGGAAACACAACGTTGATGCGTGCTGGCAGTTCGGAACCGACTAGATGGAAATAATCGGCCATCGTGGCTGTGCAGAGCAAGTTCCGGAGAATACCCTTCTCGCCATCCGTGAAGCCGCCCGCCGGCTCCCCGCGGTCGAAATCGACGTTCGTCGGTGCGGCTCGGGAGAACTCGTCGTGTTTCACGACGCGACGCTCGAGCGCGTCACTGACGCCGATGGCCGTCTCTCAGAGACGCCGCTGTCAGAACTCCGCGAGTTGTCCGTGTGCGATTCTGGCGAACCGATTCCGAGTCTGGAAGCGGCCCTGCAGACCGTTCCGGACGACGTGACCGTTCAGCTCGAACTGAAAGAACGCGACATCGCGGTAGATACGCTGGAGTTGGCAACGGCGGCCGGGTCCGACGTTCGCGTGTCGTCGTTCCTCCCGGAGGCTATCGAGGAAATCGAAAGGAGCCAACTCGACGTGCCGAACGGACTCCTCTTCAAGAAGGGTCCCCGTACGAATCTGTCACGTGCTGTCGATATGGACTGTACGCACGTGTTCCCGCACTACGAACTCTGCCTCGAAACCGACGTCGTTTCCACCGCCCGCAAGCACGGACTGGACGTCGTCGCCTGGAAGGCGGCACGGACCGTCGACCACGTCCGCGCGCTGCGGGACGTCGGCGTCGATGGCGTGACTGCAGATCGATGGGACATCGCGCCACAGACGCGTTCGGCCAGCGACGACTAACAACTGCGCTGAGAGGGTGGGTTGTTGTACGCAGACCTGTCCCCCGCGCTCGTCTGGTGTAACACGACCGAGTCCGAACCCGGGCTGACCTCCGGCTGCTCGACCCCGAGATGGACCACTCTGGCCCCACGGAAATGGGATTGAATCTCTATCTAGGCTGGTCAGATTGGAGCTCCCAATACGTGGCCGTGTCTGTCACGGTAAGTTCGAGCGGAAATCGAGCGGTCAATACAGCACGCCGCCGAGTGGCACGGACTTCTCGGGCGTAACGAGTACGGGATTCTCGTCGTCGCCCGGAACACCGACGGTCAGCGCTTCGGACTCGAACTCGGCAATCCGAACCGAGCCGAGGTTCGTCGCACACAGAACTTGTCTGCCGACGAGTTCCGCTGGGTCGTGGTGGTAGCCGAGTTGGGCCGCCGACTGCAGCGACTCGTCGCCGAGGTCGAGCCAGAGTTTGACCATCTCCGGTTTCTCCGCTTCGGGGAACGGTTCTGCATCCGTGACTTCTGCCACCTGAATCGTGACGTCGAAGGGCGTGTTCGTCATCTGGCGGTACTACCGGACGTTACGTGCTTAGCCCTGTTGCTATCCGCGACGGCTGGTCTCGGCAGCTCGATTCCGGGCGAGACCAGCGGGCTGCACTCGAACGTCGATGGTGCTGAGTCAGTCAGTCCCGGCCTCACGGCTCCCACGCTGGCTGCTCGACGTGTCGGTCCCAGAACGACGGGTCGAGATACGCCTCGTCGAGGCCGGTCACGCCGGCCAGGCTGGCGGCCCGGTCGACGACGGCCCAGAGGAGGCGCTGGACCGGCTGTGGGGCCATCGCCATCGCCGTCTCGTCGTACATCTCGGCCGCGATGGCGAGCAATTGCATCGGTCCCGGACCGGGATAGGTCCCGTCGTCGTCGCGGCCGCGCTCGTGTGCCAGCCCCCAGGCCGTATAGAGCCCGGTCACCGTCCGCATCGACGGGAGCTTCGCGCGGAAGGCGACGGTCTCGTCGGTGTCGTTGCGGAAGGTGTGGGCCTGCCCCGCCTCGACAGTCAGAGACTCCCCGGGACCGAGCCGGACGGGGTCGCCATCGCAGACGACGGTGAGAGTCCCCTCGAGCGTCCTGAACGTCTCTGTCGTCGGATGGGAGTGTGGCGGTGGGGCGGGTGACGCCGGTGAGAGCCACTGGAGTAGCACGGGACGGTCGGTCTCGCCCTGCTCCGGCCGCTCAAGCAGCGTCGCCCACGTCTCGCTCGCCGGGTCCGAAACCAGCGGGCGGGGCGACTGTCGCAGGAGGACACTCGCGGGACGCTCGGGGTGTACGTCGAGCGCCGGCCCGTCGACCGGGGTACCGTCCACGAGCGGGCGGCCGGTCCGCAGGGTCCGTTCCCCGCCGTCGTCGATACGCTGTCCGCTGTCTCGGGACCGCCTCTCTGAGCCCATCTCGGGTCTGAGCTACGGGCCATCGTCGAATGGAGCTTCTGTGAGGTATGCATCGGGGATTTATCCATGCCTCGGCCGATAGACGGGGGCGTGAAACACCTCCAGGTCACCGTCCACGTCGACGACGATTACGCGCCGGAGTTCTTCGAGTTGCTGGCCGATTCGTCGACCATCGCGGAGGCCCGGCTGGTCGACTGGAGCATGACGGCGGACGACCAGTCGACGCTCCTGTACACCGTCGACGGCGACCCGACGGCCGTCGCCGAACGGGCGGCCGACACCCCCGGCATCGAGTCGGTGGAACTCTCTGAGACGACGGCGGGACAGACGTACGTGCTGGTCGTCATGCGGCCGCTGGAGACGCCGCTGTTCGGTGCCATCCACCGGGCGTCCACACAGGCGGGCCTCATCGTCCGCAAACCCATCGTCTACCGCGACGGGACCATGGCGGCCCGGGTCGTCGGCGACGCTTCCGCCCTCCAGCGTGCGCTCGACACCGCACCCGATGGTGTCGACGTCCAGATAGACGAAATCGGTCGGCTCCAGGGCCAGGGCGACGAGCCGGTGGCGAGTCTCAGCGAGCGACAGCGCGAGGCAGTCACAGCCGCGCTCGAACTGGGCTACTACGACCAGCCCCGCGGGGCGACACACGAAGACGTCGCCGCCGAACTCGGCTGTGCGCCGCCGACGGCCAGCGACCACCTCCAGAAGGCCGAAGCGAACATCGTCCACGCGGTGCTGGACCAGTTCGGCGGTGGCGAGTGAGTTCGGTGCGGCCGTCCGACGGGGACGGACTCGGCGGCATCGTCCCTGGGTTGTAGCGCTATACTGTTGACGCGATCGGCGAACGCGAGTCGGAAGCGGGACCGACGAGACACGCGTCAGTCGACGAGCAGAGCGTACAGCACGGCACCGAGCCCCGCGACGGTCACGAAGTTTCGGGCGAGCAAGATGTACCCGGCACCGGCCCCGAGTCGCTCGACGACGGCGACGACGAGGAACGCGCCCGTGGTGAGGAGTGCAATCCCGAGGGCCAGCCACCGCATCTTCCGGACGCCGTTCCGTCGGAAGCCACGGTACGCGAGCGTGGCGACGAACAGGCCGACGGCGGCCGTCAGCCCGCGCGAGAGGAGCGCGACCGTCTCCGGCGTGAGAGCGGCCAGGAGCACTGCAGGCGATGGCGTCACTCTGACACCCCTCCGTAGACGACCCACAGGATGGTCCCGAGCCCGAGCAGTTCACAGCCGCTGACGAGGACCGAACGGCCCACGGTCCCGACGCCGGTGGCCGTCGGGAGCCCGACGCGAAGGAGCTCCGGGAGCGTGGTGAGCAACAGCAAGCCGACGGCGAGTACGAGCAGGTCCCGCTGTCCGGGACCCCGTCGGTAGCCCTGGACGAGCACTGCCGCGATAGCCAGCGACAGGGCAATCGCGAGCGCCGAGAGCGCCACCACGGCCAGGGCGACCGTCGGCTCGGTCCCGGTCGCACGAAGCTGGAGGGCAAACATCTCAGGACAACCCCTCGAACAGGTCGGTGAATCTGTCTGCCGGGTCGGTCGACGAGCGAGTGACGGCCACGTCGTAGCTCCCGTCGGCGAAGGTGACGGTCACGTCCTCGACCGTCGCCTCGTAGCACTTGTAGTGGTGGCCGTCGGGGTCCAGTTCCTGTCGTTCGGTGACGAGGTTCGCGTCCTGGAGTCTGTCGAGACGCCGGTAGGCCGTGGCATCGGACATCTCACAGGCCGTACAGAGTTCGGTGACGGACATCGGTTCGGTGGTGAGTTCGGCGAGGATGGCCCGCGCGTACTCGTCGTCGAGCAACGCGAGGAGCTCGTCGTCATCCTCGTCCATACACGTTGCACCGGTCGAGAAAGTATAAAAAGCCCTCCACGGCTTCCGGGTCGGAAGCGCTGTGCGTGGTGATACGTCGCGCTCGCTCGTCGGTCGGGATATGCCCGAGGAACCGACGGGACGAGGGGCCGAGACGACGACGCGACGGCTCTGGAATCGCCTGACGTGGCCAGTGTGGAACGACAGACAGCGCCGGCTCCGGGCCCCCTTGCGGGCGCTCCTGCCGACCGTCGTGACCTTCCTCGCCTTCGCGCTCGTCCAGACGGCAGTTCGTGCGCGGTTCGACCATCCGATACGGGAACCGCTCGAAGCGACCGGCTTCGCGGTGGTGCTGGTGGCCGCGGTGCTGGGCAGCGCCCGCGTGCTCGACCGTCGGCCGGTCAGCGAGTTCGGGTTGACGCTCGACCGCTCGTGGTGGCGCTCGTTCAGTGCCGGGGCGGCGATTGCGACGGCTATCAACGCCGGCGCGTTGCTGGTCTCGCTATGGGCCGGCTGGGCGAGGCTCGTCGGCGTCACTCGTGGCGCGGGTGACCTGCCGTTCGCGCTCGCGATGGCGGTCGTCTTCGGCTACGTCGCGGTGGCGGCGACGTGGGAGGAGTTCGTCATGCGGGGGGTGTTGCTCAAGAACCTCGCCGAAGGCGCCGACGGGTTCCTCCCGCGATGGGCCGCCGTTGGACTCGCAGTGCTCTGTAGCACGCTCGTCTTCGGGTTCCTCCACGGCGGGAAGGTCACCCACGCGAGTCAGTACGGCTACTATCTCCTCGCCGGGCTGATTTTCGCCGGCGCGTACGTGTTGACCGGCGAGCTGGCGCTTCCGGTCGGGTTCCACGTCTTCTACAACGTCACACTGAGCGCAGTGTTCGGGCTCGGACACTCCCAGCAGACCCCGGAGCTGCTCGCCGTCGATATCGTCGGGCCCGCACTGTGGGTCGGCGAGGAAGGGCTCGTCTTCGTCGGGTTCGCCGCCCTCGGTGGCCTCGCCCTGCTGGGATACGTCCGCTGGCAACACGGCCGGCTCGCGCTGGCCGACAGCGTCACCCGCTGGACGCCGCGATAGCTTGCAGCCGGCGCGGCGCTGGGTGAGACGGGTCCGAGAGAGTGACCCGTCTGTCCCCAGGGCCAGCCCAGTCGTTCGACGGTCGACGGGGCATACAGCACACCGACCGAGCAGCGAGGCCGGCCCGCACTTGGCCGGCACTATCGACCGGATAGTGAACACTACCGGGAGTCTGTGGGTTCATAACAAAGCGCACGGGCAACGCAGATTACCGTATGTCAGACGCATGGAGACTGAAAGGAGACTACGTCGAGGCGTGCAACTGTGACGTCGCCTGCCAGTGTCTCTGGCTGGAGGCACCGAACGACGACGTCTGTACCGTTTCGCTGGCGTGGGACATCCAGAAGGGCCAGTACGGCGACGTCGACCTGAGCGGCCTCTCCGTCGGGTTGCTCATCTCGACCGACGAAGGCGTCATGTTCGACCCCGAGACCGGGTGGGACGTGGTGTTGCTCGTCGACGAGGACGCGAGGGAAAAACAGCGTGGTGCCATCGAGGACATCTTCCTCGGGCGGGCCGGCGGTATCTGGGCTGCCGTCGCCGACGCGCACGTCGAATCGGCCGACGTGGCGGTCGCGCCCATCGACTTCGAACGGGACGGGACGGACTTCGCCGTCGAAATCGGGGACGTCGTCGCCATGGAGGCCGGCGGCGCGGTCGGTTTCAACGAGGAGGTGGGGACGGTCTCACCGCATCCGCTCACGAAAGACGGCGTCGTGCAGACCGGGAAGTCGAAGACGGCCACCGTCACGTACGACGACGCGTTCTCGTGGGACGTCTCGGGCAGCAACGCCTACCTCGGGCAGTTCGAACTGGCGAGCGCCTGAGAGGGACACGCGATGGGGACTCCCGGAGCAGGGGCGACTGGGCGTCGCTTCGGACGCCAGTCCGTCCCGCTGGTCGTGCTCGCCACCTACGGTATCGCGCTGCTCGCCTGGGTCGCCGTCGTGACGCGGTGGCTCCCGATGCCCGGCGCAGGGAACGGTGGGACGGGGATGTCAGCACCCGGTGGGCCGGAAGCGATGGCCCTCTCGAACGGGCTCTCGGGCATCGTCCTGTACCTGGTCATGTGGGCCGTGATGATGGTCGCCATGATGTATCCGTCGTCGGTACCGCTGTTCGGGCTGTACTACCAGACACTCGATGGAACCACGCGTCTGGGCAAGGCGACACGAGTGGGCGCGTTTATGGGCACCTATGCGCTCGTGTGGGCGCTCACCGGGGTCGTCCCGCTCGTCGTCAACGCCGTGTTCCCGGTCGCCACGGTCGCCCGCGAACAGAGCGGGCTCCTGGTCGGTGGAGCGCTCTTCCTACTGGCAGTGTATCAGCTCTCTCCGTACAAAAATCGGTGTCTGAAACACTGCCGAACGCCGCTCGGATTCCTGATCGAGTACCATCAGCCGGGCGTCCGGGGCGCCGCACGGATGAGCGCCCGCTTCAGCACCTACTGTATCGGGTGTTGCTGGGCGCTGTTCGCGCTGCTGGTCGTCGTCGGGTCGATGAACGTCCTCTGGATGGGCGCCATCACGCTCGTGCTCTCGGTAGAGCGGCTGTTCGAGTGGGGTGAGTGGCTGGCGAAGGGAGTCGGAGTGGTCTCGGCCGTCGCGGGTGCCGTGTTAGTCGTCGCCTCGATGCTCTAAGCTAAAAAGCGCTGCAAGCGCCGGCAGGGGCCTCTTATCACCCGTCGGTCAAGCTCCGCTGTGAACCGGCGCGAACTACTCGCCACCGTCGGGGTCGCGAGCCTCGGAACGGTCGGCGTGGGCGGTTCGACGGCAGACGGGACTGTCCGGCGAGCGGGGCAGTCAGCGGGGACCTACCACAATCCGGTGTACGACCACGTCTTCCCGGACCCCGACGTGTGCCGGGTTGGGAGCACCTACTACGCCTACGGCACCTACCACCAGTGGGGCGAGGACCCGCTCGAACGCCAGTTGGTGCCCATACTGCGCTCGTCGAACCTCGTCGACTGGGAGCCGGTCGGGCCGGCCTTCGAGTCGGAGCCAGCGTGGTCGCGCTATCGGGGGCTGTGGGCGCCCGGGGTCGGCCGACTGGCCGGCCGGACCCTGCTGTACTACTCCGATGCCGAATTCGGCGCCGACAACCCGGGCGTCGGCGTCGCGACAGCGCCCGAGCCAACCGGTCCCTTCGAGCCCCGGGGCGGCCTCTTCCGGAGCGAGGATATCGGTGTTCCCAACGCCATCGACCCGATGCTGTTCGAGGGCGAGACGCCCTCCCTGGTCTGGGGGAGTCACCGGGGCATCTACGGCGTTCGGCTGGCCGACGACGGCCTCGCTATCGCAGGCGAAAAATTCCAGATAGCCGGTACGGGCGTCGAGGCGCCCTACGTCGTCGAGCGCGACGGCTCGTTCTATCTCTTCGGCTCGCGGGGGACCTGCTGTGCGGGCGCCGAGAGCACCTACCACGTCGTCGTGGGTCGGGCCGAGCGGCTGCGAGGGCCATATCGAAACCGCGAGGGGGAGCCTCTCACGGCCGACGGTGTGACCGGGACGACCGTCCTCGAGGGCGACGAGATGTTTCGCGCGCCCGGCCACTGCGCAGTGGTCCGTGACTCTCGGAGCGGCTGGTGGCTGCTGTATCACGCCTACGTAGCCGGGAAGCCGTGGGTCGGGGCGACGCCACGTCGGGTCCTCATGCTCGACCGGGTTCGGTGGCACGAGGGGTGGCCGGTGGTGGGCGCGGACGGGACGCCGAGTCGCGTCGGGCAGGTGCCCCAAGCCGCTCACACTGGCCCTGCGTAGTGTTCCGGGAGGCACTGGTCGTCTCGGTGGGTCGTGCTATCTGTCCCGGCGTCGTGACCATCGCGGATTGGTGGGTCTGCTAGGTCTCACCCTGGCCCGCAGTTATATCTACGTGTACGTGTAAGTGTACACGATGGCGACGAAGACGATAACCGTCACCGAGGAAGCCTACGAGCGGTTGCGCGAGATGAAACGGGAGGACGAGAGCTTCACCGACGTGCTCCTTCGCGTGACCGGCGGTGAACAGGACGTCATGAAAGGGTTCGGGTCGTGGGCGGACAGCGGGCTCCGTGGCGAGGTCGAGACGGCACGCGAGGAACGCGACGAGGACTTCGAGGGACGACAGGATGAACTGCTTGGACACTAGCGCGCTCGTCGACTATCTGCACGGGAACGACGCGATGGCGGCGTTCCTCGACGCGACCGAACAGCGGCCGCTGTTCGCCCCGACGGTCGCACTCCACGAGGTGTTCGTCGGCGGCGCCCGACTCCGAGGTGCCGGCGGCGTCGAGGACGCTCGCGAGGACCTCGACTGGGTCGAGCCGCTGGAACTCACGGTCGAGGGAGCAGCTGAAGCCGCCCTCATCGAAGCGGAACTCGAAGACGGGGGTGCGAAAATCGGGCCGATGGACACGCTCATCGCGGGCGTCGTCCGCGAGGCGGGCGGGACGCTCGTCACCCGGGACAGTCATTTCGACCGTGTCGCCGGCCTGGAGGTACAGCGCTACTGAGAAGCGTCCCGGAGCTCGCCACGCCGGCTGCGATACTCGGGTGACGGTCGGCCCACGCGACGCCTATTCGGATTTCGGATAGGCTCGGTCGCCGTCTTCGATCGCCTGCACAATCTGCTCTCGTTCCTCGTCGCTCATCGACTGCCAGGAGGCGATCTCGGCCATCGTCCGCCCGCAGCCGACACAGCATCCGTCTTCGAGGGCACAGACGTTCGTACAGGGGCTCTCGACCATCGGTAGTTGGGTAGGAGTGGGGATACCTATAGCTTCGGACGCCGAGCGGTGAGCCGCCGGTTCGACTACCCTCGCAGGCGTCTCAGACCGTCTCGATTCGCTCGCGAAGCCACGCCGCCGCCTCGCTCACAGTCTCGGGGTCGTCGCCGGTTATCTTCACCCGACCCGGCGCGTCGTCTTTCCGGGGGTAGCTCCCGACGGCGACGTCGAACCGCTCGCGGGCGGCCGTAACCGCGCCGACCAGCGCGCCCTCCGGCGCGGGCGTGTGAATCGTCGCCGTCGTCCGGTCCCCGTCGAAGTCGTCGGCGACGGTCGCGTACATCGCTTTCAGTTCCGCGGGGATGCCGGGCAGGACGTAGACGCTTTCGACGACACAGCCCGCAGCGAAGCTCTCGTCGGTCAGCAGCGCCTGCCCGCCCTCGGGTATCGACGCCCACGCGTCGAGGTCCAGTTCCATCTCGTACCGGTCGACCATCTCGGGGTTGTCCGCGGCGAACTGTTCGGCCTTCGCTTCGAGATGCGCCCGGACGCCGTCGGGGACGACGAGGTCGCGGCCGAAGGCCTGTGCGACGCCGGCTTTCGTCACGTCGTCCGGCGTGCCGCCGATACCGCCGGTGACGATGACGGCGTCGAAGGCCTCGTGGTATCGGGCGACGGCGTCGGCGATGACCGACTCGTCGTCGGGGACCGTCAGCACGCGCGTGACGGTCGCTCCGGCCGCCGTGAGCTGTCGGCCCAGCCACGACGCGTTCGTGTTCTCCGTGTCACCGGAGAGCAGTTCGTCGCCGACGGTCAGCAGTGCGACCTCCATCTGGTTCCGCTGAGGGCCTCGCAGTGGTAAGGGTTTGGCCCCGTGGCTGCTGGGTCGAGCACGGAACCGAGGGGCTAACGGACCTCCTCTCCCACCATCCACCATGGACGTTCCAACCGTCGCGAACGGGCTTCCGGCGCTCGGACTCGGCACGTACAAGAACAAAGGCGAGCAGGCCACCGAGAGCGTAAAGACGGCGCTTGAGCTGGGATATCGCCACATCGACACCGCGGCGTACTACGAGAACGAGTCGGCCGTCGGCGCCGGCATCGAGGCGTCCTCGGTCCCTCGCGAGGAGGTCGTCGTCGCGACGAAACTCTGGTACGACGACCTCGCCGGCGACGACGTCGTCCCGGCCGCGAAGGCGAGTCTCGACCGGCTCGGTCTCGACAGCGTCGACCTGCTGTACGTCCACTGGCCGGCGGGGAGCTACGAGGCCAGCGAGACGATGCCAGCCCTCAACGAGCTCTACGACGAGGGCCTCGTCGAGAACGTCGCGGTGAGCAACTTCACGCCCGAACAGGTCGCGACGGCACAGGACCACTCCGCGGCCCCTATCGTCGCGAACCAGGTCGAGTGCCATCCACTCCTCCAGCAGGACGAACTGCGGGACTACTGCGAGAGCGAGGACGTCGCCGTCGTCGCCTACGCACCTATCGCCCGCGGGAAAGTCGCGGACGTGCCCGAGCTGTCCGACGTCGCACAGAAACACGACGCCAGCGAGGTCCAGGTCAGTCTGGCCTGGCTGCGCCAGCGCGACGTCGCGGCGATTCCGAAAGCGACCAGCGAGGCTCACATCCGTGCGAACTGGGAGAGCCAGCAGCTCACACTCGACGACGCCGACCTCGCGAAAATTGACGAGCTCGACCGCGAAGAGCGGCTCATCGACCCCGGCTTCGCGCCGTGGTGACTAGTCGGTCCGCTCGACGCGCAGCGTCGTCGCCCACGTATCGGCGACGATGTACTCCATCTCGTACGTCTGGTTCTCGTAGCGCACGTACGGCGTCTCGCCCGCGCCCAGCGGTTCGGGCAGTGAGTGCCACTTGCCCCAGGGCGCAGAGTATACACCGTTCGTAATCGCCGTTCGAACCTCGTCTTGCACGTCCGCCGGGAGCGTCTCGAACGCGACGACGGTGTCGTTCGCACCGGGCGAGGCTGCCGATGCCTGAATCCCGTATGCGGCGTACAGTTCGCCCCTCGCGGTCTGAATCCGGTACAGCGAGCCATCGTAGCGGACGTAGTCGTGCAATCGGAACGGGTTATCCGACGCGACGTATCCCGCGGAGTCGTTGATATACGACGAGTTCGGGACGAAGGTCGCCTCGCCGTCGATGGCCGTTCGGAACGCCGACTGCTGCTCGTCGGTCAACGCGGTGTAGGACACGACCCGAGACGAGTCGACGGGGCTGGGGGTCGGCGTCGCGGACTGGGTCGGTGTCGCAGGTTCGGTCGCCGCCCCGCTCTCGGTCGACGAGGGAGTCGGCGTTTCTCCCGTTTCGGGACTACCGGTATCGACGCCACCACCACAGCCGGCGAGGAGGAGCAACGCTGCGAGGGCCAGGGTGCCCACTGCCTTTCGCATACCGCACGTCGTGTAAGTCGTATTAAAGGTCTTGTGGGGAGAGAGCACAGCGGGCCCGCCGACTGGCCGTCAGACCAGCACTCGCTCGACATCGGCCGGAGTGGCGCGCCGGACGACTGCTTCCACCGGGTCGGCCGACCCGGCCAGGTTGTCCGAGTCGCCGTCAAGAACGGTCAGCGCCGCTCGCTTGCCGGGGGCGACGAGCCCGCAGTCGAGCCCCGCAATCTCGGCGCCGGCCGTCGTCGCCATCCCCAGGACCTCCCGCGCGCTCACGTCGAAGTGGGTCGCCGTGTAGGCCATCTCACGGAACATGTTCGGCGGGTTCAGCATCACGTTGTCCGTCCCGAGCGCGACGGTCGCGTGGTCGAGCAGGTCGCGTATCGGCGGCCGGCCGACCTCGAGGACGGCGTTGGCCCGCGGGCAGGCCACGATGGGGACCGACTGGTCGGTGACCCGGTCGAGGTGGCCCTGCTCGGCGTGGACCATGTGGACGAGCAGGTCCGGTTCCAGGTCGAGCGCAGGGTGGATGTCGGTGGCGTCGGGCTCGCCGGCGTGGATAGCGAAAGGCGCCCCACGCTCCGCGCAGGCGACCCGTTCGTCGGTGAAGTCGGCGTCGTTCGCCCCCGAGGCGCCATAGCCGTCGGCGACCTCGAGGACAGCCGTGTCGTCGCTCCCGAAGATGAACGGTTCGACGTCGAGCGGGTCGGCGGCGTCACGGAGCGCCCGTGCCCCCTCGACTCCGAACTCCCGGAAGTCGAGACAGGTTATCGTCCCGGTCCGCTGCATGTATCTGAGCGTCCGGCCCATTGCGGTCACGAGCTCGCGTCGGTCGGCCGCCTGCAGCCGGCGGTGTTTCAGGCTCTCCGGCGGCACCACCGCGTCCTCCAGCGACAGCCCGACGGCCGCGTCCTTGGCGACGCTGTCACCGATGTGGGTGTGGGCGTTGACGAAGGCCGGGAGGACGATGTCGGTCGAATCTGTCTCGGCTTCCTCGACGGCCGTTATTTCGCCGTCCTCGACGACGACCCGGCCACGAATCGGCTCGAACGACTCCCCCACGAGAACGGTGCCGGCTAGCTCTTCCATAGGCTGGATCCGGCGTACGGAAAGATAGGAGTTTTGACGGATGGACCGGCTGCCCCCACCGAAGCTCCCACAGGCGTAAGACGCCGCCTGACCACACGTCCCTATGCCCAGTGAGAAAGCGAAGATGCTCGCCGGGGAGCTGTACAACCCGCGAGCCCCCGAACTCGTCGCCGACCGCGAACGCGCCAGAGAGCTGGTCGGGCTGTACAACCAGACCGGCGCGACCGACCAGGAGAGTCGGGCGCTCCTCCTCGAAGAACTGTGCGGGTCGGTCGGCGAGCGCCCGACCGTCGAGCCACCGTTCCGGTGTGACTACGGCGAGCAGATAACCCTGGGCGACCGCTTCTTCGCGAACTTCGGCTGTGTCTTCCTGGACGTCTGCCCGATAGAATTCGGCGACCGCTGTCTTCTGGGGCCGTCGGTCCACGTTTACACGGCGACCCATCCGCTCGACGCAGCGACCCGAGCGGAGGGGAAAGAGTACGGCAAACCAGTCACCGTCGGCGACGACGTCTGGGTCGGCGGCCAGGCAGTCCTCAATCCCGGCGTCGAGATCGGCGACCGGTCGGTGGTGGCCTCGGGCGCGGTGGTCACCCGGGACGTGCCGCCCGATGTCGTGGTCCAAGGGAACCCCGCAGAAGTGGTGAAAGAGCTCGACTGACGGGTACTGGGAGGCTCCTCCCGGGAGATGCGGGTAGTGCACACTGTTATCAGTCGACGGAGCGTATCGTCCGTCTATGCCAGAAGAAGTGCTCTTCGAGTCCGAGAGCGACCAGCGTCGAGAGGACATCGCGGCGTTTCTCCGTACTGTCGCGGATAACCTAGAGCAGGGGAACGACATCACGCTCAAGGCAGGTGGGGAATCGGTGACGATGAATCCGCCGGCGACGCCGACCTTCGAGGTCAAAGCCGAGCGCGAGGGACCGACCAATGGCCCGAAAGAGCTGAGCGTGGAGTTCGAACTCGAGTGGGACGAGAACGCCGACGGCGAGAGTAGTTCCGGCGGGGCGCTGGAAATCGAGTGAGCGGCGGCGCGGTCGGCGAGCGGGACAGCGAGCGCGTCGAGACGCCGGTCTGTGTGCCGAGGCGTTCGACCGCTGGAAAGACGCCACCGCGGCGAGTGAACGGCGGAGTGAGGAGGACGGTGTCGCGTCAGCGGGGTCCGGGTAATGCCGGCAACTCAGCCGGCGTCGGCGCTACTGGCCCGCCGAAGGACCCAGACGGCGAGGGCGCCGACGAGGACGTTCAGCCCGACGAGTATCGCCACCGACGGGACGAGTGTGTCGTAGATACCGCCAAAGCGGGTGACGGAGAGCACCGTCGAGACGTCCTCACCCAGCACGAGCGCGCGAGTCGCGTCGACGCCGTAGGTTATCGGGTTAAGTCGAGCGAGCCACTCGACGTCGTCGGCGACCGGGATATAGGCCGGCGAGAGGAAGAGTAAGGGGAACATGAACAGCATCGAGGCGGCGTTGATGGCCTCCTCGTCGCGGACGAGTACGCCGAGGATGTTGGCGACGGACATGAACAGCAGGCCGACGAGCAGACAGACGGCCGCGATTCCGACCACGCCCGAGACACCGGTCTCGACGGACGCCCCCAGCGCGACAGCCAGCGCGAGGACGACCACCACCTGGACGAGGATACGCAACAGGTCAGCTGCTGCCTTCCCCAGCAACACGGCGGTCCACCCCATCGGCGTGACGGTGACCTTCTCGAACATCCCGCTCTCCAGGTCCCCGACCAGCCCCACGCCGGACGTGAAGGCAGAACCCATCGTCGCCTGCATGAACACCGCTGGGACCAGGTAGGTCAGATACTCCACGCCGCCGTACCCCGCCGTTTCGAGTGCGAGTTCGCCGACGTCGCCGAACACCGCCGAGAACAACAGCAGTGAGAGGACGCCGACGGCGATTTCGAGGAAGAAGGCCGTCGGGTTCCGCATCGCCTTCCGGGACCAGCGCTTGAAATTGACCCAGACGTCTCTCGGGAGGCCGTTGCCCGCCGGCGTCGGGCGCTCGGTCGCGGCGCTCATCGGGACCCCGCCGGAGTGGCCGCTATCGGCTGTGTGGTCTCGGCGTCGAGCCCCGGAGTACCTTCGTCAGCAATAGTGAGGAAGACGTCGTCGAGCGTGGCCTCCTCGACGTCGAAGCCCGTCACCGAGACGCCGGCGTCCCGGAGCGCCACGAGGAGGTCAGGACCGTGGTCGCCGGGGGCAGACGTGGCGACGGTGAGCCCGTCGGCGGTGGTTTCGAGGGCCGCCTCGTCGGTGAGCAGGCCGCTCCGGCGGGCGACCCGCGCGGCGGTTTCGACGGCCTGCTCGTCGCCCTCGACGTCGATGGTGAGTCGCGTGCCACCGACGCGTCGCTTCAGCGCTGTCGGCGAGTCGTCGGCGACCAGCTCGCCGTCGCGGATGACCGCCAGCCGGTCACAGAGGGCGTCGGCCTCTTCGAGATACTGTGTCGTGAGGAAGATGGTAGTGCCCGCGTCGTTGATGCGCTCGAAGTAGTCCCACAGCCGGTTGCGGGCCTTCGGGTCCAGCCCGGTCGTGGGTTCGTCCAGAAAGACGAGCGCCGGGTCGTGGACGAGCGCCATCGCGGCGTCCAGCCGTTTCTGCATCCCACCGGAGAAGTTGCCAGCGGGGGTGTCGGCCACGTCGGCGAGGTCCACGAGGTCGAGCAGTTCGTCGATGCGGTCACCGCCGGTCACGCCGTAGGCCTCACAGGCGAACCGCAGGTTCTCGCGGGCGGTGAGCTCCGTGTCGACGCTGATATGCTGGGCCATGTAGCCGACGGTTCCACGGACAGCAGCGCGCTCGTCGACCACGTCGTACCCGTTGATGCGGGCCGTCCCACCGGTCGGCGCCAGCAGCGTCGAGAGCAGCTTGATAGTCGTCGTCTTGCCCGCGCCGTTGGGTCCGAGGAAGCCGAAGAACTCCCCGCGCGGAATCGTGAGCGAGACGTCCCGGACGGCCTCGGTGCCGTCGGCGTACGTCAGCGACAGCCCCTCGGCGTCGACCGCCGGCGGCCCATCGCTGTGTGTCGGTGCGTCCTGATGTGCTGCGTTCGAAGGCATCACCGTATCCAAGCGCCGACACGGCCGAGTAGCTGCTGTGGGGTATAGAAGTGGGGTTTATATCGCCGCCTTGCGGGAGTGGGTCCCATGAGACAGATTCGGGCCACGGCCCGCGTCGACCCCGAGGCGTCGCCGGCCTTCTTCGACCTGCTCGCGAACTCCCCGGACATCGAGGAGGCACGGGTGCTCGAAGTGAACACCACCGTCGACGGCGTCGAGACGGTCCTCTTTGCTATCGACGGAGACACCGATGCCTTCGCCGCGGGCGCTGCCGAGACGCCCGGCGTCGAATCCGTCGAGGTGGCCGACTACGACGACACTAGCTACGCCCTGCTCGTGATGCGCCCGCTCGAAACCTCGCTGTTCGACGCCATCCACCAGGGGGACCGGCTGTCGGGGTTCGTGGTACGAACGCCGATTATCTACCGCGACGGGGCCATGCACGGCCGCGTCGTGGGTGACACGGAGGCGCTGCAGCGAGCCTTCGACGACTCCCCCGACGCCATGGATATCGAGGTCGAGGAGGTCGGCCGGTTCCGCGGGCGGCTGGACGAACTGGAGACGACGCTCTCCGAGCGCCAGCGCGAGGCCGTCGACGCCGCGCTGGCGCTTGGCTACTACGATCAGCCCCGGCGGGCAACCCAGGCCGACGTGGCCGAGGTACTCGATTGCTCGCCCCAGACCGCCGGCACCCACCTCCGGAAGGCCGAATCGAAGGTGATGCGGGCCGTGCTGGCGGAGTTCTGATGCCGTCCCGGGACGCTTTTACTCGGCTACCACGTACAGCCGACCACGCGTGGCCATCACCGACAAGATATACGTCAAGAACCACCAGCAACTCGCCTCCCAGCTGGAGACGAGTTTCCCCAAAGGGGCGTTCAAGGGGGCGACGCTGGATATCCTCTTCCAGGGCGAGGGGCTGGCGAAGTTAGACGACGCCTCCCGCGAGCGGGTGCTGGATTTCGCCGAGGACTTCATCGACTGTGACTGCCAGGCGGCCCCCCACTGTGGCTGCCCGGAGCGGAAGTTCATCAGCTATCTGCTGGAGCTGCGCGAGCAGGGATTGGGTCCCGACGCCATCGTCGACGTGATGACCGACGACTACATGCTGTATGCCTACCCCGGCGACATCCTCTCCTTTCTGGACGACAGCGTCCGCACGCTCGAAGCTATCGAGACGCTCGCGGGCGTCGACGGCAACCGCGAGATGGAGCGCCTGGCCGGCGAACGGCGGAACCACCTGGTCAGGTAGTCTCCGCTGGCGCCCCGACAGCGCCATCGGACCGCTCCGACGGCGAACGCCCGTTCTCCAGCCAGGCCTGCCACGTCACCGTCCCGACCGCCCGGTCCGGACAGGTCGCCTTGCCGTCCCGGAACGCACGGAACGTCGCTGTGGGAATCGGCAACCGGACGATGGGGCGGCGCAGCCCCTTTGCCGTCCGGTAGCCCCGAGCCAGGTCGCCGACGGTGTGGACCTGAGGTCCGCCCATCGGTGGCATCCGTCCGCGGGGCTCGGGAACGGCTTCCTCGACCAGTACGTCGGCCACCTCCGCGACTGCGACCGGCTGTATCCGCATCTCGGTCGGCAGTGGCCACACCGGCAGCTTCGACAGCGTGTCGAAGATGTCGGCGACGAACTCGTGGAACTGTGTCGCCCGCAGTATCGTGTCTGGCACGTCGCTGTCCTCGATGGCGCGCTCGGCCGCCAGTTTGTGCTCGTAGTAGGAGTACGGGATATCGTCGATGCCGGCGATGGAGGGATAGACGAAATTCGAGACGCCGGCGTCCGCCGCCGCGTCGAGCAGCCGTCTCGTTCCCTCGACGTCGACCGTCTCACTGTCGCCCGTCGGCGCCGTCGCGGCGTGGACGACGACATCGACGTCGCGGACTGCGGCCGCGAGGCCGTCACCGCTCGCGAGGTCCAGTTCGACCCAGTCGGCGGTCGCGTCCGCGGGCGGCGACCGGCTGGCCACCCTGACCTCGTGTCCTGCAGCCTGCAGCCGTGGGATGAGTGCCGTTCCAAGCGTCCCCGTCGCACCTGTCACCAGTGTCTGCATATCTCGACGTACTGCCCGGTGCCAGGAGTCGGTCCTGCCGGAACTGCGCGGTAGGTTTAAGTGAGCCGTCGCTGGAACGCCCGGCTATGAAACACGTCCGGCTGGAGCTCGACGCCGGCGGCCGCGAATCCGAGATACATCCGATGTTCGACGTACTGATGAACGCCCCCTACATCGAGCGGGCGACCGCGCTGCAGTGGAACTGGGCGGGCGGGACGCTGGGGATACTCCACTACGTCGTCGGCGACATCGACGCCTACGACGCGGCGGCAAGCGACATCGAGGCAGTCATCGACTACGAACTGGAGCCCGCGGGCGACGACGCCTTCTACGCGTACATCTTCGACGAGATGACGCCGACCTCGCGGGCGATGTTCGAACCCGTCAGCTACCGCGGGCTCGTCGTCGTGCCGCCCATCCTGTACCACGAAGACGGCCGCGTGTCGATGTCCGCCTTCGGACCGAGCGAGGTGATACAGCGCGCCATCGAGGCAGTGCCGGACCCGGTCGAGGCCACCGTCCAGTCCGTCGGCGGCCTGACCGGGCTCCCGCAGGTCACCGAGAGCTATCTGAGCGAGCGCCAGCAGGCGGCTCTCGAAGCCGGGCTGGAACTGGGCTACTACGCCACCCCGCGGGAAGCCGACCAGGAAGACGTCGCCGCGGCGCTTTCCTGTGCACCGAGTACGGCGGCCGAACACCTGCGGAAAGGGGAGCGAAAGGTCATCCAGTCGGTCATCGCGCGACAGTAGGGCCGTGAGAAAGGCTCAGTCAGAACTCGTCGTCGAAGCTGCCGATGCGGTAGGAGGCGTCTTCCTCCTCTTCGCCCTCGTCTAGGTCTTCGAGGTGGATGACCTCGTCCTGGTCCATCTCGTCGAGTTGCGTGCGCAGCTTCGTGACGTAGCGCTTGTGCTCTTCGAGCTGTTCGCGGAGATGCTCGGCCTCCAGTTCGAGGCGTTCGTGCTCGCGGACGAAGCTCTTTGGCACCTCGACTTTCGGCGGGAAGCTCTCGGAGCTGGTCTCCTCGGTCGTCGCGGCCTCTATCTCGTGGTCCGGCGCGACCGTCACCTGGCCGTCGTGGTCGACGAGCGTGTCGACGTAGTCGCGAAAGACCGCCGACAGCGAGATATCGCGTTCCTCGGCGATCTCCCGGAGCGTCTCGAACTTGTCCTCGCTGACCCGGAACGAGATAGTCTTGTTTTTGTTCCCCATTGTTGTGTCTTATTCGTCTCTCATCGTATTTAATGGTTTGTCAGACGCTCGCACGGCACGGCGGCGGAAAACACGCCAAACTGTTTACGAACGGGAAAAGAGCGTCCGGTATGGACCCCACCGCACACCACTACGCCATCACTGTCAGCAATCTCGACCGCGCCGTCGCCTTCTACCGGGACACGCTCGGGCTCGACGTTCTGAGCGAGTTCTCCGTCGGCGGCGAGGCCTTCGCCACCGGCGTCGGTATCGACGGGGCGAGCGCCGATTTCGTCCATCTGGACGCCGGCGACGCCCGTATCGAACTCGTCGAATACACGCCCGAGGGCGATGACCACCCCGAGGGCGAACTCAACCAGCCCGGTGCCACACACCTGGGGCTAGAAGTCGAGGACCTCGACTCGGTCTACGAGGCGCTGCCCGACGGTGTCGAGACCATCGCCGAACCGCAGACGACCGAGAGCGGGACCCGAATCCTGTTCGTCCGGGACCCGGACGGGACACTGGTCGAACTGCTCGAGCTGTGAAATAAATCGACCGCGAGGGACTCAGTCGGCGCTAGCTTCAGCGGCGTCTTCCATACTCTCGAGGGCCCCGACCACCGACTGGCGGTACGGCTCGACGTCGTCGCCGTACTCCTCGTGGGCCATCGCGACGTACTCGTCGATGTCCGGGTCCTCCGGGTCGGCCTCGTTGAAGCGGCGAATGCGCTCTAACGTGCGCTCGGCGGCCTCGACGACCCAGCGGTCGCGGGTGGCCTCGTCGACCTGCGAGATGGACTCCGGACGGACGGAGACGTTCACGTCGCCTTCATCGGTCTCGTAGGTCCGTGGCTTGCCCACGACGGAAACGTAGGCGGGCGGCTCCAGCTCGCGCAGCATCGAGGCCGCGTCGGGCTGGTACTGCCCGGCGTACATGAAGAACGTATCGCCGTTCGGGTCGACGACCCGGCCCTGCCAGTACTCGCTGTCCTCGCCGACATCTTCGGTTTCGGTCAGCGTCCCGACGAGGAACACGCGGTTCGCGCGCTGGCCCGTCGGCAGTAGGACGTACACCGGTGCCCGGTCGTCGTCGGATTCCTTGAACGTGTAACTCGCGTCGTTGAACTCGCGGGCGAAGACGCGTCGGGCGACTTCGCGGGTGGGGGTAGTAGCCATCTATATCGACCTCGCTTTGATGAGTAGTTCGTCCGCATCCACGGTCCCGGTCAGTCGCTCCTGGTCGTCCGCCAGGACGTAGCGACCGAACGTCGGGCCGGTGACCCTGTAGTAGCGCCCGAGGATGTCGGCGCGCATCTCGTCGGCCACGACGGTGGTGTCGAGCGCGTCCATCGCCATCTCCTTTGCCTCCTCCAGCGTGATACCGGTGAGTTTCTCCGTGGCTTCCTCGTCGAAGATGACCTCGGTGACCTCCTCGCCGTCGTCGAGCACGCCCTTGATTCGGAGGTCGAACTCCCCTTCGACCTCGCCGTGCTCGCTGCAGCGACCGTTCTGGAGGACGCGGGTGCACTCCTCTTCCGGACAGCGCTTGATGAGCCCCGAGCCCGACTGGATGTCCACCAGCGCGCCCTCGACCTCGACGCTGTCGTCGCCGACCTCTATCTCCTCGTCCAGCTCCTCGATGGTCGTCGTCCGGTTGAGCTTGACCGAGAACCGGCCCTGGTACTCGTCGGTGACGACGTTCCGTAGCTCGTAGGACTTGCCCGCCTCCAGTTCGGGCAGGTCGGATTTGGACCACTTGGTGAACTTGATTGTGCCCGTCTCGTCGCCCAGGAGCCCGACCTGGGCCACGGCGTCGGCGCGGGGGTCCCACAGCTCGACGACCGTCGCGCGGATGTCGACCCACTCCTCGGGGGCGTCGACGTCCGCGAGGTCGACCTGTTCGTTGCCGCCGCCACCGCCGCCGAGCTGGTCGCGCTCCATCCCGGCCTCGTCAAGGTACGTGTTGACGACGCTCCGGCGGGCCTCGGTCGCGGGCACCTTGTACTCGTTGACCAGCGTGTCGAGGCGCTCGAAGACGTCGTCGACGTCGATGTCGAGCTGGTCGGAAAACTGCTCGTGTATCTCTTCAGCGTGGGTACGCAAATCTGTCTCTGACATTGGCTTTCACTGTCTCCGCTTTGTTTTTCGGTGGGAGACAATCGACGGTTGGTCGCGTTCGGTTATAAAGTCTCGTCTGGCGTAGTGAAAGTGAAAGTCCGGGACGGTCACCTGGGTCCCACTTGGCCCGTCGGGAAGATTGATTTGGCGTCGGCCGATAGCGTAGGTATGGCCGACGACGACGCCCGGCTGGAGCGTTTTATCAGCGGAACCATCCGGTCGGTCGGAAACCAGCTCTCCGAGGCCAAACGCGCCTACAGCGACGGGAAGCGAGCCGCGATGGCCGGGCTCCCACGCGATGACGACGGTCGCGCCAGAATCGTCTGTCGTCGCCACGCCGACCGCCGCGCCGTCTCGCTGGACGAGGCGGCCCGGCCGGAGTGTTTCGACCCCGACCACCCCGACTGCCAGGGCTGTGTCGAGGACATCGACGACGGCACCATCGAGACGTGGTGACAGTCAATCGGACAAAACGGTCATACCAACCGGCCTCGACAGGAGGGGTATGAGCGGCGTTCTCCGGCAGTTCTGGCTCACCGTCGTGCCACTGCTGGTCGGCTTCTCCGCTGTCGGCCTGCTCGTCCTGGCCGCGCTTTTCCCCGAGCAGCTGTTTGCCGTCGACAGCGTCGGGTACATCGCCACGGCCGCCGTCGCGCTCGTCTGTCTCGGCGTGCTGGTGTGGCAGCTCGCGACCGGGAACGGGTCGCCTCGGGACCGATTCCAGCCGCCTCAATAGCGAGGTGTCTCGCGCTGCGAGACACCTCGATGCTGAACGGCTCGGAAAACCTCGCTTCGCTTGGTTTCCCGCTATGCTCCGCGGTCGCTACGCTCACCGCGTCGCTTGGAGATGTCTCCCTAACTCCACGGCTCCCTCCGGTCGCCGTTCCGTTTCGGGAAACCTCACTTTGTTCGGTTTCCCGCTAACTCCGCATCGACCCACCATCGACCGGGAGCGCGGTGCCGGTGACATACGACGACCGGGCCGAGGACAGATACGCCACCACGTCGCCCAGTTCCTCTGGCTGTCCGACCCGGCCCAGCGGCGCGTCCGACCACGACGCCAGCCCCTCCTCGTAGGAGTCGTACTCGCCGCGTTCGACGGCGGCCTCCACGAGCTCCTCGATACGTGGTGTCTCGTGGGCCCCGGGGAGCACCGCGTTGACCCGGACCTCGGGGGCAAACTCGCGGGCCTGGGTCTCCATCAGCCCGATGACCGCCCGTCGGACCGAGTTCGAGAGGACGAGGTCGTCGATGACCTCCTGGACCGACCGGGAGGTGATGTTGACGATGGTGCCGGCGTCGGACTCTTTGAGGTAGGGGTAGGCGTGGCGGGTCGTCCAGACGACGCTCATCACCAGCAGGTCGTAGGCGGTGTACCACTCGCGCTCGGTCGTCTCGATGAACGGCCCCGGTGCGGGCCCCCCCGCGCTCGTGACGACGTGGTCCAGGCCGCCGAAGGTCTCGACGGTCTCCTCGACGAACGCCTCGACCTCGTCGGGATCGGTGATGTCGGCCTCGACGGCCAGGACGTCGCCGTCGCCGATGTCGTCCAGCGCCGCCCGCGTCTCCTCGACGTGGGCCGGTGTCGTCCCACAGACGGCCACGTCACAGCCCTCGCGAGCGAACCGCTCGGCGCTCGCCCGTCCCAGTCCACTCGTCGCGGCCGTACACAGTACAGCGTTGCCAGCAAGTTCGAGGTCCATACCCGGTACCTCGGGCGAGACCGAAAAAAATCCGTGCCCTAGCTGCCCCAGAAGTTGTCGCGGCTGCCCAGCCGCTCGTCGTCTTCCTCGTCTTCGTCGTCGCCCTGATAGCCGCCCTCGTCCGCTTCCTCGTCGGCCTCGTCGTCCTCGTCCAGTTCGAGCCGTTCGAGTTCGTCCGCTCGCGCGTGGTTCGACCGGACCTTTGTAATCTGGACTTTCGACCTGGCCGGCGGCAGGACGCCGTCGACCATGACGATGAAGCCGTCCTCGGTCCGGCCGACGCCGGCCCCGCTCTCGTGGATGTCGTCTACCTCGACGACGACCTCCTGGCCCGGCTTGACGGGCTGGCTCTTCAGGTCCGAAATGGGCTGATTGTAGTGGTTACACCACTCGGCACCCCCGCGGTCGCCGTAGTGCGTACAGCCCATCCCCTCGATGCGTTCTGTGAAGCTTGGGCAGTCGTCGGCGAGCGGACAGTCGGGCATGAGTCGGGGTACAGTGGCCGCCGGCAAAACGCTTGCGACCTGCCAGAAGGGACGGGAAACGACGCCGAGACGGTCGGCAGTCGACAGCGTCAGTGGCCGGCACCACGCTGTGGTGGACCCCAGGGGGCAGTCGCTCAGAACCACCCTCGGCGTTCCCCAGTGAGATGGCCGGTCATCCCGCCGCTGTCGGTGAGACCACTATCAAACGTGAATACTGCCGCTGTAAGTATAAGTAATAGATTACTCTCAGTCCTCGTATGGCGGACTACGCTTCCAAATTCGGCCAGGGCGGGCTGAACGACCAGGTCGATGTCGACGCACTCGTCCGAGAGATCGGACTGGACCAGACGGAGATTCAGTGGCGGAAGGACTTCGTGAACTTCGACGACAGCGACCGGGAGCGACTGGCGGCGCTCCGGCCGCTGTTCGAAGACAACGCCGAGTCGATCGGCGAGATGTTCTACGAGAACCTCACGCAGTACGAGCAGACGGTCGAGGTAATCGGCCGGTCACCCAAAGCCGTCGACGCACTGAAGGAAACGCAGAAGGCGTATTTCGTCACGCTGGGCGACGGGGAGTACGGCGAGGAGTACTTCAAGAACCGCGCCCGCATCGGCAAGCTGCACGATATCCTCGAGATGCCGATGAAACACTACATCGGCCAGTACGGGGTCTACTACGACCTCATCCTCCCCTTGCTGACCGAGCGGGCGAGCGAACGCATCACCGAGCGACTCCAGGCCTCGCTCGGAGACGCCGCGACGGACGGTGGCACCGCCACAGCCGGCGGGGATGTGTCGGACGGAGACGTGCTCGATACCGTCCAGGGCGTGGTCGGCGAGGAGATTGCTGACCTCCGCGAGGATATCATATCCGTGTTGCGAATCATCAATCTGGACATGCAGGTCGTCGCGGACACGTACATCCACTCCTACAGCCAGAAGCTCCAGGACGAGATCGAACAGCGCGAGCAACTCGCCGCGGAGGTCGAGGACGACCTCGAAACGCCGATGGCCGAGCTCAAGGAGTCCTCCGACGGCGTCGCCCAGTCCTCCCAGCAGATATCCGACCTGACCGGCGAACAGTCCGAGCGCATCCAGTCCATCGCCAGCGAGGTGTCGAACATGAGCGCCACCGTCGAGGAGGTCGCCGCCAGCGCCAGCGAGGTCGAGGGCAACAGTCAGCGGGCGCGTGACCTCGCCGAGGACGGCCAGTCGGCCGCCGACGACGCTATGGGCGTGATGGACGACGTCGGCGACGCCGTCGACGACGTCTCAGACGACGTGGACGAACTCCAGGACCGGGTCGGCGAAATCGATTCCGTCGTCGAGGTCATCAACGACATCGCCGAACAGACCAACATCCTCGCGCTGAACGCCTCCATCGAAGCCGCTCGCGCCGGTGAGGCCGGCAGCGGCTTCGCCGTCGTCGCCGACGAGGTCAAGTCCCTGGCCGGCGACTCACAGGAGCGCGCCCAGGAGATAGAGACGCTCGTCCACGCCATCGAGGCCGACACCGAGGACACCGTCGAGAGCTTAGACGAGACGACCGAACAGATAGAGGCCGGCATCGAGCGCGTCTCCGAAGCGATGGAGCTGCTCGACGACATCGCCGACGCCGTCCAGGAGACCGCCCAGGGCATCCGCGAGGTCTCCGACGCCACCGACGAACAGGCCGCAAGCACCGAGGAAGTCGCGAGTATGCTGGACGAACTCGTCGCACAGGCCGACACCGTCGCCGCCGAAGCCGAACAGATCGCCGCCGCCAACGAGGAACAGGCCGCGACGATAGAGGAAGTGTCCCAGGCCGTGGGTCGGCTGACGGAGAACTAGAGGTTCGGGTCGTCGAGCGCGTTTCTCCTGTCTCTGGCACCACGACTGGGGTCTCGCCGGTGCCGAAGTCTACCCAAAAACAGCCGTGTCGCCGAAGGTTTTTGTTGTAACGATTGTAAGGATTGCACACGAGGGGGCACTCATGTCGAAGGCAACCAAGCGAATCCCAGTCACCGAGGAACGGTGGAAAGAGCTGAGCGAACTGAAAGAGGCCGGTGAGACGTACGACGACCTGCTGGGTGAGTTGATACAGGAACACCAGCGCCGACAACTGGCCGAACGAGCGAAGACGGTGCGAGAGGTAGACAGCGACGAGCTGACCTCGCTCGATGAGTTATGAGGTCCTCCTCGCGGCGGAAGCCCGCGAGTACGTCGCCGCGTTAGACGAGAAGAGCGCCCGAATCGTCAAGGACAACCTTCAGAAACTGGCCGACGACCCCTACCCGAGGCCGGACGCCGGGTCCGGCGACAGGGAGAAGCTCGTCGTCGACGGCAAGGAGCTATACCGGTTGCATATCGGCCGAACGCATACGGCATTTTACGATATTCTCGAGGCCGCAGAAGAGGTCCGGGTAATCGAAATACTGGCTATCGACGACGCGCACAAGCGATACGGGTTCGACTGAGCCTGTGTTTGCTGGGGCACCCTCTATACGAAAGACTACCCGCTGGCAACAATGTCTAGCTGACCGGATTCTTGAACAGCTGCGAGACCAATCGGTATCGATAGCGAAGCACATCGTAATCCGCGACGGAATTCACGACACCGAATCACAATATCGACGAGCGGCGTCGGAAATACTGGGTCGCTCAGTTCGCGGGTTTCGGGTGTCTCGAACCAGCTGCCGACATTCTGCTCTTCCTTCCAGAGCAATCGATGTTTGGACGGGGTCCTCACACCATTACCCGAATCCCCAAGATTGCGGGATGTCCGCGCGAACGAAGTAAGCGCGGTTCACCGGCATCGAGCGAAGCGAGATGCCGGCCTTTTTCATCGACGTTTTTCGAGGAGCCCTCCCGCAGCGAGCCGTAGGCTCGCGAGGAAGGGCGACGACGAAAAAGGTCGACGGGCACGGTGGGATTCGAACCCACGACCGTCGGATTAGAAGTCCGACGCTCTATCCGGGCTGAGCTACGTGCCCACACGGGGCCAAAAACGGGGCAGCGTCAAAAACCGTCCGAATCGGCCGGCTACGTCGGGCATTAATATTCCAGCGCCGCTCTGGGAGCGGTCCCACTGTGGTAGCAGACATCAGATACAGCCAGACAGTCCCACCCGTAGCTGTTTGGCCAGCCGACATGGGTGGGACTGAGCGGGGCCTCCGGCTCCGCGAGGGTTGGGAGACGAGAAGCGTCTCCAGGGACTTTCTGGCTGTTCACGCTGTCGGTTCCAGTCGTTGCTAGCGGGGCTTTCTGGCTCAACGCACCAACGCCTACGTGCCTGACCGCTACTCACACGCCTCATTCCCCGGGCCGGTCCACGTTCCGGAACTCGAACCGCGCCCCACCGGCGTCGCTCTCCGTCACAGAGACGGTCCACTCGTGGGCGTCGGCGATGGTGCGGACGATAGACATTCCGAGGCCGGTGCCCTCGTTGGTGGTGGTGTAGCCGTGGTCGAGGACGGCGTCGCGTTCGTCTTCGGGGATGCCGACGCCGTCGTCTTCGATGAAGAAGCCGCCGTCGAGCGGGCCGACGGTGACGGTGAGGCCGCCGCCGTCGCCCAACGCCGCGCCGGTCTCCTCGGGGAGCCCGTGTTCCATCGAGTTCCGAAAGAGGTTCTCGAAGATGTGGAGCAGGTAGTCGGGGTCGGCGATGATGATGGCGTTTTCGGAGACCCGCAGAGCGGCGTCGCCGGTGTCGACGTGGGCCCAGGCAGTGTGGGCGGTCTGGGCGACGTTGACGCGGTCCGCGTCGAGGCTGTCGCGGTCGACGGTAGTCAGTTCGCGCAGCTCCTCGACCATCTCGCTCATCCGGCGGATGGCGCGGTCGACGTCGTCGAGCCGGGAGAGGTCCTCCGTCTCGCGGGCGAGTTCGACGTAGCCCGAGGCGACCTGGATTGGGTTGCGCAGGTCGTGGGAGACGAACTGGCCGAACTGGTCTAAGCGTTCGTTCTGGCGTTCGAGCTGGGCGGTGCGAACCTGGAGCTGGCCGCGCTGGCGACGTTCCTCGGTGATGTCGCGACCGACGACGACGACGCCGGCGCCCTCCCCCGTGGAGTTTTCTATCGTGGAGACGCCGATGTCGTAGAAGCGCTGCTCGCCGTCTATCTCGCAGGCGAGGATGGTGTCGTCGTCGACCGGGGTGCCGGCGACGGACTGCTCGTAGCAGGACAACAGCGTCGGCCGGGCGGCGAAGGCCGTCTCGACCGGTTCGGTCGGAGCGTCGGCGTCGGGGGACCGGCCCAGGAGTCGGTTCCCCGGCGGGTTCGTGTACCGAATCGTCCCCTCGCGGTCGACGATGTAGACGGCGTCGTCCATGCTCTCGATGACGGCCTGGCGGGCCAGGGGCTGGATGTCGAAGAAGAAGTCGTTGACGTACGACCAGCCGATGGGGATGGCGGCGATGGTCGCGCCGTAGGTGATGAGCTGGACGTTGGGCCATGGGTTCAGCGCCGGGAGCAGCGTCGTGTGTTCCGAGAGAAAGAGCACGGAGAGGCCGAACTCGACGGAGCCGACGACCGTCAACACGAGCAGCTGTGGCCGATAGCTGGCGAAGGTGCGTTTCCACGTCGAGACGATAAGGACGTGGGCGACGCCGACGACCCCGAAGATGTAGACGCAGTTGAGCCAGAACAGCGGGCCGAGCGTGAGTTCGAGCAGGAAGAGCGCACCCATCGTGTCGAGCGCGAGCGCCGACCAGTACAGCTCGCCGGGATTTACCAGTACCAGGCCGACGAAGGCGAGGCCGACGGCGACGATGGGGGCCAGTAGCCGGCGGTCGAGCAGTTCCCGGCGGTCGGTGTACTGGGCGGCGAACACCCAGAACGCCATCGCGAACAGCGGACTCATCGCGTGCCGAGCGACGAACCACGGGCGCTTGCCGGCCACCGTCGGCACGAGCAGCTGCCCGACGTATAGCGTCGACCACACGGCCAGTGTGACCATCAGGACCGTGTAGGTCCGTGCGCCCCGCGTCGCTCGCTGTTGCCAGGCCACCCCCGCGATGAGCAACGCGAGCGCTGTCGAGAGCATCCCGAGGACGACGACGGGATGGGTGAGCGCGCTCATAGCACATTATACTGCACGTATTATGAGTCAGTTACGGCTTTCGGCGGCGCGCAGTCGTCGATATTCGAGTTTCGTGTAGTAGCCGACTGTCCGGAGGATGCCGTCCTCGGTCATCCGCCGGCCGGAGGTCTCGACGAGGACACGGGGGCAGGTCGCGGTGGCGTAGGCCCGGCCGAGCCGGTGGCTGAAGGTGAGGTCCTCGTTGGGGCCGCTCGCGAACCCGCCCACGTCGAAGTACGCCGGCCGCGAGACGAAGACGTTGAACCCCGGGAACGGCGGCGGCGACAGTCTGGGCAACCCGTGGTTGAAGAGGCATTCGAAGGGAACGGTGCGCCAGCCGCCGGTGACGCGACAGCGGCTGTTGGCCCCGGCGAGGTCCCGGTCACGGACAAAGGAGAGCATCGCCTCGGTGTAGTCGGGTCGCAGGCGGGTGTCGGCGTCGATAAAGGCGAGCCACTGGCCGCTCGCGTGGCGGGCGCCGCGGTGTCTGGCGTCTCCCTGGCCCGTGGCCGGGCAGGTAAGGACGCGAGCGCCGTGGTCACTGGCGATAGCTCGGGTGTCGTCGTCGCTGTCGCCGTCGACGACGAGACACTCGTGGTCGACCGACGCCGCCGTCGACCGAATCGAGGACAGCGTCGCGGGGAGATAGTCGGCCTCGTTCCTGGCGGGCACGACGAAACTGACCGTGGGGTCACCCGTCGAACTCGACATCCTCGTCGGTCGCCGCTTCGGTCGTGATAGCGATGGCGTCGGTCGTCTCGACGGCGTCGAGCCCGTCGATGGCACAGACGTCGGCGACGGCCTCGTGGGCCACCGAGACGGCGAGGTCGTCGAACTGGAGGCGGCGTTCGACGGTCCCGCCGGCGGCTTCGGCGGCCGCGGCGACGGCGTCCGGGTCGGCGTCGTCAGCCGTCGTCAGCGCGAGTCCGACCGATTCGCCCTCGATGGGGTCCTCGCGGATACTTTTCACGGCGCGGGAGACGTACATTACTCCGAGGAGGGGCCGCCAGGGCCTTGGTTGTGGCGCTCGGCGGCGTTCAGGCGAGACTCGGCGATGGCGAAGGCGAGTGTGCTCGCCAGTCCCAGCAGCGTCCCGCCGGTGAGGACGACGGCGAGATACTCCAGGGTGCGACTACCGAGGAAGAAGGCGCTGAGTCCGTGGAGGACGCCGCCGATGGCCAGTACGTAGAAGGGCGCGTTGAGGTAGCGCCACTCGAAGCTCCCGTTGAGGTACTCGTCGGTTACCCGGCCCAGGCTGGAGGTGATGCCGGCGGCGGCGAACCACTGGACTGCGCCGTTGACCAGCGCTGCGAGCACCTCGACGGCCGAGAGGGGTTTGGGCTGGTTCTCGTAGGCGGTGACGCCGCTGAGCCCGCCGATGGCCAGCAGGGCCGCGGCGACGACGTAGGTGATGATGGTGATGCGGCCGCCGTAGAAGCCGGAGGTCGCGCGGTCGACGGCCTCGTCGAGGATGCGCTCGACGCCGAGCCCACGCCCCAGCACGTAGAGTCCCAGCAGGCCCGAAATGATGCCAAGCGCCGACCCTGGATAGCCCAGGGACTCGACGGCGATTGTCATCGGGTAGATGAGCAGGAGGATGCCGAGCGGGACGAGAATAGTCCCCCGCGTCTCGGGGTCGTTGAGCACCTGCTTGATAGTGTAGTACATCGATTCGAGGTCCTGTGCCTGCCGGACGACGACGCGGCGGACCCCGTCGATGCGGATGCGCGAGCGGATGACCGGTACGACGGACTCGTCCTGGGCGCCGTCGGTCACGACGATGGCCCGGACGTCCTCGTTGGCCGCGAGGGATGCGAGGACGGTGTCGACCTCCTCGCCGACGGCGCGGTTGGCGGCCACGTCGCCGGCGTCGACGCCCGTGACCGCCGCGACCTCGACGGGCTCGTCGTCGATCTCGTCGGCGATGTGGACCCCCTCGAAGAGGACGTTGACGTCGGAGTCCTCCGGGTCCGCGCTGGCCAGCGCGACGGCTGCGTCGACGACGTTGTCGCGGCCGACGACGGGCGTCTCGACGTCGGTCTTGCGCCCGAGGTCGTCGTCCAGGTCCACGCACAGCACCAGCAGCATTGGTCGGTGGTATGCCAGCGGCCTTTAATTGTCTTCGGGCGTGGCAAAGATTGCCACCCTACGTGGTGCGACGTTCCACGACGAGCAACACGGCGAGCCCGATGATGATGAGCGTGTACGAGCCGGCGGCCATCAGCGCCGCCTCCTCGTCGGCGTACTCGCCCGTCCGGAAGATGATGGCTTTCCGGACCATCGCGATGACGCCCGTGTAGATGACCAGCCGGACGATGCGGCGGGTCTCGCTCTCCTGCGTGTAGGCGACGACGGTCTGGTACACCTCGACGATGATAAAGAGGAGGAGGGCGGTGTCGATGAAGCCGACCACGACCAGCGGGTCGGTGATGCGGCCGCTGAGTGCGCTGTTGAATATCTGGAGCCCGAGGTCGAACACGCCGATGGCGAACAGTAACACGATGACCAGCGCGGCGATGACCTCGACGTAGCGGATGAGTTCTTCGCTGGCCGCCAGGACCCGCTCGTCGAGTGAGTCACCCATCGGGAGCGACCCGCCGACCGGGTCTGCCTCCTCGTCGTCCATAGTCCATATTGGAATCTGACACGTATCAACGGCGTGCCTATCTGACGTGGCCCGGGTCGGCCGACCGGGGGTCCGGTGGCGTCCCGCCGCGGCCCGGCCATACGCTTACTGGTCGTGGCGGCGGCATAAGCCCGGCGGCGACGTGCGGTCAGCTCCCGTCGTCCGTCTCGCTCGACGGGTCCGCGGCCGTCTCCAGAATCGTGTCCATCGTCTCGAGTTCGGTGTCGAGCCTGGCTGCCACCCGACGACTGGGAGTAGCCACCGTCCGTCTCGCCCGGCTCGTACTGCCAGTCGTCGATTTTCTCTACCGACGGGTCGCTGGGCGTCGGCGTCTCGGTCGTCGTGCCGGGCGTCGGGTCGTCCCGCTCGCCCGGCGAGCCCAGCGACGAACAGCCCGCCAGCGCGGTTCCAGCGCCCGCCGCGAGCAGTTTGATGTACGAGCGTCGGGAGTTACCGTCGACCATACGTGGGCCGACACGGGTGCGGACCCTATAGGCGACGTTCGCTCAAACCCCGGTTTGAGCGACGCCATCCGTGCGGCCAGTTTCGCACGCTTTTTGTCACTCCACGAGCAAGGATTGGTACTCAATGATCTCCGAGGGCTGCGAGCAGTGCGCCAAAGGCGGCAAGATGGTACTCTTTGTCTACGGCTACTGCGACCAGCGGGACTGTTTCTACTGCCCTCTCGGGGAGAACCGCAAGAACGTCACCCAGATGTACGCCAACGAGCGTCCCATCGAGGACGACAGCGACGTCATCGAGGAGGCAAAGCGCATGAGCGCGCTGGGCACCTCGATTACGGGCGGCGAACCACAGGAGGTACTCGACCGGACCTGTCACTATCTGGAACTGCTCAAAGACGAGTTCGGCGAGGACCACCACACGCACCTCTACACCGGTATCACCGGCGGTCGCGAGAATATGCGCCGGCTCAGCGAGGCGGGCCTGGACGAGATTCGCTTCCACCCGCCACTGGAGCTGTGGGGCGATATGCACGGCACCGAGTGGGAGGAGATTCTCTACATCGCCCGCGAGGAAGGACTCACCCCGGCCTTCGAGATTCCCGGCATCCGCGCCGAACCGGAGTTCCTGGAGTTCCTCGACGAGGGCGCCGCGGACTTCTGTAACATCAACGAGTTCGAGATGTCCGACGGCAACTACCGCCGGATGCAGGAGGAAGGGTTCGAGCTCAAGGAAGACCACATGAGCGCCGTCGAGGGCTCTCACGACATCCTCGAACAGATGGGTGACCACGAGAAGGTCTACTTCTGTACCAGCGTCTTCAAAGACGCCGCCCAGCACCGCTCCCGACTGAAGCGGATGGCCGAGAACATCCGCCGGGAGTTCGACGACGTCACCGAGGACGGCACGCTCGTGTATGGAAAGGCATGGGTGAGCGAGGCCCGCCTCGACGAACTGGGCGTCCCCGAGGAGTTCTACGTCGCCAAGTCCGAGCACGTCGAACTCGCCTGGTGGCTCTTAGAGGAGATGGTCGAGGAGGGCGACGTGCCCAAAGGCGAAATCGTCGAGCAGTATCCGACCTACGACGGGACGGTCGTGGAGCGAACGCCACTGTCGGGCGGGGCGGGCGGGAGCCGGGCGACCGCGGACGACTGAGTGTACGGCGACCGAAGGGAGCCGTTTCCCCGGTGGCGAACGGAGTGAGCCACCGGCCTTTTTCGCGAACGTTTTTCGAGGAGCGGTTCGCGCTTTGCGCGAACCCGACGCAGAAAAAGGTTCAGAGGCACTGTCGACAGTAGGCGGTGTCGTCGCGGTTACCAGCGCCACAGGTCGGACAGGTCACGACCGGCGAGTCCGGCGAGGCCGTGGGGCTGAGCGAGAGTCCCGAGGCGTCGTCGGCCTCGGCGCGCTCTCTGACCCGCCGGACGAGCGCGTCGTCCTGCATCGACTGCAGGCCGCGCCAGAGGCCGAGAAAGAGCAGCGTCGGCGCGACGATGACGAACAGGCCCGCGAGGACGCGCAAAGCGAGTTCGAGCTGGCCGAGTGCCATGGGCTACCATAGGCCTCCACCGTGGAGAATCCGTCGGCGTCGAGGGCCGTCGGTATCTTCCGCTGTCACCTGTCGAGATGCGGCGGCGGACACAGATACCGATAGTTAATTTTATATTTTTCTCGAAAAATTTTATAAGTCAGGTCCCTCTTACCAGTATCCAGAACGGACGGATACTCGGCATGGGAGCAATGATAGCGAGCGGTTTCGGTCTGGCTGGGGCGATCTGCGTCCGCACGATGGAGCGATTCTAGATGGATACGGACCGGGCCCGTGAGATTCTCGGGGTGTCGATTTCCGACGGCGACGAGGAACTGGAAGCGGCGTATCGGCAGAAGGTGAAAACGCACCACCCCGACGTGACCGACGACCCGGAGGCGGCAGGCAAGTTCCGCAAGGTCCAGGAAGCGAAAGAGACCCTCGAACAGTTCCGACAGCGAGAGAGAACCGGCGACCGGGCGGGCTCTGGGGACTCCGGACAGCGGCGGCAGCGACAGCGGCCCGACTGGGCCGACGCGGGTCGGGGGCAAACCGACCGACGGTCCCGTACCGAGCAGACGGCACGTGCAAGCGAGTCCGACTCACAGTGGTCCGAGCGCTCGCGGTCGACACCAGGACAGGCCGACCAGTGGGTGAACCGCGAGCGAGACGAGCGGGCAGCCGACGGCGAATGGCAGTACGAGTCCGCGACGAGTCGACACGGTGCCTCGTGGACCGCCGATGGTGTCAGCGGAAGCGGGTCCAGAAGCGCCGCCCGGCGCAGGGAGCGAACACGCAACCGTACAGGTCGGAGCCGGTCCCGAGGGAGCGAAGACCAGGCAGCGGCCACAGACCAGGCAGGGACCACGGCCGACGATGCCGAACAGACGAACGGGCCACTGGTGGTGCGAATGGGGTATGCAGCGGGTATCGGGTCGATGGTGTATCTCGCCTTTCTGCTCGCACTCGTCGGGACCGCGTCGCTACTGCCGATGGCGACGGCTGTGACCTTCGTCGCGGGGCTGGGTGGGCTGGCATGGGCCGGAAGCCGGTACCCGCTCTCGACGACGGGGACGACCGGCCTGCTCGGACTCTCCGCCGTCGGTGTCCTGCCGGTCGGGCCGGTGTATTCCCTCTCGGGAACGATGCCAGGTATCGCGTCGTACAGCCCGCTGGGAATCGATATGCTGCTTGCCCTCCCAATCATTGCGACGGCAGCCGGTATCGCGTACGGGACGGCGGTTCGGGACGGCGAGCGTTCGACCGACCAGTCTCAGTAGTTGTACAGCGACACCACGAAGGGGAGCTTGCCGTACATCCACACGGCAAGCGGGATGCCGACGATAGAGAGCGTCAGCGTGTAGGCGACACCGGTCCAGACGCCGCTGGCCCACCAGCCGACCAGGAGGAACCACACGGCCCGGACCGGGATGGAGTACTGTGATTTGCCGGCGCCTGCCTCGACGTACCGCTCGCGTTTCTTCAGCGAGAGGACGTACGGGACCCAGTTTATCATCTTGATACCCAGCGGAATGCCGATGATGGTGACGTTCAACAGCCAGGCGACGGAGAGCCAGAGGCCGGTGAGCCACCAGCCCACGAGGAGGAACCAGACGGCGCGGACGAGGAGCGAAGGTTGGTCAGCCATACGACATGTAGGGCACAGACGGGGATAAGTAGCGCGTCCAGACTCTCGCGTGTCGTCTGGCCGTATCAGTCCGTCCACCGGAAATCCGGCGGTTCAGCGACGACGACTCAGCACTCGCCTTTGATATCCTCGGCGTACGGGTGGTCCGACCACATATCCAGCACGTCGTTCATCTTCTCGTCGACCGTCTCGCAGTCGTCTCGCCACAGCGCGTTCAACCCCTCCTGGTAGGTCGTCGAGAGCTCGCTCTGTTCGGGCTCGACACCGAGTTCTTCGAGGAATTCCGTCGCGGTTTCGATGGGGAGGGCAAAGCCCGTATCTTCGATGCTGGAGTCCGCGGGCCCGAACGTCGCGACGCCGACGACTTCCCCGTCGCTGTTGTACACCGGACCGCCGCTGTTGCCGCTGTTGATCGCGGCGTCGGTCTGAATCGTCTCCACGTCGGATTTCAGCGTTCGCCGTGCACTGACGACACCGGAGAACAGAGACGGCTCCAGCGTTGTATTGCGGTCCGTGAACAGGGACTCGATGCCGATAGTCGGATAGCCGATGACGAACAGGTCCGCGCCGGTTCCGAGTCCGGTAGAGTCGCCCAGCCGGACGGTCGGGAGCGGGTGGTCCACGTCGACTTTGAGAACGGCGATGTCCCGGCCCCACGTCGTCTCGCCGTCGACCTCTTCGTAGACAGAGCCGGTCGTCTCGACGGACGCCGACCAGCTCTTGGCGCTGAACTCCTCGTCCGGCGTCGCGGTGCCACTGAGGACGCCGACGCTCGTCGAGACCGAGGCGACAGTGGACTTCTCTGCGTAGTAATCGTTTAACTTGGTCGTGAAAATGTCGGTCAGTTCCTGTTGCTCGCTCTCGCTGAGGTCGTCGTCGCCTGCCAGTTCCCCCTGTATGGCCTGTCGTGTTTCGGCCGCGAGCTGGTAGTAAATCTGCTCCTCGGGGTCTTTGTCGGTGCCGACGACGTGAGCGTTCGTCACGACGTAGCCGTCCGGACTGACGATAAACCCCGACCCCGTCGCTCCCGCGGTGAGGTCTCTGGAGTTCGTCTCGGCGTCCTCGGCTGCGTACACGCCGTAATCCCTGATTATCTCGACGACTGAGCTACGACCGTCCTCGCCGTCGACAGTTTGCTCTAACTGTTCGGTCCCTGATCCGTCTGGCTCCGAGAGCTCGAGAACAGGCGTTCCCCCATCCGTGTCGATCTCGTAGCGCCGTTCGTACTCGCTTCCGTCAGAATATGTGACCCGAAGAAGCTGCTCGGGCGGGTACGTCTCGTACGTTCCGGTGGCCTCTTGACCGGACTCACGGTACGAAAACGTCAGGTCGTCGTTGAACTGGAGTTCCGTACCCTCTCGCTCCCACGTCCCGAGAAGCGGCTCCTGGACCCGGTCGTAGTACTCGGCCTCCGGCCACTCGATCGTGCCGGAGACCGTCCACCGGATATTCGGAATCGCGGCCTTGTCCCGGAGAACCGTCTGGCGTTCGATGGTGGGTTTGTCCATCGGCGCTGTCGGCGTGGCCGTCTGTTCCGGCGTCGCCGCCGCCGACGTCGTCGCTGGCGTCTCCTCGCTCCCCAGGTCGCTACAGCCGCTAATCCCCACAGTTAACGCACCCGAGAACACCCCGAGTGCCTCACGGCGGGAAAATCCATCGAAGGACCGGTCCATGCCCGCCTATTATTATCGAAGATATAAAGTAATTTTTTGTTTGTCCACTAGCGATAAGTATCCGCTCGATAGCGCGGTTCGACATTTCTTCAAAACGCACACAGACAGTGGCGAAGACGGACTACTCCTCCACGGCTCACTGCGTTCGCCGTTACGGTTCGAGGTCTCCCGTTGGTCGACCTCGCTACTGCTCGCGGGTCACGCCGTTCCCCGCTCGCAATCCGAGAAAGCTCCCTGCGGTCGCTTTCTCGCTACTCCTCCGCGGGTCGCTTCGCTCCCCGCTCCGGTTCGAGGTCGCTCACTACGTCGTCGGGCGGCGCTGCCGCCCGACTGCCCGAGGGACCGACGGTCCCTCGCTGTTCGCGACCTCGCTACTCCTCGAACACGAACGTCCCATCCTCCTGCACTTTCTCCCCGTCCACCTCGATGAACGACTCCTCGCTCATGTCGACGATCATGTCGACGTGGACCGCGGAGTCGTTCTGCTCGTTGTCCTCGCCGACGGTCTCCTCGTAGGCGCGACCGACGGCCATGTGAACGGTGTCGCCCATCTTCTCGTCGAACAGCATGTTGTAGGTAAAGCGGTCGATGTCGCGGTTCATCCCGATGCCGAGCTCGCCCAGCCGGCTCGCGCCCTCGTCGGTCGAGAGGACTTCCGACAGCAAGTCCTCGTTCTTGCCGGCGCTGTGTTCGACCACGTCGCCGCCCTCGAACCGGAGGAAAACGTCGGTAATCTCCCGGCCCTGGTGGTAGAGGGGTTTGTCGAAGAGGACCTCGCCCTCGACGCTGTCGGCGACGGGCGCGGTGAAGACCTCGCCGCCGGGGAGGTTCTTCTCGCCGTAGTCGTTGAGCGTCGGGTTGCCGGCGACGGACATCGTCACGTCGGTCCGTTCGCCGGAGACGATGCGGACCTCGTCTGCGGGGTCTAAGATGTCGACCATCTGTGACTGGTGTTCCCGAACGGCGTCCCAGTCCTTGTTGACGGCGTCCCAGACGAAGTCTTCGTAGGCCTCGGTGGACATCCCCGCAAGCTGGGCGTTGGCCGCGGCCGGGTACTGGGTGAGACACCACGGCTTCGACAGCCGCTCGGCGAGCAGCGGTTGCATCGCCTGCTGGTAGGCGGCGTTGGTCTCGGGGTCGACGTCGCTGGTCTCGGTGACGTTCGCGTTCGCTCGGATGGCGATATAGCAGTCCATCGCCTCGTACAGCGCCTCCATGTGGCCGGGCGTTTCGAACTCGTCGCGGTTCCGGAGGAAGGCCCGTTGATAGCGCTCGCCCAGCCGGTCCTGGACGACGAGCGGGTTCGCACCGCGGTCGGCGGCGAGTTCGTGGAGCGCGACGACGAGGTCCTCGGCGACGGGATGGGCGTCGATGACGAGGTCGTCGCCCTCGGAGAGGTCGATGGAGTGGTCGACGATGACGGACGCGTGTTCGCGGATTCGCGGGTCCATACCTGCAACTCCGGCGTCGCGGCCAAACCATTTTCGGGACCGCAGAGAGATTTGGTCGCGGAGTGGCACACAAATTGAACCGCTCACCAGAACAATTTTATTACAGACTCAGAAGGAAGGAATATGGAGAGGCAGACAATGTTGCGTCGTCAGTTCCTCGCTGCCACCGGCGTCGCCGGTGTTGGCGGACTGGCGGGGTGTTTCGGTGGCAGCAATGGCGAGGGAACCGAGGAGAGTGACCCAGAGACTGACAGTCAGGTCAAGGAGACAGAGCCAGAATCGATGGGCGGAACCGACACGCCGGGGGAGACGCCCTCCGAGACGGAGACGCCCTCCGAGACGGAGACGCCCTCTGAGGACGAGTCGGTTACCGTCTCCGGGTCGCTGGTCGGACCGTCGGGGTCACCGGTGACGTCGGGGCAGATAGACTTCCTGACTATCCCCGAGTACCCGGAGATCGTCTCACCCGAGGAGGACGGCACGTTCTCGGCGGAACTCACTTCGGGCCTCGACTACACAGTGGTTCGCGAGAGTGGTTACGGTGACTCGATCGACGGGGTGCCCGACGTCTACGTGATAGACAAACTCTCGTTTACATCGGACACCGACCTGGGCGAAATTAGCTTGCCAGAGGCCTACAAAGTGGACGTGACCGTCGAGACGGCGGAGGGCGAGGACCTGACAGACCAGGTGAAGGTATTCATCTCGCACACGAACGACGGGGTGACGGGCGGGAATGCGGTCGTCAGCGGCGACCCCATCGAACTGACCGGCGAGGTGACGTTCAGCGCCGACTACGAAGGGGAGACGAGAGAAAAGACCGTCACGATTACCGAGGCGCAGTCGGTGACGTTGACGTTCTAGTCCGCGAGCGCACGGTTACTTCTCGCGGCCGCCCTGCATCCCCTCTTTGAACCCGAGGATGGACCGTCTGACCATCAGGTACATGAAGAAGAAAAAGCCCAGGACGAGCGCGAGAAGCACCCACGTGAGCAGCCCGACCTCTATCATAGCCGGCGGTTGACGGCCACCGGACAAAGAGGTTTCGGGGTGGCGTGGCGCGTATCGGGTCGGCTCACCGTGGCCGCGTGACCGTCTCGAAAACTTCCCCGTCGGGCGAACGCAGGCGGACCCGAAGCGCCCCCTCGTCGACGTCGAGTTCGGCGTGGGCCGGGCGGTAGCGGCGCGGGTCGGCGTAGCTCCCCGGATTGACGAGCAACCGACCGTCCAGCTCGCCGAGTTCGGGCCGATGGGAGTGGCCGACGACGACGATATCCGCGTCCTCCTGACGGGCGAGCATGGCCAGGGCGGTGTCGGAGTGGCGGTGGCCGTGGACGACCAGGAGACGGTGGCCGGCCCACTCGACGGTCGCCTCGGCAGGCAGGCGTTCCCGCAGCGCCGGCCGCTCGTTGTTGCCGGCGACCGCAGTCAGCCCGGCGGCCTCAGCCTGGATAGCGTCGTAGACGGCTTCGGTCGTGAAATCCCCGGCGTGGACCACGTGGTCGGCGGCCCGGACCGCATCGAGGGTCTGGCCAGTCAGTCGGTGGGAGTCGGTGCCGTGCGTATCGGAGATGACGGTGAGCATACGCTTCCTTTCTGCTCCAGATATAAATCCAGAACCACTTTCACCCGGCATCGTGAGGGGGTGATAATGGCAGGCAGCAAATCAGTCGTCTTAGCCGCCCTGGTCGCCAACGGAGCCATTGCTATCCTGAAGTTCTTCGGCTTCCTGTTGACCGGGAGCGCAGCGATGCTGTCGGAGACCTACCACTCTCTCTCCGACACTGGCAACCAGGTGTTCCTCCTCATCGGTATCCGCTACTCCGAGCGGAAAGCCACCCGACAGCACCCCTTCGGTTACGGCAAATCACAGTTCTTCTACAGCTTTCTGGTCTCGGTGTTCCTGTTCGGTATCGCGGGCTGGGAGAGCCTGAAACACGGCTACAGCGAGATTACCAGCCACGGCGGCCACGGCGGGGGCAGCGGCGGCATCGACTTCCTCTTTATCCAGTACACGCCGCCGGCGTGGCTCGACCCGGTATGGGTGAACTACACGGTCCTGCTGGGCGCCTTTGCCTTCGAGACGTGGGCGCTGTACAAGGCCCGCGCGGAGATGCAACGGCAGATGAAACGCAACGACTGGGACAGTTACCGGGAGGCGTTCCGCAAGACCAGCGACGTGACGACGCTGACCGCACTGACCGAGGACACCATCGCGCTGCTGGGTATCGTCATCGCGCTCGTGGGGCTCGTCCTCGCACAGCTGACCGACAACCCCGTCTACGACCAGATTTCGGCGGTGCTCATCGGTATCATGCTGATGGGCTTTGCCCTGGCGCTGGCCTGGGAGAACAAGCGGCTCCTGCTGGGCGAGAGCCTCCCCGCAGACGAGGGCAAGCGACTGCGTGACGTCATCACCAGTAACGAGCACGTCGAATCCATCGTCGACTTCCGGACGGTGTATTTCGGTCCCAACGAAGTCATCGTCTCCGCGGATATCGCCTTCCGTGACGGCCTCGAGACCGAGGCGATGGACGACGCGATTACGGCTATCGAGGACGAACTGAAAGCCACCAACGGCGACATCCGCAAGGTGTACATCGAGCCCGAAGCGGTCCCGGAAGCGGCCTGAAACGAGCGGTCCGCACGACGGTTTTGAACCCACAGTTTTGCCGCCGGTGACCTTTCGATTCTGAACGACAACAGTGGTGAACGAGCACCGTGTATCCACTAGTATGAACGACAGTTCGGGAGCGGCGCTCGGTCGTATCGTCCGGCTCGCGCTCGTCGCGCTGGTCGTCGTGCTCGCGGCCACCGGTCCGGCCGCCGCCCACTCCGGTGACGACGGCAGGCACCACCACGACGGCTGGATGGGGACCCACGGCGGGATGGGCTGGGGCATGGGCTGGGGCGTCTGGCTCCTGTGGCCCGCGCTCCTCCTGCTCGGCGGCGTCGCCGCCTACGCCCTCTACAGGAGTGCAGACGGGGCCAGCAACGGCGGCGGCAGCGACGACGCGATGTCGGCGCTCCGAGAGCGGTACGCCCGGGGCGACATCGACGACGAAGAGTTCGAACGGCGGCGGCAGACGCTGCAGCGCGGGGAGCCCTAGGCCGGTGAATCGGGATGCAGATGATACTCATCGACAGCGTGCTCGAAGCGCTCCGCATCGGCGTCGGCTTCCTCTGGACGGCGGCCTGGGCCATCATCATGGGACTTGTCATCACCAGCCTCGTTCAGGTGTACGTCTCGAAAGAACGGATGGCCCAGCTCCTCGGCCGCGGCGACGTTCGGGGCGTCACGCGAGCGACGCTGTTCGGCGCGGCCAGCAGCGGCTGTAGCTTCGGCGCCGTCGCCATCGGCAAGGGACTGTTCAAGAAGGGGGCCCACGTCGTCCCGTTCCTCGCCTTTATGTTCGCGTCGACCAACCTCATCGTCGAACTGGGGCTGATGATACTCGTCCTGCTGGGCTGGGAGTTCCTGCTGGCCGAACTGCTCGGTGGACTGATACTCATCGCCGTGATGGCGCTGCTGGTCCACCTGACGCTGCCCGAGACGCTCTTCGAGCGGGTTCGCGAGGAGCTGGCCGAACGCGACCGCGAGGCCGGCACCACGGAGGACCCGACCTGTGGGATGGAGGGCAAAGACGAGTACACCGTCGTCACGGACGGTGGGGAGACGCTCAAATTCTGTTCGCCGGGCTGTCTGGAGACCTACGAGCAGGCGGTCGCGGGGCGGGGAAGCTGGCGCGAGGAACTGCGCTCGTGGGGCGGCTGGTACAAAGTCGCGAACCAGTACCGCAAGGAGTGGTCGATGCTCTGGACGGACGTCGTCGCCGGCTTCCTGATATCCGGGTTCGTCATCGTCTTCGTCCCACAGTGGGTGTGGAACAGCCTGTTCCTCGGCGGCGACGGGGTCCTCGTGAGTGCCGAGAACGCCGTGATGGGGGTTGCTATCGCCGTGGTGAGCTTCGTCGGCAGCATGGGCAACGTCCCGTTCGCCGTCGCACTCTGGGGCGGCGGTGTCAGCTTCGCCGGCGTCATCGCGTTCGTCTACGCCGACCTCATCACGATTCCAGTCCTGAACGTCTACCGGAAGTACTACGGCTGGAAAGTGATGCTGTACATCCTCGGCGTCTTCTTCGTGACGATGGCGTTTACCGGGTTCCTGATGGAACAGCTGTTCGACCTGCTGGGCATCGTCCCGGACCTCGCCGGCGGCGAGACGGCCACCGAACAGGAGTTCTTCGTGGTCGATTACACGCTCGTACTGAACCTGCTGGCCTTTGGGCTCTCCGGGTTCCTGCTGTACGTCTACCGCCGTGGGCTGGGCGCGCCCGGCCAGTACCGCGACCCGGTCTGTGGGATGCGGGTCGGCGATGACGGACCCAGTGCGGCGGCCGACGGCGAAACCTACCACTTCTGTTCGGCGACGTGTCGACGGACCTTCGAGGAGTCACCAGGTGCGTACACCGCCGACCACTCCGTTCCGGCCGACGGGACGGCCCACGACCACCACTGACGACGGTTACCCGTACACTCCGATATCCTCGGCCCACCACGGGACAGGCACGCGCTCCGTATCGGTGGTGACCGCCATCCGAAGGTAGACGATGGTCCCGTCGGGCCGGCGCTCCCAGTGGTCGACCTCCCTGATGACGCCCTCGCTATCGACGTAGAGCCGCGACTGGGCCGAAATCGAGGGGTCCACCCCGGACCCCCGTCCCGTGGCGTTGACGGCGACGACCGCCAGGTTTCGCCCGCCACGACGGACCGTGTCGACCCGCTGGTAGCCGTCCTCGAGCAGGACCTGTCCGAGGCGGGCCTCGCCGGACCGGGTGGGGACGTACGGGACCGTGGCGTTGCTCGGCTCGCTGGTGTAGGCCCGGTCCGGGTCGTCGCTGGCCACCCGGTAGCGCCGGCCGTCGAACAGGATGGCGTCGTCGACGACCGGCCCGAGGGTCCGCCGGACCCGCACGACGCCGCGCTCGCGGTCCACCCACACGTCCCTGGTGTTCTGTGGTCCCTCGCGTACGACCCGGCGGTGGAAGCTCCGGTCCGAAAGGGCCGCGTCGTGGCGCGCGAGAACCCGGTCGATGTCGACGCTCCCGTTGGCTCTGGGAACGTCGACGTCAGAGGCGTCCGGCGTGGTGATGGGGACCGGCGTCACCGTCGGCTCGTCGGCGCTTGCCCCGAGTCCGAGACCGCTACAGCCCGCCAGCACGACGAGCGTGACGACGGCGAGCGAGCGATGCATATCCCAACGAAGGACTGCTGAGGCAAGTGACTGCCGGGAGTATCGGCGACCGACCAGGAACGGGTGCGTGTAGCCGATTGACTAATCACCGCGGGTGGGACTGAAAGGGGCCGACCGTTCGAGTAGCCTGGGCGACGCTAGCACCGAGCGAAGCGAGGCGCGCAGCGAGCCCCGGCAGTTTCGTGAGCGAAGCGAACGAAACCTCGATAGGCGAGCGAAGTGAGCCTATCGGCACTCGAACGGTCGGGGGCTTTCTGGCGGTTCGGGGTCCCGGCACCACTATCAGACGTATCGCATACTGTTCCTAGGGCCGAACCCTTTTGCCCGATAGCGGCCAACTACCCCCCAGTGACGACAGACGACGGCTATCTACGCTTTTTCCCCTTCGAGGAGCCCTACGACCACCAGCGGGAGGCGATGGACACCATCTACGAGGCGCTGGGGGAGGGCGACGACGTGCTCTTCGAGGGGGCCTGCGGAACGGGGAAGACGCTCGCGTCGCTGGTCCCGGCGCTGGAACACGCCCGCGAGACGGGCAAGACCGTCGTCATCACGACCAACGTCCACCAGCAGATGCGCCAGTTCGTCGAGGACGCCCGCGCCATCACCGAACAGGAGCGGCTCCGTGCGGTCGTCTTCCGGGGGAAGGGGTCGATGTGTCACATCGACGTGGACTACGAGGAGTGCCAGGCCCTGCGGGACACGACCCGGGAACTCGTCGACGTGGAGGAAGACATCGCTCAGCTGGAAGAGCGCGAGGGGGAGCTACTGGCGGCGGGCCAGGACGGTGACAGCGAGGCGATGGAGGCCCGCAACGCCGTCGTCGAGGAGCTGCGGGACCTCCAGGAAGAGATGGACGAACTCGAGAGCGAACGGTCGACCTGTGACCACTACTACCGGAACCTCACCGTCGACACCAGCGAGTTCTACGCCTGGCTCTACGACGACGTGCGCACGCCCGACGACGTCTACGAGTACGCCGGCGACCGGGGGCTGTGTGGGTACGAGCTCCTCAAGGAGGGGATGGAGGGCGTCGACCTCGTCGTCTGTAACTATCATCACCTGCTGGACCCGACCATCCGCGAGCAGTTCTTCCGCTGGATCGGCCGGGACCCCGAGGACATCATCGCCGTCTTCGACGAGGCCCACAACGTCGAGTCCGCCGCTCGCGACCACGCCCGCCGTACGCTGACCGAGAACACCGTAGACCAGGCCATCGAGGAGCTCTCCGGCGTCGAGGACTCGCGAGCCGAGAACGCCGCGAACGTGCTGGGTACCTTTCGGGACGCGCTGGTCGAGACCTACGAGGATTCGTTTGGATTTGGCGACCGCGAGGCCGTCGACGAGCACTGGGACGACATCACCATCGCGAACGACGACCGGAAGGACGATCTGACCCTCTCGTTCTTCCAGGCCTACAGCGGGCCGGGCTTTCACGAGGAGGTCGACCTGGCGCTGGACCTCGGTCGGGAACTCGACGAGCGCTACGAGGAGCAGTTCAAAGAGGGGGAACTGGACACCCGCAAGGAGTGCCAGACGCTCCAGGCAGCGGGCTTTCTGGCCGACTGGCTCTCCGAATCGGACGCCACCGGGCAGTACCCCGTCGTCAGCGTCCGACGGGACGAGTCCACGAGCGAGGTCTACGGCCGCGCGGAGCTGTACACCTGCATCCCGGAGCAGGTGACCCGCGAGCTGTTCGACGATCTGCACGCCGCCGTGTTGATGAGCGCCACCGTCCGCCCCTTCGACGTGACCGAGGACGTCGTCGGCCTGGACGAGCCGGTGACGATGGCCTACGGCGACCAGTTTCCGGAAGACCGGCGCCGGACCTACGCCGTCTCCGGGCCGGCGCTGTTTTCCAGCGAACGGGACGACCCCGAGACCCAGCGCACGATAGCGCGAACCCTGGAGGATATCATCCGCTTTACCCCCGGAAACACGCTCGTCTTCTGCCCCTCCTACAGCGAGGCCGAGCGCTACCACCAGATGGTGGCCGTCTCCGGGACCCGGTATCTTGACGAACCGGGCAAACAGGCCCGCGACCTGCGGGAGGCTTTCACCGACGACGACGGCGCCGTCCTCTTTACCTCGCTGTGGGGGACGCTGGGCGAGGGCGTGAGCTACGACGGCGACGACGCCCGGACCGTCGTCGTGCTGGGCGTGCCCTATCCCCATCTGGACGACCGGATGGAAGCGGTCCAGGACGCCTACCAGACCGCGTTCGGGGAGGGCGAGGGCGACCACCGGGAGGCCTCGAAGGACGACGAGGCCGGCTGGCGCTACGCCGTCGAGATTCCCACTGTCAGAAAGACCAGACAGGCCCTGGGCCGGGTGGTCCGCTCGCCAGAGGACTTCGGCGCGCGCATCCTGCTGGATAAGCGCTACACCGAAGCGGCGGAGATGGAGATGCACGACTACGCCGTCCGCGGCCGGTTCCCGCCCGAGGAGCGCAAGGAGATGGTCGACATCGGCCCCGAGAAGTTGAAGTTCGCGCTGTTGAACTTCTATCAGGATATGGGCGCCTACGACGGGCCACCGCCGAAGCCGTAGCTGCGTGTCCGGTGGCTTCGCCACCGGTTCGCAGGACCGAACGGAGTGAGGTCCCTGTTTCGGGTCACCCGAGCTGTGCCCCTGGCAGGCGGTCCCGTTTCGCGTAGAGGACGACCAGGCCCCAGACGGCGGCCACCGCGATACCGACCGGGCCCCTGAGGAGCATCGAAATCAACGAGACGGAGATGAGGATGCCGGCGAACGCATACGAGACGACGATGTATGCCGACGGCCCCGAAATCGTCCGTTCGCGGAAGTCCTCCAGGCCACGTTTTCGGACGTTCACGAGTCCGAACGTGTCCACGAACAGCCAGTAGCCGTCGCCGTGGAACAGTGGACAGAGACTGCCGGCAATCCGGAACACCGACCCGATGACGTAGAGCTGGAGTCCGAGCGTCCAGCCGGCCGCCCCGACGGTGGCGCCGACGACCGACAGGATGAAGCTTACCTCCACGAAGGGCCCGGCCAGACTGATCCACCGCCGCACATTACGGGGAAGTATCCAGGCCTCGTGGGTCTTCGTGGTCAAGACCGGGATAATGCCGTTCATCGTCGAGAGCTGGAGCGAGGGGTCGAAGTACGGCCGGGACGCGACGTAGTGGCCCCCCTCGTGAACGAGTATCGTGACGATTGTGAGGGCCACGACAGTCACGATATCGAACGGGGTCAGTGCGCTCACACTGTTCGGAAGTGAGCCGATCTGTGACGCGGCGACGGTGACCAGTACCGAGGCCAGACCGAGGAACAGCGCCGCCCGTGGCCAGAATCGGATATCGTCGGGTGTGACCACCCGTTCGACGGGGCCGTTCTGGCGGACGTACCCCTGCTCTATCAAGCGGTCGAGGACGGTGGCCGCATTGTCCGGCAGTTCGTCCCTTGAGAGTTCGCCGGTGGCCAAGTCCCGGAGCATCGTGACGACGTCCTCCGAGACGCCCCGAAGTCCCCCATCACTGTCCAGCAGGTACCAGAGCGACTCCGTGGCTCCCCAGGTGAAACCGAACTCGCCGTCTGGAATCGTGGTCTCAGTCTCGGGCGTCACGGTTGGTGGGCAGTCGTCGTCAGGTACTTCGCCAGCGCATCGCTCACAGACTGGCCGCTGTTGGCATCGGCGTAGGCGAACGCGGGGGTCTGGTTCACCTCGAGGAGCGCGTGCCCGCCATCGGGACGTCGGCGGATATCGACGGCGCCGAAGGTGAGTCCGGTCGCGTCTGCGGCAGCCAGTGCTGTCTCGCGGACCTCAGATGAGAGCGTCGCCGGGACCAGCTCGACCTCCTCGCCGCGCCGGTCCGCGACCTTGAACGAGTAGGCCTCGCTCTCGTATCTGGTCGCACCGACAACCGCGCCGTCGAGAACGTAGACCCGGAGGTCCTCGCCGGGGACGAACGCCTGGAACTGGACCGGCGCAGTCTCGAGGTTAGCGAGCTTCTCGGGGTCCAGGTCCGCCTCGGTCACGACGTTTGGCTCCGCCCCGCGGGATACTGGTTTGAACAGTACCCGCTCGTGTGCAGAACAGAACTCCCGGACGACCGACGGGTCGTTGGTAAACACCGTATCTGGAACCGGAAGGTCCCGCTGTTCGAACTGGCGGAGCTGCCAGGGCTTTCGCTCCTGGAGGTAGTGGGTGGACTCGCTCGGAATCACGGGAACGCCGTTCGACTCGAAAACCCGGCAGAGACTTTCGAAGAGACTGCGATACTCCTTGAGCTGTATCAACGCCGAATACGGGTTCTGGTCGTCGAACTGTTTCTTGAAGCAGATATCTGTTGGTCGGAACAGGGAGGGGGCGTGGGCGTAGACGCTGCCGACATCGTCCAGGGAAAACTGGGCGTCCGTGACGAACTCGTCGCTCGCCGGGTCGAGCCGTATGGGAGCCCCGCCGGGCCACTCGGAGATGTCGACGACGATTGGGTCACCACCCTGGTCACGGAGCGCTGCTTCGAGGAGCTGGATTTCACCCAACCCCGCCCGACCGATGACGACAATAGACATATATTTCATTTTCAGATATAGGAAAATAAGCGTTTTCGAGTGAGATACTAATCCACGACCCCCGCGACTGCCGCAGTCGCGCAGTGATTTAATTTCTTCTACCACTACATTTATTATTTATTATTTCTAACCTTCATATTGGGATGTCAGACCACTATATCGAATCCCTGGACGAGAGCCCCGATTTCGAACTTGAAGAGCGTGAAAACGCGTCGTGTCACGGCGACTTCTGGAGAACAACCTATTTCTGTTTGGAATTGGCGTAGCGACGTCTCGCCAACCACACCCATTTTATCCCCGATACGTCCGTTCCAACAGCACTGTGTATCGGTTTTCGCCGCCCGGGTGAAACCGGATAGTTTGAAAGGTTTGGCCCAGAACCACCACGCAATGCTAGTCGCCTTCGACTTCGACGGGACCCTCTCCGACTCGGAGATGACCGTGTTGCTGGGCAACCAGAACGGCACCGCCCAGGACATGGCCGATATCACCGAGCGGGCGATGAACAACGAGATAGAATACGCCGAGAGCCTTCGCCAGCGCTGTGAACTGCTCGCTGACCTGCCCGACGAGCAGGCACAGGCGGCCTTCGACGAGGTCGAGCTGCGCCCCGGCGCGGCCGAGGTCATCGCCGCGCTACGGGAGGCCGGCCACTACGTCTCGATTCTGACCGGCGGGTTCGACCGCGGGGTCGAAGCTGCACTCGAAACGGAGGGCGTCGAGGTCGACGCCATCGTCGCCAACCGCCTGCCGGTCGCGGACGGCGCACTGACCGGCGCGGTCGAAGGCCCGCTCATCGAGGGCACCAAAGACGACGCCCTGGAAGTCGCGACGGCTATCGTCGGCGAGGACCGGTCGGATACCATCGCCATCGGCGACGGCGCCAACGACCTCCCGATGCTCGAAGTCGCCGGACTGGCCGTCGGCTTCGAGCCGAAACCCGCCGTCGAGCCCGCGTGTGACGTGACCGTCTCGACGATGGACGAGCTGTACACGCTGCTCGAAGAGCGAGACGTGCTGTAGCGCCGGCGACGGCCTTACCGGTCCGGTTCTATCGTGCCACAGCCACAGGCCGGGCAGTTGCGTCGCTCCCGTTCGAATGTGAGCCGGCAGAACCGACAGACGTAGGACTCGTTCCGGCCGCCGAGCGCGTCCGTGAGTCGTTTGAGCACGGGCATGGGGGTAGCTCCGTGGATGTGTGACACTGTTAGGACAGTACCGACTTCTTTCTTTGGATTGTCACAGAATCAGCGAAAAAGATACACGTGCAAACATAGAACTCGGCCAAGTGAGAGAATACATCCTCTATTGGCTCGAAGACCGTTAGATTGGTCAGTCAGTTCGTGAGGTCTCGAAAAGCAGGATGTGGTCGTCGGTTACGACGACTGGGCGATAGCCTGGTCGAGGTCGGCGATGATGTCGTCGACGGCTTCCGTCCCGACGGAGAGCCGGACCATGTCGCCACTGACGCCGGCGGCGGCCTGCTCCTCGTCGGTAAGTTGCTGGTGAGTCGTGCTGGCGGGGTGGATGATGAGCGTCTTCGCGTCGCCGACGTTGGCGAGCAGGCTCGCGATCTCGGTCGACTCCACCGTCGAGCGGGCGGCGTCGTAGCCCGCCTCCAGCCCGAACGTTATCATCCCGCCGTAGCCGCCGTCCAGATACTCGCTTGCGGCCTCGTGGGTCTCGTGGTCGGAGAGGCCGGGGTAGGTGACCCAGGAGACCTCGGGGTGGTCGTCGAGGAACTCCGCGACGGCCATGGCGTTGTCGCAGTGGCGGTCCATCCTGGCGGGGAGCGTCTCCAGGCCCTGCATCGTCTGCCAGGCGTCGAAGGGGGACTGCTGGCAGCCCAGGTCACGCAGCCCGCGGGCGATGGCGGCGTACGTGAAGGCGGCGTCGCCAAAGCGCTCCTGGAAGTTGACGCCGTGGTAGGCCGGGTTGTCGCCGGCGATTTCGGGGTACTTCTCGGCGTGCTCCTCCCAGGGGAACGAACCCCCGTCGACTAGCACACCGCCCACGGTCGTCCCGTGGCCGTGTATCCACTTCGTCGTGGAGTTCCAGACGAGGTCCGCGCCGTGTTCGAGGGGGTTACAGAGGTACGGCGTCGCGAAGGTGTTGTCGACGAAGAACGGACAGCCGTGGTCGTGGGCGATGTCGGCCAGCCGCTGGAGGTCCGGAGTCACTAGGGCGGGATTACCGATGGTCTCGCAGTGGACGTAGGCCGTGTCGTCGTCGATGGCCTCGGCGTAGGCGTCGTAATCCAGCGTGTCGACGAAGCGGGTCTCGACGCCGTTGCGTGGCGCAGTATGGGTGTAGTAGGTGTACGTGCCCCCGTAGAGTGAGGAGGCGGTGACGACGTTGTCGCCGACGTCGGCGAGCAGGAAGGTCGCGAGGTTCAGCGAGGCCATCCCAGACGCGGTGGCGACAGCACCCACCCCGCCTTCGAGTGTGGCCAGCCGCTCCTGGAGCTGCCCGACGGTGGGGTTCATCAGCCGCGAGTAGATGTGGCCCGGTTTTTCGAGTGCAAACTGGGCAGCGGCGTCTTCGGCGTCCTCAAAGACGTAGGAGGTGGTCTGGTAGATAGGCGGGGCCCGCGCTCGGGCTTCGCTGTCCGGTTCTTCCTGGCCGACGTGCAGGGCGTCTGTCTCGAATCCGTGGTCGTCGTCGCTCATACAGAGAGATACTGGACGGGGAACCCCTTAATTCCCTATTGAGCGGCGAACGAGTCTGGTGGTCCGGGGTAGCGGTGAATGTTGGCTGGGTCGGTGACGGGGGAAGCAGGACAGCGGTGCGAGTCGTCCACGGCGCCGACACAGTGGCCGTGAGCGGCCTCCGTGCCGCGAAGACGGGGGAGGGCAGGCTGTCGAGAAAATCATCCGGCGGCTCCGCCGCCGGTTCCCCGGAAGCGCGCCGCTGGCGCGCTTCCGGCCTTTTTCATGAACGTTTTTGCAAGCGGGGGTTCGCATCGCGAACCCCCCGCAGCAAAAAGGTTCAGGTGAATTTACGGACCGTCATATCCAGCGTGTCCAGGTCCAGGATGGGCGCGTAGCCCGAGTCGGGGTCGATGTTGACGGACTTCTGGAACTCCGTCTGGGCCTGCCAGCAGCCCGAATTCAGCGCCAGCACGTTGTGGTACTTCCCCCAGCCCAGCTTGTGGACGTGGCCGGTGTGGAAGACGTCGGGGACCTCCTCCATCACCAGATAGTCCCTGTCTTCGGGTGCGAGACGGGTGTGGCCGCCGTACTGCGGGGCGACGTGGCGCTTTTTCAGGAGCTGGTACATCGCCTTGTGGGGCTCCTCGTAGCTGGCCTCCTCGTCGGGCAGTTCCGCGATGACCTCGTCCAGCGAGACGCCGTGATACATGAGGATGGTGACGCCCTCCACCGTCACGAGGGCGGGGTTCGAGTGGACGCTGGCGTCGTGGACGGACATGATATCCCGGAGTTCCTCGTCGAAGCCGGGCTGGGGCTCGGCCAGCCGGACGGCGTCGTGGTTGCCCGGAATCATGCGAATCTCCATGTCGCCGGGGACCTCCTTGAGATACTCCGAGAACTGCTCGTACTGCTCGTAGATGTCGATGATGTCCAGCTCCTTGTCCTGTTCGGGGTAGATGCCGACGCCCTCGACCATGTCGCCGGCGATGAGCAGGTACTCGACGTGTTCCGCTTCGGGGGTGTGGAGCCAGTCGGTAAAGCGGTGCCAGGCGTCTTCCATGAACTCCTGGCTACCGACGTGGACGTCGGAGATGAGCGCGGCCTGAACCGGTCGGTCGGCCGTCGACGGGCTGTGGGTCCGGGGGATGTCCGGGAAGTGCAGCGAGTCGACGAACAAAATTCCGGAATCGTCGGCCAGGGTTCCGTCGACAGCGATGACCTCGTCCAGCAGGAGCTGCTGGACAAGGTCGGCGATGGGGCGGTCTTTCATCACCAGACACGGGAACGTGCCGTTGGTGTCTTCGAGTTCGACCAGCCAGTGGCCGCTGGCGGTCGAGCGGATATCGGAGACCATCCCGATGAGGGCGGCCTCGCTTCCCCCGGCCATGTTCTCGATGGCGTCGGTCGGGCGGTGGTTCACCCGTCCCCGCAGCTTGCTCGCGAGCTTCTCGTAGCGGTCCCGGAACACCTGCACGAAGTCGTTGTACTCTCCGGTGCCCGTCGAGTCGCCGGTCATGTCGTTGGCGACCTCGATGGCACGCTTAGATATATCAACGTCGCGAGACCCCTTCGTTTCGACTGGAACACCGTCCCCCACGTCGGGCGAGTTTGGCGGCTCCGTTCCAGTTGAAACAGAGGGGTCTTCGGGTTCGGTCGCCGACGTGACTGCACTCGCCCCGGTCTCGGCGTCCTGGCCCGGCGTCGACGTGGCGGCGGCACGCGATTCCGACCGGTCGAGTACCGAATCGACGTGGTCGACGGTGAGTTTTAGCGCGTCGTCGGGCATCGTTTCCAGTGCGCGTTCGAGCGCGGTCTCTGACTCCGGCGCGCCGGCCAGACGCGTCACTGCCGCCGGTTCGGCGTTGTAACCACGGCTGGCCAGCTCGCTGACGATACGGGCCGGCGTCGAGAGTGGCACAGTATCTCTCAACGCGCCGGTCCGCAAAAGGCTAGCGGACGGTAACTGGTTGCCACAGCGGAATTTTGATTGTTCGTCTCCCGGTACGCACGCACGAATGAATGGTGCCGATGAGTCGGCGTCGAGTGACGGCGAGCCGCCACAGTCCGTCCAGTACGGGCTGGACATCCTCGGCAGCGCTGGGACAGTCTTCCTCGTCGGGCTGTTGGTCCTGGCGGTCAGCGGAATCTGGCCGCCACTGGTCGCCATCGAGAGCGGGAGTATGGAGCCACAGATGGAACGGGGGGATATGGTGTTCGTGATGGCAGAAGAGCGCTTTGCGGGTCCGGGCGCCAGAGATGGCGTGGTCACCGCAGCGACAGCCGAGTCGTCCGGCTATAATCGCTTCGGACGACCCGGAGACGTCATCGTGTTCGCTCCCAACGGGAGCGACCAGCGGACACCCATCATCCACCGGGCGATGTTCTACGTCGAGGCGGGGGAGAAGTGGTACAGCCGTGCCGACCCGGAGTACATCGGCGACGCCGAAAACTGCGAGGAACTGACCAACTGCCCGGCAAAACACGAGGGGTTCATCACGAAAGGGGACGCCAACGGGAGGTACGACCAGGTTCAGCCGATCAAGAGTACCGTGGTCCGACCCCGATGGGTCATCGGGACCGCCGAGCTTCGGGCCCCCGGACTGGGGTGGGTCCGGCTGTCGGGACCCGGGTGAGTTCGGGTGTAGCCACAACGGAACGTTGATTGCTCGCCTCGCGGTAGTCGGTGTACGAATGTCCGGTGACGACGGGCCACCTTCCAGTGATGACGAGCCGCCACAGTTCGTCCAGTACGGGCTGGACATCGTCGGAAGCGCCGGCGCCGTCATCCTGGTCGGACTCCTGCTCTTTACCGTCAGTGGCGTCTGGCCGCCACTCGTGGCTATCGAGAGCCCGAGCATGGACCCACAGATACAGAAGGGCGACCTCGTGTTCGTCATGGAGGAAGAGCGCTTCGCCGGGGCGAACGATAGATACGGTGTCGTGACCGCGGCAGACGCCAACGGCTACACGAAGTTCCAGCGCCCCGGTGACGTCATCGTATTCCAACCCGATGGAAGCGACAGACGAACACCCATTATTCACCGGGCGATGTTCTACGTCGAGGACGGCGAGAACTGGTACAGCCGGGCAGATCCCGACCATCTCGGCGGGGCCGACAACTGCGAGGAGCTGGCTAACTGCCCGGCAGAGGACGGTGGCGGCTTCATCACCAAAGGCGACAACAACAATCAGTACGACCAGGTCGGAAGCGAGCCCATCAGCGAGCCGGTCGAGCCCGAGTGGGTCATCGGCACCGCCGAGTACCGGGTCCCGCTGCTGGGCGAGATTCGACTGGGCTGGAATCAGGCGGCGTAGCGACTCGACGCGGGGCAGGTGGCGTCAGTTGTCGAAGCGAGCCTGGACGAACGGCTGGACGTCGTCGATATCGCCCAGCCGGGAATCACTGAGCAGGACGGCTTCGGTCTCCTCGGTCGGGACCGACAGGGAGATCTCCTTGGTCCGGCCGTAGCGGCCCTTCGAGACGACGACGGCGTTGACGATGCCCAGCATATCCAGCTCGGAGATGAGGTCGGTCACCCGGCGCTGTGTGAGGACGTCGGCGTCGATCTCCGCACAGAGGTTCTTGTAGATGTTGAACACCTCGCCAGTGTTGATGTTGTGGACGCCGTTCTTCTCGAGCAGGATGATGGCAAAGAGGACGATTTTCGACTGCGTGGGCAGGGTGCGGACCACCTCGACCACGCGGTCGAGCTCTATCTTCTCCTGGGCCTGTCGGACGTGGTCCTCCTCGACGTTGTCTATCTGGTCGCGCTCGGCGAGTTCGCCGGCAGTTCTGAGGAGGTCCAGCGCCCGGCGGGCGTCTCCGTGTTCCTGTGCGGCGAAGGCTGCACACAGCGGGATGACGTCGTCGGTGAGTGCGTTACCCTTGAACGCCACGTCGGCGCGGGCCTGGAGGATGTCCCGCAACTGGTTGGCGTCGTAGGGCGGGAAGACAATCTCCTCCTCGCCGAGGCTGGACTTGACCCGCGGGTCCAGGAAGTCGGTGAACTTCAGGTCGTTCGAGATGCCCATGATGGAAACACGGGAGTTCTCCAGTTCGGAGTTCATCCGCGAGAGATTGTAGAGGGTGTCGTCGCCGGATTTCTCGACTAACTTGTCTATCTCGTCGAGCATGATGACGACGACCCGTTCGTGGTAGTCGACGGCGTCGAAGAAGGAGCTGTAGACGCGGTCGGTCGGCCACCCCGTCATCGGCACCTCCTCGAACTCCTCCTTGTCGGCTTCGAGGTCGTCGATGGCGTCTTCGAGTGCTGCCAGGGAGTCGTAGTCGCTGTCGTCGAGTTCGCTCGTGTCTTCGCGTGCACGGGCCTGGAGGTCTTCCAGTTCCGCGATGCGCTCGTCGATGACGTCGACGTTCTTGTTGATGAACTTGTTCGCGAGCTGGGCCAGCACCCGGTACTGGGTGTCGGTCACCTCGCAGTTGATATACTCGACCTCACAGGGGACCTCGTACTTCTGGGAGGTGGTCTCCAGTTCTTCGCTGACGAACTTCGCGCTCGCGGTCTTGCCCGTCCCGGTCTTCCCGTAGATGAGGATATTCGACGGCGTATCCCCGCGCAGGGCGGTGACGAGGATGGTCGCCATGTTGTTTATCTGTTCCTCGCGATGGGGGAGCTTGTGGGGCGTGTAGGACGGTCGCAACACCTCCTTGTTCTCGAAGATGGGCTCGCCTTCCAGCAGGTCGTCGAACAGCCCTCGGGAGGCCTCGTCGGAGGCCTCACCCGTGCCAGTGTCGAGATTGTCCAGAACGACGTCGTCCAGGTCGGGCGACGGCTGGTCGTCTGTCGAACCAAGTTCCGCCGAGGTGTCGCTGTCCTCGTCCGGGTCGATAGTCGCCTCCGGGTCGTCGTTTGTGTCAGTCATTCTCGGGAGCTGTGACCCCACCGTTTCAGGTGGAGTGTCGCCTGCGAACCGCTAGCTCGGACGTGAAGAGCGTGTTACGGCCACCTTCCGGGCGTTTCCACACGGGCGGGTGCGTCCAGTTGAACCACATGAACCCGTGGCTGATTAGATATTAAATATTTCGGTCCGACGGACCCCGACACTGGACCGGAAGTAGGGGTCACCACCGGCACAATGGCCTGTTTACAGACCTTTTGGCCGCCGGAACCCACCGTTGGATCAGTGCTGGAACCGGTGTGTTTCGGTTCGAACTGAGGGGAAAATCGTGTTGCACGGGAACTTGGGGCGGGTCGGCCCAGTCAGTTCGGAACTGCGGACCGTATTGTCGGTGACAGGAGGGGTGCGAGAACGGCATTCGTGGTGGGTGGGTGTGACACTATACCACGATATCCACTAGACCCCCCCACCCCTTTGTTTCGGGTGGAACGCCCAAGAAGGGTGGGTGGGGGGTCAGCGAGAACGGGGGTTGTGCTCTAGTCTAGGAAAGATTTATATCACATACCACACAACCAAATCCGCACTAGAAAGAAAACAAGCTTCAGCTAGCTAGTACGGTTCTAGACTGTTCCTAGAGCGAGTCTCCGTGATAGAATCCCTAGTTCGGCTCGCGCTCGTCCCGGCTCGTCACCCCCTCGAACACCCGTCGCGCCAGGTCCCCTCCCGGGCCTGTTCCCCGTTCCACCCGAAACGAAGGGGTGGGGGGCATCCCCCCGCTCCCATCAACTCTCGACAGTGCAGTGCTCTTGTCGGTTCCTAGACCGGATTCGTGATTTCGCTCGTGCCCGTGGGGGGACTGTTTCCTGTCCAACCCGGGTTCCCGTCCGACCCCTGTTTTTGTTGACTCGCTCGCCTGCTCGGTACGGTTCCCTTTCGGATTCAGTCCAAATGGGTCACCCCTGACCCGTCTCCAGCTGACTCTAGAATCTTCTCCTGCCTATCCGGACCGAACCATCGTCAAGTTTACACCTCGATTCACCTACTCTCCAATATGGCGACCCGGACGAAGGCACTCTTTACCGGTATCGTAGGAACGGTTGGGGCCGCAGGGATGCTCGCGCTGACAGTGTACCCGTTCGACTACGGGGTCGCCGAGAGCGCCGTCCTCGCGGGAGCCGTCGTCCTCGTGGCGCTGTATCAGACCGTTCTCGACGACGCGTTCGCGTCGTAATTCGTCCGTTCAGAGCGCTCGGTAGCTACGTGTTACGTACCATTTCACCCTCGATTTCGCCTGGAACGCCCGACTTAGCGACGTCGTCGACTTTCGACCACAATCGTGTCAAATCATTTTTGTTTGTCTGACGTAGCCTTAAGTGAATTCCCGCATCTCTTGGTGGTAGAAGCCGCCATACCGGCACGTCCGGGCGGCGGGAGGATAGGATGGGACTGCTCACAAATCTCAAAGACAGCATTTCGAGGGCGGCATCGACGCTGTTCTCGGAAGAAGACCCCAAGCGTATCGGCATCTACGGACCGCCCAACGCGGGCAAGACGACCCTCGCGAACCGCATCGCACGCGACTGGACCGGCGACGCCGTCGGCCCGGAGAGTCACGTGCCTCACGAGACCCGTCGAGCCCGCCGGAAGGAGAACGTCGAAATCGAGCGCGACGGCAAGAAGGTGACCATCGACATCGTCGACACGCCCGGCGTGACGACGAAAGTCGACTACACCGAGTTCCTCGAACACGACATGGAGAAAGACGACGCGGTGCGTCGCTCCCGCGAGGCCACCGAGGGCGTCGCCGAGGCGATGCACTGGCTCCGCGAGGACGTCGACGGCGTCATCTACGTGCTCGACTCCTCGACGGACCCCTTTACCCAGGTCAACACGATGCTCATCGGTATCATCGAGAGCCAGGACCTCCCGGTCCTGATTCTCGCGAACAAGATAGACCTGGAGGACTCGTCGGTCCAGCGCATCCGCAACGCCTACCCACAGCACGAGACCATCCCGCTGTCGGCCCTGGAAGGGGACAACATGGACGAGGTCTACGACAAGATAGCGGAGTACTTCGGGTGATACAATGGCAGAAGTGAAAGACCCAAGCGACGGCGTCCAGATCGACCTCATCAGCGGGGAGCGCATGGACGGGCTCACGTCCATGGAGAAGATTCGGCTCATCCTCGACGGCGTGCGCGATGGCAACATCGTCATCCTCGAAGAGGGCCTCTCGCCTGACGAGGAGTCCCGGCTCATCGAGGTCACCATGACCGAGATAAGCCCCGACGAGTTCAACGGCATCGAGATAGAGACCTACCCCAAGTCCGAGGCCGCGGACGCGAGTCTGCTCGACCGCATCATGGGCAAGGAGTCGACGAAGAAGCTCACGGTCATCGGCCCGGCCAACCAGATAGAGACGCTCCACAAGGACAAGAACCTCATCAGCGCGCTGGTCTCACGGAAATAATGCCACACCAGTGTACGGACTGCGGCCGCGGGTTCGAGGATGGCTCCCAGGAGATGCTGTCGGGCTGCCCGAACTGTGGCGGCAACAAGTTCCAGTTCCGCCCGGAAGGGGCCGACAGTGCGCCGCCGACGGACGCGGAACCACCGGAGCCGCCCGAACCGCCGGGCGGAAACAGCACCGTCGCGAAGACGGTCGGGAAGACGGCGGCAACGGTTCGGGACATCGTCGGGGGCAACGACGAGCCCTCGGTGGGAGCCGACCAGCCCGAGACCGCGGACAGCCAGATCGCTGCCGGGCCGACAGACACCGAAGACGCCGCGCAGGCCAGCGCCCGCGGCGAGGTCGTCTCGCCGGACGAGCTCCCGGACCACACGCCCGAGGGCGACCACCAGTTCGAGCCGGTGGATGCCGACGACGCCGCCTCGGTCGAACCCCCGTCCGAGGAGACACGCGACCGGCCGGACCTCAAGGAACTGCGCGAGGAGCTGAACAACCAGTTCGAGTCGGTCAAGGTCGTCGCGCCGGGCCAGTACGAGCTGAACCTGATGGAACTGTACGACCGCGAGGAGTACATCGTCGCACTGGAGGAAGACGGCCGCTACTCCATCCAGGTGCCCGAGCCGATTCAGGAATAGGCTGTTTTCGCCGCTGGCTACCCACTGTCCTGAACGGGTCGAATCATCGCTATGGCGTTCGGCTCGACTCGAAAAGGGGGCCGCTTTGCTGACCGACGGATTCCGGCGGTGCGGACCGACAGCCTCAGGCGATCTTGTCGTACTGCTCTTCTAACTTCTCGGCGGCCTCGGCCATCAGCTCCTGCTCGTAGTCGTCCAGTTCCCACTCGATTACCTCCTCGACGCCGTTCGACCCGAGCCTGACGGGGACGCCGAAAGCGGTGTCCTCGTGGCTGAACTCGCCCTGTAGCTTCACCGACGCCGGGAACACCGCCCCCGTGTCTCGGAGGATGGCCTCGACCATGTGGGCGACGCCCCGTGCCGGCCCCCACTCGGTCGCACCCTTGCGCTCGATGACGTCCATCGCGGATTCCTGCAGGTCGCCCAGAATCTCCTCGCGCTCGTCGGCCGAAAAGTCCGGGTCGCGGCCGTCGACGCGGACCTTCGAGAACACCGGCACTTGCGCGTCGCCGTGTTCGCCCAGAATCGTGGCCTCGACGTTGGTCGTCGGCGCGTCGAAGCGGTCGGCCAGCACGTACCGGAACCGCGCCGAGTCCAGGCGGCCGCCAAAGCCGATGACCTGCTCCCGAGGGCGGTCACCGGCCTCGTAGAGGTGCCGGTTGAGCAGGTCGACGGGGTTGGAGGTCGTCAGCGAGACGTAGTCGTCGTTGTGCTCGTCCAGCGACGACTGGATGTCCTCCATGATGGGGGCGTTATCGCCCGCGAGGTCGATGCGGGTCTGGCCGGGCTGGCGCGGGATGCCGGCCGTTATGACCACCACGTCGGAGCCGGCGGTGTCGGCGTAGTCGCCCTGTCGAACCCGGGTGTTCGAGTCGTAGGCGATACCGTGGTTCGTGTCCGCGGCCTGCCCGATGGTGTCTGCCTCCTTGTCGGGAATGTCCACGAAGACGAGTTCGTCAGCGATGTCCCGAACGGCGATGCTGTAGCCCGCAGCGGCACCGACGGTTCCGGCCGCACCGACAATGCTTACCTTTGTCATGCCGTGTTGTACTGGTGGCCGAGCGAAGGTAAACACTTCTCCTCTCTCTGCGGTCCCGGGTCGGGTACTCCGTCCCGGCAGTTCCCCACGGGGCGCCAGCGCGTCGCCGGCCCGCAAGCCCTAATCCGCTCGCCCGTCTGTCCACGTACATGAGCGACTTCGACAAGGAAGCCGAGCGCGAGAAACTCCGCGAGAAGTACGGGGAAGAGGAGGAAAAGCGCAAGGCGACCGAGCAGATGAGCGAGCTGCTGTTGAAGGGTGCGACGATGACCAACGCCCACTGTACGGACTGTGGCGACCCTATCTTCCGCTACGACGGCCAGGAGTTCTGCCCCACCTGTCAGAAACCGGTCGCTCGCGACCAGGGTGCGAGCGACGACGGAGCGGACGACCAGACCGACCACATCGAGGTGGCCGACCCCAGTGACGAGGCCACGGTCCAGTTCGGGGACGGCGCCGACGAGCAGTCCGCGAACGAGCGGGGCTCGAACGGCGCTCCGGAGACGGCCGACGCGTCGACAGACGCCGCTGGACAGCCGCCCGCCGCGGGGTCGATGGGCGACACTACCCGGGAGATTCCTTCGGCCGACCCGGACCGGACGCCAGGGGCCTCACGGACAACAGAGGCGGGGGACGGCAGCGAACCGACGGCCCCCGCCCCCGAGGGCCCAACCACTGGCCAGCGCACCGACCGCGGCGCGGTGACGACGGAGCTTTCGGCGGCCGAGGGGCTGCTTGCGGAGACGGTCCATCGGTTCGCCCAGCGGGCCGCCGACACCGACGACCCACGCACCGCTCGCGAACATCTCAAAGCGGCCCGCGAGGCTGCCGAGGCGCTCGACGCCGTCCGTTTCTAGCTGTCGACCGGCGTATTGCCGGTCGATGTCGCGTCCGCGGCTCGGTGACGGTCGAGGAACCCCAGGAGCGACTCGACGACCGGCACGTCCAGCTCCGCTTCGGTCGCAGTCGCGACGACGCGGAGCCCGTCATCCCCGGCGCGACAGAGCGCAACGGCCGGGAGCGAACCCACCGACTGCTGGAGCGACCCGAACGTCTCGAAGGTATCGTCACGCTCCGTCGCTTGCTCGCTGGCCCCGTCGGTTGCCGGGTCCACCAGCATCGGGAACGGCAGGTCGTACTGCTGGTCCCACAGCCTGGCCCGCTCGCGGATGTCGGGCAAGACGGGGACGACCGCCGTGTCCCGCCTGCGGAACGCGTCGTGGCGCTCGGACAGGACCCGGACGAGCTCTCGGGACCGTGAACAGTAGTGACTGCCCAGCAACACCACGAGCAGGGAGTTACTGTCGGCGAGCAGTTCGCAGCACTGTACCGTCTCCCCCCCGCGACCCACGTTCGGGAGTTCGAAATCGAACTGATGACTCTCGCGTTCGTTCACGGTCTGACCCCTCTCGTGCGTCTGGGTCGCACTGTCAAATGAAAGTTCCTATCAGTCGGCGGACAGGGCGGCCGTTCTGTCTAATATATCAGGGTTCGTACGCGCTTCCGACGACCGAGCGGATGCGCTCGGCCGTGACCTCGCCGATACCGTCGACCGCGAGCAGGTCGTCGTGGGTGGCGGTCATCACCGCCTCGACGCTGCCAAAGTGTTCAAGCAGGCTGCGGGCGGTCACCGGCCCGACCTCCGCGACCGAGGCGACGACGTACTCCTGTTGCTCGGCGACCGTCTTGGACTGTTTCTCCCCGTGGACGCTGACCTCGCGGTCGCCGTCGTCCTGTTCGCGGGTCGCGATGGTCTCCAGCAGGTCGGCGGTCTCACCCTCGTCGTCGGTCCGGAGCACGCTCGCACCGAAGTCCACGGCCAGCGAGGCCAGCGCGCCGTTGATGGATTTCGCGTGGACGTTCCGCTCGCCGTAGAGGTCGCCACCCTCGATGACGACCACCGGCCGCGCGTAGTTTCGGGTGGCGTCGCCGACCTGCTCGAACATCGACCGGTCACCGCCGGTCAGCGTATCCAGAAAGTCCGAGACGGTCTTTCGCTCGACGACGACGCGGTCCGAGAGGACGTAATCGCCGACGGCCAGCGTCTCCAGGCGCGTCTCGATGCCCTCCCGCGTCGAGAGGTCCCGCGCGATAGTCGAGTCCAGTTCGCGCTGGTCCGCGACGATTTCGACCGACTCCGCGTCGCTTTCGGGTTTCGCGACCACGCCGTCGTCACTGTCGTCGCTTTCGTCGTCCTTGCCGTCGCTATCGGCGTCCTCGCCCGCCTCGGTCGCGCCGCTCGTGTCGTCTGTGGCTTCCCGCTGGTCGTCTACAGTCGCCATGTCCTGTCCGGCGAAGGCGTCCAGCCCGGCCTGGCCACCGTCGGCGTTGGCCTGGCTCTCGGCTTCGCCGCTCGCGTTTTCCGAGGCCTCCCCCCGGTCGGCCTCGCCGGTACCACCGTTGGCGGCTGCCTCGCCCGCGCCAGCGCTCGTCCCGCCGTCGGTTTCGGAGGCGGCCTGCTGTTTGGCCCCACTGTCTTCGTAGTCGTCCAGCCCGGTCTGGTCCAGTTCGGCCGAGAGCTCGCCGGCCACACTCTTGAGCTCGTTCAGTTCGTTCTGCATCCGCTTCTGGTCGTTGCGCGCCTTCCAGAAGTACGCCTCGTCGCGGGTGTCGGTCGCCAGCAGGACGACGACCCGCCCCTCGGCCTGGCGGCCGGTCCGGCCCTTGCGCTGGATGGCCCGAATCGCGGTCGGCACCGGCTCGTAGAAGAGCACGAGGTCGACCTCCGGTACGTCCAGCCCTTCCTCGGCGACCGACGTCGAAACCAGCACCTCGAACTCGCCGCTGCGGAACCGTTCCAGGGTCTCCTGCTGTTCGGTCTGGGTCATCCCCTCGCTGCCGTCGGTGTCTGACTGCCCGACGAACTTCTGGGTCGTGAAGTGGTTCGAGAGGAAATCGACCAGCGTCTCGGCCGTATCCCGGGACTCGGTGAAGACGATGACCCGCTCCCCGTTCTCGATGCCGAGCGTCTCGGCCAGCAGCATTCTGGTCTGGCGGAACTTGGGGTGGAGGTCGTCGTAGCTCTCGGCTTTCCGTATCGCTTCCCGAATCTTGGGCTCGCTGACGAGGCGCTGGTCGGCTTTCGATGCCCCTGACGAGCGGGCGGCCTCCTTCAGCCGCTCGAAGTACCGCCGCAGGGACTCGACGCTCTGGGTCTCGACGTAGGTGACGGCGGTCCGCAGTTTGCGTATCTCGGCGAGCAGACTCATCCCCTGGTACCCCTCGCTCTGGTCGTTGTTCATCAGCTTGCGGAGCTCGGCCTGCATTCCCTGGATGTCTCGTTCCGAGAGGTCCGGCGAGGACTTGTTCGTCACGCCCAGTTCCTTGAGTTGCTCCAGCCGGTCCGCGACGACCTCGTTGATGGCGTCACGAATCTCGACGACGACCTCCGGGAGGTCGATGCGCTTCCAGTCGACGTCCGTGTCGTGGGTGTACTCGGCGACGTCGGCGTCGTCCTCGGTCATGACGGCGACCTCCGAGAGCCCGAGGTTCTCACACACCTGCAGGATGGCCTCCTCGTCGTCGCCCGGCGAGGCGCTCATCGCGGTGACGAGCGGGTCGGCGGCGTCGGCGTGGTAGCGGTCCGCGATATAGTTGTAGGCGTAGTCGCCGGTCGCGCGGTGGCACTCGTCGAAGGTGCAGTGCGTTACCCGGGCCAGGTCGATGCGGTTGCCCACGAGGTCGTTCTCGACGACCTGCGGGGTCGCGATGACCACGGTCGCGTCCTCGAACAGGGCGGCGCGGTCGTCGGGGCGAACCTCGCCGGTGAAGACGACGATTTCGTCGTCGGGAATCGTCAGGGCCTCGCGGTAGAACTCGGCGTGCTGTTGTACCAGCGGTTTGGTCGGCGCGAGCAGGAGCGATTTCCCGCCCACCTCGTGCAGCCGTCGGGCCGTCACCAGCAGGGAAACGGTCGTCTTGCCCAGCCCCGTCGGGAGACAGACCAGCGCGTGGTCCCCGCTCGCAGTGTCGGCGAGTTCGACCTGATACCGGCGGTTCTCCAGGAAGCCGTCGGTGACGAGCGGGTGCTCGAGGAACTCCCCGTCGGCGGTGGTCGCCATTGGCGTGGCGTTGGCTCCCGCTGGGGTTAAGGGTTCAGGTACCAGGGTGAAACTGAAACGGTCCGCCCGAAACACACAGACGGCAACCATTCATCTGCTGCAAAGAGTTTTGTCCACATACAGTCAATGACACACCATGGTTGGGCTCACTCCCGTCGAGATAGCCCTCGTCGCGTTCTTTTCACTTTCTGGGCTCGCCCTCGCCGGGCTGGCGCTGTATCTCCGCGCTTCGCAGCTTCCCAACCGCGGCATCCGCTCGTTTATCTCCCTGCTGGTGCTGATGGCGGTGTGGTCGTTCAGCGCCGTCGCGAAGCTGACCATGCCTCCCGTCGTCGAGCGGTTTCTGGTCACGCTCGAACTGCCGATGGGCGTCGCCTTCGCCTTTCTCTTCCTGGTGTTTGCCTCCCAGTACACCGGCCGGCACTGGCACCGCCAGCGGCCCTTCACCGCCTACATCGTCGTCTCGATGCTGGCGCTTGCCGTCGGGCTGTTGACGAACCCGATTCACGGGCTGTTCTGGGACCGAATCGCACTCTCGACGGCCGTCTTCCCCCACTACGTCCACGAGGGGGTCGGGCCGCTGTATTTCCTCTACGTGGGGCTGGCCTACTGTCACTTCGCGGCGGGCGTGTACGCGCTGGTGAACCTCCATCTCCGGAGCCGCTACAACACGACGCCGATGATGCTGGTCACGTTCGGGGCCTCGCTGCCGCTGCTGGTCAACCTGGTCTCGGTGTTCGACCGGGCCCCGATACCGGGACTGGACTACACCCCCGTCGGACTGGCTATCTTCGGCCTCGCGACCACCGTCTCGATGCAACTGGACCTGTTCGACATCATCCCCGTGGCCCGTGACACGGCGGTCGAACAGAGCAGCGAGGGGATGATAATCCTCGACTCGAAGCGCCGGGTCCGGGATTACAACCCGACGGCCGCGTCACTGCTCCCTGCCCTATCGACCCACCGCGGCGACCAGATCGACACGGTCGTCGACGACACGACCGACCTCTTCGATACGACCACGCCGACGAGAATCGCGGTCGCGGACGGCGAGGAGGCTACGTACCTCTCCGTGCAGCTCTCGCCGATAACCGACGGCCCCCATCACCTGGGCTGGACGGTCGTCCTCTCCGACGTCACCGAGCAACAGCGCCGGGAACGACACCTCCAGCTGGTCTCTCGCGTCCTCCGACACAACATGGCCAACCGCATCAACATCATCATGGGCCACGTCGAGCTGCTGGGTGACGCCGCCGATGAGACCGAGCGCACCCATCTCGACGCCATCGACGCCAGTGCGACCGACATCATCGAGACGAGCGGGAAGCTCCGGACGATTCAGGAAATCGTCACCGGCGGCCGACCCGCCCGCCCGACCGATGTCACCCGAACCGTCGAGGCCGTCGGGACCCGGTACGCAGACCGCTACCCCGACGCAGCGGTGACGGCCGACTGCCCAGACGGCGTGTTCGCCCGGTGTCCCACGGGGTTTCAGGCGGCGCTCGACAATCTTGTCGAGAACGCTATCCAGCACAACCCCGATTCCGCGCCCTCGGTCACCGTCACCGTCACCGAGGACGGCCCGCTGGTCCACGTCGCCGTCGCCGACGACGGTCCCGGCATCCCGGAGACCGAACGTCGCATCCTGGAAGACGGGGAGACGCCGCTCCAGCACAGTGCCGGCGTGGGGCTCTGGCTGGTCTACTGCTTCGTCGAGCAGGCGGGCCACGAGCTGACATTCGAACCCTCGGCCGCGGGCGGGAGCGAGGTCCGATTCGCCCTCGACCGCGCCTCCTCCCCCTTCGAGACTGACCCCAACGCTTCGGGGCGATACTGACGGTCTCCCGATGCGTACCGTGACACGATGCAAGCACATAGTGAGTACCAAACTGGCCGAGACTGGGAACAACTTCGAGCACTCGTTCGATGGGCTCAGCAGTTCCGGGTGGTCCAGGGCGCCGTCGCGGCGGCCAAGACCGCCTTCGCGATGGCGCTGCTGGGTGTGGCGTCGCCGATGCCCGCGGTCATCGTCGGCCTGATATCGTTCGCCGTCTACACCGCCAACGACCTCGCGGACCTCGAAGAGGACGCCATCAACACCCCCGACCACTCGTCGTTCGTCGCCGACCACCCGGCCGTCGTCGCTGGCCTCGCCGTCGGGACGTTCGCGCTCGGCGCCGCCATCGCGTGGTGGGGCGGTGGCCCGATCACGCTGGCTGTCGCCTGTGTCCCGCTCGGGGCCTCGCTGTTGTACAGCCTCCCCGTCACGCTCGGGGGCCGACGGCTCAAGGACGTCTTCGGCGCCAACACCGTGCTCGTCGCCCTCGCGTGGGCCTTGACCGTCACCGGCGTCCCCCTGGCGTTTGGGGGCCTGTCAGTCGGCCCGGTCGCGATAGCGGTCTGTCTGTTCTTCTACCTGCGCTCGTTCATCTCGGTCGAGGTCTTCAACGTCCGTGACGTCACTGGCGACGCCGCCACCGGCGTCGACACTATCCCGGTGGTGCTGGGCGTTCCCCGAACCCGGCAACTCCTGGCGCTGTTCGAGGGCTGCTCGCTGGCGTTGCTCGTCACCCTCATGACCGTTCCGACGGTGGCACTGGCCGCGCTCGGAGCCTTGCCCGTGCTGGGCTACTCGCTGGGTCTGACGTGGTTCCTCGGCGAGACCGGCCGGATGGACGCGTTCTGTCTGGCCAAGGACGCCGAGTATCTCCTGCTCGGGCTGGTCGCACTGGCGCTGATCTAGAGCGTGGGGACGGCCACGAGGCCGACCCACATCGCGACGGCCCCGAATACCGGAATCGAGAGGTTGTCGTCGACGACGTAGCCGGCGATAGTGGGCTTGACGCCGTCGGCGAAGGTGGCCGCGACCCCGCCCAGCACCGCCGCCGCCGTCGAGACGAACGGCGCCGCCAGTAGCGTACAGACCCCGAACATCACGAGCAACACCCACAGTTGTTTGACGCTGCTGGCCTCCGTCGACCCGAGGAGCCCGCTGATGGGGTCCCCGATGGCTAACATTAGCATCGCCGGGACGGCGACCGCGACGGGGAGCCCGACGGCGACAGCCCAGGCGACCACGGCCATCCCGACGATGTAGAGGGCATAGCCCGCCGGGTTGTCCTGTTCGTACTCGCGGGTGAGCCGTTCGTAGATGGCCCAGTCGAGCCCGACCGACAGCCGCAGGAACTCGAGGGCGACGACGACGACCAGGGCGACCGAAAGAAACAGCTGCACGACCCGCCAGCTCACGAGGTCGCCACCGAGCAGGTAGCCCAGCGGCACCGCTGCGCCCGTCGCGTGGACGAGCCGTCTGGCGACCTCGTCGGTCATCTTACAGGTCGTCGAACGCCACGTCGCCGTCGACCAGTTTCTGGACGGTCTCGGCCAGGCCGTCGATGGGGACTCGCTTCTGTGCCGTGGAGTCCCGTTCCCTGAGTGTGACGGTGTCGGCCTGCAGGTCGTCGGGGTCGGCGTCACCCTCCGGTTCACCTATCGATTCGTAGTCCACCGTCACGCAGTACGGCGTCCCGATTTCGTCCTGGCGACGATACCGCCGGCCGATGGCGCCCGAGTCGTCGTAGGTGACCGAGTGGCCCGCCTGTCGGAGCGCCTCGGCCAGTTCCCGGGCGTACTCGCCCATGCCGTCCCGGTCCATCAGCGGGAAGACGCCGACCGTCGTCGGGGCCTGCTCGGGGGGCAGTTCGAGATAGGTCCGGGCCTCGCCATCGACCTCGTCCTCCGTATAGGCGTGGGCCAGCACGGTGTAGATGAGCCGACCGACGCCGAAGGAGGGCTCGACGACGTGGGGCGTGATATGCTCGCCGTTCTCTGTTATCTCCTCGACGCTGAAGCCGGTCTGCTCGACTGGAACCGTGACCGTCTCGCCGTCGAGTTCGACGGTGACTTCCTCATCGTCGAAGGCATCTGGGTCGTCGGCCGCGAGTCCCTCCAGCGCGTCGGCGACCGCCTGTGCGTCGCCGCCGAACTCCGGCCCGAGGTAGCTCATCTCGGGGTCGACGGTGGGCCGTTCGACCGTGATGGGCTCGTCGTACTGCTTGAACACGGTGTAGTCCTGGCCCGAGTGGTCGGCGTGTTTCTGCAGGTCGTAGTCGCCCCGATAGGCGAAGCCGGTGATCTCTATCCAGTCGCCGTCGATTTCGGCCTCGGCGTCCCAGCAGTCCGACGCGTAGTGGGCCAGTTCGCCCGGGAGGTGCTGCCGGAAGCGAAAGCGGTCCATGTCGATGCCGATGCGCTCGTACCAGCCACGGGCGATGCCCAGGTAGTAGGCCACCCAGTCGCTGGTGATGACGCCCGAATCGACGGCCTCACGCACCGTCAGGTGCTCGACGCCGCCGTCGTCGGCCTGCTGACTCTCGCCGGAGTACAGCGGCAGGGTCACGTCCTCGACCGTCTCAAGCGGCGGTTCGTCCTCCTCGGGGTCGACGAAGTGTTCGAGTTCGGCCTGCGTGAACTCGCGTACGCGCACGAGCGACTTGCGCGGCGATATCTCGTTGCGGTAGGCCTTGCCTATCTGTGCGACGCCAAAGGGGAGCTGGTTGCGGGCGTACTCGGCGAGCTGGGGGAACTCGACGAAGATGCCCTGGGCGGTCTCGGGGCGCAGGTAGCCCGGCGAGGAGGTGCCCGGACCGATGTTCGTCTCGAACATCAGGTTGAAGTTATCGACCGGCTCGCCGGCCAGGGAGGCCTGACAGGAGGGACACGGGATGTCGTGCTCGGCGATGATATCCATGACCTCCTCGTTGGGCAGGGACTCGGCCTCCTCGATGTCGGTGTTGTCCTCGACGATGTGGTCGGCCCGGTGGGTGGCGCCACACTCGCCGCATTCGAGTATCATGTCGTCGAAGCCGTCGAGATGGCCCGACGCCTCGAAGACGGGCTCGGGCATCACGTCCGGCGCGGATATCTCCTGGTGGCCGGCCTGGACGACGAAGCGGTCCCGCCAGGCGTCCTCGATATTGTCTTTCAGCGCGGCGCCCTGCGGGCCGTAGGTCCAGAAGCCGGCGGCGCCGCCGTAGGCGCCCGCGGCGGGAAAGTAGAACCCTCGTCGCTTGGCCAGCTCGGTCAGGCGTTCGCCCTCGTTCATAGCCCCTCCAGCAGGTCGACGTCCCGCACGATACCCGTGAGCTCGTCGCCCGAGACGAGCGGTATCTGCTCGATGTCGTGCTCTATCATCAGCTGGGCGGCCTCCGTGGCGGTGCGGCGCTTGTTGACGGTGACGACGTCACTCGTCATGAACTCGCTGACGGACTCGGCGGGGATTTCGACGTTGCGCGTGGGCATGTAGCGACCGCCCACGGCCTTGATACCCTCCCAGGCCCAGTCGTCGTCCTGGTTGGCGATGGAGTCGCCGGTGTCGTCCTCGCCCTCCACGACGCGGGCGACGTCGATGATGTCGACGACGGTGAGCATCCCGGTCATCTCGCCTTCGTCGTCGAGTACGACGCCGTAGGGCACTTCGGCGTAGGACAGTTCCCGCTCGGCGACGGTCAGGGGCGACCCGGCATAGAGGCAGTTGATGTCGCTTCGGGCCAGGCCGCCGACCTCGCTGTCGCCGTCGGTGTCGCCGTTGGCGATGGCGTGGACGATATCCGTTATCGTGATGATTCCTTCCAGTCGCCCGTCGACGACCGGGACGCGGCGTTCTCCCTCGGAGAGCATCAGTTCGGCCGCCGCCTCGATGGTGGCGTCGGCGGTGATGGTCGGGACCTCCTCGACCAGCAAGGCGAGCTGGTCCTCGTCGGGCTGGTCGATGAGTGCGTCTCGGGAGATGAGCCCGCGGAACTGTTCGCCGTCGTCGGTCTCCTTGATGACGGGGACCGAGGAGAACTTCCGCTCCTGGAGATACTCCAGCACGTCGTCACGGGTGCCCGGAATTTCCACCGTGACGACCTCCGAGCGCGGCGTCATAGCGTCTGCGACGTTCATACTGGCCAAAGCTCCGCCCCGCACCTACTAAGTAGTTAACATCGGGGCCGTGCCGTCGCCGAACTCGCCCGCGCGGTGACACGCCCGGTGCTGGCTGGTCGGACCTTCCAACGCTGGCTGGTCGGACCTTCCAACGCTGGCTGGTGGGGCGTCACGTCCAGACGAAACCCATCGCTGTCTGGCCTCGCCCCGCTGTTCTTGACGCCAGACCGACCTGTCAACTCGAAAGAGTGAAACGCTGGAGGGGGGCTAGATACCACCGATAAGAACGTGATTCGCTAGTATAGGCCCCAGAAAACGGCTATTTCGGCCGAATCAGGTATTCGTTTCAGCCATTGATTTTCACCGGATATAGCTCAGGATTGTGATACTAACACCACGTTATCCACGGATTCCGCAGTTTTTATATACGGGTGTTACATATTCTCATGCATGGAGCCGGATACGGTTGCCCCAGCGAAGGTTGCTGCCGAATCGGAGGTCATGGCTTCCGTCGAGGAAGGGCCGACTGACACGTTCATCATCGCGGACGTTTCGACCGACGACGCCTATATGACACTCCCGCTCGTAGACGCCGCCTCGCTCCCCGAGTGGCGATAGCACGCCCGTTTTCTCTCCGTTCCACCGCCACCAGTGGCAACACCGCGCGCAGAAAACAAGCGTTATGCCGTCCCAGTAAGTTCGGTCCGGTATGAAGGTACTCGTTACAGACCCCATCGCAGACGCCGGACTCGACCGGTTACGCGAGGCGGGCCACGAGGTTGTCACAGCCTACGACGTCGAGGGCGACGCGCTGCTCGACGCAGTCTCGGACGCCAACGCGCTCATCGTCCGCTCGGGAACCGAGGTCACCGACGAAGTGTTCGGGGCCGCCCCCGACCTCATCATCGTCGGTCGCGCCGGTATCGGCGTCGACAACATCGACATCGACGCCGCCACCGAACACGGCGTCATCGTCGCGAACGCCCCGGACGGGAACGTCCGCGCCGCCGCCGAACACAGCGTCGCGATGGCTTTCGCCACCGCTCGTTCTATCCCGCAGGCCCACGACCGCCTCAAGGGCGGGGAGTGGGCCAAAGGCGAGTTCCTCGGCACCGAGGTCAACAACAAGACGCTCGGCGTCGTCGGCTTTGGCCGCGTCGGCCAGCAGGTCGCCAAGCGCCTGGGCAATCTGGGGATGGACATCGTCACCTTTGACCCCTACATCAGCGAGGAGCGGGCAAAGCAGTTCGGCGCCGAACTCGTCGACGACCTCGAGGACTGTCTCGAGGCGTCGGACTTCGTCACCATCCACACGCCCCTGACCCCCGAGACCGAGAACATGATCGGCGAAGAAGAACTCGCGCTGCTGGAGGGCGGCTACGTCGTCAACTGCGCCCGCGGCGGCATCATCGACGAGCCCGCGCTCGCCGAGGCCGTCGAGGACGGCATCCTCAACGGCGCTGCGCTGGACGTTTTCGGCGAGGAACCCCTGGCCGAGGACTCCCCGCTGCTCGGCGTCGACGACATCATCGTCACGCCCCACCTCGGGGCCTCGACCGAGGCCGCACAGGAGAACGTCGCGACCTCCACGGCCGACCAGATTATCGCCGCGGCCAACGGCCAGCCCGTCGCCAACGCCCTGAACGCTCCGTCGCTCGACCGTGCCACCTTCGAGGCCGTCGAGCCGTACCTCGAACTCGCCAGCACGGCGGGTCGCATCGCCGTCCAGCTGTTCGACGGCCACATGAGTTCGGTCGAGGTGACCTACGCCGGCGACATCGCCGACGAGGACGTCGAGTACGTCACCGCCAGCGCCCTGGAGGGCGTCTTCGCGCCCTCGGACATCCAGGTCAACGCCGTCAACGCCCCCCAGATCGCCGAGGAACGGGGCATCGACGTGACCGAGTCCAAGACCTCCTCCGCCGAGGACTACCAGAGCCTCATCACCGTCACCGTCTCCGACGGGGAGAGCGACGTCTCCGTCTGTGGCACGCAGTTCGGCGGCGAGGAGTCCCGCATCGTCCGCATCGACGGCCACCGCATCGAGGCCGTCCCCCACGGCCACATGCTCGTCGTCCGGAACAAGGACGAGCCGGGCACCATCGGCTTCATCGGCACCGCGCTCGGTGAGGCGAACATCAACATCGCCGGGATGTTCAACGGCCGCGAGACCATCGGCGGGGAAGCGCTCTCTATCTACAACTTAGACGAGAAGCCCGACCGCTCGCTCATCGACCGCCTGAACGACGACAGCCGCATCATCGAGACGACCTACGTCGCGCTCGGCGACGGGTAGGCTCAGAACTTCTACTCACCGCTCGGCCAGCAGCCGCTCGTAGCGGTCGACGACGGCCTGCCGGCGCTCCCGTTCGGCTTCGAGTTGCTGTTCCAGCGCAGCGACCTGACACTCCAGGACGGCCACCCGGAGCGCCTGGACGGTGGTCGAAATCGGCCGCTCCTCGCGCGAGTCGGGGACGGTCGGTGACTGGGGTGATGCCACTCTCTCAGGGTGGGTTGTCATACCATGACTGATTAGATTCGAGTGACAAAAGCACCCATCGGACGGCCGGCAGACGCCCGTCTTGCGGTCGTCAGCGGCCTGTATTGGCAGGCCCGAGCTACATGAAGTCGGCGATGCCGGACTGCTTGTTGTGGTCGTTCTGGAACACCGACTCGATTTTCGTCTCCAGAATCTGGAGCCGCTGTTTGGTGTAGTCCCGGGCCCCGAACTCGTCGGCGACCCGTATCGCGGTGTCGATGTACTTGTTGACCGAGCCCTGGTGCACCGTGAGGTTCACCCGGCCGCCACACTCCCGGCAGTCCCCGGTCAGGGGCATCCGCCGGTACTTCTCGCCGCAGTCCAGACAGCGGACCTCCTGACGGGAGAAGGCCCGCAGGTTGCCGATGAGGTCGGGCAGGAAGTGGTACTCGATGATGCGTTCGGCCACGTCGCTCTCGACGACCGCGCGCAGTTTCCGCGAGAGGTGCAACTGGGCGTCCATCTTCTCCTCCATCGACCCCAGCGTCTTGTACGCCGAGAGGTCCGGCCCCGCGGCGATATCCGTGGTGTCGTGGGTGTGCCGGAACTCGGTGTACTCGCGGTCGGTCCCGAGGTTCTCCTCGGCGATGGTCATGATGTCCTCGACTTCCTCGGGGGCGGTGAGTTCCCGCGTCGCCTCGTAGAACTCGCGGGGGTACCGCTCCATGATGTCCATGTTGTGGGCCTCGTCGTCGATTTCGGAGGGGTCGATGCGAGAGGACATGACGAGGGGGGCGTCCATCCGACCGCCGCGTTTGTCAGGAAGGTATGATTTACTGAAATTCAACAATCCGTCCATTAGAAGCATCACACAATCTTCATCACCGTCGCAATTCCGGCGTTTCGCGGCGTGAAAGTACGGATGCGCATATCCAACTGCAGCACTCGTAAATCCGACAACTCGCCCAACTGTCGCCGCACTGGTGTGTGGGGCCATCCCGAAGACGAGCTCGCCGACCAGGTCGTCGCGGTCGTCGAACTCGTAGTACCGGTCGAGCCCGTAGTACTGCGCCAGCAGGTCGTCGACGAAGTCGGCGGTCTGGAGCATGTGTTCGGCCGCGCCGTTCGAGAGCACGATGTCCTGGACCTTGAGTTCGAACAGCTGGTCCGGATGCGTCAGCGGGTCGCCGTGGATGTCGGTCTCGTAGCCCAGCGCGCGCAGCCGGTCGGGGTCGACGTCGAGTTCCGCCGGTCTGAGCGCCGTGACGGGCAGGTCGGTCATGTCGTAGCGCACCGTCCCGTCCTTGAACGCCGAGACGTCGTGTTTCGCCCGGAGGATGCCCTTCTCCATGGGCTCGGGGAGTTTGGCCTCGCTGGTGAGTCCCTTGACGGCTTTCAGGGTGTCGAAGGCCGTCTCGCGCTCTTCGGCGCTCTGGAGTGCGTCGCGGTATATCTCCTGTATATCGAGTTCCGTGTACTGGGTCGGGGAGGCGAGCGTCTCGCATCGCTCGCACTCGGCGCGGCCGGACTCGTCGGGCTCGACCTCCATCTCACAGTCCGGACAGACGTAGATAGTCTCGGCCAGCGAATCGCAGTCCGGACAGCGGGCCTCGTGGCCCTCGGTGCCACAGTCGGGACAGCGCCGTCTCGCCACCTCGACCTCGACGCGGCCCGGCGTCTCCGTCATCGAGTCCGAGTGCTTGGTCGCGGCGGCGACGTCCCGCTGTGCGCCGCCGGCCTCGCCGATGGGAAAGAGCGTGTGGACGGCCGGCGAGAGGTCACGACTCTCGGACTTTTCGGGGCGTCCCATCCGATTGCCGATGCGCGTGGGGGCACGCTCGCGGACCTCGAAGGGGGATATCTCGTTGACCGCCTCGATGGCGTTCCGGCCCGCCTCGTCGCCGAGTTCGTCGTCGACGTAGCCGATGGCGTCGGCCGCCTCCTGCTCGCCGTAGGTCTTGGCGTGCTCGGAGATGTCCTCGAGAGTCCAGTCCCGTTCCAGGGACCGCGAGAAGCCAAGCGTCCGGACCAGCGGGAGCCAGTCCGAGACGACCAGCCGGTCGCTCTCCTGGGTGTGTTCGACGAGCAGGCGTTCGAGTGCCTCCCGGACGAGGTCGGTGTTCTCGAGGACGAGGTCGCCGTCGGCGGCCGTCGTCGTGTCCTCCATGACCGCACCGTCAGTCGCTGTGATGTCGGCCGTCTCGACGGCGTCGGCCAGGGCCCCGAACTGCTCGATGGTCACGTCGTGCCAGAGGTAGGTGTACTTCGGGTGCAGCGGTGCGTCGTAGTCGCTGGCCCAGGAAAGCGCCTCGGCGGCGCTGGGGTCTGTCAGGTCTGTGCCGGGGTCGTCCCGCATCGCCTGGACGTCCGCACCGGCGGCCTCGAAGTCCTGCTCCCACCACTCGACGGTGTAGGAGGCCGGGGCGAGCGGGTGGTTGTTCTCGACGAACTCGCCGTAGTTGACGAGGTACTCGCCCAGGTCCAGAATCTTCTCGACGCCGTTGCCGACCTCGCGGGCCTCCGTGACGTCGTCGATACGGCGGACGTCGCCGTTCGCGAGCCGTACTGTGGGCCCCTCGATGCTGTCGACGGGGACGACGCCGGCGGCCTTGCCGGGCCGCTCGGTCTTTATCTGCGTGCCCGTCGCGAGGAAGTCGTCGACCAGATGCATCGTCGCCGGGTGAACCCCCGCCGTCGCGAACCCGTGGTTCCGTGCGCGGCCGTAGCGCAGCCGGAAGCCGCCGGATTTCGAGGGATGGGAGAACACCGGGCGGCCGGCGATGAGGTCCCGGAGGTACTTCTTGGCCGGTTCGACCCGGGGCGGACCGGCACGTTCCTCGCCGTCGTCGCTCTCTTCGCCTTCGCTCGCGGCGTCGCCGCTCGCGTCGTCGGAGTCCGCCCCCTCGCCCTCGCTCCCCTCGTCCTCTCCTATCGTCCCGTCGATGAGGTCCTGGAGCCACGGCCAGTCGACTTCGTCCAGATTCCGCGTGTAGCGCTGAATCTTCGGGGCTTTCAGCGCGATACCCTCGGCGAGGACGAGACACATCCCGCCGCGGGCGGAGTTCGAGTCCACCCGTTCGAGGTCCCGATAGCCCGAGACCTCCTCGTCACCGGTGGCCTCGCCGTCCAGCATGATTGGCATGTGCTCCGCGATGAACTTCGTCTCCTTCTCCTTGGGCGAGTACTGGAGGCCGGTGTCCTTGTCGTAGAGGTCGATCTCCTCGGCGTAGCGGCCGATTTCTTCCTCGCGGGCCTGGTACTGCTCGATGCCCAGCAGCGCACGGGCGTAGTCGGCCACGAGCACAGAGAGAGCCTGTGCGGTCCCACCCGCCGAGCGGATGGGCCCGGCGTAGTAGACGTTGATGAACTCGGTGCCGTCGTCGTTCTCCAGCAGTTCGACGCGGTCGATACCCTCGATGGGGGCCGCGACGACGCCCTCCGTCAGCAGGGCGACCGCGGTCCGGACTGCGCCCTCGACTTTCCCCTCGCGGGTGTCGTAGTCCCCGACGGTGCCCTCGACGAAGTCGTCGACGAGTTCGAGGGCGGCCTCCTCGCGGGACATCTCGCCTTCGAGTTCGCGAACGCGCTCGGCAACGCCGTCGATGCCGAGGATGTTCTCGACGCGGTCGGCCATGTCGCGGGCGGTCGGTATCTCCACTTCGGGCTTGGGGTCGCCACCGCGCTCGCGGGCGCGTTCGGCGACATCCATGGCCGTATCGAGCTCGCTTTCAAGCCGTTCGAAGTAGCGCTCGTCGGCCTCCCGCATCTATAGCTCCCAGAGGTCGAGGTCGGTCGGTTCGTCGTGTGCCCGCTCCAGCTCCGTCTCGAACGCCTTGACGTACAGCTCCCCGGCCCAGACGGTCGCGCTGTCGAGATGCCCCGCGATAGCCTCGCCGTCGGGACGGGAGAGCACTGCGTGCGTATGCGCAAATCGGTCTCCCTCCAGCCACGAGATATTCCCCACGCAGGCGGCGACTTCCAGGGGCTCGGCAAACACCATCGAGTCGTACTCCTGTCTATCCTGGTCGTAGAACCACAGTTCGGCGTCCTCGACCGCGCCCAGCCCGTAGAAAAAGCCCGCGTCTATCCCCTCGTCGGCGGCCAGCGATTCGATTTCGGCGCGCCAGTCTGCGCCGTGGTCCAGTCGGCAGACGAACTCCTGTGCTGTCTCGACGGACCGATAATCCATACACGAGTGGCAGGGTGGGCGACGGCAAAAGAGTTGCTACGTGTCGCCCGGCCTGTCGTCGTGACCGCCACCGGTGCCGTCTAACTGAGAGCACAGCTATCGACCGCTACCCGCTCCTGACCATCTATCATTATAAACTAATTTTATGTGTTCGTGAGCATACACACGAAACAATGGGGGAACAGAAACGATGGGACGTACGGGTAGAGGGGGACACCGTCGTCGTCGAACTCCGGCGGCGGCTGGTGCTCGATGACCGGGCAAGCGAGCGGCTCTACAGCGCTATCGAGACCGCTGTCACCGGTGACATCGACCGTGTGTTGACCGTTGTCGACGTCGAGCACCCGCTGAGTGACACGCTGCACGATGCAGTGGTCCGGGGTGCTCGGACGGCCGCTGCCGAGGGCGTGACAGACTGGCACGTCACCGGCGAACACGAGCACAAGGCCGCCGCGGTGGCGCGCGAGCTTCCCAGCGTGGAGACGGCGGTGTTCGCCGACGTGCGGGAGGCCCGGGCACAGCCTGCGTGAGGACTCCGCTCTAGGCCGGCAGCGAGACGCGACTCACCGGCTGGCCCCGTTCGGCGTCGAAGAAGACCAGTTCCTCGACGGTCCACGTGACGGGGTCGATATCCCGCTCGACCAGCCGCCGGGCCGCCGCTGGGTCGCCGCCCCGAGCAATCGTCACGTGGGGGACGTAGTCGTCGAGGCCTTCCATCCCCTCGACGGGGTCGAACTCGTCACAGAACCGCCCGTGGAGCGCCCGTAGCGCCGGACTCTCGACGGCCAGGTAGACGACTGGCGAGGGGCCGGTTTCGGCCGTCTCGAAGCAGTCGACGCCGGTGACACGCACCTCGAAGGGGGCGGTCCCGCGGACGGCGTCGCGAGCGCGGGCCTCGAGCCGGGCGTAGGCCGCGTGGTCGCCGTCGCCGAGGCGCTTGACGACGAGGGTATGCTCCCCGCGCGGTCGGGCCCGCGCCCGGGGGAGCTCCCGGGCCAGCTGGCCCGCGAGCCGGGTGACAGACGACGGGAGCGAGACGTTCAGGCTGTACACACCGGAGCGAGTCGCGGCGAAGCTAAAAAGAGCCCGCTCAGTTCCTGGAGACGCCGTGGGTCTCCCGACCCTCGCCGAGCCGGCGGCTCCGCTCAGAGCCGGCCGGTCAGATAGAGGACGATGAGGATAATCAGCACGACTCCGAGCAGGGGCTGGAGCGGGCCGAGCAGCCACGCGAACAGCCCGAGCACCTCGCCGACGACCTCCAGCGCTATCCAGACCACGATCAGGACCAGCAGTATCTTCAACAGCGTGTCGACGTCGAGTTTGCCACGTGCCATTGCCGGCAGTTTCCGTGGAACGGGCAAACCCCTTGTGGCCCGCCCGTGGCAACAAGTCCTATAGTTGGTGGCAGGTAAACGGGGCACAATGCGACGAGTGAGCGCGGTCGTGGCGGTCCTGTTGCTGGCGGTACTGGCGCCGACGGCGGCCGGCGCCGCCTTCTCCCAGCAGTCCGTCGACGCCGACGTGGTCGTGATGACCGCCGACGTGACGGCGAGTGGTGACGCCGCCTGGACTATCGACTACCGCGTTCGCCTGTCCGACGACAACGAGACCCAGGCCTTCGAGGAGTTGCAGGCCGACATCCGGGCGAACGAGTCGGTCTACACCGGCCGGTTCCGCGACCGGATGAACCGGACCGCCCGGGCCGGCGAGAACGCCACCGGTCGGGAGATGGCCATCGACAATGTCTCGGTCGAGACCTCCCAGGAGAGCGTCGGCCAGTCCTACGGCGTCGTCACCTACGAGTTCCGGTGGACGAACTTCGCGGCGGTCAACGACACCCACATCCGGGCCGGTGACGCCGTCGCCGGGCTGTATCTCGACCGCAATACGTCACTGACGATGCAGTGGCCCTCCGAGTACCGGTCCGAAAGCGTCCGGCCGTCGCCGGACGAAGAGGGCGCCCGCTCGGTCACCTGGCACGGGCGCCAGTCCTTCGGCGAGGACGAGCCCCAGGTCGTCGTCACCAACGAGTCCCAGCCGTTCGGGGACGACGTGGGCCAGCTATCGTCGCTGGTGGGCCTGCTCGGCCTCGGTCTGGCGTTGCTGGTTCTCGCCGTCGCCGGCTACGGCGTCTACCGGTACGTCCGGGCCGACGAGCCCGACGGGGCTGACGACGCCGTGGCGGCCGCCGATACGGAGGGCGGCGACGACAGCGCGGCTTCGGATACCGACACGCCGCCCGCGGAGCTACTGAGCAACGAGGAGCAGGTGCTCAAACTCCTCCGCGAGAACGGCGGCCGAATCAAGCAACAGCGGGTCGCGAGCGACCTCGACTGGACGGCCGCCAAGACCAGCCAGGTCATCGGCGGGCTCCGTGAAGAAGGCGACGTGGAGACGTTCCGAATCGGGCGGGAGAACGTGGTCACCCTTCCGGACACGGACCTGACCGACGGAGCGGACGGTGGGTCAGAAGACGAATAAAAAGCTACCGCCGTTTCATCGACACTCACAGCTGAACCCGTCGCATTCGTGCGGTTTAATCCGGCTTAATCGGCGTCAAAGCGGGGTGAACGTCGACTGTTTATATACTGGTAGGGGGACAAGTAGTGGTTGTATGAGACGACCCACTTCCGCTGTGCTGGCGCTCCTGCTCGTGGTGAGCACCGTGGCCGCCGTGCCGATGGTCATGGCACAGCAGACCGAAACGGAGACCAATCAGACCAGCGAGAACGACACCGCCGCCCCGGGCGCCCAGCTCGCCGCCGTCGTCGCCGTCGGTGACGCGGAACTCGACGGTGAAGTCGACTCACGCGCCTACGACATCCGCGTCGACCGGGCGAACAGCTCGGCCGCGAAGGCCGCCGTCGTGGCCGACCAGCTCAACCGGACGAGCGAGCGCCTCGGCGAGCTCGAACAGCGGCGCCAGCAGCTCGAACAGGCCCGCGACAACGGCTCGATGAGCGAGGGCGAGTACCGGTCCCGCGTCGCCGCGCTCCACGCCGAGAGCAAGAACGCCCAGCGACTCGTCAACCAGACCAACGAGACGGCGAGTGAACTCCCCGCCGAGACGCTCGAGGAAAACGGCGTCAACGTCGACGCCATCCGAGCGCTCTCGGACCGCGCGGCGAACCTGACCGGTCCGGAGACGGCCGAAATTGCCCGTTCCATCGCTGGTGACAAGGCGGGCAAGAACATCGGTGCCGGCGAGGCCGCGGACCGCGGCGCGGGTGACCGGACCGAAGCGGGTGACGGGAACCGGACCAGCGGTGGCGACCGAGGCGACACTGACGGCTCGACGGCCGGCGACACCGACCGCTCGGGCACTCAGGACGGTACCGAGTCGGCCAATGAGACTACAAGCCCCGGCTCCCAACCCTAGGTAATGCGTGTCAGACAGACGCTGCTGACGAGTGTTGTGCTCGCGGCCGTGCTGGTCGGAGCGGCCGTGGCGCCGGCCGGTGCGGCCCAGACCGGTGACGCCCCAGACGAGTCGTTGACTGTCGACATCGCTGCCGACGGTGACGCGGCGGTAACGGTCGTCTCGACGTTCGACCTGGACGACGAGAGCGAGCAGGCCGCCTTCGACGAGCTCCGCAGCAACGAGACGGCCCGGGACGCCTACGCGGCGCGACAGACGGCCCGCTGGCGCTCGCTCGCAAACGACACGTCGGCGCGGACCGACCGCGAGATGGCCGTGACCAACAGCTCGCTGTCGCTGTCGCGGACGAACGCGACCGGCGTCGCGACCTTCTCGGTCACGTGGGCGGGGCTCGCGGCGGCCGAAGACGGGATGCTGACGTTCGGTGAGCCCTTCGCCAGCACCGAATCGCTCGACCGGAAGCTCGTCGTCGTCGTCCCGGAGCGCTATCAGGTGACGAGCGTCTCGCCCGGCCCGGCAAACAACAGTGACGGTCGGCTCGTCTACGCGGCCGACGCGGAGCTGGACGGGCTCAGCATCGTCGCCACGTCGACGACCGCGCCAACCGGCACGCCAGCGCCGAGCCCGACGTCGACCACGGGCGGGACGACAAGCGGGAGCGGCCCCGGGTTCGGTGCCGTCGGGGCGCTCGCCGCACTGGCTATGGCTGGACTGCTAGCCGGCCGCCACAGGTGAGACGCCGTGGTGTAGTCCGGGCTGCCCCGGGGCAGCGCCATCCGGAACCACTCGACCACCGCTCGTGTGGGAACTCGACACACGCTCTGTCTGACTCGGAAGCTATTTGTACGCGACCTGCAGTAGTCGCTGATACATGACGCGGACTGTCGGTACTGGGGCGCTCGCCGCCGCCAGCGACGGGTCCGCCGCTTTCTCGACGCACCGACGGAACCGACGGCGGGCCCTCCGTTAGGCCCACTACTACTTCTCCTCCCGACGGTTCGCTTCGCTTCAAATCACGGCCGGCCGGCTGTCCGGCGCGTCGAAGGGGCCGTTGTAACCATTCCCGGATATCGCCGACTTGAACTCGGCGAGAATCGGGAAATCGGTACAACGCCCCTTCGCACAGTAAACCGACAGTCACACCACGGCAAGAATCCACTACCCATCTATGACAGACGGAAACGGCACCGTCGCGCTCGCCTTCTCGGGCGGGCTCGACACCACGGTCTGCGTATCGCTGCTCAAAGAGGAGTACGGCTACGACGAGGTCATCGGCGTCACGGTCGACGTCGGCCAGCCCGACTACGAGTTCGAGGAGGCCGAGGAGACCGCGGAGGCACTCGGCGTCGAGCAGTACGTCGTCGACGCGAAAGAAGAGTTCGCGGACCTCTGCCTGAAGGCCGTGAAGGCCAACGCCGACTACCAGGGCTACCCGCTGGGCACCGCGCTCGCCCGCCCCGTCATCGCGAAGGCCATCCTCTCGGTCGCCGAGGAAGAGGGCTGTGACGGCATCGCCCACGGCTGTACCGGCAAGGGCAACGACCAGCTGCGCTTCGAGGCTATCTGGCGCGACTCGGACCTGGAGGTCATCGCCCCGGTGCGCGAACTCGGCCTGACCCGCGAGTGGGAGAACGAGTACGCCCGCGAGCAGGGCCTGCCCGTCGAGGGCGGCGACGGCGGCCGCTACTCCATCGACACGAACCTCTGGAGCCGCTCCATCGAGGGCTCCGAACTCGAGGACCCCGCAGAGATTCCCTCCGACGACATCTACAAGTGGACCGAGAACCCCTCGGGCAAGGACCCCGAACTCGTCGAGATCACCTTCGAGGACGGCGAGCCGGTCGCCGTCGACGGCGACGAACTGGGCTCGGTCGAGCTGGTCGAACAGCTCAACGAGCAGGCCGGCGCTCACGGCATCGGCCGCACGGACATGATGGAAGACCGCATGCTGGGGCTCAAGGTCCGCGAGAACTACGAACACCCCGCCGCGACCGTGCTCCTGACCGCCCACGAGGCGCTGGAAGGGCTCGTCCTCACGCAGGAAGAGCGCCAGTTCAAGGCCCAGGTCGACCAGCAGTGGTCCCAGAAGGCCTACGAGGGGCTCGTCGACGCGCCCCTGACCGGCGCGCTGGAGGCCTTCATCGACGACACGAACGAGCGCGTCACCGGCACGGTGACCGTGAAGATGGAGGGCGGCCACTGCCGCCCGGTCTCCCGGGAATCCGAGTATGCCGTCTACAGCGAGTCCGCCGCGTCCTTCGACGAGGAAGCCATCACCGGTGGGATTACCCAGCAGGACGCCACCGGCGTCGCGAAGTACCACGGCTTCCAGTCCCGTCTGGCCAACGACATCCTCGAAGACGTGAAAGCTGGTAAGCCCGCCGCAGACGGTGGCAGCGAGGCCGACCACGACTCGGAGGAATAATCAGATGAGCGAGGAGCACGAGGCCGACAATCGGTCAGCCGGCGACCAGACCGCCGTCCGCCGCGACCGCTTCAGCGGCGGCCCCGCCCGCTCGTTTCTCTCCTCGCTTTCCGACGACGAGCGCATCTTCGGGGCGGACCTGGCCGTCGACCGCGCACACGTGGTGATGCTCGTCGAGCAGGACATCGTCGGCGCGGAGACCGCCGGCGAGATTCTGGCCGCCCTCGACGACATCGAGGACGCGGGCCACGGCGAACTGCCGGACGGCGAGGACGTCCACGAGGCCATCGAGAGCGCGGTTATCGACCGCGTCGGGCAGTCGGGCGGGAAGATGCACACCGCCCGGTCGCGCAACGACGAGGTCGCGGCCTGCATCCGCTACCGCCTGCGCTCGGACGTGCTCGAACTCCTCGAGACCCTCGTGGGCGCCCGCGAGCAGTTGCTCGACGTCGCTCGCGCCGAGACCGAGACGGTGATGCCGGGCTATACGCATCTCCAGCCCGCCCAGCCGACGACCGTGGCTCACTGGATATGCTCCTACGAGCAGGCCCTGCAACGGGACACGGCGCGACTGTTCGACGCCTACGAGCGGGTCAACCAGAACCCGCTGGGCGCGGCCGCCTTCGCCGGGACGCCCTTCGACGTGGACCGCGAGCGCACGGCGGAGCTGCTCGGGTTCGATTCGGTGGCGGAGAACTCCATGGACGCCTCGGCGACCCGTGACTTCCTCGTCGAGGTGACGGGCGCCGTCGCCGGCCTGGCGACGACCCTCTCACAGCTGGCAGAGGACGTCGTCGTGATGGCAAGCAAGGGCCACGTCGAACTCGACGACGACTACGCCTCGACGAGTTCTATCATGCCCCAGAAGAAGAATCCCGACACGCTGGAGCTCGTTCGCGGGCGCACGGGCGACGCGACCGCGGGACTCAACGGGCTACTGACCAACCTCAAGGGCCAGCCCCGCGCGTACAATCGCGACCTGCAGCGGGCGGGTCACCACGCCTGGGACGCCATCGACAGCGTCACGGAGAGCGTCGAAGTCGCGGCGGGTGCGGTGGCGACGGCCGACTGGCCCGCCGACCGGCTCGAAGCCGCAGCGACCGAGGGCTTTGCCACCGCGACCGGGGTCGCGGACCTGCTGGCGATGGCCGGCGTGCCGTTCCGCACCGCACACGAGGTTGTTGCCGAGGTCGCTGCCGACCTCGACCCCGACGAGGACGCCCCCGACTACGACGCGCTCTCGGCCGTCGCCGAGGACGTGCTGGGCGACCCACTCTCCGAGTACGTCGACCGCGAGGCCGTCGAGGCCGCGCTGGACCCCGCCGAGAGCGTCGCGATGCGGGACTCCAGAGGCGGCCCGGCCCCCGAGGCGGTCGCGGCACAGCTCTTGGCGGCCGACGACGTGTTGGCGAGCCACAGTGAACAGCTCGACGCGGCCGAGGCGACGGTCTCCGGCGCACGTGACCGTCTACAGACGGAGGTCGAGGAGTATGTCTGAACGACGACCCCCTCGCGGGGATATTATACCAGAAAACTGATACAGAATCCAGACACGTGCGGATGAAGGGCTTCTAACGCCATTAGAGTGGAGTGTGGGTGTGTAATTTTATCTGATAGGTTCGGTGGTTTTAAGTAGATACGTCCGCGAGAGAGAGGTACAATGGCAGACTGCATCGAGTGCGGGGCGGAGGTCTCCCTGCACGACAGCCTCGAAGTCGGAGAGATCGTCGACTGTGCGACCTGTGGTGCCGAGCTCGAAGTCATCGGTACCGACCCCGTCGAGCTCGACAGCGCCCCCGAGCTCGAAGAGGACTGGGGTGAGTGAGGTGGTGGCGGTGGCGCGCGGCGCCGCCGTGACGCACACGGAGCCAACAGCATGAACATCGGACTCCTCTACTCGCGTATCCGCAAGGACGAGAAGCTCCTGCTCTCGGAACTGCGCGAGCGCGACCACGATATCACGAAGATAGACGTTCGCAAACAGCAGTTCAACATCAGCGAGGCCCCCGACTCCTTTTCGGACCTCGACATCGTCGTCGACCGCTGCTTATCGACCTCTCGCAGCGTCTACGCGACGAAGTTCGCCGAGGCCTACGACGTGCCCGTCGTCAACGGCCCCGACGTGGCCGAGGTCTGTGCGGACAAGGTCAAGAACAGCCTCGCCTTAGTCGAGGCTGGCGTCCCGACGCCGGATACGGACGTGGCCTTCACGAAAGACGCCGCCCTCGACTCCATCGAGGACTTTGGCTACCCCTGTGTCCTCAAACCCGTCGTCGGCTCCTGGGGTCGCCTGATGGCGAAAATCGACTCCCGCGACGCCGCCGAGGCCATCCTGGAGCACAAGGAGACGCTGGGCCACTACGAGCACAAGATATTCTACGTCCAGGAGTTCGTCGACAAGCCCGGCCGGGACATCCGCGTGCTGGCCGTCGACGGCGAGCCGGTCGCCGCGATGGTCCGGTCGTCGGACCACTGGCTCACCAACGCCGCGAAGGGCGCCGAGACCGACACCTTCGAACTGGACGACCGCGCGCTCGAACTGGTCGAGAAGGCGAGCGCGGCAGTCGGCGGCGGTCTTCTGGGTATCGACCTGATGGAAACAGGGGTCGACGAAGAGAGCGGCGAGTTCGAGGACTACACGGTCCACGAAGTCAACCACACCGTCGAGTTCAAGGCCCTCAACGACGTCAGCGACGTGGACGTACCCAGCGAGGTCGTCGACTGGCTCGAATCGAAGGCACAAAGCGGGAGCGGCCCAGAGACACCAGCATGACATACTCGGCCAGCGTCGTGGGCGGCTCCGGGTTCACCGGCGGCGAGTTGCTTCGCCTCATCGACGGCCACCCCGAGTTCGAACTCGCCCAGGCCACCAGCCGCTCGAAGGAGAACAAGACCATCGGGAACACCCACCCGAACCTGCGCCACTCCGAGGTGCGCTTCTCGGACCCGGCAGAGCTCGAAAGCGTCAACGTCCTCTTTGCGGCGACGCCCCACGGCGTCTCGATGGAGCAGATAGACGCCTTCCAGGACGCCGCAGACACCGTCGTCGACCTCTCGGCTGACTTCCGCCTCGACTCGGAGGCCCAGTACGACGAGTGGTACGACGGCCACACCCGGCCGGAGCTGCTGGCCGACTCGGAGTACGCGCTGCCGGAGCTGAACCGCGAGAACCTCGCGGGTGCGGACCTCATCGCGTCGGGCGGATGCAACGCCACGGCGACGATTCTGGGCTTGCTCCCCCTCTTCGAGCACGGCGTCCTCTCCGGCGACGAGCAGATCGTCGTCGACGTGAAGGTCGGCTCGAGCGAGGGCGGCGCCGGCGGCGGCGAGGCCTCCTCACATCCGGAGCGCTCGGGCGTCGTCCGCCCGTACGCCCCGACGGGCCACCGCCACGAGGCCGAGATTCAGCAGTTCCTCGGCGTCGACGTCTCCTTTACCGTCCACGCCGTCGACATGGTCCGGGGCGCGAGCGCGACCTGTCACGTCTTCCCCGACGGCCCCGTTTCCAAGGGCGACCTCTGGGGCGCCTACCGGGGACAGTACGAAGACGAACCGTTCGTCGAACTGGTCTCGGGCGGTGGCGGCGTCTACCGCTACCCCGAACCGAAGGCCGTCGCGGGCACGAACCGCGCGGAGGTCGGCTTCGAACTCGACCCCGGGAACAAGCGCCTCGTGGTGTTCTCCGCCATCGACAACATGATGAAGGGGTCGGCCGGCCAGGCCGTCCACGCCGCCAACATCGCGCTCGGCATCGAGGAGACGGCGGGCCTGGAGTTCCAGGGGCTCCACCCCGTCGGCGCACCGTAACACCTGACCCAAGTTTTCATGACAGTCGTTATCAAAGTCGGCGGCGCTCGCGCGGTAGACCCCGCGGGCGCCCTCGCGGACGTCGCATCACTCGTCGAACAGGGCAACGAGGTCGTCGTGGTTCACGGCGGTTCCACCAAAGTCGACGAGACGCTCGAACGGCTCGGCATCGAACCGGAGTACGTCGAGACGCCAAGCGGCGTCGTCGGCCGCTTCACCGACGAGACGACGATGGAGGTGTTCGAGATGGCCTTCGGTCACCTCAACACCCAGCTGGTCGCCGGGCTCCAGAGCGAGGGTGTCGACGCCGTCGGACTGAACGGCGTCGACGGCAAACTGCTGTATGGCCCCCGCAAGTCCGCCGTCCGCGTCGTCGAGGACGGCAAGAAGAAGATTCGCCGGGGTGACCATTCGGGGACCATCAAGCAGGTCAACGGTGACCTCCTGGAGTCGCTGCTCGGGGATAGCTACACGCCCGTTGTGGCACCGCCGATGGCCGGCAAAGATGACGACGAAATCATCCCGGTCAACACCGACGCCGACCGCTCGGCTGCGGCCATCGCGGGCGAACTCGACGCCACGCTCGTCCTGCTGACCGACGTCTCCGGCGTCTACGAAGACCCGGACGACCCCGATACACTCATCGAATCCGTCGAGACGAGCGACGACTGGCAGGCGCTCGAAGCTGCCGCCGAGGGGTTCATGGGCCGGAAGATAATGGCCGCCGAGGAGGCCCTCTCGGGTGGTTCGCCCGAGGTCGTCGTCGCCGACGCCAACGCCGACGAGCCGATTCTGTCTGCGCTGGACGGTGACGGGACACATATCAAGGCCGGGGCTGTAACGGAGGAACAATGACTGTGCACACGACACGTGTCGACGGCGCGACGGCCGGAGGTGCGTCGCTGTGAGCGGCTTCGTCTTCAACGAGAAGCCGATTCAGATAGAACGCGGCGACGGCGCCTACGTCTACGACGACAGCGGCACCGAATACCTCGATATGGGCGCTTCGTACGCGTGTGTCCCGCTGGGCCACGGCCACGAGGCCGTCCAATCGGCCGTCGCCGAGCAACTGGAGAAGATAACCTACGTGCAGGCCTCCTACCCCAACGCCGAGCGGACGGCGCTGTACGACCTGCTCGCGGACACCGCGCCCGACCCCATCGACAAGACCTGGCTCTGCAACTCGGGGACCGAAGCCAACGAAGCGGCGCTCAAATTCGCGCGTTCGGCGACGGGCAACTCGAAGATCGTCGCGACGATGCAGGGCTTTCACGGCCGCACCATGGGGGCGCTCGCGACCACCTGGAAGAACAAGTACAAAAAGCCCTACGAGCCGCTCATCGGCGACGTGGAGTTTGTCCCCTACGACGACGCCGACGCACTCGACGAGGCCGTCGACGAGGACACCGCGGCGTTCATCGTCGAACCCGTCCAGGGCGAAGGCGGCATCAACCCGACCTCGCCGGGCTATCTCGAAGCGGCCCGCGAGATTACCGAAGACGCCGGCGCGGCGCTCATCTTCGACGAGGTCCAGACCGGGATGGGTAGAACGGGAGCGCTGTGGAACTCCCAGCGGGCCGACGTCGCCCCCGACATGATAACGTCGGCCAAGGGGCTGGGCAACGGTCTGCCCATCGGCGCGACGCTGTGTCGGGACTGGATCGCGGAGAACTACGGTTCCCACGCCTCGACGTTTTCCGGCGGCCCGGTCATCTCCGCGGCCGCCGGCGCGACCGTCTCGACTATCGTCGAGGACGATGTCCCCGAGAACGCCGCCGCGATGGGCGAGTACCTCCAGACCGAACTGGAAGCCGCTATCGGCGACGAGGTCCGGGACATCCGCGGTGAGGGTCTGATGATAGGCGTCGAGGTGGGCCGCGGCGCGAACAAGGCGCTCAAGCAACTCGCGCTGAACCACGGTATCCTCGCGCTGCCGGCCGGTCGAACGGTCGTGCGCCTGCTCCCGCCCCTGACCATCGAAGAGTCACATGCCGACGAGGTTGTCGAAGCGATGACGGAGGTCGTGGGATGAGCGAGGCTGTCGCCACCGAGGCCGACGGCGAGGCCCGCGAACTGCTGGAAGACGTCGTCCGAATCCCGTCGGTCTCGCGCAACGAGGGCGAGGCCGCCGAACGGCTCAAAGCGTTCTTCGACGCTCACGACCGCGAGGTGTGGATAGACGAGGTCGGCAACGTCCGCGCGCCCGCGGACGACGGCGTGCTCCTCACGTCGCACATCGACACCGTCCCGGGCGACATTCCGGTCCGCATCGAGGAGACCGACGACGGCGAGGTGCTGTGGGGCCGTGGCTCCGTCGACGCGAAGGGGCCGCTCTGCTCGATGGCCGTCGCCGCCGTCCGCACCGGCGCTTCCTTCGTCGGCGTCGTCCGCGAGGAGGTCGACTCCACAGGGGGTCGCTATCTCGTCGAAGACCGCGAGAGCGAGCCCGACGCCGTCATCAACGGCGAACCCTCCGGCTGGGAGGGTATCACGCTGGGTTATCGGGGCCTGCTCGGTGGGACCTACGTCGCCACCAGCGAGTCCGGCCACTCCTCGCGCCCGGAGAACAACGCCATCCAGGACGCGATAGACTGGTGGGCCGCGGTGGAAGACGAGTTCGCCAAGGACGAGTGGCACCCCGTCTTCGAACGGGTCACCTGCAAGCCCGTCGACTTCCGCGGTGGGACCTCCGATGACGGCCTCTCCGTCGAGGCGACGATGCAGGTCCAGCTCCGGGTGCCCCCGGAGTATTCGACCGACGAAATCCGTGAGATGGCCGATGGCCACCTGGGCAACGGCACCGTCAACTGGGACGACAAGGTCGAACCCGTCATGCAGAGCCCCCGAACCAGCGTCGCGCGGGCGTTCCGGGCGGCCATCCGGGACCACGACGGCGACCCGACCTTGCTCCGGAAGACCGGGACCAGCGACATGAACGTCTACGCGCGGGCCTGGGACTGCCCGATGGTGACCTACGGGCCCGGCGACTCCGACCTCGACCACGCGCCCAACGAACACATCGACCTCGCGGAGTACGACCGCGCGGTGAGCGTCCTCACGGACGTGACCGAACGCCTGCTGTAACCATGCACCTACTCGACGTCGACGACCTCACGACAGACGAACTGACCGCCGTGCTGGACCGCGCTGCCGCCATCAAGGGTCCGGACGGCGAGGACGCCAGTGACCTGCTCGACCAGCAGACGCTGGGGATGATATTCGAGAAACCCTCGACACGCACCCGTGTCTCCTTCGAGACGGGCATGACACAGCTGGGCGGTCACGCCATCTTCCTGGGTCCCGACGACATCCACCTGGGCCACGGCGAGCCGGTCAAGGACACCGCCCGCGCGCTGGCGCGGTACGTCGATTTCATCATGGCTCGCGTCTACGACCACGAGGACGTCGAGGGGCTGGCCGAGTACAGCGACGTCCCGGTCATCAACGCCCTGACCGACGACGCCCACCCCTGCCAGACGCTCGCGGATCTGCTGACTGTGCGCGAACAGTTCGGCGGCTTCGACGACGTCTCCGTGGCCTGGGTCGGCGACGGCAACAACGTCTGCCAGTCGTTCGTCCTGGGCGCGGCGATGGTCGACCTCGACCTCACCGTGGCCACGCCCGAGGGGTACGAGGTCGACGACGACGTGCTCGACCGGGCTGGCGAGCTCGGCACCGCCCCCGAGACGACCCACGACCCCGAAGCCGCCGTCGACGGCGCCGACGTGGTGTACACTGACGTCTTCGTCAGCATGGGCCAGGAGGACAAACGCGAGGCAAAACTCGCGGAGTTCGACGGCTTCCAGGTCACGACCGACCTGCTTGGCGACCGCAAACTGATGCACTGCCTGCCCGCCCACCGCGGCGAGGAGGTCACCGACGACGCCATCGAGTCCGAGAACGCGGTGGTGTGGGACCAGGCGGAAAACCGGCTGCACGCCCAGAAGGGACTGTTGGCGTGGCTGGCGCGGAACCGAACGGAGTGAGGTTCCGCGGGCAACGCGCAGCGGGGAGGAACGACCCGCGAGCAGCGCGATGCAGTGAGCGCAGCGAACTGCATCGAAGCGAAACAGGGAGCGGAGCGACCCGTGGAGCCGTAGCGAGGAATAGAACTGAGTGAGATTCCTCGAAGCGGAACGGAGAGGGACGCAAAGCCGCCCGACGACGGCGAACGCAGTGAACCGCGGAGCAGGAATCGCATCGCGAGCGCAGCGAGCGGCCTTTTCCCCAAGTTTTTGCGCGAGTGGTGTGCGAACGAATCGTGGTCGCTTGCGACCGCGGATGGGGAACGGCGGAGCCGTGAGCCAGTGAGCACACCCGACGCGGAAAAAGTGGGTGCCGGACCAGGCCGAAAACCGGCTGCACGCCCAGAAGGGACTGTTGGCGTTTCTGTCGGAGCAGGACTAGTCTCGTTGTCAGGGCGATTTGTGCGAGAGCACGGGTTCCACATGCGGTCAGCAGGCTGCCCGCCCATACTGACACTGTATAAAAATAAAATATCTTATACTAATGGGCTGAAAAAGTGTTTATTACCCCACTGGGGAGATATGCGGTCGATGAACGAATCGAGCGCGCAACTGCTGACAGACGGTAGCCTGCTTGGGCGTCCGTGGCGCCGGCCCTCGGTGCGCCGCGACGGGTCGACACCGTGGCGTAGCCGCCCACGTCACGATATCGAATTCCCGGCGTCTCGCGGCCGGCCGACGGACGTGGCTGCCAGATGAACGGGGAGAACTCGCTTCCGGACGGGAGGCCGATGTACTGTGAGGACTGCGGGAAACCGTATCGAGAGGTACAGCGACTGCCGGGGTTCGTCTCGCTCTGTCCGCTGTGTTTCGAGAGCGCACTGCGGGGCGGCGACCAATCCTGATGGGGACGTAGTGAACTGCACCGAACCGACGCGGTGGCCGGCTCACTCCCGTTCGCCCCGGTAGCGGGGCGACCCCCGTCAGATACCGAGGTGCCCGGCGTTCGGCAGGAACCCGGCCAGGTGGAGGACGCCGATAAGGAACATCATGACCGTAAACGCCATCGCTGGCGGGTCGATGTGGGTCCCCGAGTGCGAGTAGAAGATTCGCTGGGTCAGTTCCCCCACCAGTGCGCTGAGGGTCCCGACGACCATGCCGGCAAGCAGGACGGCGACCGTGGAGCCGAGCATCGGCGTCGTGACCGCGGCCCCGACGGCCCCGAGCGTCGTGATGTGATGGGTCACCGGCATCTTCTCGACGCCGAGGTTGAGGAACAGGAGGCTGATGGCCGAGAGGCCGTAGATGAGGAAGATGCTGCCCGTCTGGATGTAGACGAACGCACCGAGGATGCTCCCGACGATGCCGATCGCAGTGACACCGCTCCACTTGTACTGGTGGGGGAGCCACGGCTCGGTCGCCAGCCGGCCGGCGTGTTCCTGGGGCACCGTGCCGCCGTCGGAGCGGGGCTCCGACGAGGCTCGCCTCGCTTCGCTCGGCTCACCGCCGTCGGCGCTCATCCGCGGTTCCTCGCGCTCGAACGGTGACATATCGAGTATGCTCGACCCGCTGGCCTCACCGACGAGTGGATAGCCAAACACCGCGCGACCGAGGAACGCGGTGATGACGATGGACAGCGCGACACCGTCGGTCGGGAATCCGACGGCCCCGAGGACCTGTGCGATGAGCAGCCCGATAACGCCGAAGACGGCCCCGACGGCCAGGATATCCGGCTTCGTCCCGAAGGCATAGAGGATGTTCTTCCCGAAGTGGTAGTCCCAGCCCTCGGGTTCCATCTCGGGGTACTTCTTGCCCGCGTAGGCTGAGGCGGCCACGCCGCCGGCGAAGGCGACGTGGGGCCCGGTTATCGGTCCGAAGCCGATGGTGCCAGTGATGCCTGCGGTGAGGGTGGTCGCGGCGACACCGTCGAGTGCGACCACTTCCCGGCTGAGCACCGCCAGGCCCTCTCCGAGGAACACCATGAACCCGGTGAAGATGAACGCCGGGAGCGCGCCGACGGCAGCGCCAAAGGCCCCGCCGGCCGCCGCGGTGATGACAAGCAGGAGAAACTCCTCGAGGCCGAGGCCGAGGACTGGAATCTGCAACAGGAGCCCGTTCATCGGCCCGACACCTCTATTGTGTCCACCGGAGACGGCCGCCGCCTGCCTCGGACGATAGTGTTCTGCCGCGATGCATCGACGCTCGATACCACCACCTCGCTGGTGGCGGCGCTCGGTTGAATCTGTGAGCGCATACCGGGACATCAGAAGCCAGAGGTTTAATAATTACGCCGATTAGTTAGTATCGATATTTTCTCCCCTCAGTCTGCTTTCAGCCGGCCGCATGGATTTCTCCCGGGAGATAAAATCGGCTATAATGGCGCCTGGAAGGCAACTATCGCGGATATGCCGGCCGACACATACTGCGACTCCGCTTCGTTACTATCTCCATCACGGACGGGGATTCGGCTGTACTGACCTATCATAGCAAAGAACTTTTTACACTCTCAAAGCTAACTAGTATCTGTTAATGACGGGTCCCGCCCACGGTATCGACCGGTCGACGACGATCAGGGACCGACGGCGGGGGCGGGTTACCGAGTGTGACCTGTGCCTGGAGGAGCGATGGTGTGTCGAGCAGGACGGGCTTTCGGCCTGCGGGCGCTGTCAGCTGGAGCTGTTACCGCAGGGGTGGGGACTGTGACGTCTCGGTGGGTGCCGGAGGGGCATACGCCTCCGGCGCGGTATCACCGGATTCGCGGCTGCGGCCGTTTTTCCCAAGTTTTTGCAAACGGGGGTCGTTTTGGGGCCTCTCGTGAAGTACAAAGTGGTCTCAGAAGTGCGAGAACTTGTCGCGGCGATAGACATCGAGTTCGTTGACCGTCGTCGGCGGTTCCTGGGAGAGCGCGAAGGCGACGGCGTCGGCGACCGCCTCGGGTTCGGTCACCTCGCCTTCCGCGAACACCTCCTCGAAGGGGGTGCCGTCGGCGCTCTCGAACTCCGTGCGGACCTCTGAGGGGTTGACGACGGTGACGCCGATGTCGTCCTCCCCGACCTGTGCGGCGAGGCTCATCGCGAAGCCGCGAATCCACCACTTCGTCGCCGCGTACACCGGGTTGAACGGCCGGGGGTACTTCCCGGCGAAGCTCCCGATGAAGACGATGTTGCCGGCCGTCTCGCGGAGCGGGGAAAGCGCCTCGCGGGCGGTGAAGAAGGCGCCGTTGACGTTGACGCCCTGCATCGTCTGGAACGCCTCGTCGGTCATCGTCTCGATGTCGCTCCCCCGGGCGAGGCCGGCGTTGACGACGACGCCGGTGAGCGGCCCCAGCGTCTCGACGGTGGACTCGACGGCGGCCGCGACCTCGGCGCTGTCGCGAACGTCGGCCGGGACGACGTGGGTCTCGACGCCGTGGTCTCTTGCGACCGAGTCGGCCAGTTCCAGGAGCCGGTCCTCGCTCCGGGCCAGCAACGCCACGTCCGCTCCGTCGGCGGCGACCCGCCGGACCGTCGCTGCGCCGATACCCGAACTCGCGCCCGTGACCAGGACAGTGTCGTCTTCCATGGAGACATCCCCGACCGAGACGAGTATAGAAGTTGTGTCAGTTCGGTCCGGAACCAGTATTTTTTACACACATCATCGAAATGCTATCTTCATGCCAGCTTCAGGCGGCGCGAACACGGGTGGAACGAACGACGACCAGATAGTCGCGATTCTGTTGACCCTGGTGTTCCCGGGTCTCGGTCACTACTATGTGGGCGCTGAGGAGCGGGCTATCTGGTGGATAATCGGAATCGTGTGCTACTACGCTATCTCGTTTATCCTGACGTTCGTCCTCATCGGCTTTTTGTTCTTCCTCCTTGCGCCGCTGGTCCACGTCATCTGCATTATCGACGTGATGAAGATGACCTGAGTTTCGGGCAGGCTCCATCCGAAACAGTATGCGTTTCGATACGGTTGCGAACTGTTCTCGCCGGAGACGACACTGAGCCAGCTGCCCGGGCGCCGTTTCCACTCGAACTCACACCCCTTCTCCTCCGCTCGGGAACAGTACACACAGTCGTTCCACCCGAAACGCTACCCTTTTCGACACGTTCGGGAACGGGTGGCCATCTGGGTTCGTGGCCCCGGACACCCCCTCTCATACGGAGTGGTGTCGTCGCGTCCGGTTTGGACGGCCTCCGGGTCGGACGACACCCACGGCGCTCCGTCTCAGGCTTCCGGCGGCTCGTCGCTCTGGCCGGGGACGCCCCGACCCTGGTAGAAGTCCCCGCCCCAGTTGCCGACCCAGATATCCTGATTCGCGAGGTAGAGCGCCTCGCCGGTGTAGAACCGGTCGTCGGTGACGGACCACTCGCCGGACTGGGTGTCGTACTCGACTTCGCCGTTGTAGACGGCTGCCTGGCCGAACTCTCCGCCGGCTTCGGGCGGCAGTGGCGGCTCGTCGGGGTTGGAGTCGCTGACCGAGGGCTGGCGCTGGGCGCGCTGGAGGCGTCCGCGGTTGAACGTCCCGTTGAAGAACTGCGCGAACGTCTCCTGGGCGCCGGACATATCGAGGACGGCGTCGGCGGCGTTGAGCCCGCCGGTGATGTCGCCGGCGTCCCGGGCGGTGATGGCGTAGGTGTCGTCGCCGACGCCCGTGCTGAACGTGCCGGCGTCGGGCGCCCACAGCTCGTCGGTCATGTACCCCAGCACGTCCTCGGCGGTACTGGTGTAGTCGACGCCGTCGAGCTGGGAGGCCCACAGCAGCCCCTGGCCGACGATACCCTGGGTTGCCGCCTGGTTTTGGGCGCCGTTTGCCACCTTGCCGTTGCCGTCGAGGTTGTCCTCGATGACGCCCGCGAGGCCGTTGGCGTAGTCGACGGCGGCCGACAGCTGCTCGTCGCTCCCGGCTTGCGGGCCGTAGTACCCCGTGGCAGCGAGCATCAGGCCCACCGAGCGCGTCGACTCCTGCTGGGCGACGGCCCTTGGCTCGAACAGGTCCATCGTCGCCGACGCGACGCCGTCCGCGATGCCCTGGATGCCAACCGGCGGGTCGAAGACGGCGTCGTCGCCCGCGTTGGCGGGAATCAGCGGCCTGGGGTTCTCGTAGCCGAACCAGCCGTTCTGGGCCAGGCTGTTCATGTCCGAGAGGAACCACAGCATCGCCGCGTGGTGGTGGGGTCGGTGCGTGTCGTCGACGATTTCGCCCGCGCTCGGGCGGTACTCCGAGAGGAACTCGAAGCTGTCGCCGGCGGTCAAGGCGCCGTTCTCGCGAGAGCCGCCCACGAGGATGGCGGCGTTGATACCGACCTGTGCGAGCGTCGAGAGCAGTTGGGCCCGGAACTTCGGCGCCATCTCCTCGGGCAGCAGGTCGAAGTGGGCCTGGAAGTTCTTCGCCCAGGTGACACCCTTGAGGTGGGTCCAGCCGACCGAGGAGGGGCTGACGATGCCCGAAGACTGGCTCTTGTCCCACGCTAGCGTGCTCGCGTCCGGGCGGCCGCTGTCGTCTTCGAGCACCGGCTGCTGGGTGAAGGCCGGGTCCCCTTCGGTGAACGATGCCAGCGAGAGGTTCGGGTTCGCGATGGGCGGCTGGTCGACCTCCGAGTTTTCGAGCATCGCGGGCATCCGGTTGGACTGGAGCTGTTCCATCTGCTCGTTCAACGGGAACGGCACGCCGTTACCGCTCATCGCGATGTTGGTACTCATATTATAGAGGGAGTACCAGTAGGCGTCGAAGGTGGCCGCCTCGAAGCCGTAGTCGGCCTCGCCACCGCCGCCACCTCCGCCCGAGGGGTCGCCGGCCACGACGGCGCCGCGCATCCCCAGCGAGTCGTGCGGGTCACAGAAGTACAGGTGGATACCCTCCGTGTCGAACGTGCGCTCGTAGGTGTTGTCCCCGCTCACCGGGTCGCCGCTGCGGAAGCTGTCGTCGTCGGCGACGACGTTGTGTTCGCCGCCGTTGCCGGTCCACTCCCAGACGACGGTCGTCCCGGGGTCGACGCGAATCGCCGGCGGGTCGAAGGCAAAGTCGCCGCTGTTGCCCGCTGCACCGACGGAGACGGTGACCGAGGACTGCCCACGCATGTCCACCGTCCCGTCGAAGTTGTCGGTGTCGGCGAACCACTCCCCGTAGTCGATGTTCATCATCTGTGCTGGCGTCGCCGTCCCAGTGGGCGTCCCGCTTGGCGTCCCCGAGTCGCCGGAGCCCTGACAGCCCGCGAGCGCTGCGACCGCCCCGAACGTCCCTGCGAGTACCGTTCGTCTATCGTACATCCTACCGCCCCGCTACCGACGGTCCCTGTAAACAGATTGCTCGGACGCGTGACCGAGACGCACCGACCCAGTATGGTTATATTGGGCGGTGAACGCGGGATAATAAAGCTGACACAGCAGTGTACGTGTGCGACACGCGCACACGACCCTGGCACGACAGTTCAGGGTCTCTCGACCGACAGAATAACACCGGAGAGTCGGGTACATACACTCGATGGAGCCACTCGTCGTCGACGCTGGTGAGACGGACACCGAGACGATACTCGACGCCCTCGAGTCGGGCCGTCGCGTCGTCGTCCAGACCGAGTTTCTCGGCTCGTCACACGAGGTGACACTGCGATACGACGGGACCTGGTACTGCGATACACCGACCCGACTCCACAAACACGACTCCCGAGAGGAGATGCGAAGCTGTCTCCAGCAGCAGGGGTACGGACAGGAGTGACGGGTGAGTTCGAGGTAACGACTCCGTTTATGCGCCCGGCGTGCCTATCCGCCGTCGTATGAGTCTCGACCCCTCGCCCGAGCAGTTTCGCGACCTGATGGCCACCGACGACCCGGACCTCGCGGAGGTGATGGCGTGTGTCTTCGGCGTCCAGAGTCACGAGGTTCGCACCTACCGGACGCTGCTCTCGACGCCCGGCAGTACTGTCGAGGAGCTAGCCAACGCCCTGGAGCGGGACCGCTCGAACGTCAATCGCTCGCTGTCGACATTGCGTGAGAAGGGGCTGGCAAAGCGAGAGCGCCGCCTGCTCGACGGCGGTGGCCACGTCTATCAGTACACTGCGACACCGCTCGAGGAGGCCCGCGAGCTGATGCACGAAGCGCTGGAGGAGTGGGCCGCGGCGGTCCACGACAGCATCGATTCCTTCGACGGCGATACGGTCTGAGGGCGGCCCTGACTGCCCGACGCCGGTCGGGGGCTCGCTGTCGTCCGAAAGACGCACAGCGTCTTTCGTGAGTGAGCGAATCGGAGATTCGCGACCTGTGCAAGACCGAAGGTCTTGCAGCATCCCGAGAGAGCGAAGCTCTCTCGAACGACGCTCCTCGCTACGCTGCGGTCCTTCTGTCGCCCGCCTTCCCGGAGCGAGCGGCCCCTTTCAGGCTGTTTGAATTCGGGTTCGCGTCCCCCAACTCGACTGCGCCTGCCACTCCTAGCCCGTAACCGTCCGACTTTTGCCCGATGGGACCATCGACACGATAATGGCCGACCTGGAACTCACCGACGACGTGCCGCCGGCAGCCGACGACGGCGTCTGGCTGGCCTGCATCGAGTGTGGGGAGACGTTCGCTCCGTTCGACGAGGTTCGCTACACCTGCGACCACTGTGAGGGGCTGCTGGAAGTGCGCTACGCCGACCTGCCGACCTTCGACGAGTTCGAGGGCGAGGGGTCGGGCGTCTGGCGCTACCACGCCGCCCTGCCCTTCGACGTGGGCGTCACCCTCCCCGAGGGCGACACCCCGCTGCACGAGGTGCCCCGAATCGAGGAGTCGGCCGGCGTCGACAGCCTGCGCGTGAAACACGAGGGGATGAACCCGACCGGGTCGTTCAAAGATAGGGGGATGACCGTCGGCGTCCGCGTGGCCCAGGAGGTCGGCGTCGACCGCCTCGCCTGTGCCTCGACAGGGAACACCTCCGCGGCGCTCGCGGCCTACGGCGCTCGTGCCGGGCTGGAGACGCTCGTCCTCCTGCCGGCCGGGAAGGTCGCCGCCGGGAAGATAGCCCAGGCCGCGCTCCACCAGGCCCGTATCCTCGAGGTCGACGGCAACTTCGACCAGTGTCTCGACCGCGTCCAGGACCTCGCGGGCCGGGGTGAGGCCTACCTCCTGAACTCCCTGAATCCCTTCCGCCTGGAGGGCCAGAAGACCATCGGCCTCGAAATCATGGAGGAACATTACGCCGACTACGGCGAGTACCCCGACCGCATCGTCCTCCCCGTGGGCAACGCCGGCAACACCGCGGCGCTGTACAAGTGCTTCCGCGAGCTCGTCAAGTCGGGCGCCATCACGGAGGACCAGGTGCCCAAGCTCACCGGCGCACAGGCCGAAGGGGCCGCGCCGATGGTCGAAGCCATCCACGAGGGCCTCGAGGAGACCAACCGCTGGGAGGACGTCGAGACCCGTGCGACCGCCATCCGCATCGGCAACCCGGTCAACGCGCCCAAGGCCTTGCCCGGCATCCGCGAGACGGGCGGCACCGCCGTCGCCGTCTCCGACGAGGAGATCACCGAGGCCCAGCGCGAACTCGCCGGCGAGGGCGTCGGCGTCGAACCTGCGTCGGCCGCCTCCATCGCGGGCCTGCACAAGCTCCGCGAGGCGGGCGTCGTCGAGGACGACGAGTCCGTCGTCTGCCTGACCACGGGGCACATGCTCAAAGACCCCGATGCCGCCGCCGCGGCCGGCGCCGACCCCGAGCCGGTGCCAAACGACACCGACGATATCCTGGCCCACATCGACGACGGCTCGTCGGTCCGGAGAGGGGCCTCGAAGGCCGCCAAATCCCTGGCGCTGGTCGCCGGCGGGCTCGGTGTCGCGTATCTCCTCCGGAAACTCCGCTCGAAGGACTGAGTTCCGGGACGGGCGCGAAAACCAGCAGGCGTCTCCCTGACGCCCCCTGGCCGCTGGGGCACTAGTTTCATTATGATGTATGTTCTGACTTGAATATCAATGGCGTACCAGATAACCCCGATATTGCTGGCCAACGCCCTCGTCTTCGTTCTCGTCGTGGCACTGGGGGTCTACGGTGCGCTGCAGTACCACCATCGCGGCCACAAATCGGAACTGCTTGCCTTCGTCGTCCTGATGGGTGCCATCGCGGTCTGGGAACTGGGCTCCGTCTTCGCCGGCGTGACCACGACGACCGAGCTGAAGATGCTGGGTGTCAACATGGGCAACGCGCTGGGGGTGTTGCCGATGACCTATGCCTTCCTGTGGTTTGCGCTGGCCTACACCGACACCGAGGGGTGGGTGAACCGGTGGACCGTCGGCTACGTGGGGTTCCTGACGATGACCGTTTGTGCCATCCTCCTCCTCGACCCGTCGTTCATGTTCGACGGGACTCTTGTCACCCGTGGCCCGGTGACGGTGTTCGGGGTCATGTTCGACGAGTGGGTGGCTCTGGACCGGACGCTCCGGACGCCGTTCCACCTGTTCCAGCTCCACGCGTACGTGGTCCTGTTTGCCGGAAGTGCGGTGCTGGCCCGGTATCTCGTCCGTAATCGTAGCGACCTCTCGAACGGCCAGGCGGCCGCCCTCGCGGTTGCCGTCGGGACGCCAACACTGGTCAACAGCCTGCTGTTTGCCGGGCTGCTCCCGCCGGAACTGAACCTCACCGAGATGGCGATGGGCGTGACCGGCGTCGGCTTTGCCGTCGCCATCTTCCGGTATCGGTTGCTGGGACTCGCGCCCGTCGGCCGACAGCAGCTCGTGAACTCGATGGACGACCCAGTGGTCATGCTCGACGATGCGGGGCGGGTCGTCGACTGCAACCCCGCGGCCCGCTCGCTGGTCGACGCGCCGGCGGAGTGGCGCGGCATGGCCGGTGCGGACTTTTTCAGCCCCTTCCCCGAGCAGGTAGAGCGGTTCCGCGACACTACGGACGCCGAAGCGGAGATATCGACTACCACGGGGGGCGAGGAGCGGACCTTCCACCTGAACATCTCGCCGATTCACACGGATGCCGGGGAGCGGGCGGGCCAGCTCATCGTCGCCCGAGATATCACCGTCCAGAACGAGCGACGGCGACAGCTCGAACGACAGAACGAACGGTTAGACCAGTTCGCCGACGTCGTCTCCCACGATCTGCGCAACCCCCTGACCGTCGCCAGCGGGCGCCTCGAACTCCTGCGCGAGGACCCCAGCGAGGACCACATCGACGCCATCGAGGATACGGTCGAGCGCATGGAGACGATGGTCGAGGACCTCCGGACGATAGCGACGGCCGGCCAGACCGTCGAGGAGACCGGGCCGGTCCCCCTCGCCCAGAGCGCGCGTGAGGCCTGGGGATACGCACAGACGGGCGACTGTACCGTCGACGTCGCCGTCGACGACGCCGTCACCGTTCAGGCCGACCGCGACCGGCTGTTGCATATCTTCGAGAACGTGTATCGGAACGCGGCCGACCACAACGACGACGCGGTGGCCGTCCGCGTCGGCCTGCTTTCCGGGTCGCCGGCCACCGACGGCGGCCACCGGACCGGCTTCTTCATCGAGGACGACGGCGACGGTATCCCGGCGGCCGACCGCGACGCCGTCTTCGAACAGGGGTACACCACCGCCGGCGACGGCACTGGCGTCGGCCTCGCCATCGCCCGGGACATGGCCGAGAACCACGGGTGGGATATCCGGGTGACCGATGGCGAGGACGGCGGCGCACGCTTCGAGCTAACGGGCGTCGAGTTGCGGGAGTAACCCAGCGCCGAGACCGGCCTGGCGTCACGGACCGACGACTGCGTCGCCCATTTCTCCTCGCTCTCTTTCGACAGAAAACATTTACCTGATTTCCCTGAACGGGCAGCCATGCCCTCTCACTGGTCCCGACGTACCCTCCTGGCGTCGCTCAGCACAGCAGCGCTTGCGGGCTGTGTCGGCGACGACCCCACCCGGTCCGCGACTCCGACTGGCCAATCGTCGAGTGCCCCAACCACCCCACAGGGCACGCCCGACCCGCCCGACTCACTCGACTCGGCGTGGCCGGTGCCGGGCGCCGAATCCGGCCGGAGTAACTACGCTGCCGGGGTAGCCGGCCCCACCGAGCCGGTGGCCGAACTCTGGACGACCGAGCTAAACGGCTCGCTGACCGACCCGGTCGTCGCCAGCGAGACGCTGTACGTCGGCGCGGGCGAGGTACTTCACGCACTGAACGCTCGCACCGGCGACGAGCGGTGGACGCGGTCGCTCTCCGGCACGACCGAGACGCCGTGGGTCGTCGGCGAGTCGGTGTACGTCCCGACCAGCGAGGCGGTCGTCGCGCTGGCGACCGACGACGGGGCCGAACAGTGGCAGGCAGACCTGCCGTCGAAGGCAGATGGCGGGTTCTTCGCGACCGACCACGGCGTCTACGCGCTGACCGAGGGCGATGAACCAGCCGCCGTCGCCCTGGACCACTCGGACGGCGGCGAACGGTGGCGGACACCGCTCACTCGCGGCCCGTCGACGGCGCACCTGTTTGCGAGTGACGACTCGGTCTTCGTCTCCAGCGGCGGGAGTGGGTCGACGCCCTGGAGACTCACAGCCGACACCGGCGACATCGTCGGCGAGAAACCGGGCATCGCCACTGACTCCCCCAACCCCCGGTTCTACCGGGACGAGACCGTCTTCAGCCGGGACTTCCTTCCCGCCGCGGTCGACGCCCGACCTGCCCCTGGGACCGACAGCGGCTCCCAGTGGCGCGAACACATCTGGGTAACGGGCCTCGGCCCGCTGAGTGCCGGAGCCGACCACCTGTACTGCGTCGCGCCGGGCGACAGCGTCGAGCCCAGGGGCGACGGACCGGACGACAGTCCCGGCCTGTACGCGCTGGGGCTCACTGACGGCTCGCGGGCGTGGTCGACCACTGATATCGACGCCGCGACTGCCGGGCGTCCCGTCGTAACCGACGCGGCCGTTATCGTTCCGACGGCCGACACCCTCCACTGCTTCGACCCAGCCGACGGCACCCAGCGGTGGACGGTGCCGGGCGACGACATCGACGAGACGGTCATCGTGGTCGAGGACCTCGTCTACGCGACGGACGGCGAGACGGTGAGGGCGTTCCGACCGCCATAGTCAGCCCATCCCCGCGAGCGTCTGCCATCGATATCTCTCTGGACACGCCGACACAGCGCTACCGCGGGATGTACTTGTGCTCGTAGCGGCGGACGTACATCACGTAGAAGCCGACGATGAACGCGAGAATCGCCCCGCCGACCGGTTCGAACACGACGGTACCGACGGTAAACGCTCCTGCCATGGCCAGCAGCACTGCGGCGTCCTCTCTGTCCATGCCAACCCTACTTGTAGCTGACAAATAAACGTTCACGAACTGATGGGTGCTTTCCGGGCTGTGGTTGTCGTGTCTCGGCCCCTCGCGTTTGACACTCCTTCCCAGGAAATTCTTATGCCCGTTCCTGTCGAAATCAAGACGTTATGGTCGCGCACTGCCGGCCCGCTCCGCGCCGCACAATGCCGACAACCGCCCCACTGCGACGGAGGACACGATGACGGGCGTCTACGAGCGCGCGCTCGGCGAGGCGGCCGAGGACCTCCACCCGAAGGTCCGGGAACGCTACAGTCTCGGCCCCGAGGACGGCGTCACGGTCGGGCGCGGGCGGATGGACATCTCCCGTGGCGTCCACACGCTCCCCGCGCTGTACGCGATGACGAGCCGGGATATGCTCTTTCCCGAGGCCGGCCACGACGTCCGCTTTGCCGTGACGACCGTCGGCTACGAACTCGGCGGTCACGAGGCGATGACGACCCGCCGGGTGTTCAATTTCGACGGCACCCGCCGCCGTTTCGACTCCGTGACGGTGTGGGACGAGCGCAACGAGCGCTTGCTGGACTACCTCGGCAGGGGCGGGCTCATCGCCACCGAACTCCACCCCCGCGTCGAGGACGGCGCACTGGTCGTCGAGGCAGGCCGGCAGTGGCTCCACTGGCGGGGCCGCTACGTCGCCCTGCCCGACGCGATGGCAGCCGGCGTCGAGGTCCGTGACCGCTACGACGAGGCCGGCGAGCGCTACCACGTACTGGCGACCGTCGAGAACCCGCTTGCGGGGCACATCCTCAGCTATCGGGGCACGTTCACGCAGGCCGACGAGGACCGCGGCGACCACGACGTGGAGACGCTCAAGCCGATGCAGGGACTTCGAAAGCTCCCACCCGCATGAGCACCCACACGCGAGAGGGCGCTACTGCGGCAGACGCCGTCCCCACCGTCAGCGGCGTCGCCGTCCCCGACGCGAGCGCCCTCTTCGGCGCGGTCGTCTGGACGGCCACAGTGCTTGCGGGACGGCTCGGGACCCTCCCGCGAGCGCTCGCACTCGCACCGCTGGTGCTGGTCCCGCTGGGCGTGGGGATGGCCGCCCACCGCCCGTTTCCGGGCCGCGCCGGTCAGTTTCTCCGCGCTGCGGTGTGGCTTCAACCCGTCGGCGCCCTCGGGTTCACGGCGTCGCTCGCGCTCGACGTGCAGGACATCACGGCCGCCGCACTCGCTGCGCCGTGGCTCCTCGTTACTGGCCTGCTGGGACTGGCCGCACTCGTTCGCACCCTCGACCGTGGTGGACTCGCCCTCCCGGAGACTGCTATCGACACCGGGCTTGCGTACGTCTCCGTCGGCGCCGTCGCCCTGCTGCTCTATCACCTGGATATCACCTTCTACTTTGGTTCGACCATCATCCTCCTGACGGCGGTGCACTTCCACTACGCCGGCTTCGTCCTCCCTGTCGTTACCGGTCTCACCGGCCGCAGCGGCCACCTGGACTCCCGGCTGTGGCGCTCGCTCGTCGGCGTCATCCTGGCCGGCCCGGCTATCATCGCCGTGGGCATCTCCTTCTCGCCGCTGGTCGAGGTGGTCGCAGTCGGCGGCTTTACCCTCGCTGTCGCGCTGTTTGGCTGGTACGTCCTCGCCCGTATCGCACCGACTCGGCCACGGGGTCAGGCTATCTTGCTGGGTGCGTCGGCGGTCGCGCTGCCGGTGTCGATGGCGCTGGCGCTTGGCTACGGCGTCGCGACCTTCTCCGGGCTCGACCTCGGGCTGGACATCGCGACGATGGTCGCGTTGCACGGCTCACTCAACGCCTTCGTCTTCGCGCTGGGCGGGCTGGTCGGATGGCGCCTCGATGTTCCCGAGTAACGCGGCCCTCGCTGCTCACGATTCGCTCCGTTCACCGTTCGCTAGTTCGGCGGAACCTCACTCCGTTCGGTTCCTCCCTGCTCGCGGCTCACTTCGCTCCACGGGTCACTTTGTTCCCCGTCGTCGGGCGGCGCTGCCGCCCGACTGCTTGAGGGACCGGAGGTCCCTTTCTGTTCCGCATCGAGGGCCGTGGTACGCACGCCCCTCGCTACGTTCACCGCTGTGCTATCCGAGGCGATTCGCTGCGTCGTCGGGCGACGAAGCCGCCCGACTGGCCGCGGGACCGCAAGGCGGTCCCTCGCTGCTCATCGTCTCGCTTTCCCTACTGCTCTGCGGCCTCGGGCTCTAGCCGATACCGGACCGTCGACTCCCCGGCGAACTTCGGCCCCGACCCCGAATCGGTAAAGCCCGACGCTTCGACGGCGGCCTTGACCTCGGACTGGTCGGCGGTGACGAGCAACTCGACGGCCATGTGCTCACGTTCTGCGAAGGCGATGGGCTCGTTCAGTAACTGCTCGCAGACCTCCGTCGAGCCGGCCAGCTGTGTCACGTGGACGGTTCCCTGTTTGGCGTCGTAGCTGACAAAGCCTACCACGTCCTCTTCCCCCTCTGTGGCCACCCGGACCGTCCGGTCGTGGACGAGGTTGCGCATCACGTCGGGCGGGCTGTCCGCGAGGTCGGCGAGACGCCCGGCGTCGGCCTCGACGGCGTCACGTATCTCCATGCCCGACAGTGTGTGCCCCACGCAAATAAACGGTGTGTCGGACAGTCCCATGACTGGGGCAGGCAAGGCAGATGGACACAGTTATCCCGAGCGACGGCAAATCCGCGTGCATGACTCACGGACACAATCGACGGGTGGTCGGATGCGCGTAATCGCGAAGTTCGGCGGGACGAGTCTGGGCAGCGGTGACCGCATCAACCGGGCCGCCGACTCCATCGCGGCCGCGGTCCAGCAGGGCCACGAGGTCGGCGTCGTCGCCTCGGCGATGGGTAACACGACCGACGAGCTGCTCGAAGGCATCGAGTACGACGCCGCCGACGAGGACCGCGCCGAAATCGTCTCTATGGGCGAGCGCATCTCCGTCCGGATGCTGAAAGGCGCGCTCAACGCCCGCGGCATCGAGGCCGTCTTCCTCGAACCCGGCAGCGAGGACTGGCCCATCATCACCGACGAGTACGGCGAGGTCGACGTCGAGGAGACGAAAAAGCGCGCACACGCCCTGGCCGGCCAGATGAAAGACGTCGTCCCGGTCATCACCGGCTTCCTGGCCGAGGACCACGAGGGCAACATCACGACCCTGGGCCGCGGTGGCTCCGACACCACAGCCGTCATGCTGGGCAACTACATGGACGCTGACGAGGTCGTCATCGTCACCGACGTCGAAGGCGTCATGACCGGCGACCCCCGCGTCGTCGAGGGCGCCCGCAACGTCGGGGAAATCAGCGTCGACGAACTCCGCTCGCTGTCGTTCCGCGGCGCCGAAGTGGTGGCCCCCTCCGCGCTCTCGTATAAAACTGCGAACCTCGGTGTCCGGGTCGCCCACTACCAGCACGGCGACCTGCTGACTGGTGGCACCTCCATCGAGGGGCAGTTCCAGAACCTCATCGACCTCCACGAGGGACCGGTGGCCTGTGTCACCGTCGCCGGCCGCGCCATCCGCAACAGCCCCGGCATCCTCGCGGACCTCGCCTCTGCCATCGGCGACGCCGGCATCAACATCGACGCCAACTCCTCGGGCATGGACTCGCTGACGTTCTACGTCGCCGAGGACGACGCCGACGAGGTCGAGGCACTGCTGCACGACCGTATCGTCGACGACGACACGCTCTCCTCGGTCACGGTCGAGGACGGCATCGCCGTCATCCGCGTCACCGGCGGCGACCCCAGCGAGCACGCCCTGCCCTATCGGGTCATCGAACCGCTCGCCGACGCCCACATCGACATCTACGACGTGGTCACCTCCGCGACCTCCGTCTCCGTGTTCGTCCCCTGGGACGACCGCGAGCAGGCCCTGGAACTGGTTCAGGGCGTCTTCTGAGACCACTTTTTGCACCTTCGTGAGCGCGGCTTCGCCGCGCTCACTCTGCGTGGCGGCTACGCCGCCACGTCGTTCGGTTGCGGGCCGACGGCCCGCAACCGGGGCAAAAACTTGGGAAAAATCGCGGCTTCGGCTCCCGTCGTCGTTCGAAAGACGCGAAGCGTCTTTCGTGATGACGAGAGAGCTTTGCTCTCTCGAACCACGCGCCTTTGGCGCGCGGTGGTCGCCTCGCCGCGGTAGAACCGGCGCCTACGGCGCCGGATGCTTACTGTTTGTAATCCTGTTTCAACTGCTCTGGAGCACGGCCTGCCCTTCCCCGTCTTCGCGCGATGAAACGCGCTTCACGGCCACGGCGACGGCGTCGGGCTCAGTGTACGGACATATCCGAGACGACGTTGAGACAGTAGACGCCGGCGAGGATGAACGCGAGTCCGACGATGGCCGCCCCGTCGAGTCGTTCGCCGAAGGCGACGACGCCGACGGCGGTCACACCGACGATGCCCAGCGCGGCCCAGGTCGCGTAGACGGGGCCGACGGGGAGTTCCTCCAGCGTCAGCGAGAGGAGGTAGAACGCCAGCCCGTAGCCGACGACGACGGCGAGGCTCGGCAGCGGTTTCGAGAAGCCATCGGAGAGCTTCAGGGCGGTCGTCCCGACCAGTTCCGACAGTATCGCGGCGAGGAGGAGGGCGTAGGGGTTCATACGTCATCCGAACGGTAATTCCGCCACGCGAAAAAACTGTATCGGTCCCCCCGCTGTCCGGTCGGCCGACTACCGACCCTGTGTCAGCCGGAAGCCGATTTCCCGCGGGAGCCCGGCCTCCTCGACGGCGTCGATGACGACCGTCGTGTCGTAGGCGACGCGGTGTTCGTGGACGGTCCGTTCGTCGAGGTCGACGACGGCGAAGGCCGCCCGATAGTTGCCGTCCCGGGGCTGGCCCACGCTGCCGGGGTTACAGACGATGCCCTCGTCGTACACCTCGTGGTGCTGGTGGTGGGTGTGGCCCATGATGAGCAGTTCCTCCTCCTCGAGCAACTCCGGGCCGAACTCGTCGGGGTAGGTGTAGTGGTCGGGGTCCTCGGGGTGGCCGTGGACCATCTTCACGCGGTCGTCGAACAGATGGCGCTCCGGGGTGAGGTCCGCGAGCCAGGACAGCTGCTCGTCGTCGAGTTGCTCTCTGGCGTGTTCGACGCCGGCCTGTGCCATCCCGTTGAACGTGAAGGGGGTTTCGCCGGCCACCGCACGGTCGTGGTTGCCCATCACCGTCGGGATGGGGACGGTCGGCCAGGGGCCCTCGGGGAGGGCGGCTGGCTCGCCCCGGACCGCGTCGACGCAGTCGGCGTGCCACGGGTTGTAGCCGACGACGTCGCCGGCACAGACGAGATGGTCGACATCGGGCATCTCGGCGAGTACCTCCCGGAGGGCGACACGGTTGCCGTGGATATCGGAGATAACGCCAACCTTCATGTTGTGCTAATAGCGCGTGGGGGGTCTTGAGTGTCAGCCATCGCTCGGGAGCTGCGTGTGGGGCCCACGGCGAGTTACGCTCCGTTGTATACCGAGAGGTCGAAATCGCCTGCCTCGCCCGCGACACCGGCCGAACAGACGGCGTGCTCGAACTCGTGGTCGTACACCTCACGGGCGGCCGACTCGGCGCTCTCGGCCGCGAGGTCGAAGGCCGTGGGGCTGTCTTTCTCGTAGGTCGCCACCAGCGTCGGCTCGGTGACCTCCTCGACCAGCAGGGCGTCCCGGCGGACGGTACCGATGACCGCACCCGGCCCGTCGGCGGCAGTCGTCGGGTCCGCCGCGTCGACGCCGACGATACCCGCGATGCGGGGCGTGTCGTAGTCGTCCTTCTCGAAGTCAAGCGAGAGCAGCACCTGCGCGAGTGCGTCCCGTGCGGGATAGCCCAGTTCCAGCTTCTCCGCGATGGGGTCGACGTGGGAGCCGTTGCCGACCACGGCGCCGCGGTCGGTGAGCCGGACTCCGTTGTAGGAGATGTAGGGGTTGTCCGTCTCCGGGGCGTCCGGGGTCGGTTCGACGGTGACAGTGTCGTCTCGTCGCACCGCCTGGCGGTTCGGGAACGAGCGCGAGGAGACACGGTAGGCGCCGGTTGTGGGGCCGACGACGACGAAGCGTCCGACGTACATACAGGCTCCTCGCTCGGGGCGTGGCAAAGCCGTGTCGATGTGTCTCCGACACGAACGTTGAAATGAAATGGTGGGGCCATCCCTCGCCGTGGCGAGTGCAGACGACTGCATCCGGGCGCTTCGCGAGGCGGCTGACCGACTCGGCGAATCGCCCACCAAGGCTGACTACGAGGAACTGGGGCTGACGCCCGCGTCGGCCACCATTCAGCGCGTCATGGGTAGCTGGAACGAGGTGAAGGAAGCGGCCGGGCTGGCGACGAACGCGTCGAGCCGAAATCCGCGCCTGGGCCAACGATATCAAGGCGACTGCTGGCTGTGCTCGATGTCCGGAGGACGACCCGGCCTGTCTCGACTTCCACCACGTCGACGAAGACGAGAAGGAACATCAGGTAACCACGATGATATCGTATGGGCACGGTCGCGACAAAATACTCGACGAGATGGCGAAATGCGAAGTCATCTGTGCTAACTGCCATCGGAAGGAGCATTTCACGCCACCAGACGTGTAACCGTGTTACACGCCCCCTAGACACATAAACTGATTCGCAACACTGATATGTGGCTCACTGCTATCGGATTATACAGCGTCGCAACGTCGACCGACGCAAACATGTCAGTCCATTGGGGTAGTGGCCAATCCTGAAGCCTTCTGGGGGCTTCGACCCTGGTTCGAATCCAGGATGGACTATTCTTGTCGCGACCAACTCGGGAGCGACAGTATCGTGATTAGTGGATTCGAAGCCCGGAGGATGAACGCAGTGAGTCCTCAGTCGGTTCGAATCCAGGATGGACTATTCTTTCTACGAACGAACTCCCGAGCGACAGCGCTACTTCCCGTTCCCGACAGCCACCCCTTACTTGACACTCGCCGTCCCAGTACACCCATGCCACCCGCTCACGTCCTCGTCCCGCTGGACGGGTCGCCGCTGGCGGACGACGCGCTCGAACACGCCCTGGAGACGTTCGACTGTCGGGTCACGGTGTTGAACGTCGTCGCACCGCTGGACAGTGCGATGAGCGAGGGCGGCCTGCTCGAACCGGGCGAGGACCGCCGCGAGGCGGCGAGCGAGCGGGCCGACAATCTGGTCGCTCGCGCCCGCGACCAGGCCGCCGCGGTCGACCGGACCGTCGAGACGGCCGTGGAGACAGGTGACCCGGCCGACACCATCCTCGCGTACGTCGACGACCACGACATCGACCACGTGGTGATGGGGGGACACGGCGGCTCCCGAAACGAACTGGCCCGACGGTTGCTCGGGACGGTGGCGACGGCCGTCGTGGGCGAGGCGCCGGTGACGGTGACGGTCGTGCGGTAGCTACGTCAACACCAGCGCGAGCCCCCGGTAGAGCACGAAGCCGACGACGATGGAGGAGACGAGCGTGATGAGCCAGAAGCCGACGGTGACGCCGATCTTCCGCCGGGAGACGCCCGCCGACCCGCCGGCGAGCCCGCCGCCGATGACGCCGGAGATGATGATGTTGTTAAAGGAGATGGGGATGCCCAGCGCGATGGCGGCCTGGGCGATGATGAAGCCCGGGACCAAGGCGGCGATAGAGCGCCGGACGCCGAGCTGGGCGTACTCGCGGGCCGTGGCCTGTAACAGTCTCGGCGCACCCATCCACGCGCCACCCAGGATGCCGACGGCGCCCAGGCCCAGCAGGAGGATACTGGGCAGTCCCAGTTCGGCTGTGTAGAGGTTCTCTAGTGGACCGGTCGCCAGCCCGACCTGGCTCCCGCCGCTGGAGAAGGCGACGACGCTGCCGAGCACCACGAGGAAAGTCCTGATGCCCTTGTCCACCGACGCCTGTGTCTTCTTGCGGATGTAGGCGAAACTGCCCACCGCGAACAGTAGCGTCGCGACGACGACCACGCCGGGCAGCGGGACGAGCATGGCGGCGAAGCCGGCCAGCGAGTTCTGTGTCGCGCCCGGCGGGGACGGGACGATACTCAGCTGGACGTTGGCGACGATACCGCCGACGACCGCCGCCAGCAGCGGCACGCCGACGGTCTCGGGGATGTCGTCCCGCCGCAGGATTGTCGCGGTGACGTAGGCCAGCCCACCGGAGACCGGCGGGACGAGCGCCCAGAACGTGAGGATGCGCTGGTACGTTCCGAAGACGGGGGCACCGCCCAGCGACAGCCCGACGCCGACCATCGCGCCGGTCGTCGCGAACGCGGCCGGAACGGGGTAGCCGCTGTAGATGCCGAAGGCCATGAACATCGTCGCGGTCAGCAGGCCGGCCGTGGCCGCCAGCGACGTGATGGCGACGCCCTCGGTGAGCCCCGCACCGACAGTCTCGGAGATGGCGCCGCCCTGGGTTAGCGCCCCCAGCGCGGCGAGGATGCCGATGAGAAACGCTGCCCGCATCGTCGAGATGGCGTTGGCACCGATCGCCGGCGCGAACGGCGGGGAGTTGCTGTTGGCGCCCAGCGTCCAGGCCGTCACGAGGCCGGTCAGCGTCGCGACTGCGACCAGCGCCCAGAAGAGAACGTCCGCCACTGGGTATCAGGCCTCCCAGCGTGCTGGCGCTGTCATTACTCGTGGTTGACGCGCTACGTGGATAAGGGTTCGCGCCCAAAGCTGGTCGTTTCTGCCCCGACCGCGCCGGTGACTCGGAGCCAGCGGCACACGCCCCGTCTAGTACCCCAGCGACTCGCGAACCAGCACCAGCGTCGTTCGGCCCTCCTCTGCTTCCTGCCGGTAGATGAGCTGCTTCCCGATCATGCTTCCCTGGCCGTAGGCCTCCTGTGCGCGGGCGTTCTCCAGCGGGTAGGCCACGTCCTCCAGGCGGTCCAGCGCCGCGTCGAGGTCGTCGACGAGCTTGTTGGTGCCGGCGACCAGCAGGAGGTTCGAAGCGGCGAACGGATACGCCCCGATGCGGCTGCCGGAGGCGTCGGCGGCGACGAGTTCGCCGGTGGCGGCGATGGCGTTGACGCTGCCGACGAAGTAGTCGCTGGCCTGGGCCTCGCGGCGGGCGCGCAGACGTTCGGCGTCGTCGTCGATGCCATAGACCTCGCCGTGGCGGTTGTCCCACTCGTGGTCGCCCTCCATCAGGTGGTCCATGAACCCGATTTCCTCGAGCGTCGTGGAGTGGCCGTCCATCACGCTGGCCCCGGCGGGAATCTGACTCGTGAGTTCGTCCAGGGCCGCGGCCGCGTCGTCGACGACGACGACGTCGAAGCCGCTGGCTTCGAGGCTCTCGACGGCGGCGTCGAGTTCGTCGTCGGTGGGATGGGTGTCCAGCGATTCGTCGTAATCGACCGTCTCGGCGTAGCCGTCCTTGTTCGCCATAGGGAGTGGGTCGCAGTCACCGGGCAAAAGCGCTCGCGGACACCGCCGTTACCGGGTAACATCGGCACAACCACTCGAATGGAACACCGCCCCTTGGCCGAACACTCATGTGTCACGGCGACCCACTCCCACTATCGAATGTCGCGCCGCTACGACCACGCACGGGTCAAGGAGTACTGGCAGCACGTCTGGGACCGGGAGGGAGTCTACGAGACGCCCGACGAGGTCACGGACCCCGAGTACGTCCTGGGGATGTTCCCCTACACCTCCGGCTCGCTGCACATGGGCCACATCCGGAACTATGCTATCACCGACGCCCACGCCCGCTACCGGCGGATGGCGGGCGACGACGTACTCCATCCGATGGGGTGGGACGCGTTCGGCCTGCCCGCCGAGAACGCGGCCTACGAGCGCGATACGGACCCAGAATCGTGGACCCGCGCCTGTATCGAACGGATGCGCGACGACCTGGCGGAGATGGGGTTTGGCTACGACTGGTCCCGCGAGATAACGACCTGCGACCCCGAGTACTACCAGTGGAACCAGTGGCTCTTCACACGGTTTCTCGACGAGGACCTCGTGGAGTACGACTCGGCGACGGTCAACTGGTGCCCTGACTGCGAGACCGTCCTCGCGGACGCGCAGGTCGAGACCAGCGTTGCGGCGGAGACGCAACGGGGAGACGGCGAAGCCGTCGACTACGAGGGGGCGACCCACGGCCACGCGGCCGGCGGCGTCTGCTGGCGCTGTGGCACGCCCGTCGAACGGCGGGACCTCGACCAGTGGTTCTTCACCATCACCGACTACGCCGACGAGCTGTACGATGGGCTGGACGACCTCGACGGGTGGCCCGAGGGTGTCAGAGACAGCCAGCGCAACTGGATCGGGCGACAGTCGGGCGCCAGCGTCACGTTCGACGTGGGCGAGTACGGCGACGTGTCGGCCTTTACCACCCGGCTGGACACCGTCTACGGCGCGACGTACCTCGCGCTGGCACCGGGCCACGACCTGGTGGACGAACTGGCCGAGCACGACGACGACGTGGCGGCCTATCTCGAGGAGGTCGCAAGTACCGACGATGCCGGGCTCTCCGGCGTCGAGACCGACCTGACCGCGACCCACCCGTTTACCGGGGAGGCAATTCCGGTGTACGTCGCCGCCTACGTGCTAGACGACGTGGGCACCGGCGCGGTCATGGGCGTGCCCGCCCACAACGACCGGGACCACGCCTTCGCCGACGAGCACGACCTCCCCGTTTCCCAGGTCGTCGAACCCGTCGACGGCAGCGGGACCGACCTGCCCGAGGGCCCCTATACCGAGGACGGGATGCTGACCGAAAGCGGCGAGTACGACGGGCTCGCGAGTTCGGCCGCCCGCGAGCGCCTGCTGGACCACGACGGGGTCGAGGCAGCGACGACCTACCGGCTGCGGGACTGGCTCATCTCCCGACAGCGCTACTGGGGGACGCCCATCCCCATCGTCCACTGTGACGACTGCGGGGCGGTCCCCGTCCCCGACGAAGACCTCCCGGTCGAACTCCCGGAGTACGTCCAGACGACCGGGAACCCGCTCGACGCCGCCGACGAGTGGAAACAGACGGCCTGCCCCGACTGTGGCGCTGACGCCGTCCGCGAGACGGACACGATGGACACGTTCGTCGACTCCTCGTGGTACTTCCTGCGGTTTCTCAGCCCCCACTTCGAGGACGCTCCCTTCGACCAGGCAACCGCCGACGAGTGGCTCCCCGTCGACGTCTACGTCGGCGGCGAGGAACACGCCGTCCTCCATCTGCTCTACATCCGCTTTTTCACGCGGGCGCTCGCGGATGTGGGCCTGCTGGACCGACGCGAACCCGTCGAGCGGCTCATCAACCAGGGGACGGTGTTACACAGCGGCAAGAAGATGTCAAAATCGGCGGGCAACGCCGTTGCCCCCCACGAGTACGGCGCCGAGACCACGCGTCTGTTCGTCCTCTCGGCGGCCCACCCCGCTCAGGACTTCGAGTGGACCGTCAAGGACGTCTCGACGGCCTACGACTTCCAGCAGGACTGCTACGAACTGGTCGCCGACTTCGCCGACCAGCGGGACCGGCGCCGGCGCTCGCAGGCGGCCGGTCCCGTCCGCACGGAGAGTGAGCCCCACGACGCCTATCTCGAACGCGAGATCGACCGCACCATCGCGGCCGTCACCGAGGAGTACGACCGCTTTCGCTTCCATCGGGTCGTCGGCGAGCTCCAGCGCTTTGCCCGCCTGCTGCGCCGGTACGCGAGCTACGAGCCGCCCTACCTCTTCGCTTACAGCCGCGGCTTGCGGGTGCTGACGAAACTGCTCGCGCCAATCGCTCCCTACCTGGCCGAGGAGCTGTGGCACCTGCTCTCCGAGGACGGGCTGGTCGCCGAGGCCGACTGGCCCGAACCCCTGCGTGACGTCTCGGACCACCGCATCGAGCGCCAGCTGGTCCGGACGACGCTTGCAGACGTCCGGGACATCACCGACGTCGTCGATATCGATGACCCCGACCACATCGAACTCGTCGTCGCCGCGGCCTGGAAGTACGAGGCCTACCGTATCGCCCAGCGAGCCGACCCCGACGACGCCATCGTCGGCGAGATTATGAACCACGAGTCGATGCAGGCCCACGGCGACGCCGCCGCCGACTACGCCGCGACCCTCGCCGACCGGAGCAAAGGGCTCGAACCCATCGTCGACGGCGAGCAAGAACTGGAGGTGCTCCAGCAGGCTGTCTGGCTCTTCGAGGACGAGTTCGGCGCCGACGTGACGGTGCGGCGAGCGACCGACGACGACGAGCTGGCGGGGAAAGCGAAGCCGAACAAACCGGCGATTCACATCTCCTGACCCGACCCGCCCACCTAAATTGGGGGTCAAATTATTTGTCTCGGGAACCCGGAGCTTCGTGTATGTCTCACGAGGTGGAGGATGAAACGACGGTCAACGATAGCTACTCGGTCACTGTGCCGGCGGCAGTTCGACGGGAGGCCGGTCTCGAAGCGGGCGACAAGATTCGGTGGCACGTCGACGAGGATGGAGCGCTTTCCGTACAGGTCGTCAAACAGCAGTACGGTGCGTTCTCCGAGCTAAATCCCGTCGACACCGGGGAACCGACCGACGCGGCGTCAGACCACGACTTCATTGCCGGGGACTACTGATGGCGCGGGTGGTCGTCGATGCGAACGTGCTCATCGCCGCGCGTCTCTCGCGGGATCAGAATCACGAGCGGGGCGCTGCTATTTCCCGAGGCGTAGATACGGGGACACTCCCGACCGGGGTTATTCTGAGTGATGTCCTCGAAGAAGTCGTAAACTATCTCCAGGCCAGAGGCGGACCTGAGGCTGCGACAGAGACGCTCGATGCCCTCATCGAAAGCAGTGGCTTCGTCCTCACCCACACACCGAAATCGGATTTCGATGCCGGTCGCTCGCTGTTCCGCCGTCACGAGTCACTCTCGCTAACTGACGCTGTCGTCGTCGCTGCGATGCAGCGACTCGATATCGAGTATCTCTACAGTTTCGATGACGGCTTCGATGGTGTCGACGATATCACTCGTCTCACGACTGCCGACGACCCCTTCGAGCAGTGACTGTGCGGTTGGCGACCGAAGACGACGGGTTGGCTGTCCGCTGAAAGCCGTCCGCCGCGCGCGGAGCGCGAGGCGGTTCCCCGGACCCGAGGGAGCGAAGCGACCGAGCGTCCGGCCGTTTTTCCCCATGTTTTTACGAGGAGCCCTCCCAGCGGCGCTTCGCGCCGCGAGGAAGGGAGACGCAGTAAAAAGTGGCAAATAGCCGGCCCGCGAGCGTTGGGGTATGACCGACCGCACGGCGGCCGTCACTCGCGAGACGGCCGAGACGGACATCGAGGTGACGCTGGATATCGACGGCGACGGCGATTCGACTGTCGACACCGGTATCGGCTTCTTCGACCACATGCTCGACTCCTTTTCGACGCACGGCCTGTTCGATTTGACCGTCCAGTGTGACGGCGACCTCGAAATCGACGACCACCACACCGTCGAGGACGTGGCCATCACGCTCGGTGAGGCCTTCGAGGAGGCGCTCGGCGAGAAGCGCGGCATCGTCCGCTTCGCCGACCGGAAGGTCCCCCTCGACGAGGCCGTCGCCAGCGTCGTCGTCGACATCTCCGGGCGGCCGTACTACGGCTTCGAGGGCGACTTTTCCCAGGCGGAGGTCGGCGGGATGACCAGCCATATGGCGAAACACTTCGGCCGCTCGCTGGCGACGAACGCCGGGCTGACGCTGCACTGTGGCGTCGAGGGCGAGAACGCCCACCACGAGATAGAGGCGCTGTTCAAGGGACTGGCGCGGGCCTTAGACGACGCGACCCGAATCGACGAACGGCGCAGCGACGTGGCCAGCACGAAAGGCGAACTGTAGGTTTTTTGACTTCTCGAACGACGTCACAGCGGCGGCGGGAGAATATCGTTCACCACCTCGAAGAATGATTTTATAATTCGAATGGGTGTAACAGGTGGCATGAAAGGGACACGACGCCAGTATCTCATGGCGCTCGCTGGCTCGGGGGTAGCTGGAGTGGCTGGCTGCTCCGGGGGCGGCACCGACACGCCGACTGGGGGCACCGAGACGAGGACCGAGACTGAGACGGCCCAACCGACCGAAACCGAGGCGCCCACGTCGACACCGACCGAAGACGACAGCTCGGGGTCTCAGCAGTCGATGGCGGTCCCCCGATGGACGTCGTGGGTTCCGGCCGATCTGGTGGTCGCCGACGGGTACGAGGTCCACGCCGCGGACGTTCAGCGGTTACGGAGCGACTTCCCGAGTGACTCCGATTGGAACCGCGCGATACAGCAGCGAGCGAGCGGCTTCGGGGTCGATGCGGCGGATATGACGGATATGATAGAGATAGTGGATTCCGGCGGCTCCACCACGGTCATCACGGGGACGTTCGACCCCGAGGCGGTCCGGTCGCATCTGGGCTTCTCGAGCTCCCAGACAGACTCGTATCAGGCATTCACGGTACTCGGTGACTCGACAGCCATCGGGGAGACAGCGCTCGTCCAGGGGCAGTACCGGTCCGTCCTGGATACGCGCTTTGACTCGAATCCGGCCCTCGGGACGACCGACGACGACTGGAGGCCGCTGCTCTCGACGCTCACCGGCGGGACGCTCGTCACCGCCAAACCGGGCTACGACGGCAATGCGTCGTTCTCCACGACGCCGCTCCGTCACGGGTTCGTCATCAACGCGGGAAGCGATGGGGGGTCGGTGCTTACGGAGCAGTTCCTGTTCGCCTCCCAGTCGCAGGCCACCACCGTCTACGACAGCGACCGAGAGACGCTCTCCCAGCAGCTCGAGAGAACCGAGCGGACAGTCCGGCGTCTCGAACAACAGGGACGGCGGATCGTCATCGTCACCGAACAGGATACGTTCGACATATAGCACGGGCGCTGGACGACGCGACCCGCATCGACGAACGGCGCAGCGACGTGGCCAGCACGAAATGCGAACTCTGACTGCGCATTTTTCGGACGCCTGGCCTGCGGATTTTTAATCGCTGGGATCGCACGCCCACCTATGAGTGAGCGATCGAGCCGGCGTCGGTATCTACAGGCGCTCGGTGTGGCCGGAACGGCGGGGTTGGCGGGGTGTTCGAGCCCGTTCGGTGACAGTCCCAACGGGACGGACGAGCCCTTACAGACCGCGGAATCGCTGCCGGAGTGGACAGGGTGGGTGCCGGCCGAACCCGTCACGTCGGGCGAGCACGAACTCCTCTCTATCGACACCCAGCGAGTCCGCGAGGAGTTTCCCGATCTGGCCGACGACGAGTGGGACCTGAGCGAGCTCGCCGACGAGCTCGGTGTCGCGGAAGACGACATCTCGCATCTTGTCGGGCTCATGGACGACTCCGAATACGAAGTGTCGGTTCTGACGGGCTCGTTCGACGCGGAGACGATCCGGTCGAACAACGACTTCTGGTGGTTCCAGATGGACTCCTACCAGGGGTACACCACCGTCGACTCCGAGATGGCGTTCGGCGACGGCGTCTCCATACTCGGCGAGTACGAGCCCGTCCTCGACAGGCGAGTCGGTGAGACGCCGCCGCTCGGCGAGAACGACGAGGACTGGCGGACGTTCCTCTCGACAATGGCCGGGCGGACGATTGTGTACGCGACCGAGGGCACGTTCCAGTCGCCGACGGGACTGGAGCCCGCGCGAACCGGGCTCTCTGTCGAGAAGGTCGACGGGACCACGGAAGCCACACTGGCGTACATGTTCGACTCCGAATCCGAGGCCACCGACGTGTACGAGAACCGAAAGGGAAGGGTCAACGCCGCCGCAACCGGACAGGGGGGCACCGTCCAGGATATCAGCCTGGAAGGCAAACAGGTCATCGTGACGATACGAGGCAACGATATCACGTTCTGAGAGCGGTCGCGGTTCGGCCGGACGAGCCAGCGCCACCGATCACCGCTGGACTCGCTCGATTCGGTCTCTCGCTTTCGGTCCCCGGGGCTGTGAGAGAACAGACGCGGCGAGAACGAACCCACGCGTTCGTTCGCCTTCTGAGACCCCAAGAGCGAAACGCGCCGCCACCGATGACTCCGGTATGTTCGACGAGATAATGGAGAAGTTCGAGGACTCTCCGGGCCAGCAGGCCGTCATCCGTCTGCTGCTAGAGCGGGGGTTCTCGGTCAACGAAGAGGGGCGGGTGGTCTCGGGCGGTATCGAGATACCCAACACCGGTATTGCCCGCGAAGTCGGCGTCGACCGCCGGGTCGTCAACGCCACGACGGACGCCATCCTCGCCGACGACGAGTTGCGTCGCATCTTCCGGAACATCTCGGCCGTTCCCAGTCTGCTGGACCTCGCGCCGGTGCTCGATTTGACCGCCATCACCATCTCGGTGCGGGCGGCCGACGAGTCCGGCATCGTCTCGCGGGTGACGGGTGCTATCGCCGAGCGGGACATCTCCATCCGGCAGGTCCTCTCCGAGGACCCGGAGTTCACCGACGACCCCAAACTGTACGTCATCACCGACGAGGCCCTTCCCGGCGAGCTCATCAACGAACTGCGGGAGATGGCGTTCGTCCGCACTATCGAGCTGGCCTGACTCGAACGGAACCTGTCAACGGGACTTTTATTCTCCCGCCGCGAGCCAGGGCACGCATGTACCCTCCACTCGCGGTCGGCATCCCCGGCGTGACAGAACTGCTCGTGATACTCATGACCGCGCTGTTGTATCTCGGCGTCCCGGCGCTCATCGCCGTCGCCGTCTATCACTTCTACGACGGGAAGTACGGCTACGACGAGCGCATCGACGACCTCGAATCCCGTCTCGACCGGCTGGAAGAATAGGGCGGCCACATCCACTACGACCGTTTTTGTCCGTGTGGCGGGACGATATGATATGTCCCACCCCGTCACCATCACCGTCGAGACGCCCGATGGCGAGACCCGGGAACTGACCGCGCCAGCGGGGTCGATTCTCCGCGACGTGCTCCTCGATGCGGAGCTGTCCCCACACGGCCGCTACGCGCGTCGGCTCAACTGCGGCGGCAACGGGCTCTGTGCGACCTGTGGCGTCCGGCTGGCCGAGCCGCCTGAGCCCGACCACTGGCACGACGACCTCGCCGAGCGCTTTGGCTATCCGCGGCTGTCCTGCCAGCTCCGGGTGCGCGAGGGGATGCGTGTGCAGTTGCTCGATAAACGGATGTGGGGGAGTCGGCAGCCCGACGACACCGACGTGGCCCCGACCCATGACGAGCAACGGTAAGGGCTATTCGGCGGGCGCGACTACCGCCGAACGTGGCAGACAGCTATCGGACCGTCGCCGAGCGGGCCGCCGCCAGCTTCGAGGTACAGGGCTCGGAGTTCATCGGCCACGTCGCGCCAGTCGAGACCGTCGACGCGGCCGAGGCGTTCGTCGAGGAGATTCGCGAGGCGTACGCCGACGCGACCCACAACGTGCCGGCCTACCGAGTGCGGGCCGAACCGTTCCGGGAGTATTCGAGCGACGACGCCGAACCCAGCGGGAGCGCGGGCAAGCCGGCGCTGAACGTCCTCCAGCAGCGCGAGATAGCGAACGTCGTCGCCGTCGTCACCAGATACTACGGCGGGACGAACCTCGGCGTGGGCGGGCTGGCCCGCTCGTACTCGCGGGCGGTCAAGGAGGGAGTCGACGCCGCCGGCGTCGTCGAGTCGGTCCCCCACGAGCGCTTCGTCGTCACCGTCGAATACGACGATTCGGGCAGCGTGCGGAGCCTGCTGGAGTCCGCCGACGTGGACTTTTCCGCCGAGTACGAGACCGACGTGACCTTCACCGTCCGGGTGCCGACGGCCGAGGGGAGCGGACTCCGGGACCGCGTCCGCAGCGCGACCAGCGGCCGGGCCGACATCGAGACCGACCACTGAGCGCGACAGGTCGGGCCGACGTCGATACTGACGGCAACTTGAAAGCTAATGCCCAAAACGATTCTACATTTCGGATGGAGAGAAAAACCACCGCTGTCTACGGGTTTCCAGCGGAAGAAAGGGGGTTCGAAACGCCGCGAACGACCGAGATATCCGTCATAGACACACCCACCTAAAAGCGGTTTCGACTCGGACTACCGGGGTCAGGTCGTCCGGAACGCCCGGTCTCCGGCATCGCCCAGCCCCGGGACGATAAAGCCCTCCTCGTTGAGTTCGTCGTCGATGGCGACGGTCAACAGGTCGACCTCGGGGAACGAGTCGGCCACACGGACGATGCCGGGCGGGGCCGCCACCGCCGAGAGGACGATGAGGCCGTCGGGGTCAGCCCCCTGGTCGGTGATGTGTTCGAGGACCGCCGACATGGTAGAGCCCGTCGCCAGCATCGGGTCGGCGACGATGACGGTGTCGTCGGGCTCGATGTCGGGCAGTTTCACGTAGTCGACGGAGATGGGGAACTGGCCGTCCTCGTTCATCCCGGTCGACTCGTCCCGACTCGCCGAGATGACGCCCTGGCGGGCCCGGGGGAACGCCTTGAGCAACCCCTCGACGAAGGGGGTCGCTGCCCGGAGAACGTTGACGATGACCACGTCGTCAAGCCCCGTCACGCGCTCGCCCATCGTCGTCGTCAGCGGCGTCTCTATCTCGACGTACTCGGTCTCCATGCGCCCGTCGATTATCTCGTAGCCACAGAGGTGGCCCAGTCGGACGAGCCCCTTCCGGAACTCGACCTGTTCGGTGTCTTTCTCGCGCAGCCGTGAGAGCTCGTCTCTCGCGAGCGCGTGGGTGACCAGCGAGGCGTCACCGCGCCGTTCGAGTGCCATACGGTGGTTCTCGGCGGGTGGGGAGTAAACGCTGACGGGGACAGTGTCTGTCCGGCTTAGGCCGGCTGCTCGACGCCGAGCTCCTCGAGCAGGGTCCGGGCGGCCTCGGCCGAGGAGGGCGGGCCCCGGGCCGTGACGAGGTCGCCGTCGACGGTGACGCTGGTGTCTTCGTCGAGTTCGGCGTCCCACTCGCCCCCGGCGGCTTTCACCTCGTCCTCGACCCAGTAGGGGAGCTTGCGGCCGTCGGGCATCCGGCCGTTGTCGTCGACGATACCCTCCTCCCACTCGTTGGGGAACCCAGTCACGGAGCGTCCGTCGACGAGGAAGTCGCCGGTGCTCTCCCTGGTAAAGGCCAGGATGCCGACGGCGTGACAGACGACCATCGCTTTGCCGTCCTCGTGGGCCACGGCGTCCCGCAGGAGCCGGCGCGCGTCACGGTCCTGGTTGACGTCCCACTCGGTGCCGTGGCCGCCCGGGAAGACGACGGCGTCGTAGTCGCCGGCGTCGACCTGCGCGATGGGCGTCGGGTCGTTCAGGCGCTCGTCGTTCTCGTGGACCGACATACAGCGTTCGGCGGTCTCCTCGCCGACCTCCTCGGGGTCGACGGAGCGCTCGTCGATGACCGGTGGGCTGCCACTCGGTGTGGCGACCTCGATGTCGACGCCCGCGTCGGTGAGTGTGGTGAGCGGCTCGATACATTCCTCGCCCCAGTAACCTTCCTCGCTGACTACGAATAGTGCAGATGGCATCAGTACTGGATAGGTGGAGGAGACGGATAAACGGAACAACCGGCCGCCGCGTCGTGACCCTCGGTCACACGCTCGTCGGCCGCCTGCCTGCCGGCCGACGCCGCGGCGGAAACGCTTAACCAGTCCCGGCGACAACTACCGACCACACGGTACCACACCGTCCGTACTTTCTACAATGGCAGATATCGAAGAGAGCGTCTCAGGATTCAAGACACACGGCGGCTGGGTCGACGTGGTCGAGCACGGCGAGCGCATCACGCAGGCACTCCAGGATGTGCTCGGCGACGAGGAGGTCGAGGCGGACATCGACGACGACGCCCTGGCGGAGTTCGACGACTGGCGGCCCAAGACCCACGAACGCCTCGACGAGGACGTCAACGAGAAGACGGCCGAACAGGCCAGCATCGACGAGGGCAAGGGGGAGCAGGCCGGCAAGGAGCCCGACGAGGACCTCCAGAAAGCCGGCGAGAAGCTCTCGGAGTCCTACGAGAACCTCGACGAACCCGACGAGGCTATCGACAAGTGGGGCGAGTCCGTCGATTACGTCGCCCGCGCGGCCGACTCGGCCGGACGGAAGGCGCTGCGCAAGGTCGAGGACACGGTCTACCGCAACGTGATGACACAGATCGCGCCCTACTACTTCGACAACCCGCTCGTGAGCGCGAACCTCCGGCGCATCGGCGACGAGGAGGCCCCGGAATACGTCTTCGAGGTCAACGTCAACGACGACGACCTGAAGATGCGCGTCTCGAACCGGCTGGCCGACTTCGACTCGGACGTCGACCGCTGGCACGTCGACACCGAGAAGGTGACCGAGGCGGTCGAGGCCGCCGAGGGCGTCGACGCGGTCGAACCCGGTGAGGACGGCGACCCGAACACGAACTAGCGGGCTAGGCCCGCTCCCGGAACCGCTATCCGAGCGACCACCCCCGCTACGCGAGCGACTCCGACAGCGAGCCGGGCGGTTGCCCACCACGTCGGGCACAGCTGCCGGGCGTGGTGTGGCACGTGTTTTCACACCCCTCTGCTTCGAGTGGAGATTCGGCGTCCGGCGGTCGCGGCGATGCCGGGAACGGGTACGGTCCCCGGGCTTCACCGCTCCGTTCCCGTCACTCGAAGGCCGGCACCAGCGACCGCGGGACGTGATTCCTGACACCGTCGACGACCGCTGTGGGCTTGCCGGTCGCCAGTGGCGGGAGCGTGGCGACGGACTCGCCCGTCATGCGCTCGATGACCGCTGGGTTCGTCCGTTCGGCAGTCGTCGCGCCCTCGTACTCGTTGAGGACGACGCCGCTGACGGGCACCGAGCGCCGGTCGAGCGCCGCGACGGTCAGGGCCGTGTGGTTCAGCGTGCCGAGCCCCGAGCGGGCGACGATGACGACCGGGATAGCCAGGTCCGCCACGAGGTCGAGTACTTCGCGGCCCCCGGCCAGCGGGACGCGCAGGCCACCGATACCCTCGACGACGCCGACCTCGCTCCCCTCTAGTATGTGGGCACAGCCCGCCCGAATCTCGTCGTAGGGAAGCTCCGCATCGACCTGCTCGGCGGCGACCGCGGGCGCCAGCGCCGGTTCGAGCCGCCGGAGACAGGTCGCGGCGTCGTCGGTCCCACAGGCCTCGGCGACGTAGGCCGCGTCGTCGTCCGGCGGATAGCCGGTCTGACAGGGTTTGACCGCGGTCGCGTCGACCCCCTCCTCGCGGAGCCAGCCGACCAGCCCCGCGGTCACGACGGTCTTGCCGACGCCGGTCCCGGTGCCCACGACCGCGAAGTCGCCGGTCATCGGCGCCCGACCTCCCGGCTGGCCTCGCCGAGGGCGCGCAGGCACTGCTCGACCTGCTCGTCGGTGTGGGTCGCCATGGGGGCCAGCCGGATTCGGCTGGTCCCCTCGGGCACCGTGGGTGGTCGGATGCCCGGCGCGAGGACGCCCCGCTCGCGGAGACACTCGGCCAGGGCCATCGTATCGGCGCGGTCGCCGACGACCACGGGGAGAATCTGGGTCGAGCCACGCACCTCGTAGCCCAGGTCTTCGAGCCCCTCGCGCAACCGGGCCACGATATCCCAGAGCCGCCGCCGTCGGTCGCCCTCGCGTGCGATTTCGAGCGCCCTGGTCGCCGCGGCCGCCGCGGGCGGAGCAAGCCCCGTCGAGAAGACGAACGACCGGGCGACGTTGCTGAGATGTTCGACCAGCGCCTCGCTCCCGGCGACGTAGCCGCCCTGGGCGGCCAGTGCCTTCGATAAGGTCCCCATCTGGACGTCGACGCGGTCGGCGAGCCCCTCGCGCTGGACGATGCCGCCACCGTCGTCGTACAGCCCCGTCGCGTGGGCCTCGTCGACCATCAGCCACGCGTCGTACTCGTCGGCAAGGTCAGAGAGTTCCGAGAGCGGCGCCACGTCACCGTCCATGCTGAACACGGAGTCGGTGACCACCAGCCAGGACTCGCCGTCGCCGCCGCGGTCGCGCTCGGCGAGTTTCGCCGCCAGGTCCGCGGTGTCGCAGTGGTCGTAGACGACCGTCTCGGCGCCGGCGAAGCGACAGCCGTCGATGACGCTGGCGTGGTTCAAGGCGTCCGAGAACACCACGTCGGGCGCCAGCGCGGTCAGCACGCCGACGTTCGTGGCGTAGCCCGAGGAGAACACGAGCGCCCGCTCGGTCCCCTTGGTCTCCGCAATCGCCCGTTCCAGCCGCCGGTGGACGGGCGTGTCGCCGGTCACCAGGCGGCTGGCGCCGGCCCCCGTCCCGACCTCGCGGGCGGCCCTGGCGGCCGCGTCCTGGACGCGCTCGTCGGCCGCCAGTCCGAGGTAGTCGTTGGCCGCGAAGACGAGCGCGCTCGGGTCGTCGAACGCTGGCTCGCCCCCCTTCGGGTCCGGGGCGACGCGACTCGACGGGGCGACCCGCTCGACCGGCGTCAGCTCCCGACGCAGCCCCTTCGCCTCGCGCTCGGCCAGTCGGGCCGACAGGTCGAAGCCGTGGCCCACGGTAGACGCCTCCTCGGACATCTAAAAGCCCGGCATCAGTTCGCCGGGGCCGAACACGCCGTACTCGCCGGCCCGGTTGCGCCGGACGCCCGCCTTCATGTAGCCAAGCGCCGGGCCGTTGACGTTGGCCTCCATGCTGGTGTCGTCGTCGAGCTGGAACGTGTTCGTCCCCGTCTCGCCGTCGAAGGTCCGCCCCGTGACGCTGACCGTCGTCGTCGTGGGCTTCTCGTCGGCGGTCAGGTCGAGGATGCCGCCGACGGTGACGTCCTCGGCGTCACAGATGCCCGCCCGCTCAAGCAACACGTCGTCGGCGTGTTCCATGTCCTCGAACTCGATGACGCCGTCGTGCTCGTCGATGACGGCCTCTATCTCGGCCTCGCTCATCTCGCGTGCGTCCTCGATGTCGTAGTCGGGCAGGTGCGCGATGTCCTCGCGGACGGTCCCGCGGTTGTCCTCGTAGCCCGACTTGAGCCCGACGCCCCACCAGATGTCGACGGACTCGATCTCGACGAACGACTGGGCGGCAAGCGCCGCGGCGCCGGTGAGAAAGCCCGGCGTCGCGCCCGCGCCACAGACGACGGTCATCCCCGCAGCCTCCAGTGCGTCGGCCCGGTCGTCCAGCATGTCGATGACTCTGGAGCGTTTGAGCACGTCGATGACGGTCCCCGAGTAGTCGGCCTCGGCGAAGCGGTCGACGACCCGCGGGATGAAGTCGTGTTCGAAGTTCGGCAAGGCGACCAGCACGGCGTCGATGGCCTCGCTCTCGGCGATGACGTCGTCGATGGGCGTCTCGGTCGGTTCGGCCTGGGCCGAGGCGACGACACCGGCGTCCTCGCCGGTCTGCTTGACCCCCGCCGCGGCCGCGCCGCCGCCGTCCGTCGAGACCCGGTCCTCGGGGTCGCTGGCGATGTTCCCCTCCGTCGCCGCGAGCAGTTCGTCCACGTCGAGTCCGCCGTGGTCGATGGCGACCCCGTGGCGGTCACAGGCCGCGACGGGCGTCAGCCCCTCCTTCTCCGTCGAGACTTCGAGCGTTCGTCGACCGATACCACCGGTGCCGAGTACGGCGAATGTGATCTCGTCCATGCTATCCTCGATAGAGTGTGGTCGGCAGTGCGGGTGCCCCGACTTCCGCGAGCGCCGGGCGCGGTCGCCCGACCTCGTCAACGTCGCTCTGATAATCGGTTGACGGGGATAAAAAACGACGGGACGCCGACACGTCCGTCGCGCCTGCCGGGGTCGCTTCCGGCGTGGCCGGCTGTGACCGCAGCGTCCCCTGGCCGTGTCGAACGGTAGGCTCATTTGGCAGAACCACAAACGGCGCTGTAGATGGTAGCGACGAGTGTGATTGTGACGCTCATCGTAGCGTCGGCGGCGAGTCTGTTCATGGCGTGGGCAATCGGGGCCGGGTCGTCGGGGTCGACACCGTTCGCCCCGGCGGTCGGAGCCAACGCGATATCCGTCATGCGAGCCGGCTTCATCGTCGGCATCCTCGGGCTGGCCGGCGCGGTGTTGCAGGGCGCGAACGTCACCGAGACGGTCGGTGGCGGCCTCGTTCTCTTCCCCGACGGCGGCGGGCTCTCCGCGATAGCGGCTATCGTCGCCCTCGTGACGGCGGCCCTGCTCGTGGCCTTTGGTATCTTCACCGGCTACCCCATCGCGACGGCCTTCACCGTCACCGGCGCCGTCGTCGGCGTCGGGCTGGCGATGGGCGGCCAGCCGGCGACGGCCAAGTACATCGAAATCGTCTCGCTGTGGGTCGCCGTACCCTTCGTCGGCGGCGGCATCGCCTACGCGACGGCCTCGTTACTGCGCAACGAGTCGGTCCCCGAAGACGTCGCGGTCCCACTGCTGGGCGCGCTCGTCGCCGCGCTGCTTGCGAACGTTCGCTTTGTCCTGCTTGCGCCCGGCTCCGAGCAGGCCTCCGTCGCGCGGGCGGTCGGCCGGGCGCTCGGGACGCCGATACTGCCGACGATAGCTGCCGTCACGCTCCTTTCGGCGCTGGTCGGTGGCGGCCTGCTCTACCGCGACGTGCGCGCCGACCCCGCGGCCGGGCAACGGCACTTCCTGCTCGTGCTGGGCGGTCTGGTCGCCTTCTCGGCCGGCGGGAGCCAGGTCGGGCTCGCGCTGGGTCCGCTGCTCCCGCTGCTGGACTCCGGTCCGGCCTCGATTATCCCGATTACGGGCGTGCTCCTCTTTGGCGGTATCGGCCTGCTCATCGGCTCCTGGACGGGCGCGCCGCGGATGATAAAGGCCATCGCACAGGACTACTCCTCGCTGGGGCCCCGGCGCTCCATCGCCGCGCTCATCCCGAGTTTCCTCATCGCCCAGACGGCCGTCTTCTTCGGTCTCCCGGTCTCGTTCAACGAGATCATCGTCTCGGCCATCGTCGGCTCCGGCGCCGCTGCCGGCGACGGCGAAGTCAGTCGCGGGAAGATGGGCAAAACGGTGCTGGCGTGGCTCGGCTCGCTCGTGCTCGCCTTCGTGCTGTCCTACGGACTCTTCTTCGTCGTCGACTCGCTATTCTGAGACTGGGTATCGCTACTGCTCTGTGGTTCACTTCGCTCTACGGGTCACTGTGTTCCCCGTCGTCGGGCGGCAAAGCCGCCCGACTGCTTGAGGGACCTCCGGTCCCTCTCCGCTTCGCTTCGAGGTATCTCGCTGCTCCGCGGCTCGCTTCGCTCCTCTGTGGCTCACTACGTTCACCGCTTCGCTTCGAGGCGCGAAGCGCCTCGCTCTCACCGCATCGCTTTGTCGAGGTTCTTCCCTACGGTCAGAACCTCGCTGCGCTCGAACCCTCGCTACTGCTCCACGGCTCCCTGGGGTCGCCGTTCCGCTTCGAGGAATCTCCCTGCGGTCGAACCCTCGCTACTCGACCTGGGCTTCCTCGGCCTCGTCCTCGTCGAGGTCGAGCTTGAGGATGCGCGCTTTCATGATGCGGGTGTTCTCGACCTGCTCGATGCGTATCTCGACGCCCTCGTAGGTGATGGTCTCGCCTTCCTCGACGAGTCGGCCGGCGCGGTTGAAGATGAAGCCGGCGATGGTCTCGAACTCCTCGCCCTCCGGGAGCTCGAGGCCCAGCGCCTCGTTGACTTCCTCGATGTTGACCTCGCCTTTGACCGTGACGGTGTCGTCGCCGATGTACTCGATTGGCTCTTCCTCCTCGCCTTCGAGAATCTCGCCGACGATTTCCTCGGTGAGGTCCTCCATCGTCACGAGCCCTTCCGTCGTCCCGAACTCGTCGATGACGATGACCATGTGGAGCCGCTCGGCGCGCATCTCGGTTAGCAGGTCGTCGACGTTCTTCGATTCGGGGACGTGCAGGGTCGGCTCGATGAGCTCCTCTAAGACGATGTCGTCGGCGAACTTCTCGCCGTAGTCTAAGTCCCGGACCAGGTCGCGGATGTGGACGACGCCGATGACGTTGTCGAGGCTGCCCTCGTAGACGGGCAGCCGGGCGTGGCCGCTCTGGATGGCCGTCTCGAGGGCCTCGCGGATGGAGGCGTCCTTGGCGACGGCGGTCATGTCCAGACGCGGCGTCATCACTTCCTTGGCGATGGTGTCGTTGAAGCGTAGCGTGCGCTGGAGCATCTCCCGTTCCTCTTCGTCTAAGACGCCCTCGCGTTCGCCGGTCTCGATGATGTCCTGTATCTCCTCGCGGGTGACGTAGGAGGTCTCGATGGCCGACCGGCCGCCGGTTATCTTGTTGACGATGCGGGTCAGGTAGTCGAAAAAGAGGATGAGCGGGAGCAGTACCTTCTCGGCCAGCTTCAGCGGCTTCGAGATGCGTAGCGCCCACGACTCCGTGTTCTCGACGGCGTAGCTCTTGGGGGCGCTCTCGCCAAAGAGCAGGACGATGGCGGTGATGCCAAAGGTCGCCGCGAGCACGGCCTGCCCTCGCGAGAGGTAAAAGCCAAGCAGTCCGGTCGCGATGGAGGACATCGCGATGTTGACGAGGTTGTTACCGACGAGGATGGTCACGAGCAGGCGGTGCGGGTCGGCCTTGAGTTGCTGGAGGGTGCGCGCCCCCGGCACGCCGTCCTCGACCAGCGCTTCCGTCCGGTGGGCTGGCAGCGAGAACATCGCGATCTCCGAGGAGGAGAAAAAGGCCGACAGGACGATGAGGAGGAGTATCGTGACGATGCCGCCGACGAGGACGGCGCTCTCGGGGACGGCGATGCCGACGACGTCGAACGTCTGTTGCATCGCCACCGGCAACTCTACGGGCGCGGGTAAGGCCATCAACGGTCGGAGTTGTCATCGCCGAGGATTAAGCCTTGCCATGGTCGTACCCCGAAGCCCTTACCAGCGTCTCGTCCCTACTCGCGGCCGTATGACCGACATTACACTGTACCGCTTGCAGGCCTGCCCGTTCTGTGAGCGGGTCGTCCGGGTGCTCGACGACCTCGACCTCGCCTACCGGTCGCGGTTCGTCGAACCGATGCACGCAGAGCGCGACGTCGTCAAGCGACTCACCGGCAAGCGCACCGTCCCGGCTATCGTCGACGAGGAGACCGGCGTCACGATGAGCGAGAGCGCCAACATCGTCGCGTATCTGCAGCGGACGTATGGACAGGACGCCGGCGCCGCCGAGGAGGCCGCCTGATGGTCGAGCTGGATTTCGACGTGGTGGAACTGGGACCGGCCGACCACCCGGCCGTTGGCGAAACCGCTCCCGACTTTACGCGCCCGCTCGTCAACGAGGAGTACTGGGAGGACACCTCGCTGGCGACCGTGTGTGCCGACAGCGACGACCCCGTCGTCCTCATCTTCCACGCCATGGACGGCGCGTTCCCGGCGACGTACCTCTGGAACGAGGTCCGGGACCGGGCGTGGCACGAGGACGCCACTGTCGTCGGCCTCTCCATCTCGACGCCCTACGCCCACAAGGACCTGCTCGACGAGCGAAATATCGAGGGCCAGGCCCGGCTGTTCTCGGACCCCGCGAACGGTGTCGCCGAGGCCTACGGCATCGACATGGAACTCGACGGGATGGCGGGCGTCGCCGAGCCTCGGCCCGCTATCTTCGTCCTCGATTCGGACCGCACCGTCGAGTACGCCTGGGTCGGCGAGGAGTGGCCCGCCTTCCCCGACTACGATGACATCGAATCGCAGCTGTGAACGACACCGACATGACTGACGACATCGACCCGGCCGACTTCGACGCGGCCGCGGACATCGACGACGCGGCCACAGCAATCCGCGAGGGAGCGCTCGTGGTCTATCCGACGGAGACGGTGTACGGACTGGCCGCCGACGCGACCGACCCCGACGCCGTCGAGCGTCTCTTCGAGGCGAAGGGACGCTCGCGGGACAAACCCGTCTCGATTGCGGTGCCGGACGTCGACAGCGCGCTCGACTACGTCGACCCGACCGACCGCGAGGAGTCGTTCATGCGCGAGTTCCTCCCGGGGCCGGTCACCGTCGTCACCGAGCGCCGCGCGTCGGTACCCGACGTGCTGACCGACGGCGCGCCGAAGGTCGGCGTCCGCGTCCCCGACCACCTCGTGGCGCTGGCCCTGCTCGAGGCGGTCGCGCCCCTGACCGCGACCAGTGCGAACATCTCGGGGAACCCCAGCGCCACCACGCTCGACGAGCTCGACGACATCACCGAGATGGCGGCCGTCGTCCTCGACGGCGGCGAGACCGGCGGGACTGGCTCGACGGTGGTAGACGTCGAGGCCGGGACGATTCATCGACGCGGTGCGAACGCCGACGCTGTCGAGCGCTGGCTGGACGAGCAGTGACCCCGCGCCGGGCTGGTGGCGCGTCTGTCACTACGTTTCGACTGGGACGGCGTCGTCTGACTCGATCCAGTCGCCCTCACCGTGCTCGCCGTAGACGAGCGTCCGCTCGCCCGCCCCGCGGTCGTACTGGGTCGAGTGGTAGCCGCCGAACGGTTCCCACTGCCACCCGCGGGACGTGTCGACAGCCGTCGAGTCGGCGAGTCTGGACGCGATGGATGCCGGCGAGGCGATGGCAGATAGCGGGACGGCCGTCACCGCGCCGGCCGCGGTCACGGTGACACAGTAGCCCGCGTAGGGGAACGCGACGTCCTGGCCGTCCTGGTCGTATTCGAGGTAATCGGCCAGACACTCCGCGTCGACCGCGTCGTGGAGCGAGGGGAGCTCGAGTGGGTCGATGCCGGTTCTGTCGGCGATGGCGGTGACGATATCGGCCGCGAGTGAGACGCTATCGGGTGTCTGGTTCTCCGCTCGGTTCGTGGTGGGGCCCATGCTGTAGTAGAGGCTATCGTGGGGTGTAGTGTTTTACCCCCACGAGTATTGCCGCCGTCGTGGCATGGTACTACCAGTATTGGTGTGCCTGTCGTTCGCTCGGTGGCGTCGGGGCGCTCCGCTCACAGCAGCGACCGCAGCGACCGCGTCCTGACGCCACACTGCTCGCGGTAGTCGCAGGGCTCGCATTTGGCGTCGTTCGTCGCTCTGGCCGGTGGGCCGTCGATGCTCTCCGCGGTGCGCAGCGCTCGCCGGTACTGGCCACTCCGTCGCGCCGTCACGTCGACCGTCCGGACGACGCCGTAGGCCGGATACTCCGCGACGGTCCGTTCGACCGGCCGTTCGCGCTCCCAGGACAGCGCCTTCGCGGCGGCGACCAGCCGGACGGACTGTGGTTCCCAGACGCCCTGTTCGGGCGGGCGACCGGCGAAGACCAGCGACGGGACCGTCCCCTCGCCCGTCGCGACGAGTTTGTGGGCGATGCCGCGGGCGTCCTTGCCGGCGAGATAGACGTCCGTCTCGACTGGGTCGGCCAGCCCGTCCCAGGCGTCGAGTCGCTCGCGGGCCCCCCGCAGTCGCTCGCGAACGGTCCCCGGGTCGGGTTCGATGGGTGCGGACAGCAGCGCCGCGTCGTCGGTCAGCAGCCGCTCGTACTCGCAGGCGAGCCGGCGTATCCGCTCGATGTCCTCCGGAACGTCCGGCGGGCCCTCCCGCCGGCGGTAGTAGAGCTTTCGCGGGCAGTAGGCCGCGGTCTCGAGCTCTCTGAAGGTATGGTCGGCCATGGACTGCGCTGGGCTCGTAATCGGACAAAAAGGTTCGTCGCGCCGGCCCGCTACATCGACACGTCGGCGTCCGAGTCCAGCGAGTCGATGTCCTCGGTGGCCTCGTCCAGTCCCGTCTCCCGGAGGCCAGCAGTCATCTGTGTGGCCAGTCCCGCCTCGGTCAGCGCGTCCTCGAACTCGCTGGTGAAGCGGTGGCTCACCCCGCGGGCGGCGGCCTGTGCCTCGACCACCCGGCGGTAGCGAGCCGCGCGCTCTGTGTCGATGTCGAACGCCGCGGCCAGTTCGTCGTCGGTGGCGCCACCGCCGACGACGCGTTTCCGGAACGCCGCGGTGTCGAACTCGGCGTCGTCGTCGGTCTCTCGCAGGAGATGCAGGTCGAGTCGGGCCTCGCGGACGGTCGACGCGTCGACGCCGAGTTCCTCGGCAAGCGCCGCGTCCTCCTGGCCCGCGTAGAACCCACGGACCAGCCCCACCAGTGCTGGGTCGTCCAGGTCCGTCCGGAAGTCGTACCGGTCGCGCATCCGCGCGACGGTCTCGCCCAGCCGCTCCTCGACGGTCGCCTCGTCGGTGTCGGTCAGCGACCCCCGTCCGGCCGCCTGTGACTCCGTCACCGACTCCTCGCTGGAGACGTCCATGAAGATATCTCGGAGCTGTTCGGTCTTCTCGTCCATCCGACACGGGAGTTGGCCACGCCGACGTATATAGCTGTTTGGTGGGCCGTGAAGGCGCATATGTGGAAACTGTTTCGTGGAGAAAACAAGGATATGCACACTCCGAAACACATCGTCGGGATACCGAAATCACGAATTTGGATTTCTCTGCCGTATCGATGGGAACACTCGAACGCAATATCCGCGATAGATTGGGAAAGATAATTGATTCAACTCCTTGATGCTGGACTCATGTTCGAGGGAACGTACACCAGGCGTGCGATGTTACGACGTGGGTTAGCAACAGCCGGTGCGGGGGCGCTGGTCGGCGCTGCAGGCTGTTCGAGTATCCCGAATTTGCTGGGTGGCACCACGCCGTACGCGAAGTGGCTCCCGGCGCCTGCTGCTGTCGACGACAGCGACCACTACAATTTCACCTACTTCAATGTGGACGACCTCGAGGCCCACGAGGGCGAAATCGACGACGGGGACCTCAAGCCACCGAAATCCGGGGAGTTCTTGGGCCCCGTCGACATCGACTGGCAGGACGCCTCCGGAGTGACGACTCTGGGCTTCGGTGGGCTGTTTGGTTTCGGTGGGTTCGTCGTCGAGGCGGATTTCGACCGCGACGACGCCATCTCGGACCTCGAAGCCAACGGGTTCACCGAGGACAGCGAGCACGAGGGCTACGCTCTCATGCTCGGTTCGTTCGAGAAACGGGTGTACGCAGTCGGCGATGGCGCGATCGTCCTCTCGGTGTCACTCGGCGGCGACACCGACATGGCCGAAGCGATCATCGACGCGAAGACCGGCAACGTCGACCGCTACGGCGACGACAGCGACGACATGAGCGCGCTCATCGGCGCACTCGGTGGTGGGACGTATGTCAAGGGTAGCACGACGGACATTCCAGAGGAGGCCGACCCAGCCGACGGTGTCTTCGACAACATGGTCGCGAGAGGGGAGCAGGCCAAAATCAAGGGCCAGGACACGGCTCTCAAACACGTCGTGGTCTACGAGAGCAGCGACGACGTCGACACGGACGACCTGCGGGAGTGGGTCGACGAGAACAACGCCGACGGCGAGCGGTTCGGGAACCTCGACGACCCCAGCTACAACAGCAACGGCCGGAAAGGGGTCATCACGGGCACCGTCCCCACCGACGACTCGTAGCGGCTCCCGATCGCCGACCGTATCACAAGCGTCAATTAGCACGCAGTGGTTTTCCCTGTCATGTCCGGCAGCAATCCCACGAGGCGAGCCATGCTCGCCCGGGGCCTCGCTGCGACCGGTGCGGTGGTCGCCAGCGCCGGCTGTGCGAGCCTGTTCGGGTCCGACAGCGGAGACACGGCCGTGTTCACCCAGTGGCTGCCGGCGCCGGCCGCCCTGAACAACGCCGACCACTACCGCTTTGATTACTACGACCTGGCGACGCTCGCGGCCAATCGGGACAGCCTCGGAGGCGAGCCGACCGTCTTCGAGCGGACGTGGCAGCCAGTCGGGCTGGGCTGGGCCGACGCGACGGCCGTCGTCGCCGTCGGTTCGGTCGACGTCGTCACCGCCGAGTTCGACCGCGAGGCCGCCGTCTCGGACCTACGCGGGGCGGGCTACGACCGCGCCGGCGAGTACAAGGGGTACGCCCGCTACCGCAATCCCGAGACGGGGACGGTCTTCGCTATCGCCGACGGCACGCTGCTCGTCTCGGCGGTGGACCGGTACGCCCCCGACGCGGTCGACCCGAGCGACCGCCTCCAGACGGTGGTCGACGCCCGGACTGGCGACGTCGACCGCTACGCCGAGGCAAGCGATGACATGGGGGCACTCGTCGAGGCGCTGGGGGCGGGCACGCTGGTCCGCGGAAAGACGATGGACGACCCCGAGGGGACCACGGCCAGGAGCGGTCGATTCGAGAACCTGGTCGCCGAGGGCGCACGCAGCGTCGTCGACGGCGGGACTGTCGAGGAGAAGTGGGTCTACCTCTACGACCGCCCGCGTGACGTGGACACGGCGACGCTCGAACGGTACGTCGAGGACAACGACAACAGCTCCGGCGAGGTGGACGCACAGTTCGGGGCAGTCGAGGACATCTCTTACACGCAGGAGGGGCGCAAGGGTATCATCACTGGGACTCGCGACGCCGGCGAGTACTACAGCTAGAGCAGTTCGAGCACACCCATCGCGGTCCCGGCCAGCACCAGTTCGAACGAGAGAGTTCCAAGCGCCGAGAGCGCGACGAACCGGCGGGTCGTCATGCCCGCCACCCCCGCGGGCACGGTCAACATACCGCGAGTGAACAGCAGTGTGTTGCTCACCGGGACGGCCAGGACGCCATACCTGTCGAAGGTCGCGCCGAAGCGGTCCAGCCGCGCCTCGTCGACCCGGAACCACGGCCGTTCGAGCAGCCACTCCCGGCCACCTCGCTTGGCCAGCAGGAACAGCGTCGTCTGCCCGACGGTGGCGCCGACGACGGCGACCGCCAGGATAGCGGCGACCGTCGGTACGTGGTACCCCTCGGCTCGCCCGGCTAACACTGTGACCGCCGCCGGGACGAGCGCCTCGCTGGGCGCGAAGTAGAGTAACATCGCGCCCTCGAGGACGAACACGAACAGGAGCGCCACCAGCCCGTACCGCTGGAGCAGCGACTGGGCGTAGCTGGTGTCGCCGAAGACGTACAACGCCGCGCCCGCGACGCCGAGTACGGCAAAGAGCCCGGCGACGACCAGGAGCCCGTAGTCCTCGGCGAACACTCTGACCGGACTGCGGGTCGTGGCGGGTGCCATCGTCCCAAACATATCCTGATTGCGACATATTACTTGCGCTCCGGACAGCGGTGGGTTCATGGCCCTCAGGGTCACAGAGTCGGACATGGATATGACACGTCGCCCGCGCCGACTCCGGACCGACGGCGTGCGGCCCCTGGTACGTGAGACCGAGGTATCGGCGTCGGACCTTATCGCTCCGGTGTTCGTCGACGCGACGACCGACGAGCGAGTCCCGATAGAGACGATGCCGGGCCACGAACGGGTGCCGGTCGAGGAGAGCGTCGCCCGCGTCGAGGAGGTACTCGAGACGGGCGTCGAGGCCATCATGGTCTTCGGTATCCCCGAATCGAAGGACGAGCAGGGCTCGCGGGCCTGGGCCGAGGACGGCGTCGTCCAGGACGCAGTGCGGCGTATCAGCGAGGCGACCGACGCCTACGTCATCACGGACGTCTGTCTCTGTGAGTACACGAGCCACGGCCACTGCGGCCTCCTGGAAGACCACGCACAGGTTGACCCTGACCTCACCGTCCGCAACGACGAGACGCTCGACCTGCTCGGGAAGATTGCGGTGAGTCACGCACGTGCGGGCGCGGACATGGTCGCACCCTCCGGGATGATAGACGGGATGGTCGGTGCGATACGGGCGGCGCTGGACGCCGACGGCCACAGCGAGGTACCCATCATGAGCTACGCGGCCAAGTTCGAGTCGGCCTTCTACGGCCCCTTCCGGGACGCCGCCGACGGGGCGCCCGCCTTCGGCGACCGCCGGCACTACCAGATGGACCCCGCCAACGCTCGGGAGGCCCGCCGCGAGGTCGAACTCGACGTCGAACAGGGCGCGGACGTGCTGATGGTCAAACCCGCGCTGCCGTATCTGGACGTCGTCGCGCAGGTCCGCGAGGACTACGACCACCCCGTCGCCGCCTACAACGTCTCTGGGGAGTACGCAATGTTACACGCCGCCGCCGACAAGGGGTGGCTCCAGCTCGAAGCGGTCGCCCACGAGTCGCTGCTCTCTATCAAACGGGCCGGGGCCGACCTCATCCTCACGTACTTCGCCGAAGACATCGCCGACCGACTGTGAGACCGTAGCCTACCGCCGGCCCGAGGTCGGCCCGGACCACGACAGTCCGGGCGAGTCCCATTCGCGATTGTAAATCTTTACCCCGACTTTCGTTCCGGAATTTCAATATCGACCCGGCTTCCCAGTCGCTGGTTCGCTACTTGTTGTATCTGTGGCCCCTATCGCCCGAAACTGGGTGTTTCTGGTCTCGAAGCCGGTGCCGGACGCTGGCGGGGCCAGCGCGCGCAAGCAAAACACTCCGCTATGGCCTCGAACCGGTGAAATCACGGTTTACGAACGTCCAAATTACCAGTAGACAGATGCCGAGTTTCTTGACGGAGAACAACCTTATATGCATTATACCATGCGGTAGTCTGGACGTTCGTCTATGTCTGGGCCAGAATATGCGTTTTCATAAACCTAACCTTTATGTAGTGTTGTTGCCAGAGATTTCTCCGTGAACGACTTGACGAAGTTGGCGCTCGCGCCGATAAAGTTGGACGTTCAAACGCAATAAACGCGAACTCATACACACTATGGTACTACTCCAAGCCAGCACGGAAGCGCTGAACTACACGTGGATACTGATAGTATCGTTCCTGATCTTCTTCATGCACGCCGGCTTCGCCATGCTCGAGGCGGGGCAGGTGCGTTCGAAGAACGTGGCGAACCAGCTCACGAAGAACCTGCTCACCTGGTCGATAGGTGTGGTGGCGTTCTTCCTCGTCGGCACCGGCATCGCGGGGATCGCCGGCGGCGGGTCGTTCTCCTGGGGCGGCACGGCTAGCGGTCTCGGCTTCATCGACTTCCTGTACGGCGCCGTCTTCGCCATGACCGGCGCGACCATCGTCTCCGGGGCGGTGGCCGGTCGTGCGAAGCTCCGCGCGTACATCACCTACACCATCCTGCTGGCCGCGGTGATTTACCCGGTGGTCATCTCCTTCACCTGGAGTGCCACCAACACCGGGCTCGTCGAAATCATCACCGGCACTCCGTTCACCGACTTCGCCGGCGGGATGATCGTCCACGGGATGGGCGGCATCGCCGGCCTCACGGCCGCCGCGATTCTCGGTCCGCGCATGGGCCGGTTCAACGAGGACGGCTCCGCGAACGTCATCCCCGGCCACTCGATGACCTTCGCCGTGCTCGGGACGCTCATCCTGGCCTTTGGCTGGTACGGCTTCAACGTCGGCACCTCGGCCATCTACGGTGCAGACGGCTTCGCAGCCGCACAGCTCGGTCAGGTCGCGATTACGACGACCCTGGCGATGGCGATGGGCGCTATCGCCGCCGGCGCAGTCGCGTGGTTCCAGACCGGCAAGGTCGACACGCTGTACGTCGCTAACGGCCTGCTGGCCGGGCTGGTCGGTATCACGGCGATTCCCCACACCACGATCTGGCAGGGCGCACTGATCGTCGGTATCATCTCCGGCGCACAGCTCCCCATCGTGTTCAAGTTCGTCGAGACCAAGCTCAACATCGACGACGTCTGTGCCGTCTTCCCGGTCCACGGGAGCGCGGGCGTCATCGGGACGCTGCTGTACTCCTTCGTCGCAGCGGGCGCCTGGAGCGGCTGGACGCCGAACGTGGGCTTCATGATCGAGGGTCTCATCCCCCAGGTAGTCGGCGTCGTCGTCATCGGCGGCTGGACGCTGACCGCGACTGCCGTGGTCTGGTACGTGCTGAAGGCGATGGGCGAGGCCCGCGTCACGCCCGAACACGAGCAGGAAGGCCTGGACGTCAGCGAACACGGCGTCGAGACCTACCCCGAGTTCGGCTCGGGCGAGAGTGTTGTGGCAGACGGTGGTATCATGAGCGAAGACATCGAAGCAACTCGAGGCTCCAAAGATGACTGACGAAAACGAAATCAAGATGATCGTTGCAATGGTCCGACCCGACAAACTCGGTGACGTGAAACAGGCGCTGGCGGAAGTCGGTGCCCCCTCGCTGACGGTGACGAACGTCTCCGGCCGCGGCTCACAGCCCGCCAAGAAGGGGCAGTGGCGCGGCGAGGAGTACGTCGTCGACCTCCACCAGAAGGTCAAAATCGAGACAGTCGTCGCGGACATCCCCGCCGAGGACGTCGTCGACGCCATCGCCGAAGGCGCCCACACGGGCGAGAAAGGCGACGGGAAGATCTTCGTCCTCCCGGTCGAGGATGCCCACCAGGTCCGAACAGGCAAGACCGGTCCCGAGGCCGTCTGAGCGGCGGGCGATGGTCGACGATATCGACAGACAGGTGGTGAACGCCCTACTGCGCGACGGCCGGGCGAGTGCCCGCGATGTCGCCGCCGAGACCGGGGTCGCCGCGACGACGGTGTCGCGACGGATGGACCAGCTGGTCGAGACCGGCGTCATCGAGGAGTACACCGCTCGCGTCGACTACGCGGCACTGGGGTACGACGTGACTGCCGTCTTCCAGCTGTCGGTCGATGGCAGTGGGCTCGAGACGGTGACCGAGCGGCTCCGCGATCTGGACAACATGGTCGCGGTGTACGAGGTGACCGGCAGCCACGACATCGTCGCCGTCGGGAAGTTCCGCGATACCGAAGAGATGAACGCACACATCAAGGAACTGCTGACCGACCCTGATATCCACTCCGCAGCCACCTCCGTCGTGCTGAACACGGTCCGCGAACACGAACAGTTCCCGGTCGACGACACCGGCGAGTGACACACCGCTGGGGCTGCATTGCCGCAGCGTCGCACCACCGACGCGGCAGAACAGCCGCGTCGTGTAACACACCTGCGCGGCTGTACTGCCGCGCAGGGTAGACACACGGTCTCCGTGTGTTCTCCGTTTTCAACCGCACCAGCGGCTGCCACCGGAACCACTTCTGATAGTGGCGACGGTGCCATTAAGCCGGTCCACTCGTTCGATGGGGTATGGGCCTGCAAGTCGACGTGCGAAAGCTCGACCTCTTCAACCAGATGGCAAAGGAGGGGTCGGGGACCGTCGCGGACCATCTCGGCCAGCTCACCGGACTGGACGCTTCGGTCCACACGTCTCAAATTAACTTTCTCGACATCGACGACGTCACGACACACATCGGCGACGAGCGGCAGGTCGGTATCTACGTCGAGCTGAACGAACCGCCCTATGGCTACGTCCTGTTCATGCTCGACCCGGCCGACAGCAAGCGACTCGCCGGCGCGATGATGGGCGGCATGGGGGAGGCGGGCGAGGGCGAGGGCTTTTCCGAGATGGAGCGCTCCGCGATGCAGGAGATCGGCAACATCATGACCTCTGCGTTCATCGACGGCTGGGCGAACGTTCTGGACACGACCATCGACATGGGGACGCCCAACTTCGTGCTCGGCCCGGCCAGCGGCATCATCGAGAAGATGGGCGGCTGGCCCGACTCGGAACTCGTCTTCGTCATCGACTCACAGATCACCGTCGAGGACGGCGACCTCGGGATGACCGTCTACACCTTCCCCGAACTCGGGGACCTGGTCGAGCTCATCCAGGGTATCGACCTCGATACGGACGTTGCCGAGGACACGCAGGCAGACGAGTTGGTGTAAGCGTCCGGTCTGGGAACGTACAGCCGGTGTATCAATCGCTTCCAGTTACGGCCAGAACCCTCGATATCGTCGGACGCCTCGTGCTTGCGGTCGGCTGAGAGTTCCAGAGCGGCATCGGGCACGACGGCGCTGGTCGGGACACCGAGCGGGAGTTCGTCGCAGATAGCCTCGCGTTCGTCGTACGCGACTTTTTCGCCGGGCAGCGGGTCCAGAGCGAGTTGGCTGTATCGAACTCCTCGGTCATACGAAATCCGTCACTGTAACGGTACAAAAATGCCCGTCAGGAAGCGGCACGTATCGGAACGATGCCCATACTGCCGGCTCTACCAAACGCTCGCCACCGAGAATAGCTGTACGAACTACAGCAGCGTATCACTCGCAGAAACGAGCCGACGGCAGTACAGATGGACACGAGCGATGCCGTCGGGGTTCCGGATTCGGACCGGTGGCCGCACTAACGAGCCGCGGTGGCTCGCCTACTCTATGAGTTCCGGCGCGGCGTCGTAGGCCACCTCCTGGACGTGCTCTGGCTCCGTCTCCGGCTCGTCAGGCTCCTGCATCGTCAGTCGTCCGCCGAGATGGGCTGGCCGTTCTTGTCGGTCGGGGCCGGGCTCTCGCCGTCCTCGAAGGGGTACCACGACTGTTTGGCGTCGTTGAGGCAGGGGTCCTCGTACCCCTCGACCTCCTCGGGTTCGGCGAGTTCGACCAGCGTCTCGTGACCGGTAGCGGCGACCCAGTCGCTGAAGGTCTGGCCCTCCGAGCGCAGCGCCGCGTAGGCCTCGGCGATGTTACGAATCATGCCGGGCACCTCGTCGGCGGGGACGCGCTGGCGGACCCACTCTGTGAACTCCGCCTCCTCGCCCATGCCGCCGCCGACGCCGACGTCCAGCGCCTCGACCATCTCGCCGTCCTTGCGGGCGCGCATCCCCTGGAGGCCGATGTCGCCGGTCATGGCCTGGCCACAGTCGGCGGTACAGCCCGAGTAGTGCATCTTGATGCGGTCGACGTCGCTTGGCAGCTCGACGTTGTCGCCCAGCCAGCGCAGCATGCGGGCCATCCGGGCTTTCGTCTCGGTGAGCGCCAGCGAGCAGAACTCCGTTCCGGTACAGGCCACTGCACCCTGCGTGAACGGGTTGGGCTCGGGCGAGTACTTATCGAGGAACGGCTCGTTCAGCAGATTCGCCAGGTTGCCATCGGGCACGTCCATGATGAGTGGGTTCTGCCGGCGAGTGAGCCGCACCGCGCCGGAGCCGTAGGCTTCGGCCAGGTCCGCGAGCTCGACGACGTCCTCGGCGGGGAGCCGGCCGACCGGAACGGAGAGGCCGACGTAGTTCTTGTCGTCTTTCTGGTCGTAGACGCCGACGTGGTCGTGGGCGCCGAACTCGGTGTTCTTGCCGGCGTTGTAGGTGTACTCGCCGCGGAAGTCCGTCCCGGCGGTCTCGAACTCGAAGTCGAGCCGTTCGTCGAGGTCCTCGCGAATCTTCTCGGTGCCGTGCTCGTCGACGAAGAACCGTGCGCGGTTCTTCGACCGGTTGGTCCGGTTGCCGTTCTCGTGGTAGTACTCGACGAACTCACGGACCGTCTCGACGGCGTGTTCGGGCTCGATGAACAGGTTCAGCGGGCGGGCGTTGCGCGGCTCACGACCCCCGAGACCGCCGCCGACGCGGACGTTGAACCCTTTGACCTCTTCGCCGTCGATGAACTTGTGGGCCGGCTCCAGCCCGATGTCGTTGATGGCGTCCTGGGCACAGCCCTGCTTGCAGCCCGACACCGAGATGTTGAACTTCCGGGGCATGTTACAGAGGTCGTCGTCCCCGCGGATGGTCTCCTGAATCTCGTCTAAGATGGGGCGGGACTCGATGTACTCCTCGCCCTTGCCCGCGACCGGACAGCCGGAGATGTTCCGCATCGTGTCGCCGCCGGCCGACCGGCTGGTCAGCCCGACGCCCTCGAGCTTGTCCCAGATCTCCGGGACGTCCTCGAGTTTGAGCCAGTGCATCTGGATGGACTGTCGGGTGGTGAAGTCGATCCACGCGTCGCCGAACTCGGGGTTCTCGACGGGCCCGCTGGCGTACTCTTCGGCCACCTCACCGATGGCGCGGAGCTGGCCCGGTTCCAGCACGCCGCCGCAGTTGGTCAGTCGCATCATGAAATAGGACTCCTGACCCTCGCGGTGGTGGAACACGCCCCAGAACAGGAACCGCTTGAACCACTCGTCGCGTTCGTCTTCCGGGATATTCTCCCAGCCGCGCTCCGCGAACTCCTCTATTTTCTCCCGTACCTCGTCCCCGTACATCTCGCCTTTGATTTCTTCTGCTTTGTTTCCCATTGTTGGTAACCTCGTATAGTGAATTTTCGCACAGTGTAGTTTCGCTCTGTGCGTTTATACTCGGATAAACCATCCGCCTGGCTAAGTAAAAACCTGACCATTGAAACAATCGTCATACAAAGCGGAGAATCAGCTAAATGTTCAAAATTATAGACGCCTACAGGTGTTTAAGGAGTTTAGTTGTCTTTGTGGAAAAACGCACAATCGGCTGTCCGACGGGCCGGTCGGCCCGCCTAGTTCTCGTACTCTCCACTGGCGCCCGGAATCGTGGCGGGGTCGGCCTGTGCCGCGTTCAGTAGCGTGACATAGAGGCGCCGGCTGCGCTGGAGCCAGCCCAGCTGGACCGATAGGTGGCCAAGCAGGAAGAGCCCGAGCAGCACCCAGTGTGCAGGGGTCATCGCCATGCCGGCCTTGACCATCGGGAGGTCTTTCAGCAGGACGTAGACGCCGTTGTACACACCCGCGTACAGCGCCAGCGCCGGAAGCATTACGAGCGGCATCCCGCCCAGCCGGACGAGAGCCGGAAGCGACTCGTTGTCGAGCAGCTCCGTCGCGCCGCGAAAGACGCTCACGACGACGATGACTGCGAGGAAGATGCCGGTGTCGGTGAGCGTGGTCCCCTTCCCCGTCAGGAGGGCAAAGACCGCGCCGCCGGCGACGGCCGTCAGCAGTGCAACGGCGGTGGTGACGACCGAGGGATAGCGTTTTTTCTTCGTTTTCGGCGCTTTCTTGACGACCTGCGAGCCCGTCGAGAGGAACAGATACGCCTTGTAGAACCCGTGGATGATGAGGTGGGCCACCGCCGCGGCGAAAAAGCCCAGCCCGCACTGCAGTATCATGAATCCCATCTGGGCCACGGTCGAGCAGCCCAGCCGGCCCTTGTAATCGGCCTTGACGAGCATCATCGCCTGTGCGAGGATGGAACTGACCGCGCCCAGCGCGACGATACCCAGCATGACGAACTCCTGTAACGCAAACACCGGCGCCAGCCGCGTCAGCAGGAGGCCGCCGGCGTTGACGAACCCGGCGTGCATGATGGCGCTTGCCGGCGTCGGCCCCGTCATCGAGGAGAGCAACCACCCGTGGAAGGGGACCAGCGCCGACTGGACGAGCGCCGCCAGCAGGATGGGGGCTGCCGCCAGCAGCAGCGTCGACCGCGGGAGCGTGTCGACCGACGCCAGTATCCCCGAGATGGTGGCGCTCCCGGTCCCCGTAGACAGCGCGAGCAGGCCGACTCCCAGCAGCCCGCTCCCGGCGAGAAAGTACCGTCGCGAGAGGCGCTTGGCAGCCTGTGCTTGCGGCCAGGCCCTGACGTGGCCGATGAGCTCCGCCATCAGCAGCCCCATCAGGGTCCAGGCGAGGAGGAACAGGACCACGTGGTCGGCCGCGACCAGCGTCATCACCACCAGGGTAAACAGCATGATGCGTGCGAAAAACAGGTCGACGTCCCTGTTTGCCGTCATATACCGCCTGGAGAAGCTCTGGACGATACCGCTGAAGAAGGTCACTGCGACCCACATCACTTTCGTTAACCCGTCGACCCGTACCAGCGGTTCGGCCGCGAGCTCGATGCTGAACCAGGCGGTGGCTGCGACGAGGACGACGCTCCCGACGAACAGCGTCCAGACCAGGGTCGTCGAGACGACCGGGATGGCGCTGTACTGTTGACTCGTATGGGACATCTATGGTATCGGAGGATAACCACTTATACGTTTAAAATTTCCGTGCACGACTGGTAAGTGGTGATATAATTCCTAAAATGCAAAGTATTGGCTCGGAACGCTGAACAAACGACTCACTGCGCCCCACGGGTCACTGTGTTCCCCGTCGTCGGGCGGCGCTGCCGCCCGACTGCTTGAGGGACTTCCGGTCCCTCTCTGTTCCGCATCGAGGGCCTGCTACGCACGCCCCTCGCTACGTTTGGCGACGCGTAGCGGTCTTGCCGGTCCGAAACTGCTCTAGTGCCTTTGAATTATTTTAGGAATTCAGCCAGATGCGTCTACATATATGCGAAGATATTAAGATATAGCTCCCGCTTTTCAACTCCAACTGGTGTTATCTATACGATGGTCGATATCGATCCGACGACTGTTCGGACGCACATAGAGCACGCGGCGGACCGTCTGGGTCGGGTCTGGCCGCTGTACTCCGACGTGGCCGCCAACCCCCTCTCCGGGTTCGAGGACAGGCCCTTCCGGCAGGCTGTCGAGGACGCCGAGGCGCTGTTCGACGGCCGTGGCTACCCGACCGTCGACCAGTTCCGCCAGGCCTGGGAGTCGGGCGAGATAGACGCGACCATCCTCAACGACCTGCTCGAGGAACACGGTATCGACGAGGAGCCCGGGGCGCTCCTGCGGCGGATGGCCCACGAAGCGGACGAACGCTCGAGCAGCGATACCCACGACGAGCGGCTGAACAGATTGTGCTCGAAGTGGCTCGCGGCCTTCCTCGACCAGGGACAGGCCGGCTGGCCCATGCCCGACCGCGAGCAGGGTTTCTACCAGTCCTGGCGGGCGGTCGCGCCCTACGACAGCCGGATTCCCGAATCCGAGACCAACGTCGCGACGTACTACCGCGACCGACTGACTGACGCCCCCGAGACGGCTATGGAGGCTATCTTCGCCGTCATCACTGGGTACGACGAGGACGAATGGGAGGCCATCTTCGAACACCACCTGGCCGCCCTGCCGGGCTGGGTCGGGCTCATCAAACAGCGGGCCGAGGCGAACAACAACCCCTGGCAGGACAAATACCCCGTCACGCTGGTCGACTATCTCGGCGTCCGACTCATCCTCGCCAAACACATGGGCGCCGACGTCCTGCCGGAGACCGACGGCACCGAGCGGCCCAAACAGGCCGACTTCCGGCTCCAGGAGATCTGGCTGACAGCGTGGGAGCGCAGCTATCAGGACGACTTGCTGGAGGACATCAACAAAGGACTGGCCACGTCGAGTACGCAGCTGGACGCCGACCGGCCCGACGCCCAGCTCGTCTTCTGTATCGACACGCGCTCTGAGATTATCCGCCGACAGCTCGAAGCGACCGGCGACTACGAGACCCACGGGTACGCCGGCTTCTTCGGCGTCCCCATCGAGTACAGGGGCCACCAGTCGAAGGTCCAGACCGACTCCTGTCCGGTGATGGTCGACCCGAAACACCACGTCACCGAGCACCCACCGGCCGACGACCCGGCGACGACGTCCTACGAACGGTGGGACCGCCTGAAGACGGACGGCAACAAGTTCCTCAAATCCCTGAAAAACGACCTGGCCGCGGCCTTCGGCTTCGTCGAGGCCTCCGGGACCTTCTTCGGGGCTGCGCTCGCCTCCCGGACGCTGTTCCCGTCGAAAGTCCACGATGCGCGGGGGCGCGTCGGGCCCGACGACCCGGCGACGTTCTCCTCGCTGACGCTTTCCGAGACGGCCGACGAGGACGCTCCAGACTCCCCGGCTATCGGCATCTCACCCGAGCAGAAGGCCTTCTATGCGGAGGCCGCGTTCGACCTCATGGGATGGGACGACTTTGCCCCCGTGGTCGTGTTCACCGGCCACGAGAGTCAGACCGTCAACAACCCCTACAAGTCGAGTATCGACTGTGGCGCCTGTTCGGGCAGCCCCGGCACGCCGAACGCGCGCGTGCTCGCGACCATCTGTAACGACCCGGAGGTGCGTGAACGGCTCGCCGAGCGCGGTATCGAGGTCCCCGACGACACCGTCTTCCTCGCTGGCCGGCACAACACCACGACCGACGCGGTGACCGTCTTCACCGAGGGACAGGACCTCACCGACGCCCAGCAGGCCGTCGTCGACAACCTTCGCGAGGACCTGGAGACGGCCCAGGCCGGTGCCGCCGAGGAGCGACTGGAGACGTTGGGCGTCGACGCCGACGACCCCGTCCGCGAGACCGAGACCCGCACCGACGACTGGGCCCAGCCCCGGCCCGAAATCGGGCTGTCGGGCAACGCCGGCTTCGTCATCGCCCCCCGGGAGCTGACCGAAGACGTCGACCTCGAGGGGCGGTCGTTCCTCCATTCGTACGACTGGGAGGGCGACCCCGAGGGCGAGGCCCTGGAGAACATCATGGCGGGGCCGCTGGTCGTCTGTCAGATGATAAACGCCCAGTACTACTTCTCGACGGTCGACAACGAGGTCTACGGCAGCGGTTCGAAGACGACCCACAACGCCGTGGGCAACGTCGGCGTCATGCAGGGCAACGGCGGCGACCTGCAGATGGGCCTGCCCCTGCAGTCGCTGTACGCCGACGACCGGCAGGCCCTGCACACGCCTATCCGGCTGTCGACGGTCATCCACGCGCCCGTCGACACCGTCACGGACATCCTCGACCGCAACCCCGACCTGGCCGCGCTGCTTGACAACAACTGGCTCTCCCTGCTGGTCATCGACCCCACCCAGGACGATGCGACCTTCCGGTACCAGACGGACCTGGAGTGGGAGCCACTGGACGCGACGCTCACGACGAAGATTACGGTGGCAAGCACCGACTGAAAGAGCCGTTTTCGGCGGTTCTGTTCGGTTCCTGCTTCTATACGTCGCCAGGCCTCAATACGTCTCGACGTCGACACCGAGGCGCTCGAAATCATCGACGTTGCGTGTGAGCACCGGTTCGTCGACGACTTCGGCAGTCATCCCGATAATCACGTCACCGTCCCCGACAGCGTCTCCGTCGTTCAGCAACTCGCCGGAGCGACGGCCAGCTTTGCGCATGATGGCGGAATCGGCCGGATGGACTGGCTTCGATTCGAGGACCGTCTCGATTTTCGTGCGTTCCCCCTCCGAGTCTGTCGCCCGGGCGACGCCATAGTACAGTTCGAAGAGCGTCATCGAGGAGAGCCGTTGCTGGACGAGGTCGGCTTCGATCTCGCGCGCCTTCTCGACGGCGCCCTCGTCGCCGTTCATCAGGTCGATGAGGAACGAAGTGTCGAGCAACACGCTAGGTGTCCTCTATCTCGCCCGCAATCCCTTCGAGTTCGCCACCGCGCCGGTCCCGACGCTCGTCGACGGCGGCCCGCAGTGACTCGGCCTCCTCGTCGCTGAGGATTCCCGCGAGCTCGAGGAGTGACCGCTCGCCCGCGAGGCGAAGCACCACCTCGGAGAAGGTTTCGTCGTCCCGTTTGTGGGCGGCGAGACGCTCGTAGGCGTCCTCGGAGAGACGGATGCTCTTCGACATATGCATACAGTTGTATGCAGCGATACAAAATGGTATCCTTCAACTGTCGTGTGGCCCTACACTAGCTAGCGAAAAACGGCTTGAAAACGATGTCTACCGATGCGTCGCTACGGGAACTTCTTGTACGGCAGGAACTTGCCGTCGTAGGTGATGACGACGTGCTCCTCCCCGTCCTGGATCTCCTTGTCGACGCTGACCTCGAAGTCGATGGCGCTCATGATGCCGTCGCCGAACTCCTCGTGCATGATGGCCTTCATCGCGGGCCCGTACACCTGTGGTACCTCGTAGAACCGATAGAGGGCGGGGTCGGACGGAATCGACGGGTCCTCCTGGCCCTTCATCGGCGGAATCTGCAGCCCCTCGATGACGTCTTCCTCGCCGCCCAGCCCCACCGCTTCGGCGATAGCGATGGCCTCCTCTTCGGTCGTGCTCGCGCCGTCGTAGACGGCCGAGGCGATGTACGTCTTGTCGATGCCGGTCGCCTCCTCGATGTCGGAGAAGGTGAGCTCGCGCATCTCTTTGGCATCGACGACTTTCCGTCGCATATCTTTTCGAACTTCCGCGTACGGCTCCATGGTGTTGCGATCGATTGTCATTGGTTGTGTCGTGGGAGGTTGTCCCGGTTGGTGGGAGTGGGAGGTGATATTAAACCATTTTCCTAATACTGGTGGAGATTCAAACAGGGAATGGGGATAATCTAAGAACATAATACGATAATGCTGGTCAGAAGTGGAATTTTGTCAATACGGCTGATAGGATTTCCGTTTCCCGAATTGCTCGACCCGAGAGCGCACAACTCGGTAATTAGGGATTGAAAACACGAACGCAGACGCGCGAATTTGAGACAATTGCAAATTTTGCTGAAATATCACGATGATTAAATCGACATTTGACCATATTCCTAGTACATTCTAAAGACTGAAACCCAATCGAAGAACCACGCTTATATATCACCTCTTTCGAACAGAGTCTTGTTGCACAATGACCGAAGTCAGCAAGCGTATCGATGGGTTATCGGCGGAAAATTCAGGCGAACGTTTAGTAATCGACGACAAAAGCCGAGATTTTGAATACGACGTTGAGGGGGGAGCGTAAATGTACCAGGAGAGTGTCACGTCGATCAGTAAGGCGGCCGCGGCGCAGGTAGAACTGATAGAGAAGAGTCTCCCGGCGTACATCGTCCACTCGATGATGGCCGGGGCCTATCTCGGGCTCATCGTCGTCATGACGTTCCTTTTCGGCGGCGCGATGTACCAGACGACGTTCGAACCGCTCCGTGGCTTCGTCATGGCAGCGGTATTCGGCGGGGCACTGAGCCTGGTCATCGTCGCGGGCTCCGAGCTGTTTACGGGGAACAACATGATCATGACGATGGGGATGCTCTCGGGCCGTGTCGGACTCCCCGGCACGATGAAAGTGTGGACCTGGTCCTGGGTCGGGAACTTCCTCGGCTCCATCCTCGTCGGTGCGATGGCCTGGCAGGCGGGGGTCCTCGGCGGCGCCGAGGCGCTGCTGGGTGCCGTCGGCGGCTCGAAGATGTCCATGGACCTCGTCCCACTCTTCCTGCGGGCGATGCTCTGTAACTGGCTCGTCTGTCTCGCCGTCTGGAGCAACTTCCAGCTGGAGAACACCTCGGCGAAGCTCATCATGATATGGTGGTGCCTGCTCGCGTTCATCGGCTCGGGCTACGAGCACAGTATCGCCAACATGACCATCCTCTACGGAGCGAACGTCGCCGCTCCCGGCGCCGCTGGGGTCTCCTGGGCCGGCATGGGGTACAACCTCGCCGTCGTCACCGCCGGGAACATGGCCAGCGGTATCCTGTTCATGGGCGCGGCGTACTACTACATCTCCTCCTCGTACGGCTTCGAGTGGGACTGGAGTATGGACGACAACGTCGTCACCGGCGCCGTCAGCGACGACTGAGACCGCTCGTTTCGCAGTAGGACTCGCTTTTTCGCTGTCGTCACGGCTGCCCAGTGGCGTCTCTCTGACGCCGCCGCCGCGGCGAGATACCGCCCGCTCCGGCCCTGACCCAACAGTTTCTTTCACCCCGCCACCGAAGCCGGCGGTATGAACCACGAGCAGTCACGCGACCTGTACGACCGGGCGCTCTCCGTGATGCCGGGCGGCGTCAACTCATCGGTGCGGGCCATCCGTCCCTATCCGTTCTTCGTGCAGAAGGGCGACGGCGGCCACGTCGTCGACGCCGACGGCAACCGTTACATCGACTACGTGATGGGGTATGGCCCGCTGTTGCTGGGCCACGATATGCCCGAGTCGGTCCAGTCCGCCGTCCAGCAAAGCGCCGCCGAAGGCCCGATGTACGGCGCCCCGACCGAAGTCGAGGTCGAACTCGCCGAGTTCGTCGCCCGCCACGTCCCTAGCGTCGAGATGACCCGCTTCGTCAACTCCGGGACCGAGGCGACCGTCTCGGCGGTCCGCCTGGCCCGTGGCTACACCGGCCGCGACAAGATCGTCGTCATGCAGAGCGGCTACCACGGGGCCCAGGAGTCCACGCTCGTCGAGGGCGAGGGCGACCACACTGCGCCCTCCAGTCCGGGTATCCCCGAGAGCTTCGCCGAGCACACCCTGACGATTCCGTTCAACGACCGCGAGGCCGCCCGCGAGGTGTTTGCCGAACACGGCGACGACATCGCGGCCGTCCTCACGGAGCCCATTCTGGGTAACTACGGTATCGTCCACCCCGTCGAGGGCTTCCACGAGACCCTCGAAGAGCTGTGTGACGACAACGGCTCCCTGCTCATCTTCGACGAGGTCATCACCGGCTTCCGCGTCGGCGGCCTCCAGTGTGCCCAGGGGAAGTTCGACATCGACCCCGACATCACCACCTTCGGGAAGATCGTCGGCGGCGGCTTCCCGGTCGGCGCTATCGGCGGCAAGAGCGAGATAATCGAGCAGTTCACGCCCGCCGGCGACGTCTTCCAGTCGGGCACCTTCTCCGGCCACCCGGTCACGATGGCCGCCGGCCTTGAGACCCTTCGCTACGCCGCCGAGAACGACGTGTACAGTCACGTCAACGGCCTGGCCGAGCAGCTCCGAGGCGGCCTGCAGGACATCCTCGAGGACCAGGCTCCCGAGTACACCGTGGTCGGGACCGACTCGATGTTCAAGGTCATCTTCACCAGAAACGCGCCGGACACCTTCGAGGACCACTGCGAGGCCGGCTGCACCCAGCGGACGGAGTGTTCCCGGTACGACCACTGCCCGAAGAACGGCCACGACGTCAAGCGAGCGGAGACCGACCGCTGGGAGCGGCTGTTCTGGCCCGCGATGAAAGAGCAGGGTATCTTCCTCACCGCCAATCAGTTCGAGTCCCAGTTCGTCTGTGACGCCCACACCGACGAGGACATCGAGGAGACGTTAGAGGCCTACAAGACGGCGATATGAGCGACGACGACATCTCGATTTCCGAGAAGCGGATGTACGGCGAGACCCGCGCGGAGACCCACGCCTACGTCGCGTCGGGGCTGGGCGTGACTCGCGTCGAGACCGCCGGTGGGCAGATTGGACGGTTCAGCCTCGCGAACCGATGTTCGGCCCGCGACATCGCCGGCGCGAACGGCGAAATCGCCGTCGCCACCGAGGACTCGGTGCTGATATCGACCGACGACGGCTTCGCAGAGACGGGGTTTGGCCCCGCGACGGCAGTGGGGTACGACGCCGACGGGCTGGTTGCCGCTGGCGAGGGACGGGTCGCCCGCTACGACGACGGCGAGTGGTGGGAGATGGGGGCCGTCGACGACGTTCGAGCCCTCGCTCCCGACCTCGTCGCGGCCGCCGACGGCGTCTACGGCCTGCCCGGCTGTGCGTATCTGGGCCTGCACGACGCCGCCGCCGTGGCCGGTCCCTTCGCCGCCACGGCGGACGGCCTCTACAGGCGTGACGCTCAGGAGGGCACCGTCGGTGCGAGGGAGAACTGGCTGCCCGTCCGCTCGGGGGCACACGGCGTCGTCGCGACTGACGGGAGTGACGACGGCCGAGTCCACGCTGCCGACGCCGACGGACTGTACGAACTGACCGACCGCGGCAACGCCAGCCCGGACCCTCATTGGCGCCCCTGTGACCTCCCGGTCCGCGAGCGGGTCGTCGACGTGACCTACGGGCAGGACACCTACGCCATCACCGAGGACGGCACCTTCCTCGTGGACACGGCCGACGAGGCGACCGCCGACGGCCGGGGGGGCTGGCGGTCCCGGTCGCTCGGTGTGCCCGAGGTCGCCGGTATCGCCGTGGCGTGACCGCTCAGGAGGGTCTGAGACGAGGCCACACGAGTTCGACAACTCGCCACCCCATGGCGGTGGCTACCCCGGCAAGGCCAGCAGGCACCGTGACATAGAGGAGCGGGAACGCGAGAAAGATGCCCACTCCTGCGAACAGTGACGGGAGGAGGATGATGGAGCCCGATAGCACCAGCCCCGACCGCTGGCGCTCCGAAAACAGGGCCACATCGTGCGCCTCCAGCACGGACGGGGTGGTCATGCCGACGCCGAAAACGACGAGACCGACGCCGAGCCAGAACACGCTCCAGGCGCCTATCGGCGTCCCGACGAGCGGCTCCATCCGGGATTCGAGTGGATACGCCGCGTCGAGTTTCCGCGCGCCGACAGCGCTCGAGAGAATTCCGGTGGCGATGACCCCGAACTGAACGACGTCTATCCAGTCGAGAAACCACAGTTCACGTCGTTCCATCCCTTGCCCGACGTGTCTTCACACCGATTGATAACTCTTCCCGGTGGCCCGAATCGAAAAGCGGTTTAGCCCGGCCAGCCACCCCTCGCACATGATTATCCCCGGCGCGGAGACACAGGCGTTTGCGGCGGCGCTCTCGGAGGCGGCCGACGAACCGCTCGGGCGGGTCGAGTACGAACGGTTCCCTGACGGGGAGCACGTCGTCCGCGTGCCCGAGGCGGTAGCGGGCGAGCGGGCGGTCGTCGTCGCCTCGACGGTCGACTCGGACGCCCACCTCCAGGTGCTCCAGTTGCAGGACGCCGCCCGCGAGGCCGGCGCCAACGAGGTCGTCACGGTCGTCCCGTACATGGGGTATGCCCGCCAGGACGAGGCGTTCCGAGAGGGCGAACCGGTCTCCTCGCGAGCGATGGCCCGTGCTATCTCGACGGGGACCGACCGCGTCGTCACCGTCAACCCCCACGAGCCCGCCGTCTGTGACTTCTTTACTGTTCCCGCGACCAACGTCGACGCCGCGTCGGTGCTCGCGGCGCCGCTCCCGGCCGACCTCGACGAGCCGCTCTTTCTCTCGCCCGACGAGGGGGCCATCGAACTGGCCGAAACGGTCAGAGACGCCTACGGGACCGGCGCGACGGACTTCTTCGAGAAAGACCGCGATTACGACAGCGGCGACATCCAGATTCGCCCCAGCGACGCCGCCGTCGCGGGGCGGGACGTGGTGCTGGTCGACGACATCATCGCGACCGGCTCGACCATGAGCGAGTCCGTCGCCGTCCTGAACGACCGCGACGCCGAGCGGGTCTACGTCACCTGCGTCCACCCGATGCTCGCGAGCAACGCGCTCACGAAGCTGTCGAGTGCGGGCGTCGAATCCGTCTACGGCACCGACACCCTGGAGCGGGTGGTCAGCGATGTCAGCGCCGCGCCGGTCGTGGCCCGGGAGCTATAGGCGCCGTCGCGATACCTGCACCGACCAGTACTTTCTACTGGCTTACTCTGCGTGTACGTAGTACCGACGACGCCGACTGACCCGAGATGTACGCCACTCCCGGCAGAAACTAAACAGATGAACACAAAACGAATACTGCTCGCGGACTGCGGGTCTGGGCTCCTCATCCTCCTGCTGGGGGGCCTCGCGATTTCGCCGACAACACTCGGACAGGTCTGGTGGATCGCGGTCGTGACGACGCTGCTCTCGGGTGCCGCGACCTACGCCGACGAACAGCGCCTCGAGGGCGCCAGTGTCCGCCGCCGACTCACCGTCTATCTAGGCACGGTGGTCCTGCTGGGTGCGTTGCTGGTCGGCGTGGTCGCGGCGACGCCGCTCGGCCCCGGACTCGTGCTCTCGACGGCCGTCGCCGGCTTCGGTCTCGCGACGCTCGTCAACCGCGTGGTGTTCGGCGTCGTCTATCCGATTCCACAGCGCCGACTCCGACGCGCCGAAAAGTACTCGATGTAACAGCGAAAGCCGGCACCGGTTTACGAACGGTCACTATCTGTCCGTTCGGATGGTTGTTCCATTCCCGTCCATTATGTACGCGCGTCGCCCACCGGGTAGCATGAGCGTCGTGATTCCGGCGACCGTCTTCGTGCTCGGCTGTGGCCTCGTGGTCCTCGGGAGCGTGCTTCGCATGGGCGCCATCGAATATCTGCCGGCGTTCGACCCCGGTCCGGAGCTTTCACGGTATATCGCCCGTGGCGGCCCTCCGGTCGTTCTCGCCGGCCTCGTCAGTGTCGCGACCGGTGTCGTCCAGTGGTACGAACCGCTGCCGACCGTCGGCTGGCTCGGCTACACGCTGGTGGTCATCGGGCTCTTCTTCGTCGGTGCAGCCCGGGCTGGTGGTTCCTGATACTGCCGGCTGTCCCACACTGACGGCATTCGCGGTGGTGCCTATCGTTCGGACCGGCAGTCTCCCCCGTCGTCGCGCTCGCCTGCTGCCAGTTTGCGGTGACACTGACGACCGCACGCGCACTCGGCCCGATGGCCCGTTTTCTAATCGCCGAAAACCAGTGACCAATTTTGCTGTTTGTCAAATTGGCTCCTGACTGCCCGACGTTCTGAACGACTTTTGGTCACGCGGCAACGACGCTAGCTCTGAATGTAGTTTGTTAAACGATTAGAGTTTTACTGTTGTGCTCTGTGCGGTTCTAAACGAGAACAGTGGACGAATCAGTGAAAAATTCGCGATACAGATGAACACCTATACAAAAAGAATGATGGACAATACCGCGACGCGCCCGGACGTGTCGTCCGGCTTCCAACGCACCACCCGAAAACGAATGCTACGACGCCAGCAGTCCCGCGGTCGGCCGAACCGACTCCCAGCCACCCCGCCGGTCGCGAACGCCGGGGGTGAAGCCCCGTGACGAATAAAATCGAGCAACTCATCATCGCGACGGTCGCCTTCTTCTGGGCGTTCCTGATGTGGTTCTCGACGGCGGCGTTCAGCCCGTCCATCGGGGAGTTCTACAACCTCTCGACCGGGCAACTGGGACTGCTTGCCAGTTCCGCCATCTGGCTCGCACCGCCGGGACGCGTCATCGCCGGCTGGGCCTCGGACCGACTCGGCGCGCACAACGTCTTCGCCATCATCCTGGGCTACTCCGGGCTCGTCAGTATCGCCTCCGCGTACGCGTCTGGGTTCTGGTTCCTCACGGACTTCCAGGTGCTGTTCATCGAGCGGATGATCGTCGCCTCCGCCGGTATCAGCTTCGTGGTCGGTATCCAGCACGTCGCACAGTGGTTCGAGGAGAACGAGATGGGGACCGCCGAGGGCCTCTACGCCGGGACCGGCAACGTCGGTGCCGGTGTCGGGGCGCTCCTGTTGCCCCGTATCTACGGCACCGGATTCTCGGAGGCGTTCCTGCATCTCGGTATCGTCGGCGTGTTCATCGCTATCGTCTACAAGGTGCGCGGTGAACCCGCGAAGGACATCGAGACCGCAGAGACCGCCAAGGCCAACTCCGGATTCGGCGATACGATGTTCGTCTGGACGCGGTGGGCTGCCATCGCGCTGATGTTTGCCTACATGATGTCGTTCGGCCTCGAAATCGCGATGAACAGCTGGCTGCCGACCTACTACGAAAGAGGGTTCGCCGACCAGATCGCGGGCCTCGGCTTCGAGAGCACGGCGGCCATCCAGACCGCAGCGGGGACCTTCGCCGCGGTCCAGTCGTTCAACGCCTCGCTGTTCCGGCCGTTCTCGGGGTATATGTCCGACCTCTGGCAGCGGAAAGACTGGACGCCGTACCCGTACCTCTCGACGACCCAGGACTACTCGCCGCGTGTCCACTGGCTGATGACCGCGCTCATCCTCATCACGCTCACGATGGTTGCACTGACCGCCATCGGCGTGGCCGGGCTGCTCCCGGCCTCGGTCCTCGTGCTCGCCTTCTTCGGCATCACGGTGAGCTTCGGGACCGGCGGTGTGTTCGCCATCGTTCCGAACATGTTCCCGGACCGACCCGGGACGGCGTCGGGCTTCATCGGTGGCATCTCGACCAGCGGAGGCATCGTCTTCCCGATCATCTTCGCCTCGGGGGCCCTGCCGAGCATCCACTGGGGCTACGCGGTGGTCGGTGTCGGGATATTCATCCCCCTGATGCTGTTCTACGCCTGGGCGATGAAACACGAGGACGACCCGCGCGAACACGGCCTCGGCTCCTCGGAGCGGTGGCTGGGCGGCGACGACGCGGGCCCTGCCGCTGCGGGAGGTGACGACTGATGGCAGAAGCAGACGCAAACGCCGGCGAGGAGTACGGTGAGTGGTACAAGTACGGCCGAGCAGTGCTGTACCTCGAGATGATAATCGCGATTCTGGTGACGGTGTTCTCGCTGTACCTGGCCTTCCAGGGCCAGGCCGGCGCGATAGCCTGAGTCGCGACCGCTGGCCAGTCCCGGCGGGGCTCCGAGGTCACGCCGCCGCCCTCACGCCAACTTCGCGAAGCAAGTCTTCACAGAATACACTCAGTTAGGAAATTTACGTCCAGCGAAATGCTTTTGACAGTTACATTTCAAAACTGTAATACGCTAATAGGTTGTAGATTTGCAACTATCTACAGCGGTCCCCCACTCGGGTCGGTGCCGGGGGAACGTACTGCGGTCTGTCCAGCGAGCGGACCGACCAGGAGTTCGATACAGACAGATGACACAATGGAAACCGACGACGTGTATGCGGTGTGCCGTCGGCTGTGGCCAGCAACAGCGGGGCGTCGACGAGGGGTACGGCGTCGACAAGGTCCGGGGTGACTACGACCACCCGGCGACGGGAGGACTCGCCTGCGAGCGCGGCATCCGGGAGACCGAAAACCCCGACGGCGAGTGGCTCACGGAGCCGCTGGTCCGCCGCGGCGACACGCTCAGACCCGCCTCGTGGGAGACGGCGCTGGGTATCGTCGCCGCGGAGTTCATCGGGACCGTCGCCGACGACCCCGATTCGCTGGCCATCCTCGGGAGCGGCCAGCAGACCAACGAGGCCGCCTATGCGCTCGGCAAGGTCGCCCGCGGTGGTATCGGGACGACCTACTACGATGCGAACACGACGCTGTGTATGGCGTCGGCGGTGACGGCATACTACGACGTCTTCGGGAGCGACGCGCCGCCGTGTACCTACGACGATATCCCCGAGGCCGAGACCCACCTGGTGTGGGGGGCGAACCCTGCGGCGGCCCATCCGGTCCTCTATCGATGGATTCTGGATAGCGCCGTCGAGTCGGACAGCCGGCTCGTCGTGGTCGACCCGGTCGAATCCGAGACCGCCGAGGACGCCGACACGCTCGTCCAGCCCGACCCCGGAACGGACCTGGCGCTTTCGCGTGCCGTCCTCGCGCGGCTGGTCGAGACCGACCGCATCGACCACGAGTTCGTCGACGCCTACACCGACGGCTTCGAGGCGCTCGTCGACTCGCTCCCCCCCGTCGACGACGCCGCGGCCACCGCCGGGGTCTCCCCCGAGACCGTCGAGGACCTCGCCGCCGCCTTCGAGTCACCGACACTGCTGTACTGGGGGATGGGCGTCAACCAGAGCACCCACGGCACCGACGCCGCCCGCACGCTCATCGACTGCTGTCTGGCGACGGGCAACATGGGGCCGGGCACGGGCCCGTTCTCGCTGACGGGGCAGGCCAACTCAATGGGGGTCCGGGTCTGCTCCTCGAAGGGGACGCTCCCCGGCCAGCGGGCCTTCGACGACGCGGCCGCCCGGGCCGAGGTCGCCGAGACGTGGGAGGTTCCCCTGTCGAGGCTCCCCGAAACTACAGGTCCGGGGCCGGTCGGTATCGTCGACCAAATAAACCGGGGCCACATCGACGCCGTCTGGACGGTCGCGACGAACCCCGTCGCCGGGATGCCCGACGCCACGACCGTCGCCCGCGCGCTCGACGACGTGTTCCTCGTCGTCCAGGACGCCTTCCGCTCGGAGACCGTCGAACACGCCGACGTGGTGTTGCCGGCGGCGACGTGGGGCGAGACCGAGGGGACGACGACGAACATGGAGCGGCGGGTCTCCCGCGTGACGGCGGTGAGTGACGTCACCGACGGCGTCCGTCCGGACCTCGACATCATCGCCGCGGTCGGCAACCGCATCGAGTCCGGCCTCTTCGACGACCCGCCCCTTTCCCCCGAGTCGGTGTTCGACGAGTTCGCTTCACTCACCGCGGGGACGGTCGCCGATCTCTCGGGTATCACGTACGACCGCCTTGACCGGGAGCTGGCCGTCCGCTGGCCCGCCCCGGACGAGTCCTCGGAGGGCGGCTATCGGTACTACGACGGCGCGAACGAGTCGTGGTCGTTCCCCACTGAGACCGGGAACGCCCAGTTCGCAACGGCCTCCTTCGATGGCGTGCCCGAACCGACCGACGCGGCCTATCCGCTGACCCTGACGACCGGCCGCCGGCCGGACGCGTACAACACCGGCGTCCGCAGCCGCGAGGCGACCAGCGAGGTGCCGACCGCGCGGATTCACCCCGAGACCGCCGGCCAGTTCGTCCACCTGCTCGACCGCGGTCGCACTATCCTCGAATCCCGGCGCGCGAGCGTACCCGTCGACCTCGCACCCGACGACGGCGTCCCGACCGACGCGATATGGATGGACGTCCACCACCCTGCGGTCAACGAGTTGACGCTGCCGATGGTCGACCCCGACTCCAGCGAACCCAACTACAAGCAGTGTGCGGTCCGGCTGGCCTCGCCGGATACGTCCTCGACGGTGACCCGCAGCGGGCTCTCACACACCCGATCCAGCAGTACCGACTGAGGCGGCCCGGGGTCGACGCTGTGCGCACGGTTTACACCGCCGTCGGGCGGCAGTGCCGCCCGACTGCTTGAGAGAGGAGCTCCCTCTCCGTTCGCGTTCGAGGCTGTCACTGCGTTCTCGCCTCGCTTTCTCCGTTCGCGTGTAACGAGGCTGTTCGTTTCTCACACTGCCTCACTAGTCGTCGGCCGGGACGGCGTCGGGCCCCGTCGTCGGCTGCCGGCGGTAGAGTCGCTCGGAGAGCGCGACCGAGACGACCGCCAGCGCGACGAAGACGGCAAAGCCCGTGGCGTAACCGCTGGTCCCGTAGACGTCGACGAAGACGCCGAGCACCGGCGGGACGACGAACCCGCCGAACGCACCGAGCCCGCCGACCAGTCCGGAGGCCCCGCCGACGGCCTCCGGCACGTAGGCGGGGACGAGCTGGAACACGGCCGCGTTGGCGACGCCCATCCCGACGGCGATGGCGACTGTCGCACCGAGCGCGACGGTGTAGTGCCGGGTCACGACGAGCGTGGCCGCCGCGACGGCCACGAGGAGGAAGCTGCCGACCGCCGTCACCTCGCCACCGATACGGTCGCTCAGGACGCCACCCGGAATCCGGATGAGCGCCGCGAGCAGCGTGAAGGCCACGGCGGTCACCACCCCGGCCGACTGGACGTCTACCCCGTGGATACTGACCCAGTAGGAGGGGAGCCACACCGTGAGGGCGAGAAAGCCGCCGAAAGACGTGAAAAACAGCGCGACGAGCACCCAGGTCTGACGGATGCTCGCGGCGTCACGGACGGAGGCGAAGGCGTCGCCGCCGGGGAACAGCTCCTGGCCGTGCTCGCGCGCACGGGCCTCGCTCGTCTCGGGGTCGAGCCCCTCGGCGCGCAGCTGGAACGAGGGCGGGTCGACCGCGGTGACCGCGTAGGCGACCGTCCCGACCACGAGGAAGGCGAACCAGACGAGATACGCGGTCGTGAGCCCGAGCGCACCCAGCGCGATAGGGAGCGCGAGCGTAAACAGCGCCGGCGAGCTGTTGCCCAGACCCGCGTACACCGCGAGGACGGTCCCCTGGCTCTCCTTTGGGTACCAGTAGGCGGTCTGGGTCGTCCCGACCGAGAAGACGGCGATGCCACAGCCCGAGAGCGCGCCAAAGAGGAAGACGAGCGGGTACAGCCCCATCGTCAGCCCGCCGGGGTAGAAGACAGTCAGGAGCAGCGCGAGCCCGGCCATCCCCACGATGGAGAGGCCCAGCAAGACCAGAAACGGCCGGCGCGGGCCGACATCGTCGACCCACGCCCCGAAGGGGATGCGCAACAGCGACCCGGTCAACTGCGGTGCGGCGACGAGGGCGCCAAGTGCCAGCCCGGAGAGGCCCATCGCCGATTTGAACTCGGTCGCGACGGGTCCGTAGAGCACGACGCCCGCGAACCCGATGAAAAAGCCCAGCGTCGCCGACACCAGCCCCCGGCGCGGGCTCCCGCGAACCTGTGACTCGACCATACAGCCACCGGTTGTGCGATACTAAATATATTGTCGATACCAACTCCGATATCCCGACTGCACTGGCGAATCTGGGCTAAAGATGTGGTCTTTCCGGCCTGTTAATGAGCTAAACGTCCAGAAAACTCGCGAACGAAGGCTGTGGCCACGTCCGGACTGCTGGAGCGTCTGTCCCGATGGCACCGGCAGTCTCAGTCGCTTCGGGCCGTCGACAGCTCCGTCTCGGGAGCGACCAGCTTGACCGCACACTGCTTGAAGTGGGGTTCGTCCGACTCTGGGTCACACTCCGAGAGGGTCAGCCGGTTCGTCGCCGGATGGTGGATGGGGAGCCAGACCATCCCACGCGGGACGCCCTCGTCCCGGTCGATGTGGACGGTCGCCGAGCCCCGGCGGGAGACCACCGTGAGCCGGTTCCGGACGGCCCGGTCGGCGTGCAGTCCGGCGGTATCCGGGTGGATGCGGGCCACGAGCGGCCCCGTCGCGCCGCCGCGTGACCGAACGCCCGTGTTGTAGCCGTCTGCCTCGCGGGCCGTGGTCAGCGTCAGCGGATACGACTCGTCGGTGGGTTCGGGGAGCTCGTGCTGGCGTCCCGTCGAGAACTGCGCGTTGCCGGTCGCGGTCGGGAACGACCAGGACTCGGCCGCGTCCATCTCTCCGTCGTTCTCGTAGTAGCGGTAGCCGCCCGAACTCTCCTCGTCGGCCGCCGGCCAGCGGACCGCGTGGCTCCCGTCCAGCCGCTCGTAGGTGATTCCCGAACAGTCCGCGACGGTGCCCTCGGTCAGCCCGGCGAACTCCGCGAAGACGTCGCTCGGCTCGGGCGACGTACTCTCGAACAGCCCGGGGAACAGCCGCGAGCCGACGGTCGCGATGATATCGAGGTCCGTCCGGACGCCGCTCGGTACGTCGGTCGCCGCCTGGACACGTGAGATGGTCCGCTCCATGTTCGTCGTGGTCCCCTCGGACTCGCCCCACGTCGCCGCCGGGAGCACCACGTCGGCCAGGTCCGTGGTTTCGGTGTGGAAGGCGTCCTGGGCGACGAGGAAGGCGTCTTCCAGCTGTGTGCGGGCGCTGTCGGCCTCGGGCATCCCGGCGACGGGGTTCGTCGCGACGGCCCACACCGCGTCGGGGCCGTCTTCGAGCATCCCGACCGGGCCGGGGCCGGTGTCGTCGGGGAGCCGGTCGACGGGGACGCCCCACTCCTCGGCGACGAGCCGGCGGTGGTCCGGGTCGCCGAAGGCCCGCTGGCCGGGCCAGGACCCCTTCGAGGAGCAGATTCGGGTCCCCATCGAGTTGGCCTGGCCCGTCAGCGAGAACGGCCCGCCGCCTGGACGGAGGTTCCCGGTCGCGAGCGTGAGGTCCACGAGTGCGCGGGCCGTCTCGGTCCCCTGGACGTGCTGGTTGATACCCATCCCCCAGTACAGCAGCGCCCGGTGGTCCATGGCGTCGGCCAGGAGTTCCACGTCGTCCATCGCGACGCCGGCGTCCTCGGCCGCCTCGGCGGCAGTCGGCAGCGTCGCCAGCAGCTCCTCGAAGCCGTCGGTGGCCGCCTCGACGAACGCCTCGTCCACGCGGTCGGTCTCGACCAGCAGCGCGAGGACCGACCGGGCCAGTGCGAGGTCCTTGCCCGGGTCGGGCGCGACGTGGTGGTCGCTGTTCTCGGCCGTCTCCGACCGGATGGGGTCGACGGTAATCAGCTCGGTCTGCTCGGCGGCCTCGCTTATCCAGCGGAACATCACCGGGTGGGCGACGGCGGGGTTTGCCCCCCAGACGACGTGTCGCTCGGCGTCCTCGATGTCGTCGTAGGTACACGGCGGCGCATCGGAGCCGAAGGCCTGGTAGTACGCCGTCACTGCCGAGGCCATACACAGCGTGGTGTTCGCGTCGTAGTTGCGGGTGCCAAAGCCCCCGCGTGCGACCTTCCCCAGCGCGTAGGCGGCCTCGTTGGTCTGTTGCCCGCTGCCCAGCACAGCGACGCTGTCGGGGTCGCGCTCGTGGGCCTCGCGTAACCCCTGGGTCGCTCGGGCCAGCGCCACGTCCCACGTCGTCGTCCGTAACTCCCCGTCGTCCCGGACGAGCGGCCGCGAGAGCCACTTCCCGTCCGGGTCACGGCTCTCCTGGATGCCCCGGGCACAGGCCAGCCCCTGATTCACCGGGTGGGCGGCATCCCCCCGAACCATGTCGACCCCGTAGCCGATGTCGGCACCCCGCTGCATGTGCCCACAGCCGACGGCACACCGCATACACGTCGTCGGGACCCAGTCGCTCACGATACATCACGCGCCGGGGTGGCGCCGCTCTGACCGTGGGAGGATAACGCATCGAGACAATCGGATACCATTTCTCTGTATAGGCGAATGTATGGGCACTACAAAACGCTGACTCTTTACGAAGTTACAGAGAAAAACTCTCGAAGATAACTATCATCAATTTTGTCGCTGTAGCGGCGCCGCGGCGACGGCTACTGTACGATCTTTCAGTTCCACCTTTTTCATCGTCGGGTGGCTCGCGATGCTCGCCACCACTCCTCGAAAAACGTGGGTGAAAAAGGCCGGAAGCGCGCCGATGGCGCGCTTCCGGAGAACCGCTCGCTCCGCTCGCGGATAGCTCGTGACGGCATGCCCTCCCCCGTCGTCGCGGCACGGAGGCCGCGACTGGCCCCTACCGGCTCAATCCGACGCTTCGGCCGCGGCAACTGGCGCTATGGCGATTTCCATCTCGACACCTTCGACGTCCCAGGTCTTGCGGTGGCCGTCCTCGACGCCGTCGAGTTCGTCGGCCCGGACCTCCTCTTTGATGAGGGCCTCGTGTTCCCGAACCAGCGAGTCCACGCGCTCGTCGTCGATAGCCAGGTCGACGACGATACGGGCCTCGATGTCCAGTTCGAGGTCTTTGCGCATCTCCTGGATGCGGCGGATGACCTCGCGGGCGTACCCTTCGCTCTCGATGTCCTCGGTGAGCGCGGTGTCGACGTAGACGGTGCCGCCGCCGTCGAGGGCCTCGAACTCCGTGCCGCTGACGCCGTCGGGCGTCTCGCGGCGGAAGACGACCATCTCGTCGGTCAGTTCGACGTCCTCGCCCAGTGCGTCGGCGACCGACGCCTGGAGCACTTCGAGCGACGGCTCCGTGATGCTGGCCTCGTTCATGGCGTTCATCACGCGGCCGGCGTCGTCGCCGAAGGCGGGGCCCAGTTCGCTCATGTCCGCTTCGGCGGAGTAGTGGAGTTCGCCCCACTGCTCGTCGGCATCCACCACTTCGACTGCACGCGAGTTCAGCCGGTCGGCGACGATGGCCGACTGCGAACGCACCGCATCGGCCACCGCATCGCTGTCAGTGTCGACCACGACGCGGGTGACGGGCCAGCGCAGCTTGCGCTCGGCCTGCTGGCGGGCGTTCGAGCCGGCCTCCTCGACCTCGCGGACGACCTCGATTTCGTCTTCCAGTTCGGGGTCGTGGAAGTCGGCGTCGGGTTCGGGCCAGTCACACATGTGGACCGTCGGATGGCCCGTGTCGCCGGTCAGCGAACTGTACACTTCCTCGGCGACGAACGGCGTGAAGGGCGCAAAGAGCGCGGCCACCTCCTCCAGGACGCGGTAGAGGGTCGCGTAGGCGGCCTGCTTGGAGTCGGAATCTTCCTCCTCCCACATCCGTTCACGGACGACCTGGATGTAGAACCGGGAGACGTCCTCGACGACGAAATCGAGCAACTCGCCGGCGGCCTTGTCGTTCTCGTAGGCGTCCATGTGCTCGGTCATCGCCGTCTTGACCGTCTGGAGCCGGGAGAGGACCCACTCGTCGGCGAGTTCCAGGTCCTCGCGCATGGCTTCAACGGTCGTCGCCTCCGGGTCGAACTCGTCGGCGCGCATGTACGGAAGCGGGAACCGGGCGACGTTCCAGAGGATGTTGAGCCGCCGTTGCATCTCGGCGGTCTCGTCCCAGGAGAAGTTCATGTCGACGCCCTGGGCGGTCTGGGAGAGCAAGAACAGCCGCATCGGGTCCCGGCCGTACTCCTCGATGACCTCGTGGGGGTCGACGAGGATGCCCTTGGACTTGGACATCCCGCGGCCGTCGGGCATGTTCGCGTAGCCATGCATCAGCACCTCCTTGTACGGAATATCGCCGGTCGCCGCGGTGGACATTCCCAGCTGGGACCAGAACCAGCCTCGGGTCTGGTCGTGGGCCTCCATGATGAGGTCGGCGGGCCACAGTTCGTCGAACGCCTCGGTCTCGGCGGGGTAGTCGACGGTTCCCCACGTCGCCACGGAGGAGTCGAGCCAGACGTCGAAGACGTCGCCGACGCGGCTGTAGGTGGTGCCGTCCTCGGTAATCGTCAACTCGTCGACGGTGCCCTTGTGGAGGTCCACAGTACTAGAGTCGATATCCTGGTCGACGCGGTCGGCCAGTTCCTCGCGGTCGCCGACGACGATAGCGTCGGCCATGTCGCCGGACCAGTTCTCAGGAAGCCAGATGGGAATCGGAATCCCCCAGTAACGCTGTCGGGAGACGTTCCAGTCCGGGGCGTCCTCGACGAAGTCCCGGAAGCGATTGTCCCGGGCCCACTGGGGGTGCCACTCCGAGTCCTCGATATTCGCAAGCAGCTCGTCTTTGATGTCGGTGACCGTGATGAACCACTGGTCGGTGACGATACGGACGATGTCCGTGTCACAGCGCCAGCACTGTCCCTCACGAACGGAGTGGCCCTGTTCGCTCGACAGCAGGTGACCGCTCGCGTCGAGGTCCGCGATTACGTCGTCGTTAGCGTCGCGGACGAAGGTGCCGGCGTATTTCCCGGCGGCGTCGGTGTAGGTGCCGTCGCCGTCGACCGGACAGAAGATTTCGAGGTCCAGTTCCTGCCCGCGGGCGAAGTCCTCCTCACCGTGGCCCGGCGCGGAGTGGACGAGACCCGTGCGGTCGGCCTCGACGTAGTCGGCGGTGTAGACCTGCCCCGACCCCTCGCCCTGCGCGTGGTCGGGGACTTCCGCGGCCAGTGGGTGGTCGTACTGCCAGCCGACGAGGTCCTCGCCGGTCAGCTCCTCGACGATCTCGTAGTCGTCGTAGCGACCGGCCTTCAGGACGCTCTCGACGCAGGCCTCGGCGACGTAGAGGCGCTCGGTCTCGCGCTCCGCGGCTTCGCCGCTCCGCTTCGCGGACGAGTCCGCGCTCTTCGTCGCGTCGACGCCGACGTAGTCGAGGTCGCCGTCGGCCGCGACGAACGTGTTGGCGACGATGGTCCAGGGCGTCGTGGTCCAGATGACCAGCGACCCCTCGCGGTCGCTCAAAGAGAACTTGACGTAGATAGATGGCTTGCCGACGTCGTGGTACTCGACCTCGTTGTTGGCGATGGCGGTCTCACAGCGGGGACACTGGTTGATGGAGCGTTTGCCCTGCTCGACCAGCCCGCGCTCGTGGGCCTGCTGGAACCCCCACCAGGCGGCCTCCATGTATTCGGGCGAGAGCGTCTTGTAGGGGTTGTCCCAGTCCATCCAGACGCCGAAGTCCTGGAAGTCACTCTGTAACCCTTCGAGTTGCTCGTTGGCGAATTTCTTGCACTCCTCGATGAAGTTCTCCTCGCCGAAACGCTCGATGTCCTTCTTGTTCTCGAAGTCCAGGCGCTCCTCGACCTTGGTCTCGATGGGCAGGCCGTGCATGTCGTAGCCCGGCCGGTCGGTGACGTCGTACCCCTGCATCCGAAGGTAGCGGATGTAGCAATCTTTGAGCGTCTTGTTCCACGTCGTCCCCATGTGGGCGGCCCCGGAGGTGTAGGGCGGCCCGTCGACGAAGAAGAAGTCCTCCCCGTCGGCCCGGTGCTCGACCGTCTGTTCGTAGGCGTCGACGTCGTCCCAGTAGTCGAAGACCCCCGACTCCACGCGCTCGGGGTCGTACTGGTCGTCGACCGCGGCGAACCGTTCCATACCGGGCTTATTCGCCGCCGGCATTAAAGGGGAATCGGTTGCCCTGCCGGCCGTCCGGACCGGTGGCGCCGGACAGACCCACTCCGACGGCAGGTGGTCCCTGCCGACTCGCCGGCTCCGTACCAGCTAGTGGGTAATACCCGAGTAGCTATGCCTGTGGCTGTCCTGAACGGCCAGCAAGCCGACCGGCGCGGTCGACCGCGCCGCCAAGCACTCAATGCACTCAGACACCGATACGCCAGCCGCCGACCACACCGTCCCCGAGTGTGTCCTGCTCGCGGACGGCGCGGGCAACATCGTCTGGACGTCCGCTGCCAGTGACGTTCTGGGCCGGCAACCGGCAGACCACACCACCGTCCAGTCGCTGCTCGGCCCGACCGTCCCCGACCCGCCGCCGGCCGGGACCCACCCCGTCAGTTCGCGCCTGACGCTGCCCGACGCGGGCGACCCGCGCCAGGTCGACGTCACCGTCGAGACGGTCCCCGGGGCGGAGGTGACGACGTACCGCTGTCAGCGTGTCGACGACGAACAGTTCGGGCTGTGGACGGTCCTCTCGCGGGTGACCGACGCCGTCGTCGCCTTCGACACCGAGTGGCGGTATACGTTCGCCAACGACGCCGCCGTGGCCCTGCTCGATACGCCCCGGGCGGAACTGCTCGGCGAGGTTATCTGGAACCGGTTTCCGGCGACGCGGAACTCGGAAATACAGCGGGTGTTCGAGCGCACGATGGCCACCCAGGAACCGGCGACGCTGGAGCAACACTCCGAGACCGTCGGCCGCTGGCTGGAGATTCGGTGTTTCCCGTCCCCCACGGGCCTGTCGGTGTACTTCCGTGACGTGACCGAACGCCGGGAGCGCGCCGCCGCCCTCCGGCGCGAGCGGGACCTGACCAAACAGCTCCTCCGTGTGAGCCCGATGGGCATCGCCGTCCACGCGCCCGACGGTCGGTTCACGCGTCTCAACGAACGCGCCGAGGGGATTCTCGGTGTCGACCGCGGGGAACTGGTCGGCGAGATACTCGACGAACCGATGTGGGAAGCCTGGGGTCCCGAGGGGGAGCCGTTCCCCGACGAGTCGTTCCCGCTCAACGTCGTCCTGCGGACCGGCGAGCCGACCTTCGGCACCGAGATGGCCGTCCGCCGCCGTGACGGCGCCCGGCTGTGGCTCTCGGTCAGTGCCGCGCCGCTGTTCGACACGACCGGCGACATCGAGCGGGTCATCGTCACCTTCGAGGAGATAACCGAGCGCAAACAGTACGAACAGGAGCTCCGCGAGAGCGAACAGCAGTTCCGCGCCGTCTTCGAGGGGACCCTGGACGCCCTGCTACTGGCCGACGACGACGGCGACTACCTCGACGCCAACCAGGCCGCCTGTGACCTCTACGGGCTGGAGGAGGCCGAACTGGTCGGCCAGAACGTCGCCGACTTCGCCCCACCGGGCTACGACGTGGCGGCCGCCTGGGACGCCTTCCTGGAGACGGGGACACTCCAGGGGGAGTTCCCGCTCGTCCGGCCGGACGGCGAGACCCGCGTGACGGATTTCGTGGCCACGGCGAACATCGCCCCCGGGCTGCATCTCTCCGCGCTCCGGGACATCACCGAACGCAAGGCCGACGAGGAACAGCTGGCGGCCCAGCGTGACGAGCTCGCCCGGCTCAACGACATCAACGCGCTCATCCGCGGGGTCCACCGGACCGTCGTCGGCGCGACCGACCGCGAGGCCGTCGAGCGGGCCGTCTGTGAGGGGCTCGTGGCCTCGGACAGCTACCCCGTCGCGATGACGACCCGCCGCACTGCCACCGAGGAGATGCAGGTCGAACACGCCGCCGGACTCCCGGCGAAGTGGCTCGGGCGACTCCGCCGGCACGGAGCGACCTGCATCGAGTCGGCGCTGTGTCGCACCGCTACCGACACCACCCCGACGGTGCTCGATGGCCTCCAGCGCGACGAGACGTATCCGGCCCCGCTTCGAGCCCTGGCGGACGACTGCGACCTCCGCACTATCGTCAACATCCCCATCGAGTCCGACGGCGTCGTCTACGGCGTCCTGACGGTCGGTTCGGTCCACCCGGACGCCTTTACCGGCAGGGAGCGCACCGTCTTCGCCGAACTCGGCCAGCTGCTCGGGACGGCCATCGAGGCCATCCAGACCAAGCGGCTGCTGTACGCGACCGGCTTCCTCGAACTCGACCTCTCGGTGGCGGCCGACGTCGACCCGCTCGCGGCACTGAACGAGCACGTCGGGGGGCACTGGCGCCTCGACGGCGTCGTTCCCGTCGAATCCGGCCGGCACCTGCTGTACGTCGACGTGGGTGCGACGCCGCTCGACGAAATCGAGCGGGCCGCCGACGGCGTGTACGGTCTGGCCGGGCTCCGACGCGTCGACACCGAGAACGCCCCACTGTTCGAACTGCGCGTCGACGACGAGACGCCCGTCAGCGGGCTGCTCGACGCCGGTGGCCGGATACGCGACGGCACTATCGAACACGGGGCCAGCCGGTTCGTCGTCGACGTTACGCTCGATACCGACGTGCGGGCCTACCTCGACCGGGTCGAACAGCGCGGTATCGAGGTGGACCTGCTCGCAAAGCGCGAGGTCGAGCGCACCGCCCCGGCGGTCAGCGTCCGCGCCGCGACCGATACCGAACTGACCGACCGGCAACGGACCGTCCTCGAAGCCGCCTACCTGTCGGGCTACTTCGACTGGCCCCGGCGACGGACGACCGGCGAGGACCTGGCCGACGCGCTGGATATCGCCACGTCGACGCTCCACCAGCACCTCCGGGTCGCCTCGGGGAAGGTGTTCGAGCAGTACTTCGGCGAGGGTGCGACCGGGTCGGCATGACTACCGACCCTGACAGTTCAGATACCGCATTCTTCCGGTAGACAATTCATACCCGTGACCGGTCTGGTCTCTGTTGATGACGATATCACAGACTACGACGACCAACCGCGACCTCGGCGACGCGTTCGACATTCTCGGCAGCTACCGCCGTCGCCTCGTGCTCGCACGCGCCAGCGGCGCCGACGAGGCCGTCCCCATCGGCCGGCTCGCGACGGAACTGGCCGCGGCCGAAGCGGAGAAACCGGAGACGGCCGTGACTACGAGCGAACGCGACCGCAACAAGATCCGGCTCCACCACGCGGACATCCCGGCGCTTGCGGCCGCCGGACTCGTCCGCTACGACCCACAGCGCCGGCTGGTCTCGGCGGGTGAGCTGCCACTGGAGGGCGAGGAGTGGCTCGAGATGCCGGTCGTCGAGGCACTGGAAGCCTGGAACGGGCGATAAGGCGGGACGTGCCGCCGGCGGAACCGGTTCGCTTCGAGGCGCCCCGGGCCTCGCCCGCGCCGCTGTGCTGCGGGTCACTGCGGTCGCCCCATCGTTTTCGAGGCCTCCCGCCGGTCGGCCTCGCCCTCGCTCCTGCTCTCCGGCTCACTGCTCGCGGGCCGCTGGCCCGCTCGCGATTCGAGGAAGCTCCCGCCGGTCGGCCTCGCTACGTTCGCCGGTTCGCTTCGAGGCGCTACGCGCCTCGCCCTCGCCGACGAAAAACGTAGTTACTTTCTGTCGTTCCTGTATTTGACTACTACTAATGGTACACACGAGCGTCATCGGTTGTGGAAACATGGGCAGTGCGCTGGTCACCGGGCTCTCGAAAGCCGGGGGGCACACTATCGTCGCGTGTGACCTGGACCCGGACGCACTCGCCGCGGTCGCCGACTACGCCGACGAGACGACCGACGACATCTCGCGGGCGGGCGAGGCCGACGTGGTCTTCGTCGCGGTCAAACCGGACATCGTCGAGGCCGTCCTCGGTGAACTCGACCTCTCGGCCGACCAGACGCTCGTCACGATTGCCGCCGGCGTCCCCACGGCGTTCGTCGAGGCCCGCACCGACGCCCGCGTCGTCCGCATCATGCCGAACCTCGCCGCCGAGACGCGGGACATGGCCGCCGCCGCGACTGGCGACCTCACCGACGAGGTCCGCGTTTTGCTCGACGACGTCGGCGAGTTCGCCGAAATCGAGGAGTCCCAGATGGATATCGCCACCGCGGTCAACGGTAGCGGTCCGGCCTTCGTCTTCTATTTCATCAAGGCCATGACCGAGGCCGGCGTCGCGGGCGGGCTCGACCACGAGGAAGCCCAGACCCTGGCCGCCCAGACGTTCAAGGGCGCCGCCGAGACCGTGCTACAGGACGACCGCTCGGCCGACGAGCTCATCGACGCCGTCTGCTCGCCCAACGGGACCACCATCGAAGGGATGGAGGTACTGTGGGACAGCGGCGCCGACCAGGCCATGACGGACGCCGTCGCCGCCGCCGAACGCCGGTCGAAGGAGCTGTCGGCCGACTTCGACGATGAGTGAGGCCGTCGATACGGAGACGCTGTCGACCACCCGACAGCTCGCGGCCGAGGCCGACCGCGTCATCGTCAAGGCCGGGACGAACTCCCTGACGGACGAGGACTCGAATCTGGACGACGACAAGCTGGACAAGCTGGTCGACGACATCGAGGACCTCCTCTCGCGGGGCAAGGAGGTCCTGCTGGTCTCTTCGGGCGCCGTGGGGGCCGGAATCGGCCGGGTCGGCAACGGCAGCGACCGCGAGACTGTCGAGGAGTCCCAGGCCCTCTCGACGGTCGGCCAGAGCCACCTGATGCGTCGCTACACCGAGAGCTTCGAGCGCTACGACCGGAAAGTCGCCCAGATACTCATCACCGAACACGACCTGGACAACCCCGAGCGGTTCACCAACTTCCGCAACACCGTCGAGACGCTGCTTTCCTGGGGTATCGTCCCCATCATCAACGAGAACGACGCTATCGCTACGGAAGAGCTCCGTATCGGCGACAACGACATGATATCGGCCTCTATCGCCATCGGCGTCGAAGTCGACCTGCTGGTGACACTCACCGACGTCGACGGCGTCTACACCGGCAACCCCAAGGAGGACCCCGACGCCGAGCGCCTCGAGGCCGTCGGCCGCAACTACGCCGACGTCGAGGAGATGGTCACCGCCAGCTCGACTGGCGGCTTCGGCGGCATCCAGACCAAGGTCCGGGGCGCCCGCGACGCGGCCGAACACGGCATCCCTGCGATAATCGCGGGGTCGGCCGAACCGGACGTGCTCCGGAAGGTTGCCGACGCGGAATCGGTGGGCACAATATTCGTCCCTATCAACGGTGGACTAGATGACTGAGACAGACACGCACGATCAGGTGACACAGGCCAACCGCGCAGCCTTGCGCCTCGCGAACGTCGACGAGGCACGTCGAAACGCCGCGCTCGCCGACATCGCCGACGCCATCCGCGAGAACAGCGAGGCTATCCTCGCGGCCAACGAGACGGACGTCGAGGAGGCCGAACGGATGCTCGCCGAGGGCGAGTACACGCAGGCCTTGGTCGACCGGCTCAAACTCGACGAGGGCAAACTCGAGAGCATCGCCGGGATGGTCGAGTCCGTCGCCGAGCAGGCGGACCCGCTCGGGGAGACACTCGCGGCGCGCGAACTCGACGAGGACCTCGAGCTGTACAAGCTCTCGGTCCCTATCGGCGTCGTCGGCACCATCTTCGAGTCCCGACCCGACGCGCTGGTCCAGATTGCTGCACTCGCGCTGAAGTCGGGCAACGCCGTCATCCTGAAGGGCGGCAGCGAGGCCAGCGAGTCCAACCGGGTGCTGTACGAGACGATTCTGGAAGCGACCGCCGACCTGCCCGAGGGGTGGGCCACCCTCATCGAGGCCCACGAGGAGGTCGACCGGCTGCTTTCGATGGACGACCTCGTGGACCTCGTGATGCCCCGTGGCTCCTCCGAATTCGTCTCCTACATCGAAGCGAACACCCAGATTCCGGTGCTTGGCCACACCGAGGGCGTCTGTCACGTCTACGTCGACGAGGCGGCCGACCTCGAGATGGCCGAGGATATCGCGCTGGACGCGAAGGTCCAGTACCCCGCCGTCTGCAACGCCGTCGAGACGCTGCTCGTCAACGAGTCCGTGGCCGAAGAGTTCCTCCCGGACGCCGTTTCCCGCTACCGCGAGGAAGGCGTCACGCTCCGGGGCGACGCCGCCACCCGTGACATCGTCGACGTCGACCCCGTCACCGACGACGACTGGCGGGCCGAGTACGGCGACCTCGAACTCGCCATCAAGGTCGTCGAGGACGTCTACGACGCCGTTTCTCACATCAACGAGAACGGTTCCAAGCACACCGAATCCATCGTCACTGAGGACGCCGACACGGCCGAGACGTTCATGACCGGTATCGACGCCGCCAGTGTCTTCCACAACGCCTCGACCCGCTTCGCCGACGGCTACCGCTACGGTCTCGGTGCCGAGGTCGGCATCTCCACGGGCAAGATTCACGCCCGCGGCCCGGTCGGGCTGGAAGGCCTGACGACCTACAAGTACTATCTGGAGGGCGACGGCCAGCTGGTCGCCAGCTACGCCGGCGAGGACGCACTGCCCTTCACCCACCGGGAGTTCGACGGCGAGTGGAACCCCGGCCATCTGGCCGACGAGTAGGGTGAACGGGCGCTTCGAACCCGCGAGCGACGCCCGACACAGGACTACACCTTCTCGACTCGGTGACAACCCGGACCCCTGTAGCGCCGGCGCCAGCAGGCCGACGACGGACCTTGTTTCTCCCTACAGAGGGTAACTACAACTGCAGTTTAGAGGGGATAAACTATAGGTACACGGCTTACCAGGCTGTTTCATGCGCGAGAACAACAGCGACCGAGAGGCGACGCTTTCCAGGCGCGGCGTACTCGCTGCGACCGGCACCACCTCTATCGCCCTGGTAGCCGGGTGTAGCAGCGACGACGGCGCTGGCACAGACGACGGCGACGAGGATTCAGCGGTAACCGAGGACGGAGAGACATCGACCGGGGATGGTGCGATGTCGACCGAGGATTCGACGCCGACCGAGGATGGTGCGATGTCGACCGAAGATGGCGAGACGCCGACCGAGGACGACACGTCGTCGTCGCCGGCGACGGGGACCGCGTCGAGCAGCGTCGAGGAGCTGACAATCGTCGACCACGAGCCCGACCTCGACTACTTCGGCAACGACGACGCCTTCGGGGTGGCGCTTACGATGGAAAACGACGGCGAGCAGGAAACCGATCTGGATAGATACTTCTACAGTATCGTCCCCTACGACGTCGATGGCAACGACGTAAGCGAAACCTATACCGGGACGAGCTTCGGGGACAAGCCTACCACTATCGGGCCCGGTGAACAACTGACGTTCGTTCCCTTCGTAAATCTCAAAACCAGCGCGAGCGAGGTCGACCGGTACGAATTACAACTTAGCTGTCGGAGTAGCGTGGGCTCCGAGTCCGACGCCGCCTACTGCCAGTAGCACGGTGTCGCGGTCGCCGGCGTGTGGGCTGGCTCGTCCCACGCTGTCGCGTGGCTCCGCTGCCCACCGGCCGGTTACCGGGCGGTGTGGCTGTCGCGACTCTGGTACAGCCCCGAGCAATACGTCGCCGCGATTCGGGAGACTGTCGAGCGGGCGACGGACAGGTAGTCGCAGGCCGACCGCTATGTTCGCTCGTCACAGTCCATGCGGTCCGTGCGCGGGTCGACCGCGTGTGGTTGCCAGTCCTCGTAGTCGAACCCATCGTTCTCCCGGCCCGAAGCGACGGCGATGGCGTGTGACATGGCCTGTTCGACGGACTCTGTGTAATCACGCACGTGAGCAGCTAACGGCACTTACTGTGTTGAATGTACTGCCGGCCACCTGCCCGCCGGAGAAACTTTCATGCACGCGCCGGACACACCGGCGACCATGGACGACTGTATCTTCTGTCAGATCGTCGCCGGCGACATCCCCAGCCGCACCGTCTACGAGGACGACGACGTGCTGGCCTTTCTGGACGCGAACCCGCTCGCGCCGGGCCACACACTCGTCATTCCGAAAGACCACCACGAGACGCTGAACGACCTCCCCGAGGACCTCGGGAGCGAGGTCATGGCGGCGCTGCATCGCCTGACGCCGGCCGTCGAGGACGCCGTCGACGCGCCCGCGAGTACGGTGGCGTTCAACAACGGCGAGGCCGCCGGCCAGGAAGTCCCACACGTCCACGGCCACATCGTCCCCCGATTCGAAGACGATGGCGGTCGCACCATCCACGCGCTGGTCAGCGAGCGGCCGGACCTCTCCGACGACGAACTGGACGACATCGCGGCGAAGATCAGCGACTAGTGGACGACCAGCGCGGCGTCGACGACTCTCGAGCGTGCGTTTTCGAGCTATACTATAAAGTATCTCACCTATGCTCCCAGCTACCTGATATCCACACGCCGCGTACTGAAATTTTTATTTCAGGCCGAACTTCACGTACAGTATGACCACATCGACGCTCGCGCTGGTCGGCGTCGCCGGCGGCGCCGGGACGACCAGAACGGCCGTGGAGATGGCGGCGACGCTCGCCCGGGCCGACCGCTCGGTCGCCGTGCTCGACGCCGCCTTCGGGACGCAGGGACTGGCGACGTACGTCAGCGGACGGATATCGGACGATATGACCGCCGTCGCCGTCGGCGAGAGTGCCTTCGAGGCGGCGCTGTACGACGCCGACTACGACGTGCCAGGCCGTGTCGCCGTCTGCCCGGCCCACGCGCCCTTCGAGCGCATCGCCCGCGCGAAGGCGCCCGACGCGGCCCGGACTCTCGAGACCGTCGTCGCCGACGCCGCCGACCGGTTCGACCACGTCCTGGTGGACGTCCCGCCCGTGGCGGCCAACCAGGCCGTCGCCGCGCTCACGGCCGCCGACCGGCGGGCCTTGGTCGCGCCCGCGACCCAGCGCGGCGTCGACCTGCTGCCAAGACAGCGCGGCCGCCTGCGGGACATCGACGCCCCGGCCGAGGCCGTCCTCGCCACCCGCACCGACGCTCCCGACGCCGTCGCCGTCGCGGACGCCGACCACGAACTCCCCGCGGGCGACCCGGTCGGGCCGACCGCACTCGACCCCGAGTCGGCGCTCGCGCCCGCCGTCGCCGCCGCTGTCGAGGGCCTGTTCGACACGGAGCTTGGGCTGGACTTCGAGGAACCCAGGTTGCTCGACCGGCTCTAGAGGTCGGGCAGCGGAACCACGACCACGGGCCGGTCGCTTCGCTCCAGCAGCGCCGCCGCCGTCGACCCCACACCCGACGCGCCCTCGGTCCCGGCGTTGGCGCCGACGAGCACCACGTCGGGGTCGTGGTCGTCGATCGCCGCCAGGAGCGCTGCCGTTGGGTCGCCCTCCCGAACCTCGGTCTCGGGCATCGCCGCCGCCAGCCGCGACCGGGCGACGTTGGCCGCGTCGCCGGCGTCCCGTTCGTGACGCCCGGGTTCTCGAACCCCGACCACGACGACGCTGTCTTCGCTCGGGTCGAGTCGACCCTGCAAGTAGTCGGCCGCCGCGGCGGTCACGTGGACCGACGCGGTGGCGACGAGATAGTCCGTCATGGCCGCCAGTGCGTCCCGGGTCGGCTTCGGGGTTTCGCCTGCGCTCGCTATCGAGGCGCAGAGCGCCTCGCTGTCGCCGGTTCGCTTCGAGGAATCTCGCTTCGCTCGATTCCTCGCTACTGCTCTCCGGCTCCCTGCGCGCTCGCAATTCGAGGGCTCCCTCCGGTCGCCCTCGCTAGCTTTACATAGCCCTCACGCGCTACCGGGTAGCGTGCGCGTCGAGAACAGTTTCATCGGGGTCGACGGCGTCGGCGAGCAGACAGAGCAGTCCATCTGGGAGCAGGGTGTTACCCACTGGGACGAGTTCGAACCGAGCGTCGTCGGCGGCAAGCGGGGCGACCGCATCGACCAGTTCATTCGCGAGGGCCGTGAGTATCTCGACGCCGCTGACGTGGCCTACTTCGACCGGCAGTTCCCCAGCAGCGAGCAGTGGCGCCTCTACGAGACCTTCGACGAGCAGGCGTGTTTCTTCGACATCGAGACGACGGGACTGGACGAACATCGCAACCAGGTGACGACGGTCTCCCTGCACCAGGCCGGCGAGACCGAGACGCTGGTCGCGGGTGACGACCTCACCGCCGGCAACCTCCGGGCGGCCTTCGCCGACGCCGACCTGCTCGTGACGTTCAACGGCAAGCGCTTCGACGTCCCCTTCCTCGAAGCGAACTTCGACGTCGACCTCCAGCGCCCGCATCTGGACCTCATGTACACCTGCAAGAAAATCGGCCTCTCGGGCGGCCTCAAGCAGGTCGAACAGGACATCGGCATCGAGCGCGACCGACCCGACATCTCCGGGCAAGACGCGGTGCGACTCTGGCGGGAACACGAGCGCGGTCAGGACGGCTCCCTCGAGACGCTCGTCTCCTACAACCGCGAGGACACCGTCAACCTCCAGACGCTGGCCGACGAGGTGACGACGCGGCTCGACGAGCGGATCTTTGTCGGCTAGCGAGGAACCGACCGCAGGGAGTTTCCTCGAAGCGACGCGGGGAGAGCGAGGCGTGAGTGTAACGAACGCCTCCAAAGCGAGCGGTGTAACCGCGAGCGCGAAGTGACCCGCGGAGCCGCGGTGCTTTACTCGACGGTCGGCTGGCGTCCCTGCGTGTTCTCTCCCGGCGCCAGCAGGTGTGCTCGCCCGGCGAGGAATCCGAGCAACAGCCCGGTGAAATGTGCGATGAGCGCCGCGCCGGGATTGGCCGTCAACACGGTTATCAGCCCCGCAAGCAGGACGCCGAGCGCGAGCTGGAACCGCGGTTCGAGCTCGATGCCGGCCACGAGCAGCTCGGTGACCCGGTTCGCCCCGAGCAGATAGCCGTACAGCCCGAGGATGGCCCCGCTCGCGCCGAGGACGGCGACCTGCGCGGGCATACCGGAGACGAGCGGACCCACGACGCCGACGAGGGCCACCTGTGTCACGCCCGCGAGCGAGCCCACGGCGACGAAGAAGGCGTGAAAGCGCGCGCTCGTCGTCAGCCGCTCGACGAGCAGGCCGCCAAGCGCCAGCGCGAGGGCGTTGGCGACCAGATGCGAGACGCTCGCGTGGGCGTAGACGCTCGTCACCACCGTCCAGGGCCGCGCGAGCAGGGGGTTCGACAGCGCGAACAGCCCCCGCCAGCCGAGGAGCCCGGCGAGTTCCTGGCAGGCAAACACCGCCAGGATGAGCGCCAGGGTCACGAGCGTCGGGCTGTGTCGGAGGGCGCGCATACTCCACTGTTAGCCGTCAGCGTAAATGAATGTCGGGCCGAGGTTCGAGCCATATCAGGAGTCGACTCGCGGCACGAACTGCCCCGTCTCCCGGCGCACGCCGGCCAGCAGGACCAGCCCGGCCAGTAGCGGGAGGGCCGCACAGGCGACGTAGATGGGGTCGAAGCCGACGGCGTCGACCAGTGGGAGCGTGACGATGGGGCCAAAGCCCCCGCCGAGGTCGCCCAGCACGTTGTTCGTCCCGACGGCCCTGCCCATCTGGGCGTCGGGGACGAGGTCGCCCAGCAGCGCCATCAGCGGCCCGCTCGACCCGCCCTGTCCGCCGCCGATCAGCAGGCAGGCGACGACAAGGACGGGGACGCTCTCGGTGACGGCCAGGAGTGCGAAGCCGACCGACGTGGCGACCAGGAAGACCAGCAGCGTCGGGACCCGCGACCCCCGGCGGTCGGTGATGGCACCGCCGGCGTACATCGAGAGGCCGGCGGCGACGACGGTGACGCCCATGAAGATGCCCGACGAGCCCTGCGCGTCGAAGCCGAACACCCGCAGCTGGGCCCGGCCGAGAAAGAGCACGAGTGTGGCAAAGAAGGCCCCGATGTAGACGAAGAAGACGGCGAAGTTCACCGTGCCGACCGTCAGCGCCGGCAGGCTGGTGTTTACGTCCCAGGGCGTGACCGACTGGTTCGCGTCGCTCTCGACGTGGGTCTCCGGGACGGTCCAGTACGCCACGGCGCTGGCGAGGACGGCGAAGGCAGCGGCGACGCTAAAGGCCGTGACCGTGCCGGCGACCTCGCTCACGACGCCCCCGATGACCACGCCCGTCGGGAAGCCAAAGAGGACGCCGCCGCGGATGAGGCCCATGTTCGCGCCCCGCGAGCCGCCGTCGCTGACGTCCGAGGCGATGGTGTAGGCCGTCGCGAAGACGAGCGCGCTCCCGACGCCCCAGCCGATTCGGGCGACCATGAACCACGCCTCGGGGGCGGGCGCGACCATCGCGACGACGTAGCCTGCGGTCGCGACCGCCTGGATTCCCATCCCGACGACGAACGGTGTTCGCGTGCCAAAGCGGTCGACCAGCCCGCCTGCCGGCGCGTTCGCGACCAGCCGCGAGAACCGGTTGGCGGAGAGAATCAGGCCGACGAGAAACGGGGAAATCCCCAGCACAGCACCCAGGTTCGGCAGGATGGGGTAGACGACGCCACCGCCGAAGCCGATGAAGAAGGTGCTCGTGATGACCGCCCAGACGACGGCTCGCTGGCCGCGGATGCGGTCGATGGCTCGGGCCAGACCGCTTGCGGGCTCGGTCACCATGACTCTCCCATCCCTACGAGCGGGTAGGCCGAATCGGCGCAAAAGGATTTGGAAACGGCCGTGGGATGCAGGCGTCCGGGCCGTTTCCCGGTTCCAGAACGAATAGGTGGCTCCAGTCGGTATCGTCGCGTATGTCAGACCTCACCGACGACCTCGCCGCCGGCTTCGGCGAGGCGACCGACGCCGACCTCGCACAGACCGCCGCGGAGAACGTCGCCGCCTTCGCCGAGGCGTACGACGAGGAGCTCACGAGCGAGGCCGTCCTCGACCGCTTCGAGGACGCCCCCTACGCCGACTTCCAGCAGGCCTTCAATTGGCTCGTGGGCGACCTCGCCGCCGACAACGAGGACTGCACGGACTCCCGTGAGTTCCGTATCGACGGGTACGACCAGTTCGCTGCCGACCCGACGATTACGGGCTAGATGGCGGCCGGCGGGACGTACACGCTCGTCCTCGAACGCGAAAGCGACGGCCCCATCGAGGTGGGTGCGCTGGGCGATATCGACTTCCCCGCGGGCTGGTACGCCTACACCGGCAGCGCGCTGGGCTCGGGCGGCTTTTCCCGCGTCGAGCGCCACCGCGCCGTCGCGAGCGGGGGCAATGACGCCCGCCACTGGCATATCGATTATCTGCTGGGTGAGGACGCGACCAGCGTCGAGACCGTCGTGACGACTGCTGTGGACATCGAGTGTGCCGTCGCCCGGCGGTTGGCCGACACTGTAGGCGGAGCCGTTCCCGACTTCGGCTGTTCTGACTGTGGCTGTCGCTCGCATCTCGTCGGCTGTGACGGCCGCGAGGAGCTGGTGGCGGCCGTCGAGCGGGCCCACGATGTGGTCGCCAGCGAGCGTGACTAGTTCGCGTTTTCGCCGTCTCTAACTGTGATGACGGGAATCGGTGCAGCGCGGACGGTCTTTTCGGTGACGCTGCCAAGCAGGATTCGCTCGGTCCCGCGCTTTCCTGTCGTTCCCATTACGACGGCGTCGATGTCTGCCGAATCGATGGTCTCGAGTATCTTTGCAAGCGGTGTGCCGTGTTCGATGTGGCTGACAGTGTCTGTCACTCCCTGTGTCGCTGCCGCGGACGCGACGGCTTCGACCGCCTCGGTCGCCGCCTGCTCACGTTCCCGGTCGGAGACCGTCGAACGAACGTCCACACCGAGTGACCGCGTCTCCACGACGGATACCACGTGAACGGTCGCATCGAGTGCCGCTGCGAGGGAGACCCCGTACTCGGCGGCATGCGCGGCACTGGGACTCCCGTCTGTTGGTATCAGGATATTGTCGTAGGGGAACACCAGCTGCTCGTCGGGCTGCATCCGGGCCGAGAGCACTGGGACAGACGCCAGGCGGACGACCTTCTCGGTGACGCTCCCGAGGAGGTATCGTGATATCCCCGTCCGACCGTGCGTCGGCATCACGATAACGTCGTGGTCGTATCGCTCGGCGTACTCCACTATCGTCGGCGCTGGGTTCCCCTGAACGACGTCGGTATCGTAGTCCGCACCGAGCGTGCGCAGCGTCTCCGCCGCGTCCTCGAGCACGTCCTCGCCCTCCTGGACGAGCGCGTCGACGACCTCCGTCTCGACGACCGTGACGCTCTCCCGTGTCGTATCCGCGACGAATAGCAGATGAATTGTCGCGTCGGCCCAGTGAGCGATCTCGGCGGCGTGGTGCAGTGCCGCCGCTGCGCCATCACTTCCATCGAACGGAAGCAGAACGTCCTCGTACATCTGTATGTGTGACTATGACAAACACGTCTAAATGGCTTGCCACCAGCTGAACGTCGGCTGACGGACACACAGCATCTCACTGGATGGCCCGGTACAGTGCGTACGACAGGACCACGGCCAGCAGGGCGAGCGGGAGCGCGAGCAGTCGCATCGCCGCCGCGACGCCCGACCCGCCGATGACGAAACCCATCGCGGCGGGGACGACGGCGATGCCGGCGGCGCTCGTGACGGCGGCGGTCGCGTTGACCGGCGCGCTGTGTTCGGGGACGGCCTCGGTGGCGTAGGCCAGCAACGTGGGGTACATCCCCGACAGGGCCAGTCCGATGGTGAAGAGGCCGACCAGCAGGCCGTACCCCTCCGCGAGGAAGAACGTATAGACGAAGGCCGGAATCGTCAGCCCGACCAGGCCGACGGCCAGGCGGACGTAGCCGAGCCGTTCGGAGAGCCAGCCCGAGGCAAAGCGGCCGGGGATGTAGGCCGCCAGCATGACCGACAGCGACGCCGTCGCAAGCGTTTCCGGCAGGCGGCCCTGCGCGTAGGTCGTCACCCACGTGAACAGCCCGCCCTCGAACCCCGTCGAGAGGAACAGTGCGACCGCCATCGTCAGGACCGCCGGCTGGCGGGTGATGCGGCGCAGCTCGGCCCGGTCCAGCGGGTCGTCGCCGCCGTCGATGCGTGGCGTCGGCAGCCAGAGGGCGAGCGCGACGACCGGGACAAAGGCGAGCGCGAGCGCGTAGTAGGCCAGTCGCCAGTTCCCGGCGGCGACGGCGGCCGCGACGAGGAGCGGGCCCGCCGTCGCGCCGACGGCCCACATCATATCGTAGAAGCCGAAGATACGACCGCGCTGGCGGGGGTAGAGATGCGAGAGCAGCGGCCGGTCGGTCCCCCGGCCGATGCCGGTAAACAGCCCGCGGCCCAGCAGCGCCGCCAGAAAGAGCCCGAAGGAGGGGGCGACGCCCATCACAAGGATGCCGGCGCCGGTGCCGACGATGCCGACCAGCAGGAGCCATCTCGTGTCCAGTCGGCCCGCCACGGCGCCGACGACGACCACGGCCAGCACGTAGCCGACGGTTCCCGCGGGCGCGACCAGCCCCAGCTGCCACTCGGGCACGTCGAAGGTCCGCCGGAGCGCCGGGATGACCGCGCCGCGCATCTGCAGCCCGGCGCCCTCCAGCGTGATGTACGCGAAGACGGCGACCGTCCACCAGCGCCGGCCCGACCGGTCGGTCTCGCCGTCGGCCTCCGTGTCGGGTGCCTGCGTGGCGGCCGCCTCGCTCATACGTGACTCTCTGCGCAGTGCGGGAAAAATATTTTGTATATACTATCACAATACTCGGCCATGTCTGCGGACACAGTGCGAGACCATCTCGGTGCCTTCGGCCTCTCGCCGAAGGAAGTCGACGCCTATCTGGCCGTCCTTCGGTCCGGCGCGGCGACCACCGGCGAGGTCTCGCGGGCGGCCGACGTCTCACAGGGGTACGTCTACGAACTCGCCGCGGGGCTCGCTGACCGGGGGCTGGTCACCATCGACGAGACAGCCAGCCCGACCGTCATCCGGGCGCGCCCGCCCGAGGAGGCGCTGGGGTCGTTCTCCGAGCGGCTGGACGAGCTGCAGGCCGGCATCGAATCGCTGTACACCGCGCCCGACGACGACGGCGCCGCGGTCGAGGTCGTCCACTCCCGGGCGACGGTCCGCAAGCGCATCAGACGGTATCTGGCCGACGCCAAGCGCGAGGCGTTTCTCGTCCTCCCAGAACCGGAACTCGCCCAGGTCGAAGCGGAGCTCGTCGCTGCCCGGGACCGCGGCGTCTTCGTCTACCTGCTCGCCGTCTCGCCGCTGTCCTCGGAGACGGAGCCCGACTGGGCGGCCTGTGCGGACGTGGCTCGCACCTGGGACGCCACGCCGCCGGTCACGTCGTCGTCGACGAGACGACCGGCGTGCTGGGCGCCCACGGCATCCTCGCCGGTCGGCACGGCCGCGAGTACGCCCTCTCTTTCGCCCAGCGGGAGGTCGCCAGCGGCTTCTTCGGCAACACCGTCGCCAACTTCTGGCCGATGGGCGAGGACCGCTACGTCACCGACCCGGACGCGCTCCCGGCGACGTACGACCACCTCCGGACCGCCGCGACCAACGCCGCGCTCCACCGGGCCGCCGGTCGGGAGCTGCTCGCCGACGTGACACTGGCTGACCTGCAAAGCGACGGCGAGCGTCGCTACGAGCGGGTCCCCGTCGTCGCGGTGCGACAGAACCTCGTCGGTGACCCCACGAACGACTTCCCGATGGAGAACAGCCTCGTCTTCGAGACGCCCGACGGCCGCGTCGCCGCGGGGAACGCCGGCGGCGGCATCGGCCCGTTCTACGAAGGGTACGGCGCGCAGTCGGTGACGCTGTACGAGGGGTAGCGAGGCCGACCGGAGGAGGGCCTCGCAGCGACACGGCGACCATGGGGCGCCGTTGAGTCCGTCGGCTACCGCTCGTCGACGGCGTTCTGTGCCGCTTCGAGCGTGAACTCCCCCTCGTACAGCGCGCTGCCGACGACGACGGCCGCCGCGCCGGCGTCTTCCAGGGCCAGCACGTCCTCGATGGTCGCGACGCCGCCGCTGGCGACGACGGGGATGTCGACGGCGTCGACCAGCCGCGCGACGGGGTCGGTGCGGACCCCCTCCAGCTGGCCCTCGACGTCGACGTCGGTAAAGAGAATTCCGGCGGCGCCAAGGTCGGCGTACCGCTGTGCGGCTTCGGCCGGGTCCAGCCCTGTGCCCTCGGTCCAGCCGGAGACGACGACCTCGCCGTCTTTCGCGTCGAGGCTGACGAGCACACTGTCGGCGTGTTCGTCGCTTATCTCGGCGACGATATCGGGGTTCTCGACGGCCGCTGTCCCCAGAATCACGCGGTCGACGCCCCGCTCCAGCAGCGAGATGGCGTCCTCGGCGGTGCGGATGCCTCCGCCGAGTTGCACGTCTATGTCATCGTCGACCGCCTCGAGGACCGCGTCGATGGCGTCGCCGTTTACCCGTTCGCCCTCGAAGGCGCCGTCGAGGTCGACCAGGTGCAGCGTCCGGGCGCCGGCCTCGACCCACCGCTCGGCCGCCGCGACGGGGTCGCCGTAGGTCTTCTCGGTGCCGCGCTCGCCACCCACGAGCTGGACCACCTGTCCGTCCTGCATATCGACCGCCGGCACGACCTCGAACGTCGGGAACATGGCCGGGAGTGGGGCGGGCCCCGTCGAAAGCGTGTCGGTCCGCAGGCTTATCCCCTCAGGAAAGCATTGGCAACCATGTCCGCTGGAATCCTGTTTCTCACCCCGCTCGCTCGCCGCCTGGAGGCCGTGATGTTCGGCCCACACGAGAAGAAGTATCGCCTGTTCGAACAGGCCGTCACCGTCGTCGCCATCGGGCTGGCACTCGCCTGGGGGGCCGTCGCCCTCGGCATCGTTCCGGTCACCGGGGCCACCGCGTCGGTAATCACGACCGCCGCGAGCGTCGCTATCTCGGCGTACGTCGTCGTCGGCATCCTGCAGTTCCTCGTGCTGGCGGACGTGCTCGAACGGTCGAACGAGGACGTCGCGACCAAGGCCGCCGAACTCGAGGAAGCCGCCGAACAGCTCGAACAGACCGCCGAGGAGCTGGAGTCGACCGCCGACGAAGTCGAGACGGCCGTCGAGACCGTCGACGAGGCCGCCGAGGACGTCGAGCAGACCGTCGAGGAGGTCGAACAGACCGCCGAAGAGGTCGAGCAGTCCGCCGAGGACGTCGAACGGTCGGCCGAAGACGTCGAGAAGTCCGCCGAGGAGGTCGAACAGACCGCGGCCGAGACCGGCGACGACGACGCCGTCGAGACGGTGGCCGAGGCCAAGGACAAGACGGCCGAAGTGAAGGACAAGACGACCGAGGCCAAGGACAAAACGACCGAAGTGAAAGACAAGACGGCCGAAGTGAAGGACAAGACCAGCGAGGTCAAAGACAAGACCAGCGACGCAAAGCAGACGGCCGAATCCGTCACCGAAGATGTCGAGGTGGCAAAGGAGACCGCAAGCGAGGTCGAGGAGACCGCTGCCGAGAAGCGCGAGCGGCTGGCAGAGACGGATAGCGACGACGCGTCGTAACTGTCTGTGGACTGCTCACTCGCCACACGGGGGCCGCGCGGTCGGTAATCTTTAACGGCGTCACGGCCACCGCTCAGTATGGTCGAGGTTCTCTTCGCGCTCGGCGTTATCGTCGCTATCTTCGTCGGTTTCAACATCGGGGGGTCCTCGACAGGGGTAGCCTTCGGCCCGGCCGTCGGGTCGAACACCCTCACGAAATTCTCGGCGGCGGCGCTGATGACAGTGTTCGCGATGGCCGGCGGACTGCTGGTCGGTCCCGCAGTCGTCAAGAATCTCGGGAGCAATCTCGTGGCCACGCAGTTCTCACCGCTCATCAGCATCGTCGTGCTCTTCTTTATCGGGGTCGCGCTGTTCCTCTCGAACGTCGTCGGCGTCCCCGCCTCGACGTCGATGACGGCTGTGGGTGCCATCGCCGGGCTGGGACTCGCACGCGGGACGCTCAACGCCGGTCTGATGCTCGAAATCGTCGTCTGGTGGCTCGTCTCACCCATCCTCGCGTTCTGGGTCAGCGGCGTCATCGGGCGGTACTTCTACCCCAAACTGGTCGCGTGGTTCGCCGTCTCCCAGAGCGAGGGCGCCCTGCTGACGTACGACCGCTCGGGGACGATTCCCCGCCCCTCGCTGGGTGAGAACACGACTCGCCGCGAGTTCATCGGGACGACCGTCGTCATCGGTATCGGCTGTTACATGGGCTTCTCGGCGGGGGCGTCGAACGTCGCCAACGCCGTCGCGCCGCTGGTGGGCAACGGCTCGCTGGACCTCTACCCGGCTATCGTCCTGGGCGGGGCCGCCATCGGGCTGGGGGCCTTTACTATCGCCCGGCGGACGATGGACACCGTCGGCAACGACCTCACCGACCTCCCGCTGGTGGCCGCAATCGTCGTCGCCACGGTCGCCTCGACTATCGTCACCTTCCTCTCTGCGCTTGGCATCCCCGCCAGCTTCGTCATCATCGCCACGATGAGCATCGTCGGGCTGGGCTGGGGCCGGGCGACGCGGATGACCCGACTCTCCGAGACTGTCACCGGCAAGGACACGCCCGACGTCTCTGTCGGTGCCCTGACTGCCGACGCCGAGGACGCCCCGACCGTCGGTGGGAAGAAAGGGACGCCGGAACCGACCACACCCGAGCCCATCGGCGAGGAGAGCCGCGAGGACCTCCCGAAGGCCTCGGACCTGTTCGAACCGGCGACGACGGCTCGGGTCATCTTCCTCCAGAACGTCGTCCCCTCCATCGCGACTGTCGCCGCGTATCTGGTCTTTCGGTTTCTTCCAGTGTTTTGAGGGCGCTGCGTCTATCATAATCGTACATCCGGGCTGTTCGAAGGGCAAAGTCTAACAGGACGGGGTTCGAACCCGGCTATGATGCCCACGGTAGAGTACCTAAACTACGAAGTAGTGGACGACAACGGCTGGGACATGTACGACGACGACGTCTTCAGTGAGGCTGCGGACCTCGGACTCGACGATGAGGACCACGGCGAGCTGGACGTCAACGAAGGCGAGTACATCCTCGAAGCGGCGGAGGCACAGGGCTACGACTGGCCCTTCTCGTGCCGTGCCGGCGCCTGTGCGAACTGTGCCGCCATCGTCCTCGAAGGCGAAATCGACATGGACATGCAGCAGATTCTCAGCGACGAGGAAGTCGAAGAGAAGAACGTCCGACTGACCTGTATCGGCAGTCCCGACGCCGACGAGGTCAAAATCGTCTACAACGCCAAGCACCTCGACTACCTGCAGAACCGCGTCATCTAAACAGCGAAACGTGCGGTCGCAGAACGTACGGTTTTTCGGGGACTTTCCGTCCCTGACTTCTCACACCGAGGAGCCGCGGCGACGCCTACATCAGCAACAGGACGACCGCGACGAGCACCAGGACGCCGACGACGAGCGCGACGATCGTCTCGGCCCCCATCCCCGAGGAGCTGTCGGCCGTCGCCGAGGGCGCCTCGGCCGTCGGCGTGGGTTCGGCCGACGCTTCCGTCGTCGCCTCCGTCGCCCCGTCGTCGCTCGACGTGGGCTCGATGTCCTCGATGCCGTCCTCGTAGGTCGCTCTCGCGTCCCTGACGGTGGCGATGTGGACCCCGAGCTCCTCGGCCAGCTCGGCGTTCGACAGTTCGGGGTTTCGTACCGACCGTTCGAGAATCTCCGCTTCGAGCCCGCTTCGGGCGTCCCTGACGACGGCGGTGAGGGTCCCCAGCTCCTCGGCGATGTCGGCGTTCGTCGCCGCCGGATTGCGGAGGGTGTGGGCGAGCACCTCCGCCTGCACGTCGCTTCGCAGGTCACGGACCAGGGCGGTGTGGGTCCCCACTGCCTCGGCCAGTGCCGCGTTCGAGCGGTCGGGGTCGTTCGCCAACCGCTGGAGCACGGCCGCCTGCGTCCCGGAGAGATCGTCGAGCACTCGCGTCCGCGACGAGCGTTTCCCCGACCGCTCATCGTCGTCGCTTTCCGCAGCCGCCCGCTTTGCCTTCCGGAGGTCCCGGACCAGGGCGGTGTGTGTCCCCGTCTCCTCGGCGATGTCGGCGTTCGACATCCCCGGTTCGGAGTCGAGCAGGTCGAGTACGTACTGCTGGGTCGGTGTCGGGTCGTCGATGCCCATACTCACACCCACCCGGACGGTGTGTCGCTCGTGTGGTTGCTGGTCCGCTCGCCGGCCCCACCGATTCCCCGTTTAATTCGTGCCAATCTCCCGCTCATACAGCCTTCAACATCAAGCTATGGTATTCAATCTACCGGGAAATTTAATATATGACAATCTACGACCCGCCCTCTCACGGCTCCCATCCCTCCCCCTCCCTGGCTCCGCTGGTCCGTCTCGCGACGCTCGCTGTTCTCTCACGCTCGCTTTCATCACTGGACCGACCGGAACCATTAGGGCAGTCGACGTGGGATGGGGAGTCGTGCAGGCGTCGATACCGGACCTGTTGCGACTGCTCGCCGTCCCCGTCTTTGGCTGGGCGGCCTACCGTGATATCGAGACTCGCCGCGTCCCCAACAGGACGTGGGTCCCGCTGGCCGCACTGGCAGTCGTGCTGTTGTGCTGGGACACCTACGCCGTCCTGAACGGCGGCGCATTCGGCCGGCCGGCCGGGGTGACACCCGACCGCCTGTTCTTCATCCGCGTCGCCATCAGCCTGGGCTTCGTCGCGCCGCTGGCCTACGGGTTCTGGCTCATCGGCGGCTTCGGCGGCGCCGACGCCAAGGCGTTCATGCTCCTCGCCGTCCTCTTCCCGGTGTACCCGACCTACTACCTCACCTCGATGGCGCTCCCGCTGGAGCCGTCGCGCATCGGCGTCTTCTCGCTGACTATCCTCTCGAACACCGTACTGGCAGGGGTGGTCTACCCGCTCGGCGTCGCGGCCGGCAACCTCGTTCGGCGGCGGTTCTCCTGGGCGATGTTCCTGGGCAAACCGGTGGCCGTCGAGGACGTCCCCGAGGAGTACGGCCGCCTGCTGGAGACGCCCGACGGCTTTACCCGTGCGGGACTGGACCTCGACGCGCTCCGGATGTACCTCCAGTGGCGCGGCGGCTCGCTGGCGGAACTCCGGGCCGACCCGGATACGTACAGAAACCCCGACTCGCTGCCCGAGGAGCCGAACCCGCCGGGGGACGGTTCGTTCGCCACTGATGGAGGTGAGCCGAGCGACGCGAGGCGACCCTCGTCGGACCCACGGTCCGACGGTGGGGTACCAGCCGAGGGCTCGGCTGACCAGTTCGGCACCGCCGGCACGGCCGACCCCTGGGGCGCCGAACGGTTCCTCGACGATATCGAGGGGTCGGCCTACGGCACCGACCCCGAGATGCTGCGGGAGGCCCTGGAGTTGCTCGCCGACGCCGACGAGGTGTGGGTGTCGCCGGGCATCCCCTTCCTCGTCCCGATGTTCGTCGGGCTGGTCGCGGCGCTTTCCTACGGCGACGTGCTGTACGCGCTGCTTTCGGCCCTTGGGTTCGCGTGAGCCGGCGCTGAGTAATACTTTTGACGTATTACCTCCTAGCTCAAACCACCTATGCCACGGGTCACTACCAAGGGGCAAGTTACCATCCCGAAAGAGGTCCGTGAGGCGCTCGGCATCGAACCCGGTGACGAGGTCACCTTCGAGGAGGGCGAGGACGGGTACACCATCCGGAAGGAGGCCCCGACGACGGCTTCGGGCGCCGACCCCTTCGAGAAGTACCGCGGGAGCGCCGAGACCGACGCGACGATGCCGGAGCGGATGCGTCGCCTCCGCGACGAGTATCCTCGAGACGTCACTGACGGCGACACCACGGGTGGCTCGTCGTGACGACGGCGGTCGACACGAACGTAGTGCTGGCGCTCCTGTACGACGACGCACACGCCGACGCCAGTGAGGCAGCGCTCCGGCAGGCGTACCGGGACGGCAACGTCGTCGTCACGCCGGTCGTCTACGCCGAACTCGCTGCAGACGGACAGTTCGGGACAGCGGACGCACTCGATACGTTCCTCGCGGACATGAGCATCCAGCTCGCCGAGCCGTCACGCGGGGCGCTGGTTCGGGCCGGCGAACAGTTCGGGCGATACGCTGATCGACGACCGGATGGATTACAGTGTCCGTCCTGTGGGGCGGAACAGTCTGTCGACTGTGATACCTGCGGGAACGGCCTCGCCCCCCGCCAGCACATCGCCGCTGACTTTCTCATCGGCGCTCACGCGACTGTCGACTGTGATGCCCTGCTCAGCTTCGACGAGGGGTTCTACGAGACGTACTTTCCGTCGCTGACGGTTCGTCCGGCATAGCACCCGGACAGCTACACAGACCGTGCAAAAGACCTATACTAGCGACAGGCGACCCTCCGACCATGACTGACCTCACTCTTGCCTTCGACGACAACGAGTACCTCCCGGCGGTCGCCCAGGACGCCGCGTCGGGCGAGGTGCTGATGCTCGCCTACGTCACCGAGGAAGCCCTCGAGAAGACACGCGAGACGGGCTACGCCCACTACTACTCGCGCAGCCGCGACGAGCTCTGGAAGAAAGGGGGAACGAGCGGCCACACCCAGGAAATCGAGGAGGTGCGGGTCGACTGCGACGGCGACGCCCTGCTGTATCTGGTCGACCAGTCCGGCGGCGCCTGCCACACCGGCTACGAGTCCTGTTTCTACCGGACCGTCGACGGCGAAGAGGTCGGCAAGCAGGTGTTCGACCCCGACGACGTCTACTGATGACCGACGCTGCCCAGCAGCTCCACGAGGCCGCAACGCAGCGCCGCCAGGCCCGCGAGCGTGTCGAGGCAATCGGCGAGGCACAACTCCGTCGCTGCCGGGAGCTCTACCGCGAGTTCCACGACCTGCTCGACCGCTACGAGGACACCGCCACCGGCAGCGGCAACTTCCAGGCCTACACCGAGTTCGAGGGGCGAGTCGCGAATCTGGCCGAGGACCTAGACGACGACCTCCCCGAGAAGGAGACGTTCGAGGCCGTCGACGACTACCTCCAGCAGCGCCGGCTCAGCGAGTCCGACTTCGAGACCGCTCGGCGCAAGCTCGACCCCGTCGGCGACGTCGTCGGCCGACTGGACGAGTGGGAAGATTCCCGCGAGCAGTACCGCGAGGCCCGACGTGACGCCCGCAAGCGGCTGGGGGAACTCGAGGACCGCATCGACGAGCTAGAGCGGCTGCAGCGCATGGGTGATGCGGACCTCGACGCGCCAGTCGAGCATCTCAGAGAGCCCATTGTGACGTACGACGAGCGCGTCCAGGAGGCGTTCAGCGAGTTCCGGTCGTCGGCGTCGGCCCGCGAGGTGCTGTCGGCGGTGGCCCGTGCCGACGCGTACCCGCTCGTCGACTTTCAGTCCCCGCCCGAGGACCTGCTGGGCTACGTCCAGCGCTACGAGGCGGGTACCGAGCCGATTCCGAAGCTCCTCGAATACGCCGACTACTCCGCCTCGAAACTCGACCACTACGTCGACGACACCGCGGCGCTGAAGCGGGCCGTGGGGACCAGGCGGACCTACCTCCGCACCCTCGACGCCGACCCCCTCACGATTGGCTGGCCCCCGCCGCCGGCCGACCACCTTCCGTGGCTCGTCCAGGAGTTCCGCTCGGTACTCTCGACGTTCGCCGGCGAGGACGTGGTCGAGAAACTGCGTGCGGTCCGGGCCCTGGCCCGCCGCGAGGACTACGAGCGGCTCCGAGAGAGCGCGCTCGCACGGGCGGAACTGGCCGAGGACGAACGCGAACGGCTGGCGAGCGGGGCCGTCGAAGACGAGTTGCAGGATGCTCGCGAGGAGAAAGCTGACATCGAGGACGCGCTGGCGGAACACGGCTCGCTGTGAGGGCGGTCCGGCACAACGGGCGAGAGCGTCGTATCGCTCCCCCGGGAGGGTGCTCTCCTCGCTCAGTACGTGTGTCACTCGGTTCTGTGAACCAGTGCGTTGTCGCGGATTTACCCGACCAGCGTCCCGTACTACAGCGCCGTCTGTACCGTAATCTGCAACAGTTGTGGGAGCAGGACACTAATCGCAATCTGGCTCCACATCGTGAACGTCGCCGGGTACACCCGTGTACTCCGTACCTGTTCGAGTCGTCGGCGAGCATCGTCTAACTGCTCCTGATCGGCGACCCTCGAGTTGTTGATGTCGTACGGGTTCTCTATTGCCCCATGCAGTTCCTCCTCGAGTTCACGGATTCGTTGCTCTTTCTCAGCGGACATGAACTGATGCATGGTGTGCATGGAGTAGCCAATCGAGAGCAGCCCGACAAACCAGGCCGCCGAAAAGAACAGTAACTCGAACAGTCCGGGGACGTAGCCGTCCACTGCGAGGAGTACCGGCCCATAGACGAGGAAAAAGAACAGAACAAGACCAGCGGTGTAGAGGTAGTACGACCGTTTCAGTAGTTGCCCGACCGCGGCAAACCCGCCCATGTTCCGCGGGTCGTAGAAGAACAGATTGAACCCGGCGTTCTCGAACCGTCGCGGCAACAGGAAGTGGATGCCGTAGTAGGTGAGCGCGAACTCGACGATGACCGGGAGGAAGACGAACTCCCACGTGAACAGAAAGTTGATCGCCGTCACCTGGTACGGAACCCCGACGTTGAGCAGGGTGTTCGCGTACAGCGCGAGGGCGGCGATAGCGTAAACGATGACCTTCGCTCTCCAGCTGAAGATTCGCTGAAACTGGTCTATCTCCGACGAATCGGCACGCTCCTGTGCTCTGATTGCGGCGAGTGCGCTCTCGTAGCCACTCGACATATACTGAATCCCGTAAACCCCCAGTAGCACCGCGACGTATCCGGCGGCGACGCTGGGAACGTCGAGCAGTATGTGGGTTCCGCCGCTGAGATGAACGTAGACCTGCAGGACGGCCAGATCTAGAAAACTGAAAAACCCCACGAACAGATACGGCGGATAGATGTCTCGTCCGGGCAGCGCCGTCGAGAGGCGGGCAAAGCCGAACAGAGCCGCCATGTATTCGACGAGATTTCTCTCGTCCCTCGCTTCGAAATCCCCTGCCATTGGCGAGGTTGTGGGGGAGTCTCGCCTTAGTTCTAATGCCGGATGGGACGGAGTCAGGCTAACGTCCCGCAGAGCGCACCTCCGTCAAGCGATACGACGCCGCTGCTTGCGGACACCGTATCGAACGGGCTTACTCCCCGCGTTCGGCGGCGCCGACCATCTGGCCGGCCAGTTCCTCCGCCCGTTCGGGGGTGCGGGCCTCGGCGTAGACACGGACGACCGGTTCGGTACCCGACGGCCGGGCCAGCACCCAGCCGTCGCCGTAGTCCAGCCGCCAGCCGTCGGTCGTGTCGAGGTCGGCCGCGGCCTCGGTGGCGTGGGCCTCGATGCCGGCGAGCATCGACTCCCGGGCGGCCTCGTCGTCGACGTGGAGGTTCCGCCGGACGTTGTAGTAGTCGTCGTAGGGCGCGACCAGCTCGCTGGCCGGTCGGTCGGAAAGCAGCTCACAGAAGCGGGCGGCGGTGTAGGCGCCGTCGCGGGCGATGCGGTAGTCCGGGAAGAGGATACCGCCGTTGCCCTCGCCGGCGATGGCCACGTGGGTGCCCTCGGCCTGGCGCTCCGCGATGCGGCTGACGATGTACGTCGACCCGATGGGGGTCAAGGAGAGGGTCGCACCGGCGTCCTCGACGACGTCGACGATTCGCTGGGAGGCGTTGACCGCGCTGACGACGCCGTCGCCCTCGTGTAGTTCGGCCGCCGCGAGCGCCGCGAACATCGCGCTGCCGTCGACGTGCTCGCCGCGTTCGTCGACGAACATCGCTCTGTCCCCGTCGCCGTCGTGGGCGATGCCGAGGTCGGCGTCGGTCGCCCTGACGTAGCTCCGCAGGTCCCCGAGGGTGGCCGCCACGGGCTCGGGGTTCCGGCCGGGGAAGTGGCCGTCGGGCTGGGCGTTGACTGTGTGGACCGTACAGCCAAGCTCCCGAAAGAGGTCCGGGCTGACCAAGGCCCCCGCGCCGTGGCCGGGGTCGACGACGACCGTGAGGTCGGCGTCGGCGATGCGCTCGCGGTCGACCGACTCGATGACGCCGGCCCTGTAGTCGCGTCGGGCGCGCTCGACCCGCCGGTCGGTTCCCATCCGGTCCCAGGAGGCGTGGCTCGGCTCCGCGGCCAGGGCGTGCTCGACCTCGTCTAACGTCGCCCGGCTCAGCTCGACCCCGTCGGCGCCGATGAGCTTGATGCCGTTGTACGCCGGGGGGTTGTGACTCGCCGTCACCATCAGCCCCGGGACGGCCTCGGCCTCGCAGTAGGCCTGTAGCCCCGGCGTCGGGACGACGCCCAGCCTGTCGACGTCGAAACCCAGCCCGGTGAAGCCGCTCGTCGCGGCGTTCTCGTAGGTCCGGCCGGTGGTCCGGGTGTCCCGGGCGATGGCGACCCGGTCTGTGTCAGTGGTCCACACGCTCCCCGCCGCCTGTGCGACCTGCATAGCGTCCTGTGGCGTCAGTTCCTCGCCGGCGACGCCCCGGACACCGCTCGACCCGAACACGTGCATTCATGCAGACCTGGGTTGCGGACCGGCTTATGAATGTCGACAGACTCAGTCGGTGACGGAGGGCCGACACGCACTGATACGGATTGTTGTAGTGATTTACCGGTATTCGCCGACCCCAGGGTCGGCGATATCCGGAAATAATCTACAATAACCCGTATGATTCCAACAGCCATTAGCCATCTCGGCGTTCACAGCAGGTATGGCCAACCAGGAACTCATCGCGGCGTTGCGGGACGCTGATGCCGTCAAGTACGGGGAGTTCGAGCTCTCCCATGGCGGCACCTCGAACTACTACGTCGACAAGTACGTCTTCGAGACGAACCCCCGGTGTCTGGAGCTCATCGCCGCGGCCTTCGCCGAGCGCCTCGGCGACGACAAACTCGCCGGCGTGGCGCTGGGTGGGGTCCCGCTGGTCGCGGTCACCAGCGTCGAGACGGGGTTGCCCTACGTCATCGCCCGCAAGAGTCAGAAGGAGTACGGCACCGCGAATCTCGTCGAGGGCGAGCTCACCGAGGGCGAGGAGGTCGTCGTCATCGAGGATATCGCCACGACCGGCCAGAGCGCCATCGACGCCGCAGAGGCCCTGCGAGACGCCGGCGCGGTCGTCAATCGCGTGCTCGTCGTCGTCGACCGCGAGGACGGCGCCAGCGAGAACCTCGCCGACGCCGACCTCGAACTACAGTCGCTCGTGACCGCCTCGGACCTGCTTGCGGACGCACCGGACGATATAGACGCCTAGCGAGGCGGCGAACGGAGTGAGCCGCCTCGAAGCGATGCGGTGAGCGGCAGCGAACCGCAGCGCACCAGTGCGAATCACGGTCTGTGGCCGACGCAGTCTGGCACCGCCCGGACACACCACCGACGCGCTTTTTCCGGTCGGCCGTGTAGATACTTCCGCAATGGCAAATCTCGAACTCTACGAACTGGAGGGGTGTCCGTACTGTGCGAAGGTGACGAAGAAACTCGACGAGCTTGGCCTCGAGTACGACTCGCACATGGTGCCCCGCTCCCACAGCGAGCGCACCGAGGTCGAGGAAGTGTCGGGCCAGACCGGTGTTCCGGTGCTCGTCGACAATGACAACGGCATCGAGGGGATGCCAGAGTCAGACGATATCGTCGAGTATCTCGAAGAGACCTACAGCGCGTAGACTGGTCTGTAACTTCTCGCGACTCGTTTCCCTCTATCGGTAGTCCAGACACCGCCTTGCCCCGTGACCGCGTCAGGCCGCGTCTTCCTGGGGCTCTTCACCGCGTTCCATGATGAGGTCCCGGAGGTCGTCGGCGTCACGAATCTCCTCCATCTCGCTTTTCTCGATGAGTGCCGTCCCGTCGACGGACTCGCGGGTGAGCTCGTCGACGACGTACACCGACCGGGTCTTCGTCACCTGGCCGACGGAGGACATGATGCGGGCGCGCTTCTCGGCGGCCTCGGTGAACGCGGAGTGGCCAGTCAGCACCTGCTCGCGGCGCTTGGCGTTCTCGTTGACCGTCTTGAACGGCGCCCGGTTGGTCGGGTGGACCTCGAAGCCGATGCGGGTGAAGACGGTGGCGATGGGTTCGTCTTCCGGCGCCACATCGGGGTCTTCGGGTGTCGGCTCCTCGTCGCGGATCTCCTCGGCGCCGTCCAGCACGCTGACCGGCGACGTCAGCGGCGCGTCGAACAGCTCCTCCAGTTCGGCCGCGACCTCGACGGAGGCGTCCATCCCGTCCTCGTACTTCGAGACCGTGCGCCGTGAGACGCCCAGTTCCTTGGCGAGCTTGCCCAGCGACCACTCTTTCTCCTCGCGGATGTCTGCGAGGACTTCCGAATCGATGTTGACGTACAGCCCGCCCGGCGCGGCGTAGATGAGCGGTGGGACCTCCTCGACGAACAGGTCAAGCGCCGTATCGGGCGAGAGGACCGGGACGCCGTTGCGGAAGTAGACGACCCCCGGTTTCAGCTCCTCGTCGCGCGTTCGCAGCCCGACGACGATGGGTGTCGCGTTGAGGTAGGTGCCCAGCCGGCGCATCTCCGCGCCGGTCCGCGCGTCGAAGGCGTCGATGTTGCCCAGAATCTTCACGAGCAACACGTCCTCGCCGCGACGAGCCGCGATGTCGAAGCTCTTCGGCCGAATCGCACACCGGTCGCTCACGAGGAACCCGGCGTCCTCGAGCATGGCGGTTACGTTGCCTACCAGTGCGGACCGTGACATCTGCTCTCTACTGGGCCTTAAGCCATTCACTCCATATATGCGTTGTGCCGTCCCCGAAATCGGGGTTAGTCGCGCCCTGACAGCGGTATCAGTACCGGAGCCGCTCTGCTGTCGTCTGAACGGGACCGCTCGAGGCGTTCTGGCAGTTGCCGGGCTGGTCTCGCAGTGAGACACTCCCAAGCTAGCGACGAAACCGCTATCCCATCGAATCCAGTATCCGAGGGTGTGACCGTCGTCGGACTGGACGATACCGATTCCCGGGAGAGGGGGATGTGTACGACGTACGCGGCCGCCGAGCTGGCCGACCGGATACGCGACAGCGGCGGCCGTGTCGAGCGGCTGCTCCTCGTCCGGCTCAACCCGGCCGTCGAGCACAAGACCCGCGGGAACGCCGCACTCGCCGTGCATACGGACCTCGACGCCGACCGGGCGATGGCGCTGGTCCGTGACGTACTCGACCTGGCACAGACCGACGACCCGAGGACGAATCCCGGCGCCGTCGTCGCCGACTGCGCGCCCGACGCCGTCCCGCCGCAGGTAGCCGAGTTCACGCGCGACGCGATTCGGGCGATTCAGGACATCACGACGGCGACGCTGCTTGCGGACACTGTCGGCTTCGCGCGCTGCCAGCACGGCAACGGTCGGGGGCTGGTCGGCGCGCTGGCGGCCGTCGGCGCGTGGGCCGCACTCGAGGACTGGACGTACGAACACATCGCCTACCGCGAGGCCGACCGCTGGGGGACGGAGCGCGCTGTCGACGCGGAGAGCGTCCGTGCGGCGGCAGACAGACACTACCCGGCGGTGTGGGACACCGTCGACCGCGCCTCGGGCTACCCGGTCTCGGTCCCCCGGACGCCCTGTCCAATCCTCTACGGGATTCGGGGGGACGACCCCGAGGCCTGCCGGGCCGTCGCCGACGCCATCGAGAGCGAGCCAATCGACCGGCGTGTGACGTTTGTGACCAACCAGGGGACCGACGTCCACCTGCAGGACGGCACTGTGGGGGCGGTGGCCGACGACAGCGCCTACCGCGTCACCGGAACCGTCGCCACAGCGCCCGAGACCCGTGAGGGCGGCCACGTCTTCCTGTCCATTGCAGACCGCGAGGCCCGGCTCCAGTGTGCCGCGTTCGAACCTACCAAACGGTTCCGTGACCGCGTGCGGGCGTTGCGCGAGGGCGACGAGATTACTGTCTGTGGCGAGGTGACCGACGGGACCCTGAAACTGGAGAAGTTCGCGGTCCGGGAGCTTGTACGGACTGAACCGGCGACGCCGACCTGTCCCGACTGCGGCGCGACGATGTCCTCGGCCGGCCGGAACCAGGGGTATCGCTGTCGGGACTGTTCGACCAGCGCCGACGGGAAGGTCGACCGACCCATCGAGCGCGACCTCGAACCGGGCTGGTACGAGGTCCCGCCGGTCGCGCGCCGCCACATCGCGAAACCGCTGGTCCGGGGCGGGTTCGACGGGGCGACGCATCCGGAGCGGTAGGAGTATACGGCGGCCCATGGCCGCCGTTTCACCGAGCGCGAACGGAGTGAGCGCTCGGCCTTTTTCGCCCACGTTTTTGTGCGGGGGTTGAGGGCGCGAAGCGCCCGAACCCCCCGTAGAAAAAGGTGGTCGTGGAGCCGCTGGTCCGGGGCGGGTTCGACGGGGCGACACATCCGGAGCGGTAGCTTCACCGGCTGTCACGTCCTGAACAGACGTTCGACTGAGCGAACCGTCCACGACGGTAGCCTCGACGAACGATATGGTAGGCCGGCCGAACTCCCCGCCGGACCCCGATTATGGATTGTATAACAATACGTATAGTGCTGGTAGAGAGTCCATGAGCAGCGAGTCGCCGCCATCGGAGATCGAGACGCGGCCACCACTACCACAGGACGAGTTCAGCGAGGCACTGCTCACCAGCGAACTGGAACCCACCGCCGACGGTGGCCAGCGTGCCCTGCTGTACCCCGACGACAGACTCGATGTGGAAAAGGCGACCCACTGGCTGGCGGTTCCCGAGGGGCTTCTCGTCGACCTCGGTGACATTCGGTGACGCCTTCGGTCGGATAACCGACCGGTAACAATACTCTTTCTCCGCCACAGCCCGTCTATGAGCACTGAACACCAGTCAGCGTCCGGCGGGACGCCGTCGCCGGACCCCGACGAAGGCGTTTTGCCGGCGGTCGTCAGGAGTCGCTCGGACGGGACGGAGCGGTACATCTGCTATGCCACCGACGTCGACCCGGCAGAGGTCGACTCACAGTGGGTCTCGGTCGATGCCGACACACCCGTCTCGCTGGTGTTGTGGCGCTAGCCTGGCCGACACCACCACACACAAAGCTTATCTCGACCTGTTTCGTCGTCGACACAAATGGCCCGCCACCAGTCACGCAGGCGGCTTCTCGGCACGGTCGGTGCCGCCCTGTGTGCGGCGCTTGCCGGCTGTAGCGGCGGGCTGGCGGGGTCTGACGGCGACCTCCGTATCGAGAACTGGGACCGAACCGACCACTCGGTCGCGGTGACGATGGACCGCGGGGACAGCTACGACACGAAATCGTGGTCCGCCACTGTCGAGGGGGGTTCGACAGTCGAGCGACAGGGAGTCATCACCCGCTCCGACTGGCCGTATCCGTTCTACCTGCACATCTCGGTCGACGGCGAGTACCGGACGACGACGCGACACGTCTGGGAGCCGACGACAGAGGTGGTCCTTCGAGACGACGCGGTGCTCGCAGACGAAACCGACCGCCCCATCGACCTGACCCCGGCCGAACCCCCGCCCGGTGGACTGTCGACCGAAACACGGACTGGGCCGCCGACAGCGGCCCCGACGAACCGCTAGTACGTGTCGATGTTCGTCCCGATCGAACAGACGTACTCACCGGTGGCGACCTGCGGGAGCCGGCGCGAGCGCCAGAAGACACCGGCCGAGTCGGCGGCTATCTCGGCTTTCCGTTCGCCGAAGACGTCTGTCACCTCGAACAGCGTGTCCCCGCGGCTCACGCGGTCCCCCAGGTTCGGGTGGAAGTTCACGAGCCCGCCGACCGGTGAGCCGTACTGCTCGAACCCGGTCGCGCGGGCCTGTGGCGAGGGCGTGTACCCGCCGGGCAGGAAGTCGTAGTAGCGAAGGACGTTGAAGACGCCGTCGACGCCCGCCCGAATCGACTCCTCGTCCCAGCCGACACAGCCGCCCAGTTCCGGGTCGATGGTCGGGACGCCCTCGTCGGGCGCTGCCCGGGCCAGCTGGCCGTCAGGCCCCTTCTGGTCTAGGATATAGCCACAGTCGAACACCTTCGCGAGTTCGAGACACTCCTCGTGGAGCCGGTGCCGGGAGCCACACCGGACACGCACTTCTTCGATCATCTGCGAGGTCGACCCCTGATGGAGGTCGACGACGAGGTCGGCGCTGACGGCGGCGTCGTGTGTCGCCGCCGCGATGCGCTCGCTGGAGGTGCCCGAGGCGTCGCCGGGGTAGGCCCGGTTCATCTTCGTGTCGTCGATGGGGTTGCGGTGTTCGGCAATCTGGAAGGCGTGGTAGTTGACGATGCCACAGATGAGAATAACGCCCGAAAGCTCGCTGGGGTCCAGCTGCGGGACGACGCGCTGGATGACGCCGACGCCGTTCAGCTCGTCGCCGTCGCTCGCGGCCTGCATGTAGAGAGTCTTGCCGTCCTGTGACCCGTTGACGACCGCGACGGGCAGGCCGACGGGGCTGCCGTCGCGGCTCTCGCCGACCTCTAGACGCCCGGTGTCTATCTCACCGGGAGCGGCACTCGCCGTACCGAGAGTTACCATTACGCGTTCATTCGGGTTGTCCGACTTTACTGGTTCGGATTCGCGGTGGCGAAACCGCCCCGTGGCCCCGTCACGACACCGATGGGGTCTTTTTCCACCCCCGCCTACCGGTGGACGTGACCGAGTCCGAACCGGAGAGTGGCGCCGCGGCGATGGTCGCCGCGCTGAACGTCCCGCGCAACGCGAAGTACGGCTTCAGCCTCGCCGCCCTCGTGACGGCGGGGCTGGTCGCGCTGTTCGTCCTCCCCGGCACGACCCGTCCGACCTACCTCTACGGCGCGCTGGCCTTTGTCTTGCTCGTCTCGCTGGGTGGTCTACTGACGGCGCTCTTTACGGTCGTCTCGGCGGTCAGGCTCGCTCGCTCGGCCCCGTGAGCGCGTCGAGGCGGTCGGCGCCGGTTCGGGTCCCCTTCGCGAGCAACACGTCACCGGCCATCAGCGGCGTCTCGGGGCCGGGCGAGACGACCCACTCGCCGCCTTCTCTCCCCGTCCGGTCGCTCTCTCCGGCTCCCCGCCGGATGGCGATTATGCGCATCCCGGTCTCGGTCTTGACCGCGGTGTCGCCGATGGTCCGGCCCGCCAGCTCGCTCTCCTCGGCGACGGTCGCGCGCACGATTATCTCGTCGGACTCGCGGACGGCTTCGGCGACGACCGGATGCGTCGACAGGCCCCGCAAGACGCCCTCGCTGATTTCGAGGGCGGCGTCGGAGATGACCTCCGTCGAGCGGGCCAGGTGGACCAGTCCGCGCAAGGAGACGGGGTCGTCCATGTCCGCGGCCGCGCGTAGCGTCCACGCTTCGAACCGCGACTGGAGGGCGTCGACTTCGGCTTCCAGCTCGACGACCTCCTCGGCGACGGCCTCGCTGTCGAACAGCACCGCGCCGTAGGCCAGGTCGACCGCGAGTTCACCCATGTCCTTCATCAGGACGATGGAGTCGACCGCGCGTTCGAGGTCCTGCGTGTCGCCCTCCGGCGGCTCCGGGGGTTCGTAGGGCTCGCCGGTGGCGTCCTGATACACGTCGCTGACGCCGTCTTCGGGCCCGCGCAGCAGGACCACGTCCTCGGCCTGTAGCTGTGTCTCCCGGGTGGGGTTGAGCAGCCAGCTCCCCTGGCGGCGGATGGCCAGCGCCCGCACGCCGGTCTCGGTTTCGAGGTTCAGCGTGCCCAGCGTCTGCCCGGCCAGCGGCGAGTCGGACCTGACGGTCGCTCGCACGAGCGTCTCGACGGCTTCGGGAAGCGCGGCGCGCATCGTGTCCGGCAGGCCGATATCCTCCAGGACGACTTTGGCGATGTCGCCGGCGGCGTCGCTTATCTTCTCGGCGGCACCGACCATCCCCAGGACGGGGGCCAGCGATTCGGCGTCGTCGGGCGACCGGCAGGCCATCAGCAGGCTCATTCGCGCACGAAGCTGGAGGACGTCCATCTTCGCCTCCAGTTCGAGTACCTCGCCCGCCACGTCGTCGCTGCCCAGCAGGACGGCCGAATACGAGAGGTCGATGAGCAACTCGGCGGTGTCTTTCATCTCCGAGAGCACTGCCTTGACACTCACCGGCTCGTACTCGACCGTCCCCGTGGGCTCCATAGCTCCCGATTTGACACCGCCGTTGAAAAGCGTTCGCTCTGTGGTATCTTCTCCCACGATAGCCTCTCCCGCGGAGCGCCGACAGAACCGACATTCCTGCCGAGATACGTTAGAAGACGAATACCACAGCGAGCCAGCGGTGACTGAACGTCCAATTTCGTGCCGCCGAGCGTGTGACAGGAACGCCCGGAAAGAAAATGCTTTTCCCGGCAGGTCGGATACGGTTTGGGTATGTCCGACGACCTCAAGAAAGGGCTGGAGGGAGTCCTCGTCACCGAATCCGGTCTCAGCGTGATCGACGGTGACGCGGGCGAACTCGTTTACAGGGGGTACACCATCGAGGACCTCGCGAACGGCGCCAGCTACGAGGAGGTGCTGTACCTGCTCTGGTACGGCCATCTGCCCGACGGCGACGAACTCGACGCGTTCGCCTCGGAGATGGCGACAGAGCGCGAGGTCGACGAGGCCGTCCTGGCGACGGTCCGCGCGATGGCCGAGGCCGACGAGAACCCGATGGCAGCGCTGCGAACCGCCGTCTCGATGCTCTCCGGGTTCGACCCCGCGCCCGAGGACGCCGACCCGACCGACGAGGACGTGAACCTCGCCCGCGGCCGGCGCATCACCGCGAAGATACCGACTATCATCGCCGCCTTCACCCGCATCCGCAACGGCGACGACCCCGTCGCCCCCCGCGAGGACCTCGGTCACGCCGAGAACTTCCTGTACATGCTCAACGACGAGGTGCCCGACGACGTGCTGGCCGACGTCTTCGACCAGGCGCTCGTGCTCCACGCCGACCACGGCATCAACGCCTCGACGTTCTCGGCGATGGTCACCGCCTCCACCCTGTCGGACCTCCACAGCGCCGTCACCGCCGCCATCGGCACCCTCAAGGGCCCGCTTCACGGCGGCGCCAATCAGGACGTGATGGAGATGCTCAAAGAGGTCGACGACGCCGAGCAAGACCCGCTGGACTGGGTCAAGACCGCCCTCGACGAGGGGCGTCGTGTCTCCGGCTTCGGCCACCGCGTCTACAACGTCAAAGACCCCCGTGCGAAGATTCTGGGCGAGCGCTCGAAGGAGCTGGGCGAGGCCGCCGGCTCGCTGAAGTGGTACGAGATGTCCACGACGATCGAAGAGTACCTCATGGACGAGAAGGGACTCGCTCCCAACGTCGACTTCTACTCCGCCTCGACGTACTACCAGATGGGCATCCCCATCGACATCTACACCCCCATCTTCGCGATGTCCCGCGTCGGCGGCTGGGTCGCCCACGTCGTCGAGTACATCGAGGACAACCGGCTGATTCGTCCGCGTGCCCGCTACACCGGTCCGGACCCCGAAGAGACGACGTTCGTGCCGCTCTCCGAGCGGTAAGAACATCTGTACCGCGCCGAAGGCGCGGTTTCACGGGCGCGAACGGAGTGAGCGGCCCGGTCTTTTTCGCCCACGTTTTTCAACGAGTGGTGGCCCACGGCCACCCGAGGCGGAAAAAGGTGGGAGTACGACGTTCGTGCCGCTCTCCGAGCTAAGACGTTCTAGTCCCCGCCCTTCCGCAGCTGACGCACCAGGTTCAGATGCATCAGATGGAGGTGCATTCCGATGCCAAACAGCAGAAGCCCCATCCCGACGAATATCAGGGGCATGAGCATCACATCGACGACGCTCTCCACGGATTCGAGATTCGCTGGCACCAGCACCGCCGCTGCGAGGAGGAACGCACCGAGGATGACACCGAAGCCAACCTTCACGAACCGGGAGTAGCGGCCCAGGTGTTGTAGTCGGTCTTCGATTTCGGTCGTGGTTGTCTCGTCGTCTGAAGACATCTCTCTGGAGACGGCTTCCCGGGAGATACCACTCCCAATCGGTGAAAGGGTCTGCCTGCTGTCGCAAGTTATAGTCGGTCTGTCGAACGAGCCGTTTTGCGATGGGACTGTGACAAGCCTAAACAGTATTCGTGGCCGTGAGCGGCCTCCGTGCCGCGAAGACGGGGAAGGGCAGGCCTCCGGTCGAGCATACCGCTCGCCGGCGGCGAGCGGTTTCACCGGAATCGAGCGAGGCGAGATTCCGGCCTTTTTAGCGTAGATTTTTACAGGCGGGGTGCCCGCAGCGAGCGAAGAGAGCGAGGACACCCCGCCTGTAAAAAGGTACTTTAGTACAGTTGTTTGAACCGCGTCACACCCGCATCCGTCCCGGCGATGACGATGCTGTCGCCGTACTGGATACGCACGTCCGGCCCGAGGTCGGTCAGCACGGTGCCGTTGCGCTCTAAGGCGAGGACGGTACAGCCGGTCCGCGAGCGGACGTCGGCCTCGCCCAGCGTCGTCCCCGCGAGGTCGCCGGCGTCGACCCGGATAATCTCGACCTGCTGGTCCATCGAGATGACGTTCTCGTCTTCCAGGATGGTCGAGGCGAGCATCCGGCCGCTGACGGTGGCCAGTGAGAGGACGTAGTCGGCCCCCGCGCGGTACATCTTCGTGACGTTCTCGGTCTCCTCGGCGCGGGCGATGACCTCGACCTCGGGATTGAGGTCCCGAATCACGAGCGTGGCGAACTCCGTGTCGGTGTCCTCCGAGAGCGCGAGGATGACTGTACGCGCGTCCTCGACGCCGGCCGCTCGCAGGTCCGCTGGCTCGGTGGCGTCGCCGACGACGTCGACGCCGTCTTTCTCCTGTCGGTCCAGTATCGTGTGTGGGACCCGCGCCGTCTGGAGGTCCTCGGCGATGGTCTGGCCGACTTCACCGTAGCCGACGATGACCGTCTCACCGCGGCGAAAGCCACGGACGCTGGAGAGGGTCATCGACTTGAGTGATTCGAGTTGCCGGGCGGTCCCCGAAGCCAGCAGGACCGTCGAGCCGTCGAGTTCGGCGTCGGGCGAGGGCGGGCTGACGAACTGCCCGCGGAACCACGCGCCGATGATGTTGACGCCGGTCTCCTCGCGGATACCGCTCTCGGCCAGCGTCGTGCCGACCAGCTCGCTGCCGCGGTGGATGGGTAGTTCGGCGATGTCGAAGTCTTCGCCGACCTCGATAGAGTCGCCAAGCGTCGTCGAGACGCCCGTCGTCACCTTGCTGGCGAGGCTCTCGCCCAGCAGCTGGCGCGGCGAGAGGACGTGGTCGGCGCCCGCGAGGTCGTGGTACTTCGCGCGGTCGGGCTCCTCGACGACGCTCACCGTCCGAACGTGTTCGTCGACCTCGCGGGCAGTGAGGACGATACTCGTGTTGACCTGGTCGGAGGCGTCGGCGACGAGCGCCCGCGCGTCTGTGAGGCGGGCCTCCTCTAACCCCTCGACGGACTGGGGGTCGGCGTGGATGACGTGGTACCCCTCCTCGTAGATGTCGTCAGCGCGATCGCTGTCGGGTTCGATTATGACGTAGTCGACGTCCCAGGACTCCAGTTCGGTGACGAGTGTCTCTCCCCGCGGTGTGAACTGGCAGATGACGACGTGGTCCTCGAGGTCGCGCTCGACGGTGGTCGGGGCGTTCGTCTCTATAGCCTCCTCGAACAGCGGAAAGAGGAGGACCGGCAGCGCGAGAAAGATGAGAACCACGCCGGTGATGTCCATCGCGATGACCAGCAGTCGCATCCCGGTGCTCTCCCACGGGGCGTCCGAGCCGAAGCCCGTCGTGGTGAACGTCTCGACGACGACCTGCAGCGAGTGGAGGAACTCGCGGGGCTCGCCCTCGAAGGCCGACATCCCGTAGTCGTAGGCCACTGCAAAGCCCAGAATCACACCGGCCAGGCCGACGAGATATATCAGCGTCCGCCGCTGCCACGTATCCATCTACTCCATACGTTGCCGAGACTGCCTAAAACAGTTCTGCCGTCGGTTCCGGCCACCAGATATTTATATGTCTCTTCCACACTGACAGTGTGGTGACAGCTGGACCTATGGCGTCTTCGTCTTGCGATTACACTTTCACCACGCTTCGGCTGGGTTTAAGTACCATCGACGACTCAGATGGATTGCAGTCACACGCTCCTCCCTATCCGTTTTCTCGGCCCGACAGTATAACACGCCACGGCCAGTAGCCGATGCCATGGTAACCGTCGAGGACGTGCAGGCGGCGCGTGACCGGGTCGCCGAGACGACTCGCCAGACACCGCTCGAGTATTCCCACACCTTCTCCGCGATGACCGGCGCCGTGGTCCACCTGAAGCTCGAACTGTTCCAGCGCACCGGCTCGTTCAAGCTCCGTGGCGCGACCAACCGAATCGCGACGCTTTCCGACGAGGAGCGCGCAAACGGCGTCGTCACGGCCAGCGCCGGCAACCACGCCCAGGGGGTCGCGCTGGCGGCCACCCGCATCGGCGTCGACTCGACCATCGTGATGCCCGAACACGCCCCCATCTCGAAGGTGAAGGCGACCCGGAGCTACGGGGGCGACGTGGTGCTGTACGGCGAGGACTACGACGAGGCCGCCGAGCGCGCCCACGAGATAGAGCGCGAGGAAGGCCGGACCTACGTCCACGCGTTCGACGACGACTACGTGATGGCCGGCCAGGGGACCATCGGCCTCGAAATCTACGACGAACTGCCCGAGGTCGACACCGTCGTGGTCCCCATCGGCGGCGGCGGCCTCATCAGCGGTATCGCCACCGCGTTGAAGGGGCTGGACCCCTCGATTCGCGTCGTCGGTGTCCAGGCAGAGGGGGCTTCCAGCGTGGCCGAGTCACTGCGAAAAGGCGAGCGAATCGAACGCGACAGCGTCGAGACCATCGCCGACGGCATCGCGACGCGGACTGTTGGCGAGCGTACCTTCGAGGTCATCCGCGAGTGCGTCGACAGCGTCGTCACCGTCTCGGACTCGGAGATAGCGGTGGCCCTGACCACGCTGCTCGAACGATCGAAGACGCTCGCGGAGGGCGCCGGCGCGGTGGCGCTGGCCGCCGTCATCGAGGAGAAGTTCGACTACGAGGACGACGAGGTCATCGTCCCGGCGCTCTGTGGCGGGAACATCGACCTCAACACGTTGACGAACGTCATCGTTCGCGGCCTGGTGGAGACCGGTCGCTATCTCCGCATCAAGACCGTTCTCAAGGACCGCCCCGGCGCCCTGGAGGAACTCGTCGGCGTCCTCTCGGACCAGCAGGTCAACATCTACGCCATCGAGCACGACCGCACCAATCGGGACGTGGCGATGAACGACGCCGAGGTGGAACTGGACCTGGAAACCCGCGGGCCCGACCACGTCGACGAGCTGCTCGCCGCGCTGCGCGAGCACGGGTATCCCGTCGAGGTGCTCGTCTGACGGCGCTTTTTTACCGCTCGGACGCGCCGCTTGAGGCATGAAAGAGATCGTCCACACCGACGACGCGCCCGCCGCCGTCGGCGCGTACAGCCAGGCGACGACGACCGACGACCTCGTCTTCACCGCTGGCCAGATTCCGCTGACGCCCGACGGCGACCTGCTCGCCGACGCGCCCGTCGCCGAACAGACCGAGCAGGCCCTGGCCAACATCGAGGCGGTCCTCGACGAAGCGGGCGCCGGGATGGACGACGTGCTCAAGATCACCGTCTTCCTCGACGACATCGAGGACTTCGACGCAATGAACGACACCTACGCCGAGTTCTTCGACGCCGAACCGCCGGCCCGCTCGGCTGTCGGCGTCGACGCGCTCCCGAAAGGCGTCGCCGTCGAAATCGAGGCCGTCGCGGCCAAGTGATGGAGCCCCGAACGAAATCCAGCCTGCTGTGGGGCGTGGTCGGCGGGCTGGCCTTCCTCGTCCTCCTGCAGGGGTTCGAACTGGTGACCGGCCAGCGGGTGACCGTCGCCGCGAAGGCCGGCGTCGCCGTCGCTGTGCTGGTCGGTGCCACAGCGCTCACCTACGCGGCCCGGAACCGCCTGCCCGGAAACGAAAGCCCTTAACCGAACGCCGTCGGACTCTCTGGTGAGCCAGGATGGCCGAACGGTAAGGCGCACGCCTGGAAAGCGTGTTCCCTTTCGGGATTCTGGGTTCAAATCCCAGTCCTGGCGTCTTCTGCTCCGAGCAATACGCGAGGAGCGAAGCTGCTCGACTGGGATTTGAGCACGGGAGTCGCAGCCCCGGAAGCGCAGCGTAGCGAGCATCCCGGAACGTCTCCCATCTGTTCAAATCCCAGTCCTGGCGTACCACTTTTTACTTCGTCGGGTGTCCTCGGGCCGCCACGCGGCCCTGCGGGCACCACTCCTCGCAAAAACTTGGGGAAAAACACAGGCCGCTCCCTCCGGTCGCGGCCTGCGAAACGGCTCGCTTCGCTCGCCGTATGCTGCTGTCCCGCAACGATTGGGATTTAGTCAGGTCTACAGTTGCTGTGAGCACTCCTCGCAGTAGGTGTAGCCGTTGTCATTCATCGCCCCACAGTGCCGACAGCGCACGCCGTCGATATCGTCCGGCGCCTCCTCCACCGGCGGCTCCGGCCCGCCCTGCTGCAGTCGCTTGCGGCCCTCGCGGGCGATGTCGCGGAGGACGGGAACCGCCGCCGCGAGCGCGACCAGCGCCATCACGGTCACTGTGAGAAGATACAGTTCACCGACCGTGACCATGGTACTCGTACGGTCCCCAGAGAGGTAGCTCCTCGGGCGCTACAGCTCGCGGTAGAACTCCAGGGTGTACCCCTCGGGGTCCTCGACGAAGGCGGCGTAGGCGTCCGCCGGCTCGATTTCTGTGGGTTCCAGCACCGCCGACCCGCCGGCGTCGAGCGCAGTCTCGAACGTCGCCTCGACGTCGTCGACGGTGAAGGCGACGTGGTCGGTGTCGGCTCGTGAGGGGGCGATGGGCGTCGTGCGGTCCGGATCGTAGCGAAGCTGGAGGTCGCCCTCCTCGCCGTCCGATTCGATATACACGTTCTCGACGCCGTTCAGACTGAACCGATGACTCTCCTCGAAGCCGAGTTCGCCGTAGAACTCGAGCGCCCGCTCCAGGTCCGAGACGCAGATGGCGACGTGTGCAAGCTCCATACCGCCCGTTGTGGCCGGCCAGGGAATGACTGTACCGGTCCGAACGCATTTGTGTTTACAACGTGCGTTGTATTTCATGGAGTACACCACGCTCGGGTCGACCGGTATCGAAGTCAGCAAGATCTGTCTGGGCTGTATGAGCTTCGGAAGCGGTCGCGAGTGGATGTTAGACGAGTCCGAGAGCCGCGAGCTCATCGAACGGGCCATGGACCTCGGTGTCAATTTCTTCGACACCGCGAACGTCTACTCGGCGGGCGAGAGCGAGGAGATACTGGGCGATGTGCTCGCCGACTACGACCGCGACGAGCAGGTCGTCGCCACGAAGGTCCGCTTTCCAGGCGCGAGCGACCACCGCAACGCCCGCGGGCTCTCCCGGAAGACGATCGAGCAGGAGCTGTCGAACTCGCTCTCCCGGCTGGGGATGGACACCGTCGACCTCTACCAGATTCACCGCTGGGACGACGACACGCCCATCGAGACGACGCTGCGGGCACTGGACGACGCCGTCGCCCGCGGGCAGGTCCGCCACATCGGCGCCTCCTCGATGTGGGCCAACCAGTTCCAGCGTGCCCTGCACGTGAGCGACCGCGAGGGGCTGGCCCGTTTCGAGACGATGCAGAACCTCTACCACCTCGCGTATCGGGAGGAGGAACGCGAGATGTACCCGCTCTGTGACCGCGAGAACGTCGGCACGATTCCGTGGAGCCCCCTCGGTGCGGGCTATCTAACCCGACCACACGAGGAGTTCACGTCGACGACGCGGGGCGTCCACGAGACCGAGAACGCCGAGGTCCCCTACGCCGAGGGGCCGGGCAGCCAGGAGATAAACGAGCGCGTCCAGGAACTGGCCGCCGACTACGGCGTGACGATGGCCCAGATAGCGCTCGCGTGGCAGTTCCAGAACGACAACGTCACCGCACCAATCGTCGGTACGTCGAGCATCGAGCACCTGGAGGCCGCCGTCGAGGCGCTAGAGGTCGACCTCTCGGCGTCAGACGTGGCGTATCTGGAAGAGCCCTACGAGCCGGTTCCAGTGTACGGTCACGAGTAGCGAGGCGACGAGCGAAGTGAGTCGCCTCGAAGCGGAGCGGGGAGCGCAGCGACCCGTGAGCAGTAGCGAGACCCCTCGACGCGAGGCCGTGCCCACTCCGCTCAGAGCGGGTCGAGCTGGTCGTTCTCGTCGGTAATCAACTCCGCGACCTCGTCGTCGCGGGCGGTCTCCTCGGCCTCGATTCGCTCCTGGGCGTCGACGGCTCGTTCCTGGAGGGCGTCGACGCGGGGGACGTCGGTCACGTTCGAGAGGAGCACCGCCACCGAGAGCTGGTCGGCGTTCTCCCGGGGGTCGTCACCGGCCAGCACTTCCACGCTGTCGGTCTGTGTTTCGAGCCACTGGCGGGCGTGCTGGAGCCCCTTGCGTGAGAGTTCTTCGGGGGGCCCCGAGACGACGACGAGCGACCGCTCGGCCGACGCCACGTCGGCGGGACAGGTCAGCCGGGCGTTGACGGCCCGGCGCACGAGGCCGTGGACCTTCTGGGCGTAGTCGGTGTCGCTCTCGGCGTGGCCGTTGGCGCGAAACTGGTCGAGCAGTCCCGATTTCGTCTCCCGGTCCAGCTCGGCGCTCGCGTAGGCGATGGTACTCACGCCGTCTGTCGACAGCGTCCGGTTGATGTCGCTGGCGTCCATCGCTGTCTCGGAGACTTTCGAATCGTCCATCGCGCCCGCCCCGAGCAACGTGGTGATTCGGCGGGCCAGCTCGGTGTTGGTGTGGTCGTAGCCGCCCTGTAGCGTCTCGCCGGCCTGTCGCCAGGCGTCGTTGTCGAAGAGCACGAGGCTGTCGGTGGCGTCGGTAAAGGCCTGCAGCGAGCGGGCGGCGTTCAGCGAGGCCCGCCCACCCTCGTCCGTGCTCGGCAGGACGCCGAGCCCGTACACCGGCTCGGCGTACATCTCCCGGAGGTGCCGGCTGACGACGGGTGCGCCACCACTGCCGGTGCCCCCGCCGAGGCCGGCGACGACGAGGAAGGCGTCGACGTCGTACACCGGGACGGTGTCCAGCGCACGGTCGATTTCGCCCAGGTCTCTGCGGGCCACCTCGGCGCCCAGTTCGGGGTCCGCGCCGACGCCGCGACCTTTCACCCGCTCGTGGGTCTGTCCGATGAGCAGCCGTCGGTCCTCGGGGATACGGTCGGGTTTCGAGAGGTCGATCTCGGCGGAGTTGACCGCGAGAACGTCCTTGCACAACGAGCGACCGGTGTCGGCCTCGAACTCCAGGATGGCGTCTGCTATCTTTCCGCCGGCGTTCCCGAAGCCGATGACGGCGACGTGCATACGCCGTGGCTCCGTCGCTCCGTCTGTTAATTATGATTCGGTTACCGGCGCTTGTGAGCTGTAAGGTCCGCCTACGGGCCACGTCGATGTCCCGACGCTGACCCGTTCGTTTGTCGTTTCGGACGACAGCACGTCGCCCGCTACTGGACTTGCGCGACGCCGTGGGCATCTTCTAGCAGCGCCGGCACGTTGACTGCCTCACCGGTCTCGCTGCTCTGGATGGCGGCGAAGACGATGGCCATCGACTGCAGCGTCGACTGGACGTCGGTCGGCATTGGGTCGCCGCCGTCGAGCCAGTCACAGAACTGCTCGATGAGCCAGGCGTTGGTCCACGTCTCCCGCTCGACCGGCGGGACGTGGTCGCCGTCGTCCCGGCCCGCGCTCTCGCCCGCCCGGTCGGGGTTGCGGCCGAACCGCTCGACGTTCCGGTTGTCCAGGATGACGGTCTCGTCGGCACACTCGGCGCGGAACTGCTCGTGACCCCAGCCGTTGAGCGTGGTCGCGTTGGCGTAACTCCCCTCGTACTGGGCGCGAGTGCCGTCGGCGAAGGTAAGCGTCACCAGTCCGGTACAGTCGCCCTGGTAGTCCGCCCCATCCGGCACCCAGGTCTCGGCGTACACCCGCTCACAGGGGGCGTCGACCATCGCCGCGAGCATATCCAGGTGGTGGATGGCCCCGTCCAGCAGGAGCATGTTCTCCATCTCGTGGACGTACGGGGAGTAGTGGCCCCGTTCGCGGACGTTGCCGGTGAAACGAGCCGTCAGATAGTCCACGGGACTGGCCTCGTCGACGGCCCGCCGGAACGTCGTCTTGTCCTGGTCGAAGCGGTGGGTCATCGTCAGCCCCATCTTCGCGCCGGCGGCCTCGACCGCTCGCGCGATGCGGACCGACCCCTCGAGGGTGTCGGCGATAGGTTTCTCAGAGAGGATGTCCAGGCCGTGGTCGAGGGCGATGTCGACGACCGGTTCGTGGGCCGCCGGTGGTGTGACGACCGAACAGAAGTCGGCGTCGCGCTCCGTGAGAGCGGTGTCGAGGTCGGTGTAACAGCGCTCGGCGGGCAGCCCGAGTTCGTCCTGGGCCAGGTCGTGTCGCTCGGGGTCGGTATCGACCGCAGCGACGACTTCGATTCGGCTCGCCTCGACGTTCGGTGGAATCGCCTCGGTGAGCCAGGTCTCCCCCTGGCCACCGAGCCCGACGTGCACCATCCGGTAAGTCATGCATATGGATGCGTCTGGAGGCATAAAGCTCGCACTATCGGCTCGAAATCGTGCCTCTCCAGCGACACTCACGGGACGACCGACTCGCACGTCGTCACGACGGCGCTGCGGTCTGTGTTGACCTCTCGGGCCGGCTCCGTTCCCCGGCCCGAGCTATTCGGGGAACTGGACGTGGCGCTCCATCCCGTCTTCGGCGACGACGACCTCGCCGTCGAACACCTCGCGGGCCTCGGCACCCAGCTTGTCGGCCTGGCCGGCGTAGCGCGTCGAGATGTGTGTCAGGGCCAGCGTCCGGACGCCGGCGTCGCGGGCCACCTCGGCGGCCTCCTTCGCCGTGGAGTGGGCCGTCGCTTCGGCGCGGTCTCGGCGGTCCTCGGCGAAGGTCGCGTCGTGGACGAGCAGGTCCGCGCCGTCGCTGGCCGCGACGACGCTACTGGTCGGCAGGGTGTCGCCGGTGTAGACGAACGTGCGGCCGGGGCGGGGCGGCCCGACGACTTCCTCGGGTTCGATTGTCCGACCGTCGTGTTCGATGGCCTCGCCGCGGTGGAGCTTCGAGTACTTCGGTCCCGGGGGGATACCGAGTTCCTCCTCGGCTTTCTGGCGGTCGAACTCCCCCTTGCGGTCGTCTTCGGCGAGGACGTACCCGACGGAGGCACAGCGGTGGTCGGTCGCGATGGCCCGCACTTCGTACTCCGGGCGAGAGAGCACCGTGTCGCCGGCCGAAATCTCGTTGATACGAACCGGGTACGAGGGGGTGGTGCCGTTGGCTTCGATGAGCTGTTTGACGTTGCCCCGCGTGCCCGTCGGGGTGTGGATAGCCACCGGGCGTTCGCGGTCGTTGAAGTCGAACGTCTGGAGCAGCCCCGGAATGCCGAGGACGTGGTCGCCGTGCAGATGTGTCACGAACAGGTGGTCGACGGCGAAGCCGGTGCCGTACTGCATCATCTGGCGCTGGGTGCCCTCGCCGCAGTCGAAGAGGAGATAGTCGCCGTCCCGGTTACAGAAGAGGCTGCTCGTGTTGCGCTGGGTCGTCGGGATGGCCCCGCTCGTCCCGAGGAACGTCACTCGCATACTGTCAGTTGTCGGCCGCCCCCGCCTAAACCCGTGTCGAAAGGCGGCCGTGTAAGCGCCGGCTTCGCACGTTGTGATGCGGTTACTCACCCGTTGGCTGTTCCTTCGGTTATAAACTGTCAGCTTAGTTTATCAATCCGCCTTCTGTGCCCTCGCTTGCGTTACAACATGAAACGGACCACGCTACTCGTCGCCGTCGCTGTCGCGGTCGTGACAGCGGCACTCACAGCACAGGCCGGCGCCGTACCCGGCCCGATAGCACAGCAGGAGACACCGACGGAGAGCCCGACACCGTCGCCAGAGGAGACGCCGACCAACGAGACGCCGACCAACGAGACGCCGACCGAAGACGGACCACTGACGCCCGAGAACGAGACGCCCGAGGACGAGACGCCGACTGAAGACGGCGTCGTGCCGACGGACAACGAGACTACTGAGCCCGCTCAGTCGCTGACCTTCGAGGACCAGGAGACCAACGGAACGACCGTCACTGTCTCGAACGTGACGCTGACCCAGCCCGGCTACGTCGCTATCCACGACGAGACCCTTGAGTTCAGCGCCACCGACAGCGTCATCGGCGTCTCTGACTACCTCCCCGCCGGTGAGTACAACAACGTGACCATCACGCTGTTCGACGTCCCGGGGGCCAACTACACCGCGGAGGGTGCCCAGACGACCGCCCCAGCTGTCAACGAGACAGGCAATGAGACGGCCAACGACACGGCCAACGAGACGGCCAACGACACCGAACCGAGCCTGCAGGGCGCGGCGGAACTCACCGCGATGCTCCACGTCGAGACCGACGCTGAGCGGATGATGGGGGCCAACGAGACGCCGACGCCGGCCGAGGAGACGCCGGAGACGCCGACGCCGGAGACGCCGACGCCGGAGTCCGACAATCAGACGATGGACGTCGAGGACCCGATGTTCGAATTCGTCGAATCGGGCAGCCTGCTCGACCCACCCGTCCTCGTCAACGACACGCCCATCACTGACAATGCGACCGTGACCGTGGTCGAGGACACCGACGAGAACGAGACCGCGACGCCGACAGAGGACGGCACTGCGACGCCAACCGAGAACGAGACCGCGACGCCGACAGAGGACGGCACTGCGACGCCAACCGAGAACGAGACCGCGACGCCGACCGAGGGGACGGAGACGGCTACGGGGACGCCGTGACACTGCCGATACGGTGACTTGGCGCCGCTCGCTCGTTGCACGAATCACTCGGCTCGACCGCCGACGTCGCCCGACCAATCGCTCTTTTCTCTTTTCGGACCGCCCGAGCGCGACCGGCAGCACCGGACCCTCGCTGGAACACAACTGCGTCGAAGCCCTGTCACACGTTCACATTTTTAGTGCTGGCTGTCGTACCGAATCCCATGAAGTTCGTCATCGTCGGCTACGGTCGTGTCGGGACCCGGACCGCACACATTCTCCAGAGCGAGGGTCACGAGGTCGTCATCGTCGAGCGGGAGCAGGCGAAGGTCGACCGGGCGACCGAAGCCGGCTTCGAGGTCGTCACCGGTGACGGGAGCGAGGAGTCGACGCTCGAGGCAGCGGGCATCGACGAGGCCGACGCCATCGGCGCGCTCACCGGCGACCTGAACACCAACTTTACCGCCTGCATGATCGCCAAGGAGCACGGCTGTCGCACCGTCCTCCGCATCGACGCCGACTACCGCGAGGAGATATACGAGAAGTACGCCGCCGACGTCGACGACATCATCTACCCCGAACGGCTGGGCGCTGCCGGCGCCAAGACCGCGCTGTTGGGCGGGGACTTCAACGTCCTCGCCGACCTGACCGAACAGCTCTCTATCGCCAGCATCGACGTGCCCGAGGGGTCGTCGGTCATCGGCAAGCGCGTCGTCGAGGTCGAGCTTCCGGGCGACGCGCACATCTACGCCCACGGCCGCGCTCACGAGTCGATGACGATTCCGCTGCCACAGACCACTATCGAGGCCGGTGACAGCCTCGCCGTGATGACGAGCCACGACGGCATCGACGAGGTGCGGTCGGTGCTCCGTGCCGAGGCCTGAACTTACGTCTATCTCGCGTTTCGGGAACTGGACGGTCGTTGCTTCCTGCTGCAGCGCCGATTCGCAGAGCCAGAAAGCCCCTGTAGGAGTGGACAACGACAGCACTGCGGACAGCCAGAAAGCCCCGCTTGGCTAAACTCGGGGGCTCGTTGCGGTCCTCGCTCACTTCGTTCGCTGCGGTCCTTACGTCGCCCGCCTTCGTTTAGCCAAGCGCCCCTTTCTGGCTGTACAGAACACTATTCGCGACCGTTGTTGGTAGCTTTCTACTAGCAGCGGTGCTGCTCAGAACCCCACAGCTATCAGGACAGCTTCTCGCAAAAGGGGTGCAAGTATCCGGGCGCGTGACAGGAGGATGGGACGTGCTACAGACGTAGCGAACGTAAGCTGCCAGTTCGCGCCCGTATCTCGGGCGAGGGAGGGATTGAATATAAACTCCCGTCAGACAGATGGCAGACGGCACGGCTTTTTTGTTACCGCTTCCTACGCGACGTATGGACTGGGCCGACCTGTTCGAGCGCGCCAGCGACCACGAGACCAGCGTCGAAACAATCCGGGAGGCGCTCGCGGCGCAGCGCGGGGAGCGAGGATGACCGAGGTCTCGCCCGCCCGCGTCGTCGCCGACGCCGACGTGCTTGCGGCGGACCTACTCGTCGGCGGCGACGCCCGGGAAGCGCTGGACCACGTCCGGCGACACTCCTGGGTCCGGCTCGTGGCCAGCGACGCCTTGCTTGCCGACACAGAGGCCATCATCGCCGACCTGGCCGACCCCGACCTCGCGGCCGACTGGCGCGAGCGAATCGAGCGCGAGCGCGAGCCGGTCGACCACCCCGAGGGCGACCATCCGGCGCTTGCCTCGGCCTACCGGGGCGGGGCCGCCCACGTGCTCAGCTACGACGAGACGCTGCGAAGCGCGAAGACGGGGATGGCGCTGCAAGAACATATGCAGGTCAGCGTCCGGACACCTGATGCCTTCGCGACCCTGTTCGACGCCCAGTCGCTGTACGAACTGGTCGAGGGCGGCGCGTATCCCGGCCCGGACCTGGACCCGCGGGCCTAGTCGTCGGCGCTGGGCGCGAACACCTCGGTGGTTTCGCCGGCGGTCGGTCCCTGGGGCTCGGTCACGTCGAACTGCTGGAGCAGGTCGTGGAGGTCGTCGGTCCGGTCGGCGACCGACTGGACCTCGCCGGTCACCTCGGAGATGGTCGCGGTCTGTTCCTCCGTCGCGGCGGCGACGGACTCGGCCTCCTGCTTGGTCTGCTCGCTGACCTCTGCGACCTCGTCGACGGCTGTGACGACCTCCTGGGTGGTCTGGGCCTGTTCGTCCGTCGCGTCGGATATCTCCTGGATGGCGTCGTTGACCTCACCGAGCACGTCGACGATGTCCTCGAAGTCCCGCAGCGTCGCCTCGATGCTGTCGGTGCTGCCGGCCACGCGCTCGTTGGTCGCCTCCACGTCCGCGACCGTCGCGTTGGCGCTCTCCTGGACCGCCTCGATGCGCTCGGATATCTCGCCGGCGGCGTCCCGGGTCTCCTCGGCCAGGGACTTGACCTCCTCGGCGACGACAGCGAAGCCGTCGCCGTCGGCGTCGGCGCGGGCGGCCTCGATGGAGGCGTTCAGCGCCAGCATGTTCGTCTGTTCGGCCACCTCGGTGATGAGGTCGACCACCTCGTCTATCTCGGCTATCTCCTCGACCAGCCCCTCGACCGACACCGCGATCTCGTCGATGCGCTCGGTCATCAGCTCCAGTTCGTCGATGGCTGTGGCGGCCTCGGCTCGCCCGTCGCGGCCCCGCTCGGCGGCTCGCTCGGCGGTCTCGGCGGCGTCGGTCGCCGTCGCCGCTATCTCCTCGACGGTGGCCGACAGCGTGTTCATATCGCCCGCCACGGCGTCGTGGCGGTCGGCCTGCCGACTGGCGTCCGCGGAGATGTCCTGGACCGAGCGGGCGATCTCGTCGCTCGCACGGTCTATTTCGGCGACGCTCTCGGTGACACGGTCGCTGGAGTCGGCCACCTCGTCCGCGAACTCGGTCACCTCGCCGACGGTGTCCGCGAGCGTCCGAAGCAGGTTGTTGTAGTCGGTGACGACCTGCTGGAACTGGTCGTCGACGTCCTCGAACTCCGCGTCGATGGTCGCCGTGAGGTCGCCGGCTTTCGCTCGCTCGGCGGCGTCGCCGAAGGCGGTCACAAGCTCCGAGAGCGCCGCCGACCGCTCCTCCAGGTCGGCGGTCATCTCCTGGAGCTCCGTGGTGTACTCGTCCATGTTGGTCGCCATCCGGTCGAGTGACTCGCCGAACGTCCCGGGCACGTCCTCCTCTAGCACCGGGTCGTCGAACTCCTGGGCGGCCAGGGCGTCGGCCTGTCGGGCCACCGTCGCCAGGCTCGCCTGCATCGCCCCGAAGGAGGCAAGCAGGCTCGCCACCTCGTCGGCCCGCTCGCTGTCGGGGACGTCGACATCGATTTCGCCAGCCGCGATGCGGTCGGCCCGCTCCGAGAGGGTGACTATCGGGTCGACCATGTCCTCGCGGGTGATGAAGACGGTGTTGGCAAAGGCGACCGTCGCGCCAGCCAGCAACAGCGCCGTCAACGCGAGCTGGACGACGCCACTGAACAGAATCGCCACGGCGGCCAGCGCCACGGAGACCCCGAACTGGATGCCGACGGCTGCGAGTACCTTCCGCTCGATGGAGCCGGACACCCCAACCAGGTCCAGCGACTGCCGTATCAGCCCTTTGTACTGTTCGACGACTGGTCGTGCCATACGAGAATGTCCCCACTACTCCCCCTTCAACCGGCCTTGCTGTTCCCAGAACCTGAAAATACAGGGAAACCGGGGTCCGGCCCGCCCTCGTCCCCGAGCTATCGCCCGCTGTTGACCCACCGGGTCACCCGGCGGACGACCGACCGGGGCGCGACCCGGGCCAGCAGGTCCACCACGCGCATCGCCCGGCTCGGGATGACGACGGTCTCGCCGTCCATCAGGCCGCTGTAGGCCGCTTTGGCGACGTTCTCTGGCGTGTTCGAGCTGACCGACCCCACCGACGACTCGCCCATCCCCGCCCGGTCGGCGAACTCCGTATCGACCGGCCCGGGACAGACCAGCGTCACGTCGACCTCGCCCCGGAGCTCCTCGGCGATGGCTTCGGTGAAGCTGTTGACGTAGGCCTTGCTCGCGTAGTACGTCGAGAGGCCGGGGCCGGGTGCCATCCCCGCCATCGACCCCACGTTCAGCACTTTTCGGCAGTCGTCGAGAAAGAGTCTGGTGAGCTCGACCGGCAACACGACGTTGAGCCGGAGCTGGGTCCGCTCGGCGTCGAGGTCACTGTCGGCGAAGGGCCCGTACGTGCCGACGCCGACGTTGTTGACGAGGATGTCGATGTCGAGCCCGCGCTCGGTGACATCTTCGTGGAGGTCCATCGCCGCCGCGGCGTCGTCTAAGTCCATCACGATGGGTGTGGCTGTGACGCCCTCGGCTTCGAGCTCTCCAGCGAGCCGCTCCAGGCGCTCCGCCCGGCGGGCCACCAACACCACGTCGTGCCCGTGGGCAGCGAACTCCCGGGCCAGTGCCGCACCGATACCCGCCGAAGCGCCCGTGACGAGCGCGGTGCCGCGCTCGCTCATCGCTCTCTCCCGTCACGCCGGACGCGCCGACTGGGTTGCAACAGCGCCACGTCGCTCCGGCGTCGCAACGTCCGACAGACGCCGGTGTGTCTGTCGACGTATGCCTCGCTCATCGTCCGGCCTCCCACTCACCGCGTGGTCGCGGTTCGGGGTACGTCTCGCTCATCGCTCGGCGTACCACTCCGCGAACTTGGCCAGCGCCCGCCCGCGGTGGGAGACGGCGTTTTTCTCGTCGGTGCTCATCTCCGCGAACGTGGTCCCGTCGTGCTCGAAGATAGGGTCGAAGCCGAAGCCGCCCTCGCCGCGCGGGGCGACGATCTCGCCCGGGACCCGCCCCTCGAACAGCTTGACCGGCAGCGCGTCCTCCCCGCCCTCGACCTGTTCGTCCGTCGTCGCCCCGCCGCGGTCGTCAGCGGCGAGGTCCTGGCCCCGGCGCTCGTCGCGGTCCACTGGGTCCGGGGTCGCGGCGAAATCGTCCCCGTCGCAGTAGGCGATGACAGTCTTAAAGGCCGCACTGTGGTCGTCCTCGGGCTCGGTCATGCGCCAGACCCGCTCGATGCCGACCCTGTCCTCGACATAGGAGGAGTACGGTCCCGGGAATCCGTCGAAGGCGTCGATAAAGAGGCCGGCGTCGTCGACGATGACTGGCCCGTCGGCCGCCCGGTAGGCCTCGCGAGCACCGTGGGCCGCCACCGCCCCGAGCTCGTCGGCCTGGACCTCGGGGTAGTCGAAGTCGAACTGGACCACCTCGTCGTCCAGGTACGCCGTCGCCTCCCGGACCTTCCCGGGGTTGGTCGTCACGAAATTGAGCATACCGCTACCAGGGCGGTCGCCCGCAAAAGAGGCGTCGAAAACGGGCTCCCGGCTGTGCCGGCAGTATCAGTCGACGACGACTTCGACTGGCTCGTCGGCTTCCTCGCCCTCGAACTCCTCGCCGTCGCCCCGGCGTTCCTGATACAGCATCGCGCCGGCGACCGCCAGCACGATCCACGCGCGCCAGTTCGCCAGGTTCAGCGTGTAGCCGATACCGAAGGGCTTCTCGACCAGCATCCCGTCGCCGGGCTGCCAGTACGAGGAGACGAGCCGCTTCAGGCTGGGCCGCTCGAAGTTGTACGGGACGCCGAACAGTTCCCCTGACTGGGGTTTGTCTACCATATGGGGCCGTACACCCGGGTGGACTAAATTCCTTCCCCCCGACCTTTTTCATCGTCGCCCTTCCTCGCGCGCTCTCCGAGCGCGCTGTGGGAGGGCTCCTCGAAAAACGTCGATGAAAAAGGCCGGAATCGCGGCAGGCCGCGATTCCGGGGAACCGGCTCGCTTCGCTCGCCGGATGCCACCGGCCGGTTTAGCTTTTCTCGCTCTGTCTGCCGCCCTGCCCTTCCCCGTCGGCGCTCGGGCGTGGCGAGGCCACGCCACTCGCGCCCGGCCACCCCGACCGCTTACTCCACCGAGGTCAGGTAGATAGCGGCGACGGCCAGCCCGATACCGGCGACTTTCCGGGCCGTGAGCGGTTCGTCCAGAAAGGCGATACCGAGGATGGAGCTGGTGGCGATGAACATCCCGAAGATGGGGACGACGACGCTGACCGGGCCGGCCGCGAGCGCCCGGTAGTACGAGATGATGCCCACCGTCAGTGCGACGCCCGCACCGTAGGCGTAGATTGACCGTTCGTGGGTCAGATACGGTGTCACCGAGACGTCCGCGGTGAGGATGATGCCGACGGCGGCGACGACGAGGATGCCGTTGGAGATGAGCACGACCACGTCGCTCGGGATGTCCGCGGTCGCGAGTTTCACCAGCGGCGGAACCGCCGTGTAGCCAAGCAGTGCGATGATAGCCCAGACGAGATAGCGCATCTGCCGTCGCTACGACGGCCAGCAAGGAGTGGGTTCTGGCTCGTCCCGCCGCCCTACTGGTACCGGCCACGGCCTTCGATGTCGGTCAGGCTGGCGAAGACGGCGTCCGCGTGGTCACTCTCGTCGCGGTAGGCGTCGCGGGCCGCCTCAAACAGCGCCTCGGGGTCGTCGGCGGTCCCGGCCAGTGACTGGGCCAGCACGTGGAGATCCATCGCGTGGTCTTCGGGCTCGCCAGTGGCGTAGCCCAGGCCGAAGTCGATGAGGAACACCGAACGACCGTCAGCCGTCTCGTTGCCCCCGACTCTGACGTTTCTCGTCGTCGGGTCCCCGTGGACGAAGCCGGCGTCGTGGATGCGGGCGAGATGCTCGCCGACGGCCCCGACGGTGTCGGCCGACAGCGACTCCCGAAGGTCGGCCGCCCCGACGCGCTGGAAGACGATGCGGGCCTCGTCGGGGTCGACGTCAAGCACCAGCGGCGTCGGAACGCCGTTGTGGCGGGCCTCGCTCGTCAGCCGCACTTCCTGGCGGGTGCGTTCGGTCCGCAGCCGCTCGTCGAGCGCGGGGTGCCGGTAGCTCCGGGGGTTGCGCTCCTTGACGACGCGGTCGGCCTCGATGGTGACCGTCGCCTCCGCGCCCTGGAGTTCGGTCTCCGCGTCGTCTGCTCGCGGGCGTCGCCCGCTCGCTCCGCCGGCGGGACCCACTGGGTCCCGCCCGCGCCACGTGACCGGGACCTCGTCCGGCCGGAAGTTCGAGTCGATAGCGGACTCGGCAATTTCGAGCGTGTCGCCGGCGGCGTACATCTTCGCGCCCAGCATCGCTATCATCCCGGCGTTGTCCCGCAGGAAGCGGTTCTCCGGGGCGTAAAACTCTGCGCCGCGTTGCTCGCACATCTCCTTGAGCATCCCCTGGAGGCGCTGGTTCTGGCCGACGCCCCCACCCAGCACCAGCTCGTCTGCGCCGGTAAGGGAGAGCGCGCGCTCGGAGACCTCGGTGAGCATCCCGAAGATAGTCTCTTCGAGGCCCCGGCAGACGTCGTTCACTGGAATATCGTCGTCTACCGCCTGCTTCGCGGCGCTCATCACGCCCGAGAAGGAGAAGTCCATCCCCTTGACGACGTAGGGCAGCGGGTGGTACTCGCCGTCGAGCGCGTGCTGTTCGACCTTCGGCCCGCCGGGGTGTTGCCAGCCGACGTGGCGGGTGAACTTGTCGATGGCGTTGCCCGCGCCGGTGTCCATCGTCTCGCCCAGCACCCGGTAGCGGCCGTTGCGATACCCCAGGACGTGAGCGTTCGCGCCGGAGGCGTTCAGGCAGACCGGCGAGTCAAAGCCCGATCGGTGCCGGCCCACCTCCAGGTGGGCGACCATGTGGTTCACGCCCACCAGCGGCACGTCGAAGCGCTGGGCGACGGCGCGTGCCGCGGTGGCGACGATGCGCAGACAGGGGCCCAGACCGGGGCCACGCGAGAAGGCGACCGCATCAATCGGCGGGGCAGAATCAGCAACCGCCCGCTCCTGGGCGTGGTCGATAGCCGTCTCGACCACCTCGGGAATCGCCTCGCTCATGTGTTCGGCGGCCTCGCGCGGGTGGATGCCGCCGCTATCGGGCTGGTACGCGTCGGTCTCGATGAAGACGTGGTCGTCGCTGGGGTCGTCCAGCTCCGCACACTCGTACACACCGTCAGAAGCTGCGTTCTGACGAGCCTTCGAGAGCTCTATACTGTCGCTCTCGAAGATCGCAGCACTGGCTGCCCAGGCAGTCCCCTCGATACCGAGAATCCGCATCGCGCCTTACTTCCACTCGGTGTAGCCGCACTTCCCGCAGTGCTTTCGGTCGTCGTGGTCGGCAAGCACCGTGTCACCGCAGCGCGGGCACATCTCCTTCGTCAGCTCGCCGTCCTCGTAGTAGTCGGAGCGAGGCATCTATGCTTCCTCCGCCTCTTCTTCGCCGTCGGCGACGATCTTGTTGCGCTCGAGCATGTGGTCCTGCTCGACGTCGCGTGCGTACTCGGGGCTCTCGTAGACCTTCGCGTAGCCGATGGTCTTTCGCATCCCGAACTTCGTGTCGAGCTTGTGGATGACGACCTCTTCGGCGTCCTTGTTCAGCGTGGCTGCGAGGGAGTCACGCACGGAGAGTCGGGAGGGCGTGGCCTCCTCGTGGACGACCTCGAAGCGGACGTCCGTTCGGTGCAACATGGGATTCTCGTCTTCCTCGATGATGTCGATTTCCATGGTTCGTTGTCCATAGATTCCCGTCGTAGCGCCTAAAAGGATTTCGAAGCCACTACTCAGCTCTCACACGCTCCGTGCTACCACGCTCGGCCAGCGCCGACACGGGTCACTGCCGGTAGCCGAACGGACCCGATAAGTGTCGCCTCTGTGAACCCACTGTCGAGGGATTCCTATCTACTCGCGAGACCACTTCCTGCTCTCGGTCGCCGTCGGCCTGGCCGCCGGCCTCTACGCCGGGCTGGACCTGCTGACCGGGCTTGGCTGGGTCGTCTTCGCCGCAGTCGTCGGGGTCGGCATCGACTTCGACCACTTTCTGGTCGCCTGGTACAACACCGGCGACCCGCGGGCGATTCGCTACTGCCTGCGGAACCCGCGTGCGGTCGTTACCGACCAGGCGTCTATCTTCCACGAGTACGAACTCGGCAAGCTCGACCGCCTGCTCAGCCATATGCTCATCGGCGGCCCGCTGGTCGCCGTGCTCTGGGTGGTCGCACCGACGCTTTCGCTCCTGGCGGCCGTGACGCTGTGGGTCCACGTCGTCGCCGACCTGTATCAGGATATCCGCGACGTACGGGCGGCGAACGCCTCGCTGGGGTAGGGGCGCTCGCTCCACTCACTCAGCTACTGACCCACCGCCGAGCTGCTGGACGAAACGAATTTTTCCGGTCGGGCACAACGACCGACCACGATGGCCCTCACCGCCAGAACCATCGGGATATGGCTCCTCTTTTCGGCCGCCTCCGGCCTGCTCCTGGGCGTGGAGTTCCCGGCCCGGAGTGTCGACTGGCGGCTCGCGTTCACCGTGGGCTCCGTCTATTTTGTCGGCTTCGTCCTCATCGAAGCCGCACGAGACCGGCTGACGGTCTTCGACTGACCGGTTACTGCGCCGAGAGCTGCCCGATATCCGCAAGCAGTCGCGACAGGTGAATCCGCTCGTTGGCCGCTTCGGTCAGTGCCATGTCGGTTTCACCGGCCAGTTCGTGGACCGTCGCCAGCCGCTCTCCGGAGTAGCGCGAACGGGCCACGTCGAGCAGTTCTTCGATGACGTCCTCGGCACCGTACCCCTCGTCGACGAGCAGGTCGGAAAGCGTCGAGCGGGCGTCGGTGAACCGTCCCTCCTCGGCGGCCTCGACCATCGACTCGACGGCGTCGTCCGCTTCCAGTCCGGTAAGCGTCTCGTAGGCCGTCTCCATCGTCACCTCGCCGGTCTCCTCGTAGGTGGTCTGGGCGGCAAGCACCGCCGTCCGGAGGTCCCCTTCGGCGTAGCCGGCGACGTACTCCAGCCCGTCGTCGTCGTGGTCGACGCCCTCCGCGGTGACGATATCCCCCAGCACGCCGACGGTCTCGGCGTGGGTCGGCGCGCGCATCACGACCGGGAAACAGCGCGAGCGAATCGGGGGAATCAGTGCGGAGGGCTGGCGCGTGGCGATGACGAACTGCGTCGCCTCGTAGTACTGCTCCATCACCCGGCGCAGGGCCTGCTGGAAGTCCTCGCGCATCCCCTCGGCGTTGTCCAGCAGGATGGTCTTGTACGTCCCCGACATCGGCGTGTAGCTGGCCGACTCTTTCAGCACGTGGTTGATGAGGTCGGCCTTCGAGGAGTCCCGCCGGCGCTTGCTGTCGATGAACGAGGAAAAACGGGGGTCGTTCGCAACCTCCTTTTTGGTCATGTCGAACACGTCGGCGACGTTGAGCTCGGTGAAGTCGGCGTCGGGGTTCTCGTGGGCCTCGCGGGCGTAGGCCCGCACCGCGGCGGTTTTGCCCGACCCTTTCGGCCCGTGGACCAGCAGGTTCATCGGCTCCTGGAGTGCTCCCTGGAGGTGCTCGCGAGCCTCCGGCTGTGGGATGTCTTCGAGTGCCGGCGCGTGCGTCTCGGTCCACAGCGGCGCGTCCATCTGTCGAGCGAGCGTAGGTGAGGGGGCATGAAGTATTCCGCGGTTGGCGAGGCCACAGTGTCTCGAAGCGAACCGGTGGGCGGTGTCCGCTCGCCGGAGAGGAACGGAACTGGGAACGCGGTCGCTCATCCAGACGCCGGTATCGACCGACAACTGTCGACCCTGTGGCGGGCAACCGAGGTGATATTTTTCATCCCTTACTCAAATGAAAATACTTACCCGCTGTACTGTTATGAAAACTGGATATGAGCCAGGAGACCCGTCGGACGTATCTCGCCACCGTTGGTGCAGTGGGCGTTGCCGGGCTGGCGGGGTGTCCCGGCGATAGTAGCTCAGACGCGTCGTCTGACGAGGCCACGGAGGAGACGACTCCCGGCCAGGAGCCGTCGTCTGATGACGACACTGAGACACGTGCGAGCGACGATATAGGCTGGCCGATGTTCCAGTTCGACGCGGCTAACAGCGGTTACAGTGTCGCTACCGATAGCGTCACACCGCCGACTGGTCCGACTACCCCCGTTACCGAACAGTGGACGTTCCGGACTGACGCGACGGTGGGGCCGGTACCCGCGGTTGCCGATGGCACCGTCTATATCGCGAGTGAAAAACTCTACGCGCTGGACGCGGCCGACGGCACCGAACAGTGGTCATCCGAAGTGGCTTCGGGCGCGACGTCGTCGCCAGCGGTTGTCGATGACACCGTTTACGCCACTGGCCTGAACAGCTACGTCACTAGCGAGCCCACCAGCAGCGTCGTTGCGCTGGATGCAGTCGACGGCACCGAACAGTGGGCCTTCGAGCTGGACAGTCAGACCGGTTCGTCACCCGTAGTGCGTGATGAGGTCGTCTACGTCGGGAGTAACGACACCCTCTACGCGCTGGACGCCACTGATGGCACCGAAGAGTGGACCCTCGAGACGGATGCTGGGGTGAACTCGTCGCCAGCGATAGTCGATGGAACGGTGTATTTCGGAAGTCTCGATAACCACGTCTACGCAGTGGACGCTACGGATGGCAGTGAACAGTGGAGCACCGAGACAGACGGGTGGGTACCGTCACCGGCAGTAGCCGATGGCACTGTCTACGTTGGGACCCAAGCCGCCACTGTCTACGCGTTGAACGCTACGGACGGCAGCGAGCAGTGGACTTTCGAGACAGACTGGTATAGGGAAACGTCGGTCGTGGTGGCCGATGGCACTGTCTACGCTGGGGGCTACGACGACTACCTCTACGCAGTGGACGCCACTGATGGCACCGAACAGTGGCGCTTCGAAAATGATCGGAACGTGTATGCTTCACCGGCGGTGGCCGATGGCACTGTCTACGCCGGGAGCATCGACGACCACCTCTACGCACTGGACGCGGCCGACGGCACCGAACTGTGGGCCCACGAGACTGAGGTCAACGTGTCCGCGCCGGTGACGGTAGCCGACGGCACCGTTTACGTTGGTGGCCACGACAGAAGCGGAGAAAACAGCGTCTACGTGCTGACCGCGCTGTCGTAGCCGCGGCTACCGGACTGTGACTCCCTGTCCGCTGTAGACGTGTCATCGAGGGGGCTTGCGCTCGGTGGGAGGATATATACTCGCTGGAGTCACTGATACGGATTGGTGTCGTTTCTTCTCAGTATATCGGGCCCAGGGTTGGGACACAGCGACACCAATCCGCATGAGGCCACGCGGGCTGTATCAACGTCGCTAGCACCGACACGCCGGATGGCGACTGTGGGGCGGGCACGATGACAAGCCCATCGCCTGATAACGGGCAACGAACAATCGACGGGAGCGGCTGGTCGATGTTCCAGTCCGACGCGGCCAACAGCGGTCACGGCTACGGCGCTCGCTATCGCGGTGGTAACGTTGTCTCGCCTCGGTTGCTCGCTTGTTCGGAGATACCTCACTCCGTTCGGTATCTCGCTACTCCACGGGTCGCTACGCTCCCGGTTCCGTCGGGGTTCCTCGCTTTGCTCGGAACCCCGCTACTCCCCACTGACCGGCCTATCGGCCCGATGCTCGCTGATAATCTGGTCGACCATCTCGGCGTTCTGTTCCTGCCGCCGCTCCTCTGCCCGCTCGTGCCAGTCGTCGATGGCCTCTTCGACGGCCTCCTCGCGGGCGATGGCGAGTTCGTCGACCTCCTGGACGGGGACCATCTCGACGGGGGCGACGGGAATCTCGTGGTCGAACAGCACCTCGTCGGCGGCCTCCGAGAGATTCTCGTTGCGAAGCACCAGCCGCGGGTCGACGTCGGCCAGCCGCTCGGCCGTCGACCGGCCCGCGCCGGAGGCGTCCCGGAACATGACGATGTCGCCCGCCGCGAGCCCGAACTGCTCGTCGGCCTCGTCGATGGCATCGCGGGTGAACTGCTCGACGACTTTCACCGGGACGAGCCCCTCCTCGTGTTCGGAGACGTCGGCGAAGTTCGAGTGGTCGAGCTTCCAGAGCTCTTTGAGCCGCTCCAGTTTCTCGTTCAGGGCCTCGCGCTTTGCTTTCTCATCCTCGACTTTCCGTTCCAGCGCCTCGTTGCGCCGCTCCAGTCTGGTGACCTCGCGGTCCTTGCGGACCTCCCGGCGACCCTCCTGTCTCGCTTTCTCCAGCTGTTTGTCCTTCTCGTCGAGTTGCTCGTCTTTCTGCTGGATGGTCCCCTTGAGCTCCTCGACGTGGTCTTCCAGGCGGTCGATGCGGGCCTGGAGCCGTTTTATCTCCTTCTCGTCGGCGGTGAGTTCCCGTGGCTGGTGGCTGGCCCCTTCTTCCTCCGGCTCGTCCTCGCCCTCGATGTCCCGCAGCACTGACTCGACTGACTCCTCACCGGCGACGACGCGGGCCACGACGGGGCCGACCTCGTGGCGCGCGGGCACCTTCTGGGCGACCCGCTCGAACTGGCTCTCGTGGCCGTCGAAGGCATAGAGGGCGGCGGCCATCGCGTCCCGCTCGTGGTCGTTGTCGTAGCTCTCCGCTCGGGTCCGGTGTTTCTTCTCGTCGACTGGTAAATCGCGTTCGGGCGCCCAGCCCGCCGCGTCGAACGACCGGCGGCACTTCTCGACGGTCTCGGGCATCGGCTGGACGTCGGCGGCGACGACGACCGGGCGACCGCGCTCGATTATCCACTCGATGACGTCGGCCTGGTCGCTCGTCCGCGAGGAGTAGACGTCGAGCACCTCGCCGTCGAGGCCGACGATGGCGACCGCCGTCGTGGTGCCTGGGTCGACGCCGACGACGACGTGGTCCCGCCGTTTCGCCAGCGGGCGGAACTCGATGCCGTCCCGGCGGACCCGCTCGATTTCGACGCGGGTGTCACCCGACCGATGCGTGGAGACGGGGATGTCCTGGGGCCGCCCCTCGACCCGGAAGACGGCGTTCGAGAAGCCGCCGTACTTCTCGGTCACGTCCCGCTCGTACGCCAGGCCGGCCGCGTCGAGTTCGGACTCGACCTCGCGGGCCTGGCTCTTGACCGCGCCGTGGATACGCCGCGTGTAGCGGTCCTCCGACCACCCCCCTTTTCCGGTCGAGCGGCCGCGGGCGACCTTCACTTCCGTCGTGTCGGTGAAGGCAGAGACCTCCTGGCCGACGTTGGCGGCGGCGAGCCTGGCCGCCGCTTCCGCTTCCTTCATCGGCTTCTTGCCGTAGGGGACGCCGTGGCGCTTTGCCACCCGCGAGAGCGGCTCCGGTCGCTCGTCGCCGGTCACCTGCACCAGTTTCGTCTCGTCGGGCAGCGACCCGAGGAAGTGGACCAGCTGGTCCTTGTCGGCGGCCAGTTCGTACATGTTGTCCGTCGCCACGATGGCGGGCTCCTCGCTCTCGATTTGCCGCCTGAGTTTCCGCCGTGAGACGACGTCCCGCTGGAGCTCGTCGCCGTCGAACACCACGAGCGCGTAGGAGGGTGCGTCGCCGCGGACGTCACCGCTCTGGATATCTACCCCGAAGATGACGGCGTCGAGCGCTGCCGTACGGTTCACGGGGGCGCCTAGGGGGTGCGTGATAATAAATGTCGTTCCGCAGCTAGGGGTTGTGGTTGGTGTAGCGGTAGCCGGTGCTGAGAGCGAGAAGACCACGGTACGATTGGCCATCGACAGCACCGCGGACAGCCAGAAAGCCCCCGACCGTTCGGCTCGGGGGCTTCGCTGCGCTCCAGCAGGTGCTTGCGTCAGCCGCCTTCGCCGAACGGTCGGCCCCTTTCAGTCCCACCCACCCGGCTGGCCGGGGCTTTCTGGCTGTTCACAACAGTATCTGGTCCAGTAATAACCTCGATTCAAACCTCAACTGTAAAACGAAACCAGCCTAGCGAACCGGGTTCTCGGGGCCGCGGCCGAGGAACTCCGAGAGGAACTCGTAGACGGTCTGTGCGTCGTAGCTGTCCATGTACATCCGGTTGCGCCACGCCGTCAGGACGAAGTCGGATTCGGCGCTCTCGTTGGGGTTCGGGAGGACGATGACGCTGCGCCAGGTGCCGGTGTGGGTCTGTGCGAACTCCTGGAGGCTGGTCCGGCTGGACTCGTTCAGCGCGCCGTCGTCGTAGTAGATGACGACTGCACCGTGTTCCAGCGAGTGAACGATGTTACCCGCCGGCTGGGACTCCTCGTAGAACCCGCCCTCGGTGGGTCTGTCGTAGTGGGGGCCCGACAGCGGCGGTGACTGCTCGTAGTCGATGTTCTGGCTCTCGCTGACGTGTTGGGTCCCCTCGTTGGGGAACTGCTCGACCGCGGAGAGTGTCTCGCTGTCACCCGAGTCTTTCAGTGACTCGCTTTCGATGCCGTCGGGCGAGACGCCATCGCTGCCGCCGCCGCCCGAGAAGAACGACAGGTAGAGCGTCGCGCCGATGGCGATGGCGACGCCGATGCCGACCGCCAGCGCCATCAGCGAGATACCCGACTCGTCGTCGCTCTTTCGGCTGTCGACGCGCCGCTGGTCGATGGCGCCGAGTTCACCGTCGTGGTCGTCGGCGAGATGGTCCAGGTACGCATCCTCGCCGTCGAACGACGCCTCACAGTAATCGCAGTCCACCATTGGCACTACCGTATGCAGCGGGGGGTTTTGAACGTACTGCTACCTAGAACGCCCCGGCGTCGACGAGCTCGGCGAACGCCGCGCGCTCACGCTCGTCCCCGGTCGCCTGGTCGGCGTCGTCCCGCAGTCGCTCCTTCAGCGTCCGGAGCGCCCTGCCATCGACCGCGGCCAGTTCGTCGGCCACGGCGCGGGGGTCGTCGGTGAGACGCGAGACCAGCCCCATCCGCAGGGCCGCCTCGGCGTCGACGGTTCGGCCCGACAGCGCGAGGTCGAGCGCCTCGCCCTCGCCGACGACGCGGGGCAGGCGCGTCGTCCCGCCCCACGCGCCAAAGAGCCCGAGTGTCACGCCCGTCTCGGCGAACGTCGCCGCGGGCGTGGCGACTCTGATATCGCAGGCAAGCGCCAGCTCGACGCCGCCGCCTCTGGCCGCGCCGTCGATACCGGCCACGACTGCGCCGTCGTACCCTTCCAGTGCGTTCCCGACCCGCTGGCCCAGCGCGGCGAAGTCGGCCGCCGCGTCCCCATCGAGCGTCCGCACCTCCGCTAAGTCCGCGCCGGCACAGAACGCCGTCCCCTCACCGTGGAGATAGATGACTGGCTCGGTCGCGTCCGCGACGGCCCGTTCCATGTCGCGAAGGGCCCCACTGTCGAGCGCGTTGCGCTGTGCCGGTCGTGCGAGCGTCAGTACGCAGACGTCGCCCTCGACGGTCGTCCGTATCATGTCACTGCTGGCGGTGGTGTTTCCAAAGGTCTTTGCCCTTGCCACCGCTACGCTTCGGCAATGGAGGAAGTGGCGGCGGTCCGCCGTGCCGCGCTGGCGGGTGTCGACGACGTCGAACCCGAGCGACTCCGTGACCGTATCACCGCCCGGCTCGACGACGCCTCGCTCGCCCCGGGCGTGCTGACACTCGTCGCCGAGGCGGCCGCTCGCGGTATCCCGGTCGCCGACAGCGACGCGGACCGCGCCGCCGGTGTCCAGCTCATCTACGAGGGCCTCGTGTTGACCCGACGGCTCGCCCACGACGACCCCTGGACCACCGGCGACCGCGACGACGCCGACCTGGACATTCTCATCGCCGACATCCTCGTCTCCCGCGGGTTCTACCTGCTGGCCCGGACCGACGCCGCCGCGGCCGCCGTCGACGTGGTCCGGGAGTTCGGGAAGGACCAGACCGAACTGCGGACGACGGGCGACGACAGCCTCGACGGCAATCTGGAGGTCGACATCTGCGACCTCGCCGTCGTCGCCGGCGTCACTGCCAGCGGCCACGAGCCGACGACGGAACTGCGCGCGGTCGGCGCCGACCTGGCTGCCGACGGGCTGCCCGACGCCGAGACCGTGCTGAGCGGAGGGGTGGCCGAGGAACTGGCCAGCCACACCGGGGCAAATCAGGGGACCGAAGCCGCCGCCGACCACTGATTGCGGGCACGAATCGAAACGCCTAAAGACAATTGCCGGATAGAGAGAAGTGCGCCTGGGTAGCTTAGCGGTAAAGCGCGTCCTTGGTAAGGACGAGACCCCGGATTCAAATTCCGGCCTAGGCTTTCTGCGACGAACGGACGTGAGGAGCGAAAGCTGTATGCGGAATTTGAATCGAGAGAAGACGCAGCCCGCGCAGTCGAGCGTAGCGAGACGAGCAGGACCGTCTTCGCGTAGTTCAAATTCCGGCCATCTTCTGGGGAACGGATTTATGATCGCGGCTTCGCCACTGTGTGACAGGACGTACCAGTACGAGGCGGTCGCGACAGTGATGCGGGACAACGGGGGGTACGCGACGCTGAAGACACTGTACCAGCGGGCACCGGACGTCGAGAAGCCCAGTTCGAGAAGCGACTGGAACAGTCCGGATTTGAACCCATCCGCGACCGAGTCTCGTTTGTCACGTTCGAGGAGGTCTCACGGGTCCACGCGGCGACCGACGTGGCGACACAACTGGGCGTGTAGCCGTCTCGCTGGAACCTCGCTACCCGCCCCTCGATTACGAGAGACGCGCAGCGTCTTTCGGCGTTCGCGACCGTAGCGTGGTCGCTCACTCCCTATTTGGTTCCTCGGCCAGCGCCTTCTCCTGGAGTTCCTTGCAGCGCTCGCCTTTGACTTCGAGGTCGGGGACCGGCGTCGGCTTGCCGTCCTCGACGGCGACGAAGGTGGCGTAGGCGGAGGTGGTCGACTCGGTCTCGCCGGTGTGGGGGTTCTCGGCGCTGACGTCTATCCGCACCCGTACGCTCGTTCGTCCGGTTGCGTAGGCGTAGGACTCGACGAGGGCGTTGTCACCGATGGGGATGGGCCGCTCGAAGTCGACCCGTGACATCTGGGCGGTGACACAGGACTGCTGGGCGGCTCGCATGGCCGACATCGCGCCGATTTCGTCCATCCACTTCATCACGATACCACCGTGGGCGCTGTCGTAGTTGTTGGCGTGGGTCGGCTGGACGCGCTCGCGGTTGACGATGTGCGTTTCGGCGACGTGAGGCATGGGACGGCGTAGACGGGCCGGAAATAAAAGCGGGCTGTGTCGCTACTGCTGGGGGTTGGCTTCCTCGAAGGGCTGGACGACGACGAACCCGTCGGGATTCGTAAACTCCAGCTGGTACTGCTCGCCGGAGGACTGGCCGATCATGTCCGTGAGACTGCGGTTGACGCTGCTGGAGGGGGAGTTGTTGGCGCTCCAGGCCACCGTCGCCTGCGGGTCGGTCTTGACCGGCGGCGTGAGCACGAGCGGGCTGCCGTGGGTGGTGATGGCGATGCTCCCCGGCCCTTCGAGGAAGACGTTCGTCAGGCCGCCCGCGGAGCTCCCCGAGAGGCTGCCGATGGTCGAGATGCTGTAGTCGACACTCGACTCGAAGGCCAGGACGTCGTTGCCGTTTATCGAGATGGACTCACCGGCGTCGAGGTCCAGCACCTGGATATCCTTGGCCTGGTCGGCGACGTAGAGGTGGCCGGTCCCCTCCACTTCCATGACGGGTGTCCCCTCGCTGGTCGCCTTCGACTTGATGAACCCCGTGAGGCCGCCCTCGGCGTTCGAGCTCCCGGTGAAGGTGAGGTCGCCCTCGTAGGCGACCATCGAGCCGGCCTTCGCCGTGACCGAGCCGTCGACGGCGATATCGAGGAGCTTGCTGTTCTCTAGCTGGAAGGTGTCGCCACCCTCGTCGGGCCTGTTATCGCTGATGAATTGGTCTACGTCCATATGTATCCCGGCCGAGTGGTCGGCCGCTATCGCCGCGTTCGTCAGGGGAGTATGAAACGTTTGCCTTGTTACCGAGTATATTTACCGCCGAAATGCCGGAACAAACGGTGGGCCGGCGCCGTCAGAACGGGAGCGGGAAGGGGACAGAGCCCCGTGCGTACCCTTCGAGGCGGCCGTCGGGACGGTAGCGGAAGGCGACGAGGGGCTCGTAGCCGACGCTCGGTTTCTCGGCGAGGACTCGTGCCCACTCGTCGTCGTGGAAGGAGCTGCAGTCCACGACTAGCACGGCCCCGGGGTGGGCCGCCAGCTGGTCGCGTGTCTTGGCGTCACCGGAGGCTTTCAGCGCCCCGATGGCGGTGTCGACTTTCCGCCGGTTGGGCGGCCGGGGGCGGGTCACCTCGACGAGGGTGTCTTCGACCCGGAAGTCCACGGAGTGGCCCGACGCCAGCTCCACTTCGGGGACGATGTCGTTGCCCGCGTCGACGAGCAGCTTCGCGGTATTGAACTCCCCCATCGTCGCCTGCATCCGCGCGAGGTCGAAGCCCTGGCTCGTGCCGAGTTTGCTTGCCATCGTGTAGCGGTAGTCGTCGAGGACGCCCGTCGCCAGGAAGTCGTCGTAGAACTGCAACCCCGCCTCTCGGTCGGCGTCGGGGAAGCCGCCGGCGTGGTCACGGAAGAAGGTTCGCGTGGAGTCGCGGCCGTCCTTCGAGAGAAAGACGGGGAGGAAAAAGTACGCGAGCGTCTCGTACTCGGTGAGCCACGGGTCCTCGACTTCCAGCTGGGCGAGCAGTTCCCGCTGAGCCCACTCGGCGATGGGCTCTGGACTGCGCTCGAAGCGCTGCTTGTCCGTCCGCCAGAGGGTCTCGGGCGTCTTCGTGTTGCCGAGCCAGTAGGCCTCCTGTCCGTTCCAGATAAAGAGCGCCAGGTCGCCGTTGTCCATCTCCAGCCGGCGGGCCGCCCACCCCTCCGGTGGGGCGAACCACGGGCCGTTCAGTTCCGCGCCGAACGTATCGTCAAGCGGTGAGAGTAAATCACGCCGGACACGGTCCTCGTTCCAGCGTTCCGTCGAATGTCGAAATCGAATCGGGCCAGCCACGGTGCGTTATAAACAGTCAGTGGTCTTGTGCGTTCCGTTGGGGGCGGTAGCATACGGCAGACCCCGTGATGACGACCGAACAGTCCGTGGCTGGCGATATCCGCGCGAGCGGAGCGAGCGCGGTTCACCGAAAGACTCGTTTCACTCGTCTTTCGAGCCCTGCGGTCGCGGTGCTCCCGCAGGACACCGGAATCGAACGCAGTGAGATTCCGGCCTTTTTGACGAACGTTTTTGGCCCGGGGTCGAGGGCTCGCCGCTGGCGAGCGCGAGGCCCCGGGTGAAAAAGGTTCGGCGTTAGATTGATAATTGCTACCACACTACGTTAGGTGTGGTAACTTATGTCGATGGGAGCATACGACGACGACGAACACGAACGCCGTGAGCGCAAGAACAACGAGGTTGACCTCTCGGAGGACGACGACAGGACAGCCTACCACGGCAAGGTGAGCTACGACGGCGGCGAGTCCACCGAGGAGCTGCTGGACCAGTTCAAACAGATCAACTCCGAGTAAAGCCGTTTCTGGACCTGACCTGCAACAGCGCCACGGAGACGCCAGTGACGACTGTGACGGCGGTCACGTGAGCGAGCAGCGCCGCGAGCAGCACCCGCTGGTTCAGGACGAACGGGACGAGCACGAGCTGGAGGACGCCAAAGCCCCACGTCTCGATGTCGGCACGCTGGAACACCCGGGCGGTGTCGGGCTCGAACTGGAAGCGCAGCGACCGCCAGAGGCCGGTGACCGAGGCCCACCAGCCGGTGCCGATGCGGTAGCAGATGTCCCAGAGGATGAGCAACATGAGATAGACGACCAGCACCGGCGGCTCCGGACCAAAGAGCGTGTTCAGCAGCGGCGAACTCGCCGTCTGCGGGTCGAAGACGAAGATATGGGTCAGCAGGGCGATGTAGGCGAGCACCGAGAGGACGACCTCCATGTTCGAGGAGAAGAGGAGCGCCCGGTAGGTCGGTGGGACGTCGATACGGCGGACGAGCGTGCTGATGCGGAGCATCTCGATGCTGCCGACGGTGGCGACGAAGATGACCGCCGTCGCCGCGATGGCGACGTTCCAGGTGTCGTAGTACCACGAGAGGCCGACGACGGCGACCTCGAAGACGACGAGCTGGATGGCCAGGGCGGCCCACGTCGGCAGCCGGATACCAGGTAAGGCTCCGACGATGCTCTCGTACACCCACGTTTCGCCGTAGTCGGGGCGGGGGGCCTCGTTGCTCACCACTTGCCCCCGCCCGGCTGTGCGTGCATACCCCACAGGGAGGGCCGCAGGCTGTTAAAATGCCCTGTCGACCGGTTCACCACCCCGGCGTCGGAGGCGCGCCGTCGCCGTCCTCCACGTCACCGGGCTCGGGAGCGTCGGCGGCCCGCTCCCCCACCGCGTCGGCCGCCCTGGCCCACCGGTCGATAGCGCGACCGGCCCACGAGTCGGCCCGCAGCACTTGTTCGAGCACCTGCTCGTAGCGGTCGTCGTTGACCGCGAGCGTTCCGGGACTCGAAGCGGCGGCGACAGCGACGAACTCCGCGCGGTCCTCGCGGGTCAGTTCCCCGTCGCGAAAGCGCTCGATGCGCCCGGCCACCCGGTCGGGGTCGGGGTGGGCGAAGACGCGCTCGCCGACCGCGCCGGGGCCGAACATGGGGGCAACGTCGGGCGGCTCGTCGTCGAGCAGCCGCCGGCCGCCGTGGACCGTCTCGACGCGTTCGCACTCGGTCTCGGTCGAAAGCAGCAGGTTCTCGCCGGGGTAGGTGCTGCAGGCGTCTGGATACAGGTCGTCGCCGTGGATGCGACACTTACTGGTGGCTGTAACAAACTGACGTAATTCGCCACCCGGGGTGGCGAATATCGTTACGAACGTACAGCCACCAGTAACTGCAGCGTGTCCGGGTCCAGGAAGACACAGCTACGGAGCCACGTCGTCGGCCGGGCGAACGGGGCGACGGGTTTGGGCGGTTTCCGCAGGCCGACGAAGAAGACCGGCCGCCCGTCGATGGCCGCCACGTCGACGCCGTCGAGCGTGACGCTCCGGTCGTCGGCGGCTCGCCAGAGCCGCGGGCGCAAGGCGTCGCCGTACCCTGTCTCGATGAACTCTCGAATCTCACTTCGTGTGAGCGGGACGAGGTTGTACGCGTCGTCCAGCGGGTCGAACGGGCCGGTCCGCTCGTGGTCGATATCGCGGTCGGTGAGGGGCCGCCAGTCGATACAGCAGCCCGCACACCCCTCGCAGTCGACGTCCATAGGTTCGTGTAAGTGGGCCGACATCGAAAGGAAGGGCCTTAGGCGCGAGGCCGCTACTCGGGGTATGGCCTCGGACTCCTGTGACGGCTGTGGCGACTCGGTGTCCATCGGCGGGGGCATCGCCAACATCTGGACACAGGAGAGCCGTCCGACTGAGGGGATTATTCTGGAACTCGGTGACGACACCGAACACCTGCTCTGTTACGACTGCATCGACCGATTACCCGACGACCGCGAGGTGACGGAAGCGGACGTCGCGGCGCTGGACGATTGAATTACACCCCAGGAATCCCGAAGGCATCGGTCGCGATACCCAGCAGGGAGAGCCCGTAGAGGATGAGAACGGCGACGAGCCAGGCGACGAAGGCGATGCCCAGCGCCGTCCCCCAGCCGCCGGGGTACTGCCAGTTGATGACACCGACCCAGGCCAGCAACATTAGAATCGGGCCAAGCAGCGGAATCCAGCCGAAGAAGACGCCCACCAGCGCGTAGACGAACGCGCCGAACAGGGCGGTGACGGCCGCCCGGCGGTACCCCGTGTCCCGGTCGACGAGTACCTGGGCACCGACGGTTATCGCCACCGTTCCGACCAGAAAGCTCACCAGAAAGACGAGGACGCCGCTGACGATAGACTCTGTCGCGACCGCTCCCTGCAGAACCGGCGCTGGCGCTGTTTCGGCCATCACTCTGACCGGGCGTCGTCCGGCGTCCCCCCATCCGCCGCCGCCTCCGCCGTCGCCTTCGTCGGGGTCCACTTGAACCGCAGTTCCAGCTCCTCGACGTCCTTCCGGAGGCGGCGGGAGCGCTCGGTCACCGTCGCCTCCGTGGCGATGCGCTCGGGCGGCGAGAGCTGGACGCGCTTGTTCCCGATAGCGACACGGATGCGGTCCTTGTCGGCGTCTAGCTCGTCTGCGATGGAACGCAGGAACTGTGCGGTCTCCGCTCTGGTCAACTGCGTCTCGTGGTTGGTCGTGTCTGCCATCGTACAAGTGGCTAAGAGCTGTCAACTAATTAAACTGTGTTCGAACAGAGTGCGGCGGTCGGGGACCGCCGCCAGGGGGCGGAGGGCCGGTCGCGGGGACTGTGCCGGCAGTTCCGGGTTCGCGGTCGATGTCCGTATAACGGGCTGGGCAGTTGCTGGCCCGGCAGTCTAACCCAGTGTTTTAACTGGTCGTATCAGGTCAGCGCCACCGCTCGGCGGTGAGCGTCGATAAAACAAAGTATCAGATGTGGTCGCCGAGGCGACCGGAAATCCAATTAGTTGCGGACGACGTTCGTCGCGCGGGGGCCCTTGTCGGCCTGCTCGATGTCGAATTCGATCTCCTCGCCTTCTTCGAGGTCCGGACCGCCAACGTCCTCCATGTGGAAGAAAACGTCCTCGTCCGCGTCCTCAGTCGAAATGAAACCGTAGCCGCCTGTGTCGTTGAAGAAATCAACCTTACCGTTTGCCATTACAAACAAACGTACAGGGGGTATATGTATAAGAGTTCCGAGGGTACCACTACCACGACCGAGTGGGTGTGAACACGCCCCACGCGTCGGCTGGTCTCTGCGCCGACTGCGGGCGTTCGCTCCACCTCCATCGACCGACAGGAAAGGTTTACCCCGACCCGACCGTTCGGTTCGCTCGTGTACCCGGCGCGGATTCACGACGAGTTCCCGGCCCCGAGCTATCGGGGCAACCAGAAGCAGGCTCTCTCCGATATCCGCACGGCATTCGAGAGCGGCAAGGACGTCGTTCTCGTCCGCGCCCCCACGGGGAGCGGCAAGTCCCTGCTTGCCAGAGCCATCGCGGGCACGGCCCGCACCGCCGGCGAGGCCGCACCGGAACAGGTCGTCGACGCCTACTACACGACCCCGCAGGTCTCACAGCTCGACGACGTGGCCGAAGACGCTTTGCTAGAAGACCTCTGTGTCATCCGCGGGAAGAACAACTACGACTGTATCCTGCCGGGCGAGACGGACACGCCGGTCGACCAGGCCCCCTGTGTCCGTGAACGCGAGTTCGACTGCCAGGTCAAGCATCGGTGTCCGTACTTCTCCGACCGCGCTATCGCCTCCAATCGGCGAATCGCCGCGATGACGCTGGCCTATTTCATGCAGACCGCCGGCAGCGACGTCTTCGGCAAGCGGGACGTGGTCGTCGTCGACGAGGCCCACGGGCTGGGTGAGTGGGCCGAGATGTACGCCACCATCGAGCTGTCGCCGTCGACGATTCCGTTCTGGGGCGAACTGGACGTGCCCGACCTCGACGGGCTCGACCAGGCCGTCAACTTCGCCGAACGTATCGAGCACGTCACTGAACGCCGCGTCAAGGAGCTGCGGGGCAACGCCGAGCTCTCGCCCGACGAGGTGGCCGAGCGGGACTCGCTGAACAAGCTCCGCAGCGACCTCTCGTGGTTCCAGGAGGACTACCGGGACCCCGAGAGCGCGACCACGTGGGTCGTCGACCAGAACGGCGGCGAGGGCGCGCCCGTGACGGTCAAGCCGATGAACCCCGAGAAGTACCTCAAACACACCGTCTGGGACCGCGGGAACCGCTTTGCCCTCCTCTCGGCCACCATCCTGAACAAGGACGCCTTCTGTCGGAACGTCGGCCTCGACCCCGCCGACGTGGCCCTCGTCGAGGTGGGCCACACCTTCCCCGTCCAGAACCGCCCGCTGTACGACATCACCCAGGGGAAGATGACCTACGAGCACCGCGACGAGACGCTTCCAAAAGTTGCGCGCGCTATCGTCCGGGCGATGGCCCGCCACCCCGACGAGAAGGGGCTGGTCCACTGTCACTCGTATGCGATTCAGGAGCAACTGGACGAACTGCTCACGGAGTTCGGTGTCGGGCCCCGCGTGCGGAGCCACGACTCCGAGGACCGCGACGGGGCGCTGTCGGCCTGGAAGCGCAGCGACAATCCCGACTGCTTTCTCTCGGTGAAGATGGAGGAGGCCCTCGATTTGGAGGGTGATCTGTGCCGGTGGCAGGTGCTCTGCAAGGCTCCCTACCCCAACACCCGCGACTCACGGGTGGCCCAGCGTCTGGAGGACGGCCAGTGGGGCTGGTACTACCGGACGGCGTTGCGGACCGTCATCCAGGCCTGCGGGCGCGTGGTGCGTGCACCCGACGACCACGGCGCGACCTATCTGGCCGACGCGTCGCTGGTCGACCTCTTCGAGCGCGCCCGCACCGATATGCCCGACTGGTTCGCCGAGCAGGTCGACCGCCTCTCCGAGCCCGACCTGCCAGCGTTCGCACCGGACCGGGCGCTCGCGGGCATCTCGGCGAGTGCGAAACGCCGGCACAGCCGCTCGGGGTCCCGGTCCGGCGACAGCCACCCCCTCTCCGACGTGTGGGACTAGATGAGGAAGGCCGCGCCGTAGACGAACGAAGAGCCGACCATCAGGAAGACGAGGATGATAGCGATAATCTGCTGTCTGTCCATACCGCTCCTTTTGCCGACTCCCAATTAGGCGTTACGACAGGCCGACACGTGTCGTCGACCCCTGTTCGTCGGTTCCAGATGCCCTCCATACTGTTAAGCCGACACTCCCACACAGTCTCCATATGCGTCTCGCACTTATCGGGGTTGGACAGGCGGGCGGCAAGGTGACCGAAGCGTTCCTGGAGTACGCCGACCGGACGGACAGCGACATCGTCGTCGACGCGCTCGCTGTCAACACCGCCAAGGCCGACCTGCTCGGACTCGACCGGATTCCGGTCTCGAAGCGGCTGCTCATCGGGACCGACCGCGTCAAGGGCCACGGCGTCGGCGCCGACAACGAACTCGGGGCCGACATCGCTGCGGCCGACAGCGAAGTCGTCATGGACGCCGTCGCGGGGATGCCCAGTCACGAGATAGACGCGTTCCTGCTCGTCGCCGGGCTGGGCGGTGGCACGGGCTCGGGCGTCGCGCCGTACCTCGCGAAGGAACTGCGCCGCCGGTACGAGGAGCCGGTGTACGGGCTGGGGCTGCTCCCGGGGAAAGACGAGGGGGGTATCTACACCCTGAACGCCGCCCGCTCGTTCCAGACGTTCGTCCGCGAGGTCGACAACCTCGTCGTTTACGACAACGACACGATGGCCAGTGGGACCGACAGCCTCGCGGGCGGCTTCGCGAGGGCCAACGAGGAACTGGCCCGGCGCTTTGGCGTCCTCTTTGCCGCCGGCGAGACGGACGGCTCGGCCGTCCCCGAGCAGGTCGTCGACGCCAGCGAGATAATCAACACGCTCGGCAGCGGCGGCGTCTCGACCTTTGGGTACGCCAGCTCGCCCATCGAGCGCAAGCGGGGTCTCTTCGGCGGCAAGGGCCGCCCCGACGTCAGCGACGCCACGCCCAGAATTCTCGCACTCGTGCGCCAGGCCACGCTCGGCCGGCTCACGTTGCCCTGTGAGATAACCAGCGCCGAGCGCGCGCTGGTCGTCGTCGCCGGCCCGCCCGAGATGCTCTCACGCAGCGGCGTCGAGAAGGCCCGCAGCTGGCTGGAGGAGGCCACCGGGACGAGGGAAGTCCGCGGCGGGGACTTCCCAGTACCCGACGCCGACGAGGTGTCGGCGGCGGTGTTGCTCTCCGGGGTGAGTGATATTCCGCGGGTCAAGGAACTGCAGGCTATCGCCATCGAGACCCAGCGCTCGATGCGCGAGGTCAGTGAGACGGCCGACGACCGGCTCTCGGACCTGCTGTGGAGCGGCGACGGTGAACTGAAACCGCTGTTCTAGTCAGTCGATTCTCGCGTCCACGACCACGTGGACCACCCCTTCGCTGTGGCTCTTGACGCGGCGCGTATCCAGTATCTCGACCGAGCGGTCGGCCTCGGCCGCGGCGGCCTCCAGCCGCTCTATCGGCCGGTCGAAGACGAGATGCTCGGGCGTGGTCTCGTGCATATGGAGGGTGCCGCCCGGCGTGAGCGCGGCCAGCGCGTGGTCGAGATACTCCCAGGACTCGTAGTAGCCCATCACCACCCGGTCGACGGGGCCGCCGTCGAGGCCCGCCGCAACGACCTCGCGACAGTCCGCCCGATACGGGTGGACCAGCCCGTCGACGCCGTTTCGCATCGTGTTCTCGACGAGATAGCGAAACGCCGTCGGATTGTGTTCGACGGCGGTGACTTCGGCGCCGGCCCGTGCCATCGGCAGCGTGAAGTAACCGATGCCGGCGAACATGTCCAGTACGCGCTCTCCGGGCTGGCTCGCGGTTGCACCGCTCGCTCGTTCCGAGGGCTCTGTCGCTACCGCTCCGTCGCCCTCGCGGACAACCTCCCCCATCCGCGCCCGCTCGGCCTTGTTCCCCGGCGAGAACATCACCTCGGCGAGGTCCAGCGCGTACTCGGTGCCGTGTTCGGTGTGGACGGTCTCCGTGTCGCCCTCGCCCGCGACGACGGTCACGTCGGGTTCCCGGTGGGCGCCGCTGATACCGTTGCGGGCCAGGACGGTGTCGGCCTCGCCGTGGAGCGCGAGCAGCGCCTCGCCGACCTCGGTGGGCCGGGGGGCCTCGCCCATCGCTACCAGGACGACGCTGCCGACGACGGCCCACGACGAGGGCGCGGCGTCGAGTTCCTCGTCGGTCCACCCGCGCTGGCGGAGGTGGTCGTCGAGACTCCGGAGCCGGCGTTCGCCGACCTGCTGGACGATGTCCCGAACCTCGACGGTCTCGGGCGGCGCGGTCACCGGGAGGGCGACGCCGTCGTCGTCCCACGACTGGACGCTCCGGCCGTCGTCGTAGACGCCCTCCGTTTCGAGTGCGTCGATGACCGACTCCGCGCGGGGTTTCGCGACGACGACGGCCAGGTGGCGGGTATCGAGGTCGGCCTCGGCCTCCGAGTCGGCGTCCGCCGACCCGTCGCCGTCCTCACTCATCGTCGCTCTCGGCCGCCGGCAGGACGTGCAGCCCCGCGTGGCTCTTGAACACTGGCACCTCGTCGGCGTCGGTGTCCAGATACGCCGGCCGCGGGACGGTCACGCTCTCGAAGGTCTCGGGGTCTAACACCTGGACGGCGTTCTCGTCCTCGACCGCCACGAGCGTCGTCGGCTGGCCGTCCTCGCGAAAGCCCAGCCGGCGGGCGTCGGGCGCTTCGCCCTCCTCGAACTGGGCCTCGTATTTCTCACCGGTCGCCAGCTGGACCCCTTTCAGGTTCCCCTGAACCGAGGTCACGAGGACCGGCCCGTCGCCGTCCTCGGGGTCGATTATCTCGCCCTGGCGGTAGCGGGGCAGTCGCACCGCGTAGGTCATCCGGTAGAGCTTCTGCCCGTCCTCGTCTTCGGTGATGAGTCGTTTCGAATCGGAGTAGCCCCCGCCCAGCTGGGCCGTGATGCGCTTGGCGATACCGTGGCCCATCTGGTTCGTCGATATCTTCATGTTCAGCCCGTCGTCGATCTCGTTGGTCTCGGTGATGAAGGCGTTGCGGTCCCCCGTCGCCTCGCGTTCGGCGATGTACTCCTGTGCGATGGTCTTTGCCCGCTCGACCTCCTCGTCGGTCGGGTCCCGACCGTCGGCGCGCACCTGGACGACGCTGGCGAAGGAGCCGCCCGCAATCTTCCCGCAGCGCTTGCAGGTCTGGCGCGAGATGCGCACCGGGACACTCACCTGCTCGTGGACCGGCGTCCCCCGAACCACGCCCGAGAACTCCGTGTGCATCCGGATGTTGTTGCGGTCGAGTTGTTCGGGCGCGACCTGCCAGTCGACGGCCTCGGCGTCGACGTGGACGCCCAGGGCCTCGCTGACCTGCTCGACGGCGATGTCGGTGTAGTCGTCCGCGCCAACGTCGACCCAGCGGTTCCCCTTGTGGACCGCCCCGCACTGGGAACACACCCGGACCTCGATGGTCTCGGGGGCGTCCACCAGGTCGAACTCCTCGAAGTAGCAGGCGTCACAGAGGACCCGCTCGGAGTCCCGCTTCGGGCCCGGGAGCGCGGGGCGGTCCTCCGGTGGCTCGAACTCGTCGCCACACTTCGGACAGAAGGCTCCAGACCGGCTCATTACCCTGTGTACTGGATTCGGGCTGTTACGTATTGCGTTCTGTCGGCTGCTGTTATCTGTGCAGCCCAACCGTTTTAAATCAAGCCGTCAGAGTAGGCCGGTATGCGACGACGCACGTACGTGGCGATGCTGGGGAGTGCTTCGCTCGCGGGCTGTGTGGGACGGCCCGGGAACACGGACGAGGCGGAGACAGACGAGGAAGAGCCAGATGAGGCGGAGACGGACGAGGCGGAGACAGATGCGGTGGCGACAGACGAGGAGCCGACGTACGATACCGAAGACCTCGAATTCCAGAAACTGTGGGCGGCCGACCTGCCGGACGACGAGGGCAGGATTAGTCTCGAGGATTACCAGGCGACCGCCGACGGGGAGACGGCGTATCTCGGCACGGAATCCGAACTGACCGCGCTGTCGCTGGCGGACGGCACCGAGCAGTGGACGCTGTCCCTGGATACTCCCCTCGACGGGGTGACTGTCGACGACGACGGACTCTACACACTGCAGGAGAAAACGGTGCAGGCGGTCGACCCGGACACTGGCGAGTCCCGCTGGTCGACGACTGCCGACAAGTTACTGTACACCAGTTACGTGACGACCGGGGACGACCACGTCGCAGCCGGCGGCGGCAACCGAACGGTCGTCGTCTTCGAGAAGGAATCGGGCCAGCAGACCGGGCGACTCCCCGCTGCGCCCAACAGCCAGGCCAGAGGCTGGAACGGGGGATTCGTGGTCGCCGATTCCAACGAGGTGGCTGCGTACGACCCCGACGGGACGGCCCAGTGGACCGCCGACGCCTCGGCGTCCTGGCTGACCCCCGTCGCCGGGTCGATGGTCGTCGGCGGCGGCCGCGGGTCGTTCGTCGGCGTCGACCTTGAGAGCGGTACCCGGGCCTGGACGACTGGGGTAGACGGCGAGCTCGAAAATCCCATGACCGCTGGGACCGACGACACGGTGTTCGTCTACCCGGGGCCGTTCGACGGGGAGACGTTCTACGCGCTCGACGCCGACACTGGGGCGGTGCGATGGGAGCAGAGTGTCGATTCGGACCTCGCCTTCCCACCGGTCGCGCTGGAGTCGGGGGTCGTCATCCACGACGGCTCCCGCGGACGGGCCTACGAGCACACGACCGGAACGGTGATCGATTCCACCCACGAGGGAGGGTACCAGTACGGGGCCACCGGGTCGGGCCGCACCGCCGTCATATACGATTCCAGGGCAGCCGCCGTCAGGCTCTGACCGGCGTCGGCGGACTGCTCGGCGCGTCACCGTCGCCACGGCGCCCTCCCGCCACGCGTGCTCGGGCGACCAGTCCAGCAGGCCGTCGGTTTTCCTTTCTATCTTTGCAGAAGTAATCTTATCACTCTCTCGGCTGTATCCAGTGGCATGCGACGACGGACGTACGTGGCGCTGGTGGGGAGTGCTTCGCTGGCGGGCTGTGTGGGACGGCTCGGGGAGACGGAGCGCCAGACCGACAGCGTCGACTTCCAGAAACTGTGGGAGACCGGCCTGGAGGACGACGACGGCCCGATCTGGGCTTTCAGAGCGACCGGCGACGGGGAGACGGCGTACCTCGGCACGAAATCCGAACTGACCGCGCTGTCGCTCGAGGACGGTACCGAGCAGTGGGCGCTGCCGCTGGACACCTACCTCGGCGGGGTGACTATCGACGACGACGGGCTGTTCATACTGTATAGCAATACGATGCAGCGAATCGACCCGGACACAGGCGAGTCCCGCTGGACGACGACGGCCGACAAAAGTACGGGATACAGTCTGGTTGCGACCACGGACGAGCACGTTGCCGTCAGCGGCGCGGGCGCGGTCTTCGTCTTCGAGAAGGAATCAGGCCAGCAGACCGCACAACCTACCGAGGCCGATGGTAACTCGGTCAGAGCCTGGGACGGGCAGTTCGTGGTCGCCGAGGATTCAGCGGTGACTGCCTACGACCCGGACGGGACGGCCCAGTGGACCGTCGACGATGTCTCGCTGAACTGGCTGACCCCCGTCGTCGGGTCGACGGTCGTCGGCGGCGGCAACGGGACGTTCGTCGGCATCGACCTCGAGGGCGGCACCCAGGCCTGGACGACCGAGGTGAGCGGCAGGTTGCCCCACGCCAAGACCGCTACGACCGACGACACGGTGTTTGTCTACCCGTGGGGAGGGGGGGCAACCCGCCCCACGGACACGTTCTACGCGCTCAGCGCCGATACTGGGGCAGTGCGATGGAAGGAGGGTGACACCGATAGCTACGCCTTCCCGCCGGTCGTGCTGGAGTCGGGCATCGTCTTCGATGGCGCAGACCGCCCACAGGCCTATGAGCACGAAACCGGACGGCAGATCGACTCGATTGACACGGGAGGGGGCTGGCGCGGGGCCACCGGGTCGGGCCGGACCGTCGTCATGTACGGTACGAGGGCCGTCGCCTACAGGCTCTGAGGGGGGTCGTCACTCTCCCAGCAGGCTCGGCTCGTCGACGGTCGCGTCGGCCCCATCTCGCCAGGTGTGCTCGGGTGCCCAGTCCAACAGCCCGTCGGCTTTCGCCGTCGAGAGGGCGGACTGCTCACCGTCGAGTTCACAGCGTGCGGGCACCTCGCCCCAGTGGGCTTCCACGAGGTCGGCGGTCGGGCGGCCGACGTAGTTCTCTGCTGCGGCGGCGTGAAAGGCCTCGTGACCCCCGAACTCGGCGTCCAGTGCAGCCGCCACGGCGCCCGCCACGTCGCGTACGTCGACGTAGGACCAGCAGTTGCCGGCACCCCCTGACAGGTCGCCCTCGGCCACGTCGCGGCAGTTGTACTCGCCGGGGTACTGAATCCAGGAGGGCCGGATGGAAGCGACACTGACGCCGTCTCGCCGGGCGACCATCTTCGCGACCTCCTCACCGGCCACCTTCGAGGTGCCGTAGGGGTCCTCGGGGGCCATCGGGTGGTCTTCGTCCATCGGGAGATACGCCGGCAGGGGCGTCTCCTCGGCGAAGGCCAGGCCGTAGGCGCTCTCGGAGGACGCCCAGGCGATATCGGCGCCCGCGCGGCCGGCCGCGTCGAGGACGGTGTAGGTCGCCTCGAGGTTGGTCTCGAACACGCGGCTCCCAGCGTGTCGCTCTGGCGAGGGGAGCGCCGCCCAGTGGACGACGGCGGCGGGGGCGAGTTCGCTCACGAGGTCTCGGACCTCGCCGCCGTCGGTCACGTCCGCCGCGCGGAACTCGATGCCCTCGCGGGTCGCTATCTCCCAGCCGGGGTGGTCGAGGTCGACACAGACGACGTGGTAGTCCTCGGCGAGGCGGTCACATATCCAGCGGCCCGAACGACCCAGCCCGCCCGTGACGACGACTGTCTCGGTCATGCCCTGCCGTTGTAGGCGTTCGTACATATGCCTGCGGGCGGCGGACGGAGAGTGTGTCATGCAAACACGATAGCGGGGTTTTAGCCGCTTGGTCACTTAGCTAACATATGCAGTGGCAAACCGACTGGGGACTCCGCGGGCGCATGGCCCTGACGATGTTCCTCCTCTTCGGGCTCTACATCGCCTTCCTCGGCGTCCTCGTGCTGTATTTCGATAGCATCGCGCTCATCATCCTCGTGATGGCGCTGTTCATGGGCGCGCAGTTCTTCTTCAGCGATAAGCTCGCCCTGTACTCGATGGGCGCCCGCGAGGTCGACCCCGACGAGTACCCCGAGCTCCACCGGCAAGTCGAGCGGCTGGCCCAGCAGGCCGACCTCCCGAAACCGAAGATCGCCGTCGCCGACTCACGGACGCCCAACGCCTTCGCGACCGGACGTTCGCAGGACAGCGCCGCCGTCGCCGTGACGACGGGCATCATGAACCTCCTCGACGACGAGGAACTGGAGGGGGTCCTGGCCCACGAGCTCGCCCACATCAAGAACCGCGACGTGATGGTGATGACTATCGCCTCCTTCCTCTCGACCATCGCCTTCCTCGTGGTCCGGTGGGGCTGGCTGTTCTCGGGCGGGCGCTCGCGTGGCGGCCAGCAGCAGGCGCCCGTCTTCGTCGCTATCCTGCTCTCGCTGGTGGTGTGGGTCGTCTCGTTCCTGCTCATCCGCGCGCTCTCTCGGTACCGCGAGTTCGCCGCCGACCGCGGCGGCGCCTCGATTACGGGTCGCCCCGCGGCGCTGGCGACCGCGCTGATGAAGATAGACAGCGGGATGGAGAAAGTGCCACAGGAGGACCTGCGGGGCCAGTCGGAGATGAACGCGTTCTTCATCATCCCCATCCGCTCCGGGTTCGTCGGCCGGCTGTTCTCGACGCACCCGTCGACCGAGAAGCGAATCGAGCGATTGCGCGCGCTGGAACGGGAACTGTAAGGTTACAGCGCCGCTCCGATTATCATAACTTACAATCCAAGCGACATTTTCATATGTGAACAGTTGTCAATGGTAATCCACGATGCCGACAGAAACCCCTCCGGAAGACGCCGCCCGCACAATAGTCACCCGCGTCGCAGCGATCCGAGACGTGGAGCTGACGGCGCTCCCGCCGCTGCAGGAGACCATCGACGTCGACTCGCTCGACGCGCTCCTGGACGGGAAGTTCTCGGGGACCTGTACGTTCACCTACGCCGACTGTACGATTCGTGTCGGAGGCCACGGCCGGATTCGCGTCAGTCGCCGTCTCGATGACTCGACGATAGATACCGCCGGACAGCGGCGACAACGACGCCGCAACTGACGACGGCCGACACCGGCCTCCCGAGTAGCGGCCCGACACTGACAGGGGGCCTGCGTCGCTCGTTCGCAGTCCGCCACTCGGTACCGCCGGGACGGCAACCGCCTTACCGCTCGCACCCTATCGTTCGGTATGGGACTGCTTTCCGGACTCAAGAGCGTCCTCGGGATGCGTGCGGAGGCCGACGCGACCCGGGACGCCGACCCCGACGACCTCTTCGGGATGTCGACGGCCCACGTCACCATGGAGGCCGAGCTTGGCTACGAGCCGACCGGCGACGCGGCGCTGTGTTTCGGGGACGTGGACAGCACGGACTTCGCGGCGGCAACGGACGAGGTCGAGGCCATCCTCGACGCCGGCGAGGCCGAGACCGGCACGGTGGCCGACTTTGTCGGCGACAGCCACGGCTACCGCTGGGTCGTCCTCCACGACGCGGACTTCGACGACCTCGTCACCTCTATCCACTTCGCCGCCGACACGCTCATCGAGCGGCGCTACGGCTCGCGGTTGCTGGCCGCCCTCTTCGCATTCGGAGATGACCGCACCGGTGACCCCGCCTACTGGGTGTACTCCTTCCGCCGGGGGGCGTACTACCCGTTCGCGCCGGACCCCGACACCGACCACGAGCGCGACCAGGCGACGGAGTTCAAACTGGAGAGCAAGCTCGACGGCGAACTCAGCGTCGAGGACGACAAGGCCTTCTGGTACCCGCTGTGGCCCGACCGCGCGGGCGACCACCCCTGGGAGTAGTATGCAGGACATCGCTGTCTACGACCACCTTCGCTCGACCGACCCCGATGACGACGACGCCGTCTACCGCGTCGTCGGCACCCGCCCTGAGAGCGTGACGCTCCTGCGCGTCTCCGACGGCGACGGCCGGCGCGCGAACACGGGCGAGGTGGTCACCGTCTCCCACGAGACGCTCTCTACCTTCGAGACGGTCGAGAACCCGGACGGCAACCGCGGTCTCCTCGGAACGGTCGGCTCGGTGGTCAGCGGAGCCTACTGGTCGCTCCGGGCGGGCGGCCCGCTCATGATCGCTGGCGTCCTCATGGCGGTGGTCGGTACCCTCGCCAACGTCGGCCTGCTGGCGCTGTCACCGCTGGCCGTCAACGGGCTCATCTTCCTCGGTTTCGGCTGTATCCTCCTCTCGCTGGTCGTCGGTTGACCCACCGTGTCGCCCCTTCGCTTCTAAAAGTCCCGATACCGTGCTCTCGTCTCCCGCTTCCGTCTGCCAGTTTCACTTTCACTACACTGTTAACGGGGGTTTATATCCCATCGGGCGTAAGCCACATCCATGTCCGAAGCAGCAGACCTCGAAGACCTGCCGGGTGTGGGGCCAGCAACAGCGGAGAAGCTCAAAGAGAACGGATTCGACTCCTACCAGGGGATTGCCGTCGCCTCCCCCAGCGAACTGTCGAACACCGCCGACATCGGCGAGTCTTCGGCCTCAGATATCATCAACGCCGCTCGCGACGCCGCCGACATCGGCGGGTTCGAGACGGGTGCGACTGTCCTGGAGCGCCGGGAACAGATCGGCAAGCTCTCCTGGGGCGTCGACGAGGTCGACGAGCTGCTCGGCGGCGGCGTCGAGACCCAGTCCATCACCGAGGTGTACGGCGAGTTCGGGGCCGGGAAGTCCCAGGTGACCCACCAGCTCGCGGTCAACGTCCAGCTCCCCGCCGAACACGGCGGGCTCGAGGGTAGCGCCATCTTCATCGACTCCGAGGACACGTTCCGCCCCGAGCGTATCGAGCAGATGGTCGAGGGCCAGGAGGACGAGGCGCTCGAAGACATGATGAAGCTCCACGGTATCGTCGGCGAGGACGAGGCCGCCGACGCGACCGACGACGACCTGATGGCCGACCTCGTCGAGTCGGTGCTCGACAAGATTCACGTCGCGAAGGCGTTCAACTCCAACCACCAGATTCTGCTGGCCGAGAAGGCCCAGGAGATCGCCAGCCAGAGCCAGGACGACGAGTTCCCGGTCCGGCTGCTCGCGGTGGACTCCCTGACGGCACACTTCCGTGCGGAGTACGTCGGTCGTGGCCAGCTCGCCGACCGCCAGCAGAAGCTCAACAAACACCTCCACGACCTGATGCGCGTGGGCGACCTCAACAACACCGCCGTGTTGGTCACAAACCAGGTCGCGTCGAACCCCGATTCGTTCTTCGGTGACCCGACCCAGCCCATCGGTGGGAACATCCTCGGCCACACCTCCACCTTCCGCATCTACCTGCGCAAGTCCAAGGGGAACAAGCGCATCGTCAAGCTCGTCGACGCGCCGAACCTCCCCGACGGCGAGGGCGTCATGCGCGTCGAGGGCGCTGGCCTGAAAAACGAGTAGCGAGACGGGCCGTTTCCGCTCTGTTCTTTTTTTGTGCTGTCTCGGTGAGCGGCAGTGCCGGTCTGTGTGCTGTCTGGGTCGTGTCCCCATACCCCGAACCCCTCTGTTTCAATTGGAACCCGGCGCCGTCTCGCGTCTTGCGGGCGTCTGACGCACCGCAGTGAAAGTGGTTCCCACGCCAGCAAACCGCCGGACGGCGATACATCTCCTGTCGAAACGAGGGGGTTGTGACCGAAAACCACACGACGGCAACTCGACACGATGGTATAGGGAGGGGTAGCTCAACGACTGCAGATTCGCTGATTCTGTTGACCGGGCCGCCGGCGATAAACCGCCTCCGTGACTAGTCCCCTGCCTGTCTGCAGTGGCCGATGCGTCGGCGATACACCGCCTCCGTGACTAGTCCCCTGCCTGTCTGCAGTGGCCGATGCGTCGGCGATACACCGCCTCCGTGACTAGTCCCCTGCAGACTTCATCCCGGTGCCGTCTAAGTCCTCGCCGCCGACCGAGGAACGCAGCGCGTCCATCCCGTCGTCGCGGTCGATACCGAAGTTGTCCGCGTACAGCTCCTGAACGCGGTCGTACTCTTCGTCCGACAGCGGCGGGGTGTCGGGCGCGCCGGCCCACTCGTCGATGTCGGCGTTCGTCCGGAAAGTGGGCGTGACCGACGCGACCTCGTCGTGGGCGAGCAGCCACTGGATGGCGGCCTGGCCCATTGTGCGTTCCCCATCGCGTTCCAGAAACCGGAGCGTCTCCACCTTCTCCCAGCCGGTCTCGTACCACTCGGTGGGTCGGTGGCCGCGGTGGTCGCCCTCTTCGAGTTCGGTGTCGGGGGTGACCTGCTCGTTCAACAGTCCGGAGGAGTGGGGGACCCGAGCGAGTACCGACGTGTCCGCGTTCTGCTCGCGGATGGTGTCGATGAAATGCTGGCCGGGCGTCTGCTCGAAGAGGTTGAACACGGTCTGGAGCGCGTCGAACTCGTTGGCGACGGCGGCGTCGCCGTCGGCCAGCCAGCCGATAGAGGGGCCAAGCGCCCAGCCGATGGCCTCGACTTTCCCCTCCTCGCGCAGTTCGTCGAGCGTCTCCAGCACGTCGGGGGTCACCTCGTCGACGTTGGCGTTGTGGAGCATCAGGAGTTCCACGTGGTCCATGTCCAGCCGGTCGAGCGAGCGGTCTAACGCGGTGCGAATCCACTCGGGCGTGACCTTCTTCGGCAGTTCACCGTGGCCCGCCTGCGGGTTGTTGTAGAAGTCGTAGCCGACCTTCGTCGAGACGGTCACTTCGTCCCGTACTTCGGCGAGGGCCTCGCCGACGAGCTCCTCGCTGTCGCCGTGGCCGTAGACGTCACCGGTATCGAAGAACGTCACGTCCTGGTCGACGGCGTGTTGCACCATTTCGATAGCCTGGTCGTGCGTTCGGTCGCCCCACCAGTCCGTGCCGACGACCCAGGCACCGAAGCCGACCTCCGAGACTTCGATTCCCGTGTTCCCGAGCGTATCGTACTTCATGAGGGCGTGTTAGGGCGGTCCACACTTATCGCTCTTGGTTCGTCCGTCGAAACCTGCCGCGCCGGTGTCGCTACTCCCCACCGCGCGTCGGAATCCGGAGCTCCGGGACGGCGATACTGTCCAGAATCTCGACGCGGCCGTACTCCCGGCGGACCCACCAGTAGAGCGCCCCAGACCCCAGCGCCAGCAGCGGGAGGGCGACGAGGCCGCCCTCGGGGCCGAACGCGCCGCCCGTCACCAGTTCGGGCCCCATCGACTCGGTGCCGACCAGTGCGACGCCGGTGTCGAGGCCGCTGACGGGGAAGTCCCACATCGAGAGGGCGTAGTTCCAGGCGACGTGGAAGCCACAGGCGATGCCGAGTCGGCCGGTGAGGACGTAGCAGGCCCCGAGCAGGACGCCGTAGAGCGTGATGTTCGTCACCGACAGCAGCGTCGCGCTGGGGTTGGTCCAGTGCAGGAGGCCAAAGAGCGCACCGGTCAGGACGGTGGCGGCGACCGTCGAGGCCGCCTTGCCGATGGCGCCGGCGGCACCCTCCGCGAGGTTCGTCAGGAGATAGCCCCGGACGAGAATCTCCTCGGCGGTCGCCTGAACGACGAAGAAGGGGACGAGCAGCGCCAGCCCGATGACTGCGCTCGTCGAGCCGAGACCGAAGGTCCCACCCGTGGTCGTCGGGAGCACGGCGGTGATGGCGGTCCAGCCGACCGCGAGCTGGGTGGCAAGCACGGCAGTCGGCAGCCCCACACCGAGCGCGACACCGAAGCCGGCGTCGCGCCACCACTGGCCGTCGAGCCCCAGCCCGAAGTCGGCGAGCGTGCGCCTGTCCAGCAGATAGCCGACACCGAGCCCGGCAGCACCCATCGCGAGAAAGCCCCAGCCGAGTTCGCTCAGGGCGTACACCGCTCCGGCCAGTCCAGTCTCCCCGGTCGGCGCGGGGACGACGGCAAAGAGAAGCGTGAACAGGACGGTAACGAAGCCGGCCAGCAGTATCCAGAGGCCGATTCGCCACGGTGCCCGGAGGCGCTTCTCGGCGGGGTTGACGAGGTAGCCCCGTATCTCCATGATAAAATCCGACCTGGCCATGTCGGTGTGACGGCCGGCGGCGGTTTATATTGTCGCCACTGCGGCACGCGGGATACCCGGTCGCCCGAACAGGGGGACGATGGGGTAGTGACACCGGTGTTACCCACTGGTGGCGACGTAACGGAAACCACTATCTGCCCTCGCGGCCAGGCTTGTGACATGACGAAGCGCCACGTGTCGCTGCCGCCGCTGGCCGAGGAGGGTCTCCGGGCTTTTATCGACGAGGTCGACGAGCGACTCTCGGGCGAGGAGGACACCTGTGACGTGGTCACCGACGTGCTCATCGACCTCCACGGCGACCGCGAGGCCTACGAGCGCTGGCAGGCTGGCGAGGACATCTCCCCCGCCGAACGCGTCCGCCTCCAGGGCTATGACCCCTGCAACACGACCCTAGAGAGCGAGTACTACGCCGAGAAAGACGAGGAGCGGTTCAAACGCTCGAAACACCTCCAGTGGCTCTGGCGACAGTTCGACGCGACGCCGATGGCCGACAACGTCGAGTTCGCGCTGCGCTTTCGCCGGATGCTCGCCGACCACCTCTTCGAGTCCTGTGGCGAGGGATGCCGATTCTTCAAGAACATCTCCTTTACCTACGGCCACAACATCGAACTCGGCGACAACGTCGTCGTCCACGACGACGTCCACCTCGACGACCGCGGGAAGCTCACCATCGGCGACCGCGTCTCTATCTCGGACGATTCCCACGTCTACAGCCACGACCACGACGCTGTCGACCAGACCCACGTCGACAACTATCACACCATCATCGAGGACGACGTGCGGCTGACCTACGACTCGATGGTCCGGGCCGGCGTCCGGGTGGGCGAGAACGCCATCCTCGCGGCCAAATCCATCGCCGGGAAGGACATTCCGGCCCACCACATCGCGGCCGGGACACCCGCCAAGTCCATCGCTGTCAAGGAGGGCTGGGAGTCGGTCGCCGACCCGCTGGAGAGCGCCAACGTCGACCGCCGCGCCGAGCGCGAACTCGACGTCGAGATTCCCGACGACATCACCGTCTTCGACGAGTTCCAGCGCGACCTCTCGCCGCCGGACCGCTGAGAGCGCGGAATCTCCCGCCCAAGTATCACATCTGAAAATTGGCGGGTAACACCAAAGTAGTATTCTCGCCCACTACCACTCATGCAACCCTGGGTGTGGCTCACGGCGTACGTCCTCGGGTTCGGGCTGTTGCAGATACTGCTTTACCGGCATTTCAGCGGGCAGACGACGTCTCCCCAGCCCACCGAGGGCCGCGCCGCGCGGGCCGACGGTGGCCGACGAGTCACCAGTGACACGGCCGAGACCATCGCTTGCGAACACTGCGGCGCTGTGAACGAGTCCCACCGGATGATTCGGTACTGTGGGAGCTGTGCCGAGTCCCTCCGGTAGGCCTTTGGCCGGCCACGGGGACGTTCGACTATGCGGGCCATCGCCATCAACGTCGGTGCCAACACCAACGAACCCGGTTTTCGCGGCCCACTCTTCCCCGACGGAACCTTTGAGTACATCCCGATTCCCGAGGCGAAACCGACCGCCGAACCGGTTCCGACCTACGCCGACCTCGACGTAGACACCGACGTGAGCGGCGTCGCCGACCGCCCCGTCCACTTCGACCCCGAGTTCCCCGAAGTGGGCGGCGAGCGCTACACCTACGGCGACGAACACGGCGTCAAGGCCGGGCCGCTCTCGGAGCTGTCGGCCGGTGACTACCTCCTCTTCTACGCGACGCTGTCGACGACCGGCGAGCCACCCGACTGGGCACCGCCTCAGTGGGGCGCTCACGTCATTGGTCACTTCCGGCTGGCCCGGGACCCGGTCACTGGGGAATCGTATCGTGACCTCCCGGCCGAGGAGCGGGCCGTCTTCGACTCGAACGCCCACGTCAAGCGGGCCGACTTCGACGCCCGCGTCCTCCTGCTGGGCGACCCCGACGGGTCGCGGCTGTACGAGACGGTCGTCCCGCTGTCGGCGCCCGCCGGCGGGACGGACGCCAACTGGCTCGTCACCGAGCGGTCCTCGGACTCCGGGAAGGGCCCCTGGTGGCGCCGACCGATGCGCTTCGACGCGGACGCCACGGCGGAGCTGCTCGACTTCGCCGACGACTATCCCGGCGCCGTCTTCGACTGACGGGCCGGCCGGGAGAGTTATCACCAGTGAAAACGTGACACCAACACATATGTCCAGAGGCGTCGATGCTGAGACTATGCGACTCTCCACGGGGGTCCCCGGATTCGACGAACTCGTCGAGGGGGGCTTGCTGCCCGACCGACTGTACGTCGTCAGCGGCCCGCCAGGCAGCGGGAAGACCACCTTCTGCTCGCAGTTCATGACGCAGGGCGCCAAGGAAGGCGAGACCTGTCTCTACGTGACGATGCACGAGACGAAAGAGGAGTTGATGCAGGACATGGCCGGCTACGAGTTCGGGTTCGACCGGGCGATGCAGTCCGACGCCGTCCAGTTTCTCAATCTCGTCACCGAGAGCGGCAAGCGCACCATCACGCAGTTCGGGACCGAGGGCGGCCTGACGAACCGGCTGGTGGCCTACATCGAGCAGAACGACATCCAGCGGGTGGTCATCGACTCGACCATGCTGTTGCAGCACTTCATGAACGACATCGACAGCGAGATAACGGGCTTTCTCTCGGCGCTGAAACAGACCGACGCGACCACCCTGCTCATCTCGGAGATGACCGACCCCTCCTCCTACAGCGACGAGCACTATCTGGCCCACGGCGTCATCTTCTTCCACAACTTCCTGGAGGGCGGGAGCATGACCCGCGGCGTACAGGTCATCAAGATGCGTGGCACGGCCATCGACTGCGATATCCGCAAGATCTCCTTCTCCGACCGCGGCCTGCAGGTCCACGCCGACGAGAAAATCGACTCATGATAGTGACACTCGCAGATTGTTTCCGGACAGGGTCGGCGCGTCCCGGTAAACCGCCACAGGAATCAATATGAGCCGCTACGAACGGGAGTTCGAGACCGGGTGGGAGACACTCGGGAAGGACGAGGCGACGACGCGGGCCTACGCTATCGGCGTCGCAGAGCGGCTGGGCGAACGCAACCGCGAGGAGCTGAAAGCCATCTACGCCGAGATGGACTCGGCGTACCACCGCAGTATGGTCGAACTCGCCTACGAGGAGGGTCGCAACGAGGCCAAGGCCGCGGCCGACCCCAACAGCGACGACGGCGACGCCGTCTGGGCCGAACTCGTCCAAGGCGAAGTGACGACGGTCGACCCCGACGACATCCCAGAGCCCAAGCGTGAGAGCCTCCCCGAAGCGCTCGACTCGGGGGAGCTGCTCGACAAGCAGGAGGTCGACAGCACCGAGCCGGTTGACCGCCCCGAGTTTCTGGACAGATAGCGAGATATCGACTGAGTCGATATCTCGGATACCGACGCGGGGAACGAAGTGACCCGCGGAGGAATAGCGAGACGCTGAACGTAGTGAAGCGTCTCGTAGCGAACCGGCGACCGTGGCGAGACCGACCAGAGCGGGAGGTCTCGAAGCGAACCGGCGACCGCAGGGAGCCGGAGAGCAGTGAGCCGGAGAGCCGCGCGGCGTGCCCGGCCGCCCTGTTCGTATTTAGTTAGGAGACTTCGAGTTCGAACAGCCAGAAAGCCCCACCCGTAGCCGGTTGGCCAGCCGGCATGGGTGGGGCGTTCTGGCTCTCAGAACCAATCGCTGCTAAAGTAACCACTGCCGCCGCCCTCGGCAACAGGGTTATATACTCGACAGGATAAGCCGGCTCACATGAGCCGAATCAAACTGTCGCTGCCGGACCAGGTCGACTCCGACATCCAGCGTCTCGTCGACCAGGGGGAGTTCTTGAACCGCGACCAGGCCGTCGAGGACCTGCTGAAACGCGGTATCTCGGCGTACAACGTCACCACAGAAGAGTCTGAGGAGCCGGTCGACGACGAGATGTTCGGCCAGACCGCGGCCGAGCAGCAGGACCCCGCCCAGATGGACGACGACTACGGGTTCTAGCTGTCGCTGGGGGTCAATCGCGCGAAAAAAGTGTAGCTGGGGCCGCCGCCGCTCTAAAAGGAGACTTCTTCCGGGCCGTCCTCGCCCATGCAGACTGGGTCCCGGTCCGAGTAGCCCTTCCGGCCAATAGCCTTGCCCGAGACGCCGGCCAGCGCCGTCAAGCGTGCGTCTTCGGCCGTCTCGAACGTCTCGGGGGCCGACCGCGAGAGCGCGTCGGCCAGTTTCTCGGTGCCGTTTGGCAGTTCGAGGGTCAGGTCGCCCTCGGCCTCGATGAGCTCTTCGGTGGTCATTGGGTACTGCTGTGCGTCGAACGCCGCCTCCGCGTCTGTCCACATCGTCATACCACAGGGGAGCGGGTGATGGGATATAAACTTCATGGTTTATAATGATAATATTCCTTAATTGCATTAATTGGGTCGGCGTGCCACGGGGGAACTGGCTTGCCGCTGGATTGCGATTCGGACGTATGGTCGTCGCGGACCTCCACGTACACACGACGCGCTCGGACGGCTCGCTCACGCTCTCGACGCTCCCGGACGCGGCCGCCGACGCCGGGGTCGATGTGGTCGCGGTCACCGACCACGACCGGGTCCAGCCCGCCCTCGACGGTCCGGTGACGACCCGCGACGGTCTCACCCTCGTCCACGGTATCGAGCTGCGCGTCGACGCCGGCGACCAGCGGCTCGACCTGCTGGGCTACGGCGTCGAGCCCACCGACGCGCTGGTCGCCGCGTGTGCCCGCATCCAGCGCAACCGTCGCGAGCGCGGTCGGGCCATCATCGACTGCGTCGAGGCCCGCCTGGACGTCTCGCTGTCGGTCGAACCCCGTGCGGGGCTGGGCCGACCCCACATCGCCCGGGCCATCGCCGAGGCGACCGACTACAGCTACCAGGGGGCGTTCGACGACATCATCGGCGATGACTGCCCCTGCTACGTCCCCCGCGAGGTCCCCGACTTCGACCGGGGCCGCGAGTTGCTTTCCGACGCCTGCGGGCTGGTCGGGCTGGCCCACCCCTTCCGGTATCGCGACACCGGGGCCGCGCTCGACCGCTGTCGGGACCTGGACGCCGTCGAGCGGTGGTACCCATACGGGCGGTCCGTCGACATCGACCGGCTCGCGGACGCCATCGAGCGGTACGACCTCTTGCCGACCGGCGGGAGCGACGCTCACGACCGACAACTCGGCGTCAGTGGCCTCGACGGTGATGCCTGGGCGCGGGTCCGGGAGCGTCTCGTCTGAGCCCGCTCTCGCCGCCCCGCTCCGTCTGACGGCCGGCAGACGGAATCCGAGGGTTCAATGCCCCACGGGTCAAACGTTCGCGTATGCAGTGTCACTACTGCGACCGTGACGCGGACATCGCCGTCGACAGCGACGGGGTCAAGGTCGGCGTCTGCAAGACGCACTTCCGCGAGCAGATGGCCGAACTCGAAAACGCCGACTGGCTCGAGGATCTCGACGAAGAACTCGACATCGACCGGCGGGAATAGCGACCGTTCGTCCACTCGATAACGGAAGACCAGTCCATACGTCAATTCTCTCCTGCTAGAACTGACTGCCGTCGAACGCTACATCTTTACCTTCCCAGGGGGACCTTCGGCCACAGTGACCGACGGTTCATGGGCCCGACAGGCGAGCCACGCCGGCGCCCTGCTTTCGGCGCTGGGCGCGGTCGTCTGGCTCAGCGGGCTCCCATTTCTCTTCCCGAGTCTCGGCCCCACGGCGTACCTCTTTGCCACCCAGCCGTCGGCCCGGCAGTCGGCGCCCCGGCGGGTGCTGGGCGGACACGCCGTCGGCGTCATCGCCGGGCTCGTGGCGTATCACGCCATCGCCGGCGAGGTAATCATCACCGCGTCGATGGGGCCCGCCTCGATGGACGGCCTCAGACTCGCGGCCAGCGGGGTCGTCGCCGTCGCGCTCACCACGGCCGGGATGACTCTCACCGACACCGGCCACGCCCCGGCCTGTGCGACGACGCTCATCGTCGGGCTGGGTATCCTCGCCGCGCCACTGGAGGGCGCGATTATCATGCTGGCCGTCGGTGTACTGGTCGGAGAACAGGCGCTGTTGAACCGCCTTGTCTAGTCGTCGCTTGCGACCTGCTCGCTCTCGGTGGCGGCGACGCGCTGCCCGCGGACGTAGTCGGTGAAGTTGTCGAAGAGCCGCTTGGCCTCGCAGGCCGCCCGGTAGTTCTCGTCGGTGATGCCGTCGAGGACGCGCTCGATACGCTCGTCGGGGAGGTCCTTGCCCGAGGCCACGTCCTCGGCGGTCGCGGGGTCGTACTCGGGGTGGAACTGAACCGCGAAGACGTCCCCCTTCCGGAAGCCGTGGACACCGTAGTCGTTCTCGGCGAACTGCGTCGCGCCCGGCGGCAGCTCCGCGACGTGGTCCGAATGGGTCGTGAAGACGGTGAACTCCTCGTCGACACCCGAAAGCAGCGGGTTCGCCCCGTCGTGTTCGACGGTCCGGTAGCCAATCTCGTAGTCGTCCATCGGTGCGACGGTACCGCCCAGCGTATGCGCCAGCAGCTGGTGGCCGAAACACACCCCCAGGAAGGGGACCCCCTCGTCGATGGCGTCGTCGACCCACGACTCGAGGTCGGCGATCCACGGCTCGTCCCAGTAGACAGAGGCCCGCGAACCGGTGACGAGACAGGCGTCGAACGCGAAGCTCTCGGGTAGTTCGCGCTCGGTGACGTCGAACTCCACGAGGTCGGCGTCGAGCTCCCGCCGGAAGTTCCGGCGGTTGTCCTCGCCGTCGTGGGCCGCGTTCAGCAGGGCGATACGCAGACTCATTGTCTGTATGCAACAGGTGGAGCACCAAAAGGCCACGTTTCCGCGGTGATTTCTGCCACGGTCACCGACGCCAGCTCCGATACCCGACGACGGCAAGTATCCAGAGGCAGGCTATCACGCTCAGGCGTGCGATGAACGGCTCCGCTGTCCGGCTGAAATAGGCCAGCACACCGAACGCGATGGCGAACGTGACGTGGCTGACACCCAGCTTCTTCGGCCGCTCGTCCCGCCAGTAGAGCCACGCTTGACCGACCATCCCCAGACCGACGAGGATATAGAACGCGTCAAAGTACGTCGATGGCGTCGACTGTGTGACGCCCACCAGTATCGAGAGTACCCCCCCAATGAGAAATGGTGGTACGGATTTGACGAACGAATGTACCTTGGCGGAGGCCGCACTCATCGTATCAACGTACATTCAGGTGGCGAATATAGTTTTTCTTCGCTGTTGCTGCAGATCAGTGGCCGTATACTCGTCGAGCCACGCGGTGATGCGGTTGACGGAGGGGCTGTCGCTTTTCGACAGCTGTCGTCTCGCCCCGCGCCTGCCACTGCGACTGTTGCCGCACAGGGCTGTCGAACCCGGGCGTCGAACCGTCGGCAGCTACTGGAATCGAATCAGTAGTAGCCCGATGAGGAACGCGACTGCCCCGAACAGTGCCAGAACGCCACTTTTCGCCGGTGTATTCGCCGCGAACACGAGTATCAGCCCCCCTGCGAACACCGACCCGATACCCCTCCGGTCCTCTTTCGTTAGCCTCTCCATGAACTTGAATTAACAAGCCTCACTGAAATAACTTGGGCGTCGTCGTAACACCGTCACGTCGCTCGTACAGCCGGCAGTATCACTCGGCGGCGTACTCGTCTAGGAACGCCACCAGCCGGTCGGTCACCGCGGTCGCGTACTCGACGAAGGAGAGATGGCGCCCTTCGACGGCCTCGGCACTTCCCCGTGGCAAATCCGCGGCCAGCGATTCGGCGGCCGCGGTCGGCACGACGGGGTCGTCGACGCCGTAGTACACCTCGGCGGGCTGGGTCACCTCGTACAGCGGCGGCGCCGAAAAGTCGGTCATGGCCGCCGCCTGGGCGGCGAAGGCGTCCCCGGTCGCGTCCTCGGCCTCGCGCCACCCGACGATGCGGTCGACGAGGTCGGGGGCCGCTTCCCGGAACTGCGGCGAGAACGCGCCGTCGAGGGACCGCTCGGGGCCGTTGTCCAGTGCGAGCGAATCGAGCGCGTCGGCGTCGATGTCGCCCCCATCGGCCGCCGTGTTGTACAGTGTCAGCGTCCGCGCCCGATTGTACTCGTGGGCATACTGTAGCGCGACCATCCCGCCCAGGCCCGCGCCGACGAGGTGGGCACTCCGGACGCCGTGGTCGGCCAGGATCGCTTCGAGGTCGGCGGCGAGGGTCTGGACGGAGTACGCACCACTCGGCGCGTCGGAGTCGCCGGTGCCCCGCAGGTCCCACACCAGCGCCTCGTAGGGCCCGGCGATGGCGTCGTGGTGCCAGCCCCACAGCCACGCCCCGTAGCCGATGTCGTTGAGAAACACTACTGTCGGCCCGTCGCCGGTGGTCTCGTAGTGCAGGCTGACGCCGTCTTTGGTTGTGGTCGCCATCTGGCTGGTGGTTCTGGTGGTGGGCGCGTGGCTGTTTCGATTCGCGACCTGGCAACCCACCGATCTGTCCGCGTCCGGAACGATGACATCCGCCCCGCCCTGCGGGGCGGGGTTTTGCCTCGATTCTTCGAGAAAACTGCGGGAGAGCACTGTGGGGTACCCCCCGGTACTACCCAGTGGCGTCTGGTATACTCGCCATTGAAAATCAATGCACACCCGATCGCACGACGACGGTGCGGTCGGTGTGTAAATCGTTTCAATTGTTACTACAGGGTTCGACCCGGTTCGGTCGAGATGGCTTGCCGTCAGTAGGTGTCTACGTCGTACGACACGTTACTGTCTATCGAGCGGATTCCGTGGTCCTCGTAGCCCTCGACCCACAAATCGACGTAGTTATCGGGGGTGTCGGGATCGTTTTTCTGCCCAGCAACCGTGGCGTAATACTGGTACCCCCGGAGATTCCGCTCCGCACGTGGCCCTGTCGGGTCGATCGGATTGCCATAGACCGTGATCTTTTCCTCCGGATCCGAGTCGTACTCGTCGACTTCGATACTGATATCGATGTCACCCTCGCTACCGTCAGTCCAGAAACTGATCGACGCGTACGTTGTCGATGCGGCCGCTGGCGTACTGGTAGCAGCAATCCCACCAGTCAGGAGGGTTGCAGTGACCGCGCCCTTTTTGATAGCACTTCTCCGGGTTAGCTTATCTTTCCGTGACATCAAATTATGGCACGTAGTGAAAATTAATAAATTCTTTTTCTAGAACATTATATATTGACACCTGCGGGTATCACTCTCGGGCGTAGTGACGCCGGAGGCGCCGCTCAGTACGGTGAACAGACGCAAGAATTGGGCGCAGGCTGGAATAGCCCGAAAGCGCTAGACGTTCGCGACGGACTGGAGAATCGACTCGGCGTCGTCGAGCGCGTCGTCCAGTTTCTCGCCGTCGGGACCGCCACCCTGGGCGAAGTCAGCGGGGCCGCCGCCACCGCCGCCGACGCGGCCGGCGAGTTCGCCGACGACTTCGCCGGCGTTGACCTCGACGCCCTCTGGGACGGCGACGACGAACTGAGCGCCGGAATCGCCCGAGCCGAGCACGGCTATCTGGCCCTGCTCGACGACGGCGTTGGCCTGGGCGCGCAGTTCGTCCATGTCGGCGTCGATGCGCTGGACGACCGCGGTGGTCCCGGCCACGTCGACCTCCTCCGTGTCCGCGCCACCGGCTGCGCGGGCCTGTGCGAGCTGCTCTTTCAGCTCCTCTATCTCCTTGCCGCGGGCCTTCCACTCGTCGAAGAAGCGGGCCGCGGTGTCGGGGACGTCGCCGGGGGCCACGTCGAGGGTGTCAGCGGCTTCGTAGAGGGCGTCCTCGGTTCGGTGGGTGGCCTCGATGGCCGCGTCCCCGGCCGCGAACGTGAGGCGGATGACGCCGTCCTGGACCCGTTCCGTGTTCAGCAGCTTGATGGTCCCGATGTCGCCGGTGCGGGCGACGTGGGTGCCACCGCAGGCCTGGATGTCGTCGGCCACCTGGATGAGCCGAATCTGCTCGCCGGCGGGGATGCCGCCCTGGTAGAGGTCGAAGCCGTGTTTGGCCTCGGCCTCGTTGCGGTCGGGCCACTGCTGGGTCACCGGGACGTTGTCCTGGACGAGGTCGTTGGCCAGTGACTCTATCTCCTTGACCTGTTCGCGGGAGACGGAGTCGTAGTGGGAGACGTCGATTCGCGAGGAGTCGACGCCCTTCTGGGCGCCGGCCTGGCGGACGTGCTCGCCCAGCACCTGCCGGGCGGCGTGGACGACGATGTGGGTCGCCGTGTGGTGTTGCATCAGCCGCTTGCGTCGGGTGGCCTCGACCTGCCCGCGGACGAACTCGCCCTTGCCGGGGTCGTCGTCGACGGTGTGGCAGATGACGCCGTCGTACCGCTGGACGTCCTCGACTTCGACGGTTACGTCGTCCGTCGAGAGCGTGCCGTGGTCCGGCGGCTGGCCACCGCCCTCGGGGTAGAACATCGTCTGGTCGAGCACCACGTCGAAGCGGTCGTCCTCGCGGTCGAACACCTCTAACACGACGGCCTCGAACTCCATGCGCTGCTGGTCCTCGTAGTAGAGCCGGTCGGTGTCGGGCAGTTCGGCGAGTCGGTCGGCGTAGGGAACGCCCGACTCCTCGGCCGCGGCGGTCTCCCCGCCGTGGCGGTCGGCGACCACGGCGTAGAAGTCGTCGGGTACGTCCACGTCGACGCCCCGTTCGGCGGCTATCTCCTCGACCATGTCGGGCTGGATGCCGTGGGAGTCGTACAGCTCGACGAGTTCTGTCGTGGGGATGGGCTCGCCTTTCTCAGCGTAGTCGTCGGCCAGCTGGCGCACGCGGCGACCCCCGCGGTCGAGGGTCTCGCGGTACTTCTCGACCTCGGTCCGGACGATGTCCCGAATCGTGTCGCGGTTCTCGTAGCCCAGCCGGTCGGCCTGCATGTCGACGAGCTCGTCGAGAGGGGCGTCCACGCCGACGCTGTCGACCAGCCGCTTGGTGCGCCGGAGGACCATCCGCGCGAGATAGCCCGTTCCGACGTTCGAGGGGACGATGCCGTCCCCGAGCATGTACGCCAGGGTGCGGGAGTGGTCGGCGATGGCGTATATCTCCTCCAGCGGGGCGACGAGGTCGCGCAGCTCGGAGACGTCGACGCCGACCTGCTCGGCGATGGTGTCCCGTTCGGCCTCGATGTCCTCGGCCTCGTCGATATCCATCCGGCCCGCGAGTTTGGCGGCGTTGTGGACGATGGCTGCCTCCTCGTCGGTGAGTTCGATGCCGGCGTTGTCCTTGAGGAAGGCTATCATCTCGGGGTAGACCGCCTCGTACACCGTCGGGGTGCCCTGGGAGACCCAGGTCCATCGTTCGAGCCCGTAGCCGGTGTCGACGACGTAGGTGTCCATCTCCGAGTAGCGGTTCCCGTCTTTCATCTCGTACTCGCCGCCGGGGTCCTGCTCTAGGGACATGAACACGAGCGTCGCCAGCTCTGCGCCCTGGTAGATGACCTCGAAGGCGGGCCCGGCGTTGCCGCCGCCGACCCACGGGTCCTCGATGAGGGTGAGCTCGTCGACGTCCGCGCCCAGCTCCTCGAACAGCTCGACGCAGTACTCGACGGTCTCCTCCTTCCAGTACACCTCACCCTCGTAGGCGTACTCGCCGGGGTCTTCGATGTCCTCCTTGGCGTTGAAGGCGTGGTGGGCCATCATCTCGAAGGCCATCGTGTGTCGGCCGGTCTTGCCGACGTTGTCGATGTCCTGCATCCGGATGCACGGCTGGGAGATACAGAGGGGATTGGCCGGCGGTGGCGTCGTCCCGCTCGTGACGAGCGGCTGGAAGTCGTAGATAGACGCCTGTGTCAGGAGGACGTCGTCACGCCAGCGGTTGGCCGCGACCGGGTACGGGTCGATGCGCTCGTGGTCTCGCTCCTCGAAGAAAGAGAGGAACGCCTCGCGCATCTCGCCGAGGGCGTACTCCTCGTCGAATCCGGGCGTGTCGATGAAGCCGTACTCGGCACACGGGGGCTCGCCACAGGTGTCGCGGTCGGCCCGCGACCAGAACATATCGCCACACTCGGCACACTCTTGCCGGTGGAATCCCGCCTCCTCGAAGTAGTCGAGTTGGTAGGCCTCGTCGAGGTCGCTCATTGGCGTAACGTTCGCCCAGCAGCGGGTAAAACTGTTCCGAAGGGGTCTACGGATCGTTGTAGATTATTTCCGACCCGAGGTCGGCGTATACCGGCACATCACTACAACGGTCCGTAGCAGCAACTGACTACAGTCGCACCGCGGTCGTGCCCGATATCGTCTCGGGGACGAGAATCTCCTCGGTCGTCTGTGAACCCGAGGCCGTCGTGATGCGTATGGTCGCGCTTTCGCCCTCCCCGATTTCGCTGCCGAACGGTTCGGCGCCGTCGATGAGAGTCTCGTTGTCGCCCTCACCGAGTTCCAGCTGTATCTTCAGGCGGTCTTCCTGGTCGTTCAACACCGGGCTCGACCCGTCGCTGTCCTGGACGGTCGCGACGGCGAAGTACCCATCTGGATTCCCACCGGTGCTGTTCTCCGCGAGCTGGTAGAACGAGCCGTTCGGTCCGACCCACTGCACTGTCGTCGTCTCGAGGTCGATGTTGCTCGCGCCGGGGCCGGCCTTTACCACGAGGCTCACGACGCCCACTGTGCTGTTGTCCAGATCGGTCCCCGTCGTACTGACGACCTGGATGCGGTTCGACGTCGCGTCGCTCGCGCCCTGGCCGGTCGCTTCGGCGCCGCTCTGGAGGAACCCAGCCGTGTTGATGAGCACGCCAGCGGCGATGGCCGCGACCAGCACCATCGCGATGAACACGATGAGTGTCCCGATACCGACCTGCCCCCTGTCGTCGGGTGCTTGGTCATTCAAGCTGTACATTTCAGTTACTGATAGCTTGGTAGTTGCACTTGTATAAAGCTGCGTGAGCAATTATCGGCGGTGAAAACAGCAGGTAGCGACCTACTGCGTTCTATTCGGTGTTCGCCAGCGAGGCCAGCATCGCTTCCAGCTGGACCCGTTCGTTCGCCCCTTGCGTGATTCGGTAATCGGTCTCGCCGACCCGTTCGAGGATACGAACCGCCGCGCGGTCCTCGACCTCGAACTCCCAGATGGAGCGATGCAACTGGTCGATGATGTCGCCGCCGGCGATACCCTCCTCGGTCAGCAGGCGGTCCAGTGTCGCCCGCGCCGCGGTGAAGTCCCCGTCGAGGGCCGACTGGACCATCCCGTGTATCTCCTCCGGTCGCGCGGTGGAGGTGATGGCGTACACCGCCGATTCGTCGACCACGTCGCCGCTGACCGAGGCGGCCTGCAGCCCGTTGATGGCCTTGCGCATGTCCCCGCCGGCGGCATAGACGAGCGCGTCCAGCCCGTCGTCGGTCAGTTCGATGTCCTCTTCGCTGGCGATGTGGCGAATCTCTTCCTCGACGGCGTCGTCACTGAGTGGCGAGAAGCGGAACACTGCGCAGCGAGACTGGATAGGGTCGATAATCTGACTGGAGTAGTTACACGAGAGGATAAAGCGGACGTTGTTCGAGAACTGCTCCATCGTCCGGCGGAGTGCTGATTGAGCGTCTGAGGTGTTGTGAGTCAGTATCCCGTTTGCGAGCATGAAGTTCGGCGTCCCCTCCATGCTGATGTTGTACGCTTTCCCACGGTGGCTGTACTCGATATTCCGCACTTCGACGGTTTCAACTGTCTGAACGCCACCGTCGGAGACAAGCGCCGGTTCGAACTCGTTTCTATCGTAGTGTTCGTGGTGTGGAAGTTCCTCGTCCCCAACGACGATGAACGTATACTCGTCGCCGTACGTCTCTAGGAACTCTTCTACTTTCTCTACTTGACCCCACAGCTCGGCGGAACCCTTGACTTCGATGACCGTGTCGTCGATGATGAAGTCGGGGCGGAAGACGGTGTCGGACAGTTCGAACTCCGGTTCGTACTGGTACTCTACTCCGGCGTCTTGCAGGGCCTTCGCGACTTCGTACTCCCAGTCGGACCGAACGAGATGGCCAAGTTCGTCGCTGTGTCGGATATTTCCACCCGTCGGCTTGTGACCTTGCAGTGCTTCCGAGACTTTCTGTGCAACCTCGGGGTCACGCATCGGGTTGTTGTCCCCGGTAATGTCACAGACGGGATAATCGCAGTTTTCGGTGGCTTTCTCGATTATCCGCTCTTTTTCATCATCGTCTATACTCTCCCACCACTCTGCGCAGGCACGTCCGATGTCTTCTTTGACTTCTTCGGCGTCTGCATCGACGACCCATTCCTCCCACGAGGTTCCAGACCGTCTCTCGCTAATCTTTTCGCGGAACTGTTCGATCGCCGTTTCGTCCATCTCCCACACTGAAACACCGTGGAACTCCCCGCCATGATTGGGGTTGTTCTCTCCAGCAAACCGCCCATCGGAGAGTTTTTCGACGATTTTCTCACGTCGCTCTTCGGACCATTCCGTGCCGTGCATCGGATTGCCGTCTCCTTGCATCCGGCGGCTGTGACCCTCGTTCTTGCAATCGAGGGAACAGAATCTCCCAGCAGTCCAGTCGCCACAGACCTCGCACCGTGAGACGCCAATATCCGTTTTGAAATCGGCGATTTCGTCACCAAGAGATAGCTCCTGTAGCTCTTTTTCGACCAGTTTCCCGTTCTCATCGACCACGAAGAACGGATGGGAGAGACTTGCACGCATCGTTCGTCCGTCCGCCAGTTCGAGTTCGAAGAAGTCCGCGATACCCGAGTCGACTAGTTTCCCCTTGTCTGACTGGACCTCGTTTGTGTCGAAGTCGACGGACGGAATTGGTTCGCCGTCTTCGGCGACCTCTTCTATCGGCTTTACCTCCGGTGACGACGGGTACCCGGTGACGACTTCGGTACCCGGAGGAACGCACAGCGCGTCTGCCTCATCGAGGAAGATGATGCGGTAGTTGTAGCCGCCGAAGCTCGTGCGCGCGAAGTTCTTGATGCGGTCCCGGACCACGTCGATACCGCGCTCGTCGGAGGCGTTCAGTTCGAGGAAGTTCTCCTGCCAGTCCTCGCCGTACAGCTCCCGGGCGATGGCGGTCGCACTGGTCGTCTTTCCAGTGCCGGCCGGACCACTGAACAGCATGTGGCTCAGGTCGTTGCGGTCGACGTAGCTCTGCAGGCGCCCGACGATGTCCTCGTGACCCATCACGTCGTCGAGTGACTCGGGGCGGTACTTCTCTATCCACACTTCTTCCCGTCCCGCCCGCGACTCGGCGTCGGCCTCACTCATGTATCAGGGGTGGCGTGGGCCCGGCATAAACGAACCGTTCGCCTCGGCGGCTACCCCCTCGCCCACGATACCGGCCCAGCAGTAGTGTCGTCTCGTGGATTGCTGGAAGTAATTCGGCCCGTTTCGTCGCTAACGGCGCCCTACTCCCCGGCAGCCGGCACATAGCTTTGCTGCCTCATAGTCAACTAGTACCATGGGAGAGACAGCCAACCACGAGCGACAGCGAACGGTCACCGAATTCGCCGATGGGACCATCCGGTCACTCGCCGAGCGCGTCCGGGGGACGGTGCTGGAACCCGGCGACGACGGCTACGACGAGGCCCGGACGATATGGAACGGGATGATAGACAACTACCCCGCCGTCGTCGTCCAGTGCACCGGGACGGCGGACGTCGTCGCGGCCGTCGACTTCGCCCGGGAGACCGACGCCGACGTGTCGATACACGGCGGCGGGCACAACGTCTCCGGGAGCGCCGTCGCCGACGGCGGCCTGATGATAGACCTCTCGCTGATGAACGGCGTCCACGTCGACCCCGAGGCCGAGACGGTCCGGGCCGGCGCCGGCGCGCTCCTCGGTGACGTCGACCACGAGACTCAGCTGTTCGGTCTCGCGACGCCGCTGGGCGTCGTGACGGAGACGGGCGTCGCCGGGCTCACGCTCAACGGCGGCTACGGCCACCTCTCGCGGGAGTACGGGCTGGCGGCGGACAACCTCCGCGAGGTGGACATCGTCACCGCCGACGGCGAGGTCAGGACGGCCAGCGAGGACGAGCACGAAGACCTGTTCTGGGCCATCAGAGGCGGTGGTGGCAACTTCGGCGTCGTCACGTCGCTCGAATACCAACTCCACGAGGTCGGCCCGGAGGTGTCCCAGCTGTTCGTCTGGTACCACGCAGACGAGGCCGCCGGGCGCATGGCGACCTTCCGCGAGTGGACCGAGTCGGCACCACGACACGTGGCCGTCCTCCCCTTCCTCGCGCAGGTTCCCGACGAGGGGCCGTTCCCCGAGGACGCGTGGGGCGAGCCGGCGCTCGTCTTCTTCGGCTGTTATCGGGGCGACCCGGAGACGTTCGACGACGTGCTGGGCCCGCTGACCGACGGCGACCCCATCGTCGACCTCAGCGAACGGACTCACTTCGAGGACTTGCAGGCGCTGCTCGACGAGGACTACCCCGACGGGCTCAGGTACTACTGGAAGTCGCTCTACCTGGCGGACCTGACCGACGAGGTCGTCGACCTGATGGTGCGGTACAACGACAGCGCCCCCTCCGACCTCTCGACGGTCGACATCTGGTGGCTCGGCGGTGCCGTCGCCGACGTGTCCCAGGACGGGACCGCGTTCTGGCACCGCGACAAGCCGTTCATGCTGACGTTCGAGGCCAACTGGGAGGACCCGGACGCGGACGACCCAAACGTCGAGTGGGCCCGGACGGGCTTTGCCGCCGCGGAGGACCTGGCCGTCTCGGGCGGCCGCTACGGCAACTTCCCGGGCTTCGCCCAGGACCCCGCAAACCTCCTGTTCGGCGAGAACTACGACCGACTGGTCGCGGTGAAGACGACCTACGACCCCGAGAACCTGTTCCACCTGAACCAGAACATCGCGCCCGAGACGTAGTTACGCCAGCAGCCGCGTCGGGTCCGCGAGATACTCTTTCAGCGTGTTCATGAACCGCGCGGCGTCGGCCCCGTCGATGACCCGGTGGTCGATGGCCAGCGAGAGCGTCAGCGTCGGTTCCGCGACGACCTCGCCGTCCCTGGCGACCGGCCGCTCTTTCAGTGCGCCCACGCCCAGGATGGCCGTCTCGGGGACGTTGATCACGGGGTCGGCGTACTCCCCGCCGATGGCGCCGAAGTTCGTGACGGTGAAGACGCCCCCCTGCATCTCCTCGCGGTCGATGTCGCGATTGCGCGCGCGGGAGACGAGTTCACTTGTGTCTGCGGCGAGCTCCAGCAGCCCCTTCTCGTCGACGTCCTCGACGACGGGGACGACGAGCCCGTGGTCGGTCGCCGTCGCCACCCCGATATCGCGGTCGCTCCGGTAGACAATCTCCTCGGCTTCCGTGTCCAGTTGCGTCGCGAGAATCGGGTGTTCCTCCAGCGCGGCGGCGACACATTTCAGCACCAGCGGCGTGTAAGTGAGCTCGACGCCCTCTTTCTCGGCCAGCGGCTGGAGTCGCTCGCGGGCCTCGACGAGCCCGGGGACGGCCACTTTGTCGTGGTGGGTCGCGTGGGGGACCTCGCGCCGGGAGCGGGCCATCTGCTCGCCGATACTCCGGCGGACCCCGCGATATGGCTCCCGCCGGTCCGCGTCGCTCGCCTCGACAGGCGTCGGCTCCGCGCCGACCTCGGCTGCCGTCTCCTGGAGTTCCGAGACCACTCGCTGGGCAACCTCGCGAACGTCCTCGTCGGTAATCTCGCCGGATACCTCTTCGCGCTCGCTCACGGTTTCACCGTTCGCGCTATCCGAGGCGCTTCGCGCCTCGCTGGCGACAGCGCGCACGGCCGCCGCGTCGACGTAGGGCTCGCCCTCGCGGGTCTCGTCGGTCGGGACGGCGTCGATGTCGACGCCCAGCTCGCGGGCGAGCCGACGCGTGGCCGGCGTCGCCAGCGTGTGGTCACGGCGCTCGGCCATCGGGTCGGAAGTCGCCCGCCGGACGGCGGACTTGACGGCCGGCCCGTCGTCCCGGAGGTCGACGACGGTCGTCTCGGTGTCGCCGTCGTCCTCGACGGGCGAGATAACTCTCGTCGGCCCGTCGTCGTCGCTCACTTTCGAGACCACGGACGTCGGGCCACTGTCGTCGTCCTCGTCGTCGCTCACTTTCGAGACGACCGAGGTCGGACCGTCACGCTCGCCCTCGTCGACCTGCGAGACGACCGACGTCGGGCCGTCGTCGTCGTCGGCCGCCTCGCTGGCGGCCGCTTCCACGTCGGCCTCGGTGATGCGGCCGCTCGGCCCGGACCCCTCGACGGCGGTGATGTCGACACCCTGCTCGCGGGCGAGCCGTCGCACACTCGGCGGGGCGAAGGCGCGGCTGTCGGCGGCCGTCTCGTCGCTGGCCGCCTCGCTGCCGGCGGCCTCTCCGCCGCCTTCGGCCGTCTCGGCGCTCTCTGCTTCGACGCCCTCCTCGATGGAGACCAGCACCTCGCCGGTGGCGACGATATCGCCGACCTCGGCGTGCAGTTCGCGGACGACGCCGTCGACCGGCGACGGGACGTCGACGGCGGCCTTGTCGGTCTCGACTTCGGCGAGCACCTGGTCCTCGGCGACCGCGTCGCCGACCGCGACGTGCCAGGCAAGCACCTCACCCTCTGCGACCCCCTCACCCAGGTCGGGCAACTCGAACTCGAACATGGTCAGAACTCGACGGCCTCGGTGATACCGTCTTTGATGCGGGCAGTCTCGGGGAGGTAGTAGTCCTCCAGCGCATAGAGTGGGAAGGGGACGTCGAAGCCCGTGATTCGCGTCACCGGCGCTTCCTGATACAGCAGCGCTTCTTCCTGGATGGTGGCGATGATCTCGCCGGCCAGCCCGCCGGTTTTCGGTGCCTCGTGGACCACGGCGGCGCGGCCGGTCTTCTCGAAGGAGGCGACGATAGTGTCGGTGTCCATCGGTTTCAGTGTGCGGAGGTCGACGACCTCCACGTCGACGCCGTCCTCGGCGAGTTCCTCGGCGGCGTCCAACGTCTTCCGGACCATCGCGCCCCAGGTGAACACCGAGATATCCTCGCCCTCGCGGCGGACTTCGGCAGTACCTAGCTCGACTGTATACGGCTCCTCGGGGACGCTCTCGCGGAACGCCCGGTAGATGAGCTTCGGTTCGAGGACGACCACGGGGTCGGGGTCACGGATGGCGGCGGCGAGCAGCCCCTTGGCGTCGGCCGGCGTCGACGGCACGACGACTTTCAACCCCGGCTCGTGGGTGTAGAAGGCCTCCTTGGACTCGGAGTGGTGTTCGGGCGCACGGATGCCGCCGCCGTAGGGCGCCCGAATCGTTATCGGGCACGTGTAGCGGCCCCGGCTTCGGGTGCGCAAGCGGGCCGCGTGGCTCACAATCTGGTCGAAGCCGGGGTACATGAACCCGGCAAACTGGAGCTCGGGGACCGGCCGCAGGCCGTAGGCCGCCATGCCGATAGCGGTGCCGACGATGCCCGACTCGGCCAGTGGCGTGTCGACGACGCGGTCGGCGCCGAACTCCTCGTAGAGGCCCTGTGTCGCCCGGAAGACGCCGCCGTTGCGCCCGACGTCTTCGCCCATGACGAGCACGTCGTCGTCCCGTTCCATCTCGCCATACAGGCCGTCGCGCACGGCCTGGACGAGCGTGAGGTTCTGGGTGGCGCTCTCGGAACTCATTGGAACAGCTCCTCGTCGCCGTGACGGTCGCGCAGGTCGCGCAGATACTGGAGTTGCTGTTCGAGGCGTTTGGGCATCTCCGCGTAGACGTGGGCGAACATCGCTTCGGGGCTGGGCCGCTCGGTCGACTCGGCGGTCTCGATGGCGTCGGCCACCTCGTCGGCGACCGACTCCTCGATATCGCCGACCCGCTCGTCGTCCAGTACCCCCCGCTCGCGCAGGAACGTCTCCAGCCGGGGGATGGGGTCTTTGCGCTTCCAGCGCTCGACCTCCTCGTCCTCGCGGTAGACCGAGGGGTCGTCGGCGGTCGTGTGGGCGCCAAACCGGTACTGCACTGCCTCGATGAGCGTCGGCCGCAGCTCCCCGTCCGGTGGATTCCGCGCCTTCGCGACGGCCTCGCTCGTGACCTGGTACACCGCCAGTGGGTCCATCCCGTCGACCTGCACGCCGTCGAAGCCGTAGGCCGCGGCCTTCTGTGCGAGCGTCGCGCTGGCAGTCTGGCGCTCCCGGGGCAAGGAGATGGCCCACTGGTTGTTGTTACAGAAGAAGACAGCGGGCACGTCGAAGACGCCCGCGAAGTTCAGTCCCTCGTGGAAATCCCCCTCGCTGGTCGCCCCGTCGCCGAAGTAGGTGAGCACGACGGCGTCGTCACCGCGGAGTTTGGCGGCCCAGGCCGCCCCCGTCGCGTGGGGTATCTGGGTGGCGATGGGCACCGCCATCGAGAACACCTGTACGTCCTCCGGCGGGGCGTTGCCGGCCTCGTTGCCCATCCAGTACAGCAGGTCGTCCGAGAGCGACCAGCCCCGCACCGCGAGTGCGAGGTGTTCCCGGTAGCTCGGGAACGTCCAGTCCCCATCCGAGAGGGCCATCGCGCTGCCGACCTGGGAGGCCTCCTGGCCGGCCATCGGCGGGTAGGTGCCCATGCGGCCCTGGCGCTGGAGACTGACGGCGCGCTGGTCGAAGTGCCGACCGAGCTTGAGATACCGGTACATCTCGACGAGGGCGTCGTCGGAGAGGTCGGGGACGGTCGCCCCGTCGACGACCTGCCCGTCCTCGTCGAGTATCTGTACCCGGTCGCCGGGCTCGCGCTGTAGGACGCTCAGTGGGACCACCCTGCGCGATACATACGCTAGACGTTGGCACGCACCATGCTTAGGGTTTTCGCGGCCAGCGATGCCGATTCTGTCGTGAGAATCAGCCCGCGACGACACCGTCGCTGCGAGTGAGATACAGCGAGTAGGCGATACAGCCCACACCGGCGAGCTGAATCACCCTGACGGCGAGCCGGAAGTACCCCTGATACCACAGCGGCACCGTCCCGAGTCGGAACAGCGCGTTGCCGGTGAAGGCGATGACGTAGGTCACACCGAAGAGGAGGATGAGCCCGGCGGAGAGATACCGCATCGGCGGGCTGTCGTGTCGCCGGAGCCCGCGGTAGGCCTGATAGCCGATGTACAGTCCCACCAGCGAGGTGAGGGCGGTCACGGCAAGTTCCGCGAGCCCCAGCGGCGTGAACTGGTCGAGCACCATCTCAGAACTCCTCCCAGAGCCGCGTGAGTCGGTCGGCAACGTCGTCGCCGACCCGGTCGAGTTCGAACTCGAGTTCCCCGTCGCGCAGGCGCACGGTCAGTTCGTCGAGCGTGGCCGCGTAGACGGTGTCGTGGTGGCCGTCGGCCCGCGGGCGCGTCCGCTCGGTGACCAGCCCGGCGTCTGTCAGGCGGTCGACCCGTCGGTACACCGTCGCCTGCGAGATGTCACAGCGCTCGCTCAGCTCCTTCGCGCTCAGGGCGTCGTCGCTCGTCGCGGTGAGGATGGCCCGTGCGTGGTCGTCGTCGAGGAGCGCGACGACCGTTTCGAGCGTCGGGTCGGCCGGCACGCCCGTGTCGTCGCGTGCTGGTGTCATAGTTGTCAGTGTCGTGCGGGCCGGGTTCGGTCGTCCGACCCGGTGTGGCTGTCTCATGGTCGCTCCCAGTGGGCCAGCGTCGCGGTCGCGTCGCCGTCCGGACTCTCGTACACGAGTTGGACGGTCTCGCCGGAGTCGACGCCAGCCGTCGAGACGGTCAATGCCTCGCCCGGTTCGAGGGTGTCGCCCACGTCGAAGTCGGCTCTGTCGTCGATGCCGGGCGCCCGTACGACGAGGCGGTCGGTCTCGATCGTATCGCCGGCCTCGTGGTGGAAGGACAGCCTCTCGGCGGCCACGTCGTATTCGGTACGCCACGCCACGTGGGGGACCACGAGTGTCGTGGTGTCCTCGCGGTACTCCTCCAGCGGCCGGGAGAGCTCCATCGTCGCGACCCGCCCGTCGACGCTGACCTCGACCGCGTCGGCCTCGTTCGCCCGTGCGCGCCGCTCGAGCGCCGTCTTCACCTCCCCCACCGTCACGTCGTATCCGTCCGGGAACAGCCACGTCCGGACGCTGTAGGCGGTGTCGTCGTCGTGACTGAACGCGTACGCTCGGCCCACGGTGTCCCAGAACACCGTGTCCGTCGACTGCTGGTCGCCGCTCCGTATCGTCCCCGGCATCAGCCACGTCCACCGGCGGCTGCCCGCGCCGGCCGACAGCTCCGCGAAGTCCGCCGACACCTCGTGGTACCGCTTTACCTCTCTCCGTCGCGCGTCCGCGACGGTGGTCATAATCTCCCGTGCGCTCGGGCCGCTGGCGAACACCAGCCCGTCCGCCGAGACGCCCAGCACGCGGTCGGCGTCGGGCCGTGTGTAGACACTGTATCCGTTCTCGGTGTCGCCGGCCTCGTAGCTGGTCTCGGCGACCGTCTCCCGGACGGCTCCCCGGTCGACGTCGCCGGCCAGTACGAGTGCGATGCTCTCCGCCAGGAGGTTGCTGATGCCGACCGCGACGTCGACGTCGTCGACGTGGAGGCCAACGTAGTCGGACTGCGTGGCGACGCGGGTCCGCGCGACGCTCCCTCTGGTCCAGGCCGGCGCGTCAGCAGGTGGGGGCTCGTATGCGTGGACGTTGTAGGCGCCGTCAGCGTCCGCGGAATCGGGGAAGGCGTCGGCCGCGGGGAGCCACTCGCGGTAGGTCGGGGCCCGCGCGTCGGGCGCCGGAACGGTGCCGTATCTGACTTTCGACCCCAGCGGCGGGAGGCCGCTACAGCCGGTCAGTGCCGTGGCAGTCACCGCCGCGGCGCCGGCACGGAGCGCCGCCCGGCGCGAGAGGCGGGTGTCAGGTGAAGGCGACATCTGTCTGGTAACTACTCGGCAACTATGTTAAACCGGGCTGTCGCTCGGCAGCCGGCTGCAGACCGTAGAAACTGTTAAGTACTCAGTCGCTCGCCTGCGCTCGCCGTCCTGGCTCTTTCCCGGCGACCACTCTCAACGAATGGTACCCCGGCACGGTATGACGACCGGTCCCGACGCACTCGGTCTGCCGTGGCCACAGCGGCCGGTCGGCTACTGTGACCGGCCGATGACGAGCGCCAGTCCGAGCGCCGCCGCGAGGGCTGTGCCGACCCCGAACCCGGGGCCGGAGCCGTCGCTCGTCCCGGTCGGCGTCTGGCTGGACTCGCCGGTCGCCGTCGCCTGGCTCTCGGCAACCGTGACCGTCGTCTGGCCCGTCACGGTCTTGTTACCAACCATCGCGTTCCCCGCGACAGTGACCGGGTCCGTCGCGTCGTCCGGCACGGCCACCGTTATCGAGGGCGCGACCGAACCGCCGGCCTCGACGCTCTGGAAGAGCCACGAGCGGTCATCGCGCCAGACGCCGCCGTCGTCCGCGTGGGACTGGACGGTCCAGTCGTCGGGCAGTTCGCTGACGGAGACGATAGTCGCAATCGGTTCGTCACCGTTGTTTGCGAACTCGAAGGTCAGCGTGACCGTCTCGCCGGGCGTCGCCTCGCCGGCGGTGGCCGTCAGGCTGGTGGCGTCCGACTGGGCTGTGACGGGAGCTGTGGCCAGCACGACCAGCAGCATCGCCACGGTGGCAGTCGTTCCCCATCTCATCAGGCGCCTCCCTGCTCCCAGAGGTTGATTATCTCCCGTCTCTCGTCGTTCGTGATGGTCTCGTTGGAGTCGCCGACCGGGTCGTCGCTTCGCCAGCTGTTGATCGGCTGGACGACCTCGGCGTTGTCGAGGGTATCGTCATCGTTACTGTCGACCGCCTGGACCGTCGCCAGCCCGTCGCGGTCGACCGTTGTAGTCGCCGACACCGTCTGGCCGTTCCCGCTTGCCGTGCCGGTCACGGTATGGTCGCTGGCGTTCGAATCGACCGCGACGTCGACGGATGCCGTCACGCTCTCGTCGGGTTCGAGGTCCTGGAACAGCCACGTGTGTGCGGACGCTCGTCAGACGCCGCCCTGGCTCGAGTGGTTGCTGAGCGACAGCGCGTCCGGCGCGACCACGTCACTGGCGTTGACGATCACCGGGGTGGTCTCCCTCCCGGTGTTCTCGACGGTGAACTGCACGCGGACGGTCCCGTCGAGGGTCGGGTTCGACGTGGCCGTCATCGAGAGCGTGCTGCTCCCGCCCGTTTCGTTGTTCTAGGTTTCGTTCTCGGCGACCTCCCCCTCGGCGGTAGTCAGTTCGGTGTCACCGTCGAGGACGATCACCTCGAACTCGGTACCCGGCTCGGCGCTGGAGAAGTCCTGGCTGACACTGAAGCTGTGGTCGTCCTGGACGGTCGTCTCGGACTCGAAGACGAACTGGTCGGTGTCGTCGGTACTCTGGATACGGACCGTCAGCTCAGTTCCGGAATCGAGCGTCGTGTTCCCGGAGACCGTCTGATTGTCCGAGTTCTGGACGTTGAGGGTGTCACCGTCGTACACGAGGTGTGTCGGTGCCACCACTTCGCCGTCGGCGGAAGTCAGCTCGGTGTCACCGTCGAGGACGGTCACTTCGAACTCGGTGCCGGAGTCGTACTCGGAGAAGTCCCCTGTGACGCTGAAGCTACCGTCCTCCTGAACCATCGCCTCGGACTCGAAGACGAACTGGTCGGTGTCGTCGGTGCTCTCGATACGGACCGACAGTACGGTACCGGGATCGAGCGTCGTGTTCCCGGAAATCGTCTGGCCGCCGGTGTTCTTGACGTTGAGGGTGTCTCCCTCGTAGTCGAGACTGGCCTCCGTGCCGGCCTCACCGTGCGTGACCTCGATGGTCTCGGAGTCGGAGGCGTCGGCGTCCGTCACGTTCGTTTCGAACGTGTAGGTGTCGGCGCTGATGTTCGTGAAGTCGAGGTCGTAGGTCCCCTCGGCGGTGGTGCCGCGGTTGACCGTGACCGTATCTTCGTCGGGGTACTCTTGCGTAGTGTTCGCGTCGCCGAAGATGTCGTTGAGGTCGTCAACATCCAGTCCGTCGGCGGAGACGTTCACAGCGTATTTGCTCCGGACGGTGGAGCTGATCTCGTACTCCACGGTGGCTGCCGTGCCATCGTTGCTGGTCGACTGGTCCTCGAACTCGGTCGACAGGTCCTGCGTGATGACTTCGAAGGCAGCAGATCGGGTGTGCGACGCGCTGGCGCTCAGCGGGGTCTCCGCAGTCCCCTGGTCGACCGGAACGACGAATCCATCCTGGTTGACGATGACGAATTCCCCCTCGGAGAGGGCGCCGTCGAGCGTGAACTCGACGGTACCCGCGTCGGTTTCAAGCACGCGCTGGAGCCTTCTGGGCTCGTCGTCGGCGTTCACTTGTCGGACACCATACGCCTCGTTTGCGTCAAGGCCGTCAACGGTGACCGCCTGTCCGGTGTAGTAGGTGGAGTCGGAACTGAGCGGTTCGCCGTCCGGCTGGTGGGCGTCGCCCGTGTCCGTGACCTCGATGGTCTCGGAGTCGGAGGCATCGGCGTCCGTCACGCTCACTTCGAACGTGTAGGTGTCGGCGCTGATGTTCGTGAAGTCGAGGTCGTAGGTCCCCTCGGCGGTGGTGCCGCGGTTGACCGTGACCGTGTCTTCGTCGGGGTACTCTTGCGTAGTGTTCGCGTCGCCGAAGATGCCGTTGAGGTCGTCAACGTTCAGTCCGTCGGCGGAGACGTTCACAGCGTAGTTGTTCCGGACGTCGGAGCTAATCTCGTACTCTACGGTGGCTGCCGTGCCATCGTTGCTGGTCGACTGGTCCTCGAACTCGGTCGACAGGTCCTGCGTGACGACTTCGAAGGCAGCAGATCGGGTGTGCGACGGGCTGGGGCTCAGCGGGGTCTCCGCAGTCCCCTGGTCGACCGGAACGACGAACCCACTCTCGTTGACGATGACGAACTCGCCCTCGGAGAGGGTGCCGTCGAGCGTGAACTCGATGGTACCCGCGTTGTTTTCAAGCACGCGTTGGAGCGTTCCGGGCTCGTCGTCGGCGTTCACTTGTCGGACACGATACGTCTCGTTTGCGTCAAGGCCGTCAACGGTGACCGCCTGTCCGGTGTAGTAGGTGGTCTCTGAATTGACCGGTTCACCGTCTGACTGGAGGGCAACTGCGCCGCCGGCTGCCGCGACTGTCAACCCCACGACTGCAAGCAGTGTCGTGAGGAACACGCTGCCCTTCGAAAGGGCAGTACGCCAGCCGATGGCGCGTTTTGGAGAGCTTTCTTTCGACATTGCAAATCAAAAATTCAAGTAATTTGCATAAATTCTTTGTGTAAACTGGCGCACAATATTGCATTATATAGAAGGTAAGAGAGGCTCCGAGCGGGTAGTTTGCAAGTAAACTCGCTGCAACGTTACCTTTCTTTCACTTCGCCGCCGGTAAATCCCTGCACCGTCGAAAATTTCGGCGTTTCGGCGCGAGCGGCACATCTGGGTCAGCGGTGCGAGATGGCTCCGTGTCTCGACAGACTGCCGGTTGCCCTGCGATGCTCCCCTGTTCCCGACGCAAGCTTGCTCTCGTACGCTTCGCCGTCGATTCTCGTTCGGACCCGAGGTCGCTACGCGAGCTGGCTCTCGACAAAAAGCTCCCCGGCCCGATAGGACGACCGGACCATCGGGCCAGAGGCGCAGTACTGGAAGTCGAACTCCTCCTCGGCCACCCGCTGCCAGGTGTCGAAGACGTCGGGATGGACGTACTCCGAGACTTCCAGATGCGACCGCGAGGGCTGGAGATACTGGCCGAAGGTGACGATATCGGTGCTGACCTGTCGCAGGTCCGAGAGGGTCTGGTACACCTCGTGGGCGTATTCGCCGACGCCCAGCATGAGACTGGTCTTGGTGAAGATATCGCTCTCCCGACTCGCCTGCCGGAGCACGGACAGTGACTGCTCGTAGCCCGCCCGCCGGTCCCGGACCGGCCACTGTAACCTATCTACGGTCTCGATGTTGTGAGCCAGCACGTCCGGCTCGGCGTCGATTATCTTCCGGACGAGGTCGGGCTCGCCCCGGAAATCGGGAATCAGACACTCGACGAGAATATCGGAATCGCGCCGCTTTATCTCCCGGATGGTCTCGGCGAAGTGGCCCGCCCCCTGGTCGGGGAGGTCGTCGCGGTCGACGCTGGTCAGGACGACGTAATCGAGGCCGATGTCGGCGACGGCGTCGGCGACGTTTGCGGGTTCCTCTTTGTCCAGCGCCTCCATGCCGCCCGTCTCGACGTCACAGAAGTTACACCCCCGCGAGCAGCGGTCGCCCATCAGCATGAACGTCGCCGTCCCGGGGCCCGACTCGCCGCTCCAGCACTCGCCCATGTTCGGGCAGTTGGCCTCCTCACAGACCGTATGGAGGTCCCGCTCGCGGAGGCTCCGCTTGATATCCGTGAACCGCTCGCCCGACGGCGGCGCCGTCTTGAGCCAGTCGGGCTTTCGCGAACGACTCATTGTCGGCAGTTGGACTGTCGGGACAAAAGCCGTTGGGTTCAGTCCCCGCTCTCTAGCTGCTCTCCGACCTCGTCGAGGACCTCGCGGACGCCCGCGTATCTGTCGGTGAACGTATCGTCACCGGCCAGGCAGGACTCGGCCATCGCAATCGGGCTGACACGCGCCGCACCGTCCGAGACTGGGAGTTCGAGTTGCAACCCGTCCGTCTCCGTGTGACGCCACGACCCGCCGAGTTCGCGACGGAGCACCTCACCGAAGTAGGACCCGGCATTGACCGTGTGAGCAGTCAGCAGTATCGAGGCCTCGTCGTCGGTCGACCCGACCTCGGCGTCGGCAAAGGCCGGCCCGGAGAACTCCGCTGTGACGAGTTCGTCCAGCCGCTCGAGCGACTCGACGGAGTAGTCGAACTCGTAGGCCGGCCACGCCTCGACGTGGTCCTCGGCGTCGCCTCGAACGTCCTCGATTAGCTCCTCGGCGTCCCGCTCGCCGGCGGCCGCCGCTATCGCCTCGTCGTCGAAATCGTCGGGGTCGATACCCTCGTCGACGTCCATGACCGCGGCGCGCCCGCCATCTGTGTCGAGCAGGTCGCCGTCCAGTCCGACGTCCTCGACGAACGTGTCGTGGAGCATGACGAAGGGTGGGTCGCCCTCGAGGGCCTGATGGGCGGTCTTGAAGATATTGACTATCTGGCCGTTGCCGAACTGGAGTGCCCACCCGAAGTCCTCGTCGAAGGTCCACTCGGCATCGTAGTTGCGCACCATCACCTCGCCGAAGTACGCGGCCGGTTCGCTGGCCATGGGCGCCACCGCTCCCTCGTAGCCGTCGCCGAGGTCTATCGAGAGGTAGTTCGCGCGCTCTTGCTGTGTCGCGACCATCGCATCGACGTCCGGTATCGACGACGGTGTAAAATCCAGCTCGTACTCGCTCCAGAACTCGGCGAACTCCTCGGCGTTCTCGTGGAGCTCCGCCCGGTTCGTGGCCGCCAGTGCGCCAAAGGGGACGCGCTCGTCCCGCGTGGTGTTTTCCGGTATCCTGAATCCGCCGTCGTCGGTCGACTCCGCCCCGTCGTCGTCGGGTGTCGTCGCGCTTTCGTCGTCGGTCGGCTCCGTTCTCCCGTCGTCTGCTGTCGGCTGTCCACCGCCGAACAGCGCCCGGAGTACGTCGAAAATGCCCATCTTGTTTTCGGGACGGCTATGTAGTATTTAAAACTACACGCCGGGGTTCCCCGGTGGACCGTCACCGCGCCCGGACTCCGACGAATATGCGCTGTGGCGGCGGGCGGGAGAGCGGCTCGGCGGGCGTCGGTCAGACTGACCGTCGGGCGAGTAGCGCGACCGCGACTATCCCCACGAGCGCCCCGAGGACACCGAAGCCGGGGCCGGAGCCGCCGGACGTTCCGGTCTCGGTCTGCATCCCCGTCCCGTCGTTGGTCGGCGTGTCCGTGTCGGTAGGCGTGTCCGTGTCGGTTGGCGTGTCCGTGTCAGCTGGCGTGTCCGTGTCGGTCGGCGTGTCCGTGTCACTCTGGCTCACCGACAGCGACAGCGTCGCTCGCTCGTCGGCGTCGTCGGCCGCGAGCTGGGACGCGTTCTTCTCGCCCGATTTGAGAAGTAGGTTGTACTCGCCTGCCTCGAGGACGTCGCTGCCGGTCGACTCGTTGGCTCCGGCGAACTCGCCGGCCTGGGAGACGTTGCCCACCGCATCGTCTTCCTCGGGCGCGAAGAGGACCTCACCGTCGCTGCCGGCCGCGCCGCTGTCGAAGGTGACGACGACGGTCCCGTCGCCGTTCTGGTCTGTCACCTCGGCGGTGGCGGAGTAGTTGTGCTCGCTAGTGAGGCCGACCTGCAGCGTCGCGACGTCGGTCTCGCCCACGTCGATGGTGAGGTCGACTGGCTCGCCGCGCTCGCCCATGTAGACGTTCTCCCCGAACGCCGGCGTCGCCTCGTCACCGTCTGCCGTCTGGACGCTGGCGGGCCCGTCACCGCTGTCCACGGCCGCTGCGCCACCCGCGACTGCCACCGTCGTTCCCACGACTGCGGCCAGCACGAGCAACAGTGTGCGGCCAGTTCGTCGCGTCCCTGTCCGTTTCGCACGTTCGATTACTGACTGTCTGGAGGGCTTCATTGCAAAATCTGGATATTATATTTAATGTAATAAGTTTTGTGAACAGAACAGAGCTCTGCGACCGGACGCCGAAGGGCTGTACCTGTCTGGCGTGTCCGTGGAACTCGGGCCGGACAGAAGCGTGCAGTTCGGCGGGCGGTCACGCCGGGTCGAGCGTGGGCGTCCGGAGGTGGGAAACCAGCGACCCGACGACGTCGCGCTCGGCCCGCCGCACGAGTAGCGAGGCCGTGCTCTGGGCACAGCTCATCGCCTCGGCCACGTCGGCCAGCGTCCCGGTCCGTGGCACGTCGTAGTAGCCGACCTCGTGGGCCGTCGCGAGCGCCCGACGCTGGCGGTCGGTGAGCGAGCCCGCGAGGCCGCCGCCGCGTCGGTCGTAGCTGCCGACCTCTCGCACCGTCACGTCGACGGCCGGCGGCAGCGCCGCGAGGGCGGCCTGCATATCGCCGCCGTCGCCGACCACCGTCATCGACATGGCTGCGTCGGCGTCGAACCGAATCGGGGGGACGACCACGAGCTGACGCCCCGCGAAACTCCCCCGCCAGGCCGCGGTCTCGGGCCGTATCTCCTCGCGTGCCCACAGATGCAGCGACTGGTCGTCGATGGGCTCGACCCGCACCGACTGTATCGTCTCGACCGTGCTGACCTGGTCCCGGTAGCGGTCGGCGTCGCCCTCGACGTAGAACAGCACCTGCTCGACGCCCGCCGACGGGTCGACGTTCCAGGCCAGCAGCTCCTCGTAGCTGACGGCCTCGGAGTCACGGACGAAGGCGGCCATCGGATGTAACAGCTCCTCGGGGAGCCGTATCTCGACGTCGAGATACTTCACGGCCGGTCGCTACGGCCGCTGTAATAAAATAGCTAGGTGCTTCGACAGAAACCCGACGGGGCCGTCGGCCCAACGCTCGGGTATGAGCAGGGCTGATTCCCCACCGACACCGCCCGGGCTCCCGCTTGTCGGGAACGGCTGGGCGTTCTCGCGGCGCCCGGTGGACGCGATGGAATCGTGGGCCGACCACGGGGACCTCGTCGAGCTACGGTTCCCCGGCCAGTCGCTGTACATGGTCAGCGGGCCCGACCTGGTCGAACAGATACTCGTCGACCAGCACGACCGGTTCACCATCGGCCCGCGACAGCAGGCGACCTTCGAGGGTATCGAGGACCACGCCGTGACGACGGCGACGGGCGACCGGTGGAAACGACTCCGGCGCGCGCTCCACCCCGCGTTCACCCCCGACCGCCTCCAGCAGTACGGCGACCGGATGACCGCGGTGACCGCCCGGTTCGTCGACGACTGGGCCGAGGGGGACCGGCTCGACCTGACGGCGGCCATGCGAGCGCTCGCGGTCCAGTTGCTCGCCGACTCGCTGGTCGGTGCCGACCTCCGGGGCGAGGAGGACGTGGTGATAGCGGCCGCCGACGCGCTCGTCGCCCGGACGAACTTCCGCCGGCCGGGCCAGTTGCTCCCCGACTGGGTCCCGACGCCGACCGACCGGCGGTTCCGGCGGTCGGTGACCGAACTCGACGAGCTCGTCGACGGGCTGCTCGCGGACCGCGAGGCGGGCGCGGGCGAGGACGTCCTGTCGGTGCTGCTCGAGGCCCACGAGCGGGGCGACCTCTCGATGGCCGAGGTGCGACACAACCTCGTCGGGCTGTTGCTCGCAGGACACGAGTCCCCGTCGAACGCGCTCGCGTCCGCCTGGCGCCTGCTGAGCGACCACGGGGACGTTCTCGACGAACTCGTCGCGGAGTACGACGCGGTCGTCGACGGTGACCGACCGACGGCTGCGGAGTTCGAGGCGCTCACCCGGACCCGCAACGTCGTCCGGGAGACGCTCCGGCTCTACCCGCCCACGACCGGCGTCAACCGGATGGCGACGACCGACGTGACACTCGACGGCTACACGCTGTCGGCCGGCTCGCAGCTGTTTGTCCCCCAGTGGGTGCTCCACCGCGACGAGCGGTTCTGGACCGACCCCGAGCGCTTCGACCCCGACCGCTGGGCGCGAGACACGACGCGACCCGACCACGCCTATATCCCGTTCAGTGCGGGCCCGCGCGCCTGCATCGGCGCCGACTTCGCGCGCCGGGAGCTGACCCTCGCACTGGCGACGATGGTGGGCCGAGTGGCGCTGGACGTCGAGGTCGACGGCCCGCTCACGTTCACGCCCTCGCTGTCGCTCCGGCCCGAGCAGGACATTACGGCGACGGTCCATCGGCGGTAGCCCGTCCTGACAGGCGGCCCGACCACTTCCACTCCGCCATAGAAACGCCTTTGCCGTCGCGGTGCCGCCCATCTGACGTGCCACGCAGAGCCGACAGCGAGCCGACGGTGGCGGTCGAGGAGGTCCTGCCGGACTTTGTCGGCGCCTTCCCATTCGAGCGGTTCAACGAGATGCAGTCGGCGGCGCTGCCCGCCCTGTTGAACCGCGAGGACAACGTCGTCGTCAGCGCGCCCACCGCCAGCGGGAAGACCGCCCTGGCGGAGCTGGCCATCTGCAAGACCCTCGCCGAGGGCGGGACGGCGCTCTTTCTCGCGCCGCTGCGCGCGCTCACCAACGAGAAGGAAAGCGAGTGGGAACGCTTCGAGGAGCTGGGCTACTCGGTGTACGTCGTCACCGGCGAACGCGACCTCTCGCCGCGCCGTGCCGAACGCGCCGACATCCTCGTGATGACGCCGGAGAAGGCCGACTCCGCGACGCGAAAACACGAGACGGCTCGCTACTCTTTCATCACGGACGCGGACTGCTGTGTCATCGACGAGGTCCACCTGCTGGATTCGGACAGACGTGGGGCGGTGCTGGAAGTGACAGTCTCCAGACTCCGCCGGCTCTGTGACCCCCGCGTCGTCGCCCTCTCGGCGACGATGCCCAACATCGACGACGTGGCCGACTGGCTCGACGCTCCCGGCGACACGACCTTCGCTTTCGGCGAGGAGTTCCGCCCCGTTCCCCTGAACGCCGACGTGAAGACCTACTCCCACGGCGAGAACGCCTTCGCCGACAAGTACCGGCGGCTCTACCGGGCCTTGGACCTCGCGGAGCCACACATCCGCGACGAGGGCCAGGCGCTCGTCTTCGTCTCTTCCCGACAGGACACCGTCCAGGCCGCCAAGAAGGCCCTCGACGAACTCACCGAACGGGACATCCCGATGGGCGCACGCGGGGACTACGATTTCCACAACGACGCTGCGGACCTGAGCAACGACACGCTCCGCCAGTCGGTGCTGGACGGCGTGGGCTTTCACCACGCCGGGCTCTCCCGTGAGGACAAGAACCGCGTCGAGGAGTGGTTCAAGCAGGGGAAGATTCAGCTCCTCTTCTCGACCTCGACGCTCGCCTGGGGCGTGAACCTCCCGGCCCGCTGTGTGGTCATCCGGGACACGAAGCTCCACGACCCGCTGGAGGGCGAAGTCGACATGAGCCCGCTGGACGTCCTCCAGATGCTCGGGCGGGCGGGCCGGCCGGGCTACGACGACATGGGCTACGCGTGGGTCGTCTGTGACCGCTCGGACGCGGACAAGTATCGTCGCCTCCTGCGTGACGGCAAGGAGATAGAGTCACGGCTCGCGGGCGAACTCGACGCCCACCTCAACGCCGAAATCGCCCTGGGTACGATTCGGGACATCGACGACGTGATGAGCTGGCTGGAGACGACGTTCTACTACGCCCGCGCCAAATCGGCCCCCGACGCCTACGACGCCGGCAGCGCCCTCCGGGAACGGGTGTCCAACGAGCTCTCCCAGCTCGTCGCCGACGGCTTCGTCGAGCGTGACGGTCTCCGCATCGAGGCCACCCGGCTGGGCCAGCTCGCCTCGAAGTTCTACCTGCGGCTGGAGACCGCCCGCCGCTTTGCCGACCTGGCCGAGCGCTGTGAGGCGGCCGCAAGCGAGGGTGACGCGGACCGAATCGACGCCGAGACGCTGCTCTCGACGGTCGCGGGTGCGACCGAATTCGACAGCGTCAGCGCCCGCTCGGACGAGCAGGACGCGGTGACGGCAGTACTCGGGGATGCCCCAGACGAGCTAGACGCCGGCCAGCGGAAGGTGCTGGCCATCCTTCGCTCCGGGATGACCGGCACCACGCCGACGGAACTCAAGAGCGACGCCTGGGTCATCCGCCAGAACGCCCTGCGCCTGCTGGCGGCCCTGCGTGAGTTCCTCGACAACCTCGCGCCGGGTCGCTTCGCCAACCTGGCCTGCCGCGTCGAGGCCCGCGTCGAACACGGTATCAGCGACGACGCGGTCGGGCTGACGGCCATCGACGGCGTCGGCTCGGGCCGTGCCGGCAAACTCGCCGCTGCGGGGCTGTCCAGCCCGGGCGACATCGTCCGGGCCGGCGTCTCCGGACTGGTCTCGGCCGGGCTCTCCGAGGGCGTCGCCGAGCAGGTCGTCTCGAACGCCCGTGACCTTCCCGTCGTCGTCGTCGACTGGGGCGAGTTCCCCGACGCTATCGCCGCCGGCGACCACGACATGCGGGAAGTGACCGTCGCGAACAACGGCGGCGGCGCCCGGGCGGGACTGCGCGTGACGGTCAACGGCCGCGAGATGACGGCCAAACCCGCCTACCTCGGCCAGACCAACCTTCCGGTCGCCGTCTTCGGTGCCGACGCCGACGAGCTGACCTTCACCGTCGAAGTGACGTTCCCGGACCAGCCCCTCGACCCGGTCACCTCCACTCGGACGGTCAGCGTCGAGTGACGGGCAGACTGTCGGTGTGTCTCGCCGTCTTCGTCCAATTCCGGATAACCGCCTCATAGGGCTGAATAAAATTTATAACGGCACCTAGGGCGGTCTAATCGAGTGTAAATGGTGACAGTGAAACCAGCTAAAATCAATCAAACGAAACGTATCCGAGCGAATTAACCACAACCGTCGTTCGTTTATATGGGGGTATCGGTCATACAGTCGTGTGAGGAGGAACCCAATGTCCAGTGCTTCGCCCCTTCGGTTGCCCACTGACGTACTCCCCAGCGGACGCGCCGACGTCCGAACGATGGCCGTCCGACCGGTCCAGTTCGTCGGGTTCTGGACCGCCGTCGTGGCCCCACTGGCGTATCTGGCAGTTCTCACGAGTCCACTGGACGGACGGAGCCGCCTCCTCCTGCTAACCGGTGTGTTCTTCGCCAACGTCCTCGGTCTCATTGTGGGCCGAGGCTACCGCGCGGACAGTTGACTCCCCTCGACTGTCCCGCACTCTTCGACTCCCCCCTTCACTGGAAACGCTACCCGAACAGCACGTCGCGTAGCTCCGCCGCGTCGCCGGCCAGATGGTGGACCATCGGGAGCTCCGTCGCCGCGCCGTCGCCCTGGAAGCCGACGGTCGTCATCCCCGCGGCCACGGCCGCGCTCGCGCCGGCGTGGGAGTCCTCCACGGCCCAGCAGTTCGTCGGCTCGACCCCCAGCTCGCTCGCGCCGTGTTCGTAGATGTGTGGCTCGGGCTTGCCCGGCGCGTCGATGTCCTGGGCGCTCACGGCCGTGTCGAAATGGTGGAGCAGGCCAAAGCGGTCCTCGATGACGTCGATCCAGTCCCACGGCGCCGAGGTCGTCAGCGCCAGCGACGTGCCGGCCTCGCGCAGGTCGGCCAGCAGGTCGTCCACGCCGTCGAGCATCGTCGCGTGCTCGCTGTATATCTCCCTGCCCGCCTCCTCGAAGAGACGCTCGTACTCCTCGCGGGAGACGGCGAGCTCGTACTCTCCGTCGAGGTCCGGATACACCTCGGTGTAATCGCGGCCGGTGATAGCCGACAGCGGGATGTCGTCGTCGGGCGCGACGGTCGGCAGGATGTGCTCGCGCTGGATACTGACCCAGTGGTCCTCGGACTGGACGAGGACACCGTCCATGTCGAAACAGATTGCAGTCGGCGCGTCGCTCATTACCGTCTCTCACTCACCCGAGCGGTTTGCCCCTTGCGCTCGACCGGCGTCGCTACCGCCGGCCGAGAGTTTACATACCGAAACGGAGCCACACCCGCTATGCACGACGGAACGCGCGTGATGGCCGGCGAGTGTACGACTGTCTTCGAGGGGTCCCGCGAGCGCGAACAGCGCGGCGACGTGCTGGTGGTGGTCAAGCCCGACAACACGGTGCTGGTCCACGACGCCGGGGGGTACCAACCGGTGGCGTGGCTCACTAGGGCCGAGAGCGTCGCCGTCGAGGACGGGACTGTCACCGCCCGCGACGGCGAGCAGTTCCTCCGCGTCGTCGCCCACGAGGAACACGGCAGCGCCCGGTTCCCGGCCTCGGAGGCCGGCGTCCCGGTCGGCGACTGTCCGAACTGTCCGGGGACACTGGTGCGTGCGGGCGGTGACGTGACCTGTACCGGCTGTGGCGAGCGCTACGGGCTGCCGACCGACGCCGCCGTCACCGGCGGTCGCTGTGGGGACTGTGCGCTGCCGACGATGCGGGTCGAACGCGGCGAAGCCATCGAGTGTTGCATCGACCGCGACTGTGAGTCACTCGACGAGCGCGTCCAGGCCGCCTTCGACCGCGAGTGGACGTGTAAGCACTGCGACGGCGACCTGCGGATTCTGCGCCGTGGCGGCCTGCTGGCGGGCTGTGAGAACTACCCCGAGTGTGACACCGGCTACGCCGTCCCGTCGGGGGTCGTCGTCGACGACTGTGACTGTGGCCTCCCCACGTTCGAGACCAGCGGCGGCCGGCGGTGTCTCGACAGCGGCTGTGAGGAAAGCGGGTGATTGGCCGGGCTGGAGTGGTTGGTTCGGCGTACTGATTTCAGAGAGCCGGAAAGGGGCGGCTGGCTCCGGGAAGGCGGACGACGTAAGCACCGGAACGAGCGTAGCGAGTGAGGAGCGCAGCGAGTCCCCCCGACCGGAGCCAGGCGGGGCTTTCTGACTGTTCGAAGTCTCTCGTCCACTCCCCACACCACTGCTAGCCCGAACCCGCAGGGGATTTGACCCTCGGTCGACCACCAACCTGTATGCAACTCACGCTCGACGGCGACGTGGTCCGGGCCGGGAACCGTGCTCGCGAGCGGTTCTACGACTCCCGTGGCTACGGCCACGCTCGCGACGGGGACCTCGACCTCGCGCCTGTCGAGGCCGCCCATCTGTGCTATCGCGGCGACATCGACGCCGTCGACGGGATGGGCGTCCAGGAACTGCTCGCCTCCGGGGCCGTCTCGGCCGTGGACTTTCTGGTCTACAAGGACCTGCGCGACCGGGGGTTCTATCTCACGCCCGCCCGCGAGGGATGGGTCGACGAGCCCGCTGGCGTGGACTTCGTCGTCTACCCGCGTGGTAAGGGGCCGTGGGACGACGCCGTGGCCCACCGCGTCCGGGTCGTCGGTGAGCGCGACGACGTCCCCGCGTCGTCGCTGGGCGACTGCGTGCTGGCCGTCGTCGACGAGGAGAGCGAACTCACCTATCTGGACACCAGCCGACGGACCGTCGAGGGGACCAGTGCCGCCGACGTGCCCGCCGTCGAGGGGACGCTGCTCGCCGAGCGCGTGCTGTGCTGGGACCCGCCGGCGGCGCTCTACCAGCAGGCCTTCTACGGCCAGCAACTGGACGAGGACGCCGTCCAGCTCTCGCTCGTCGAGGCGGCGTATCTGGCTCGCGAAGGGGTGCTGTCGGTCGACGGGGATGACGCTGCGGTGGTCGAGCGCGGCCGCGACGTCGAGGGCGACCGTTTCGACCGCCGGCTGGCCGTCTACGCCGCCCTGCGGGACTCGGGTGTCGTCCCCAAAACGGGGTTCAAGTTCGGTGCGGACTTTCGGACCTACGCCGACGTCGAGAGCGTCGACGACCTGGGCCACTCCGAACTGCTCGTCCGAGTGTTGCCTGCCGACCACGACTTCGAACCGCGGGACCTCGCGCTGGACGTCCGGCTGGCCCACGGCGTCCGGAAGACGATGGTGTTCGCGCTCGTGGACGAGACAGTCGAGTGGGTCGAGACACGGCGGTTGACGCCCTGAACGTCAGGGTCTGACGGGGGTCCCCGACCGACGGACGAACTCGACCCCGGTCCGTGCCAGATAGCCGACCACGACGCCGGCGATGCCGGTCTGGAACGCGATGACCCCAAGGAACGCGAAGTATTCGGGGTCTATCACCGCGAGTCGCTCCGGGACTGTCCCGTCCGTCCGCCGTACTGTTCCTTCGATGAGCGGCCCGACAAGCGGCGGGTACGCCCCGAGCACTGCGGTGACGACACCGCCACGCAGGTAGCCGACCGCCGTGGCCACCCCGAACCCCACCAGGCCACCCACTATCGGGACGATCACCATCCCGTCGACGCCGACGAGGTCCAGCGCGTATCCGCCGATGGTGAGTGCCCCCGCTGTGAGTATCAGGACGAGAAACGTCCGCGGGCCGTGTTCGCCCGCTCCCAGCAGTACCCGGCGGATTCGTGCCACCATATCGGAACCTGTGTCGGTGATTGGACAAAAATGTCCTCCAGTGATACCGTAAGCCGTAGCAGCGACTGTCATCCCCGTTCTTGAGACGCCCGGCACGGTCGAGGCGGCGACGTTCGTCCGCCGCCCCAGCGCGCTATGAGAAAATGGGACAGCCGGTCGGATCACGCGGTGCTGTCGCTGTGGTCGCGCTCGAACGGACCCGGAAGGAATAAGACCGTGTTCGCGCATGTCCCCAACATGGTGTCCACTCCCGTCGACGGCTGGCGCTGGCACGCCCGGAGAGTGGACAGTTTCGCGGTTCCCGTCCGGCGGGCGTAACCCGTCGGCGAGGCCGACGATGCTCCCTCCGCTTTCTCTGCCCTGGCCTCGACTGCACACCGACACGACACACGACACATGACGCGAAATTCACACACCGACGACGAACCGACAGACGAGCAGCCCCGGACGGACGACGGGGAGCCAAGCGACACGAAGCGAGCCTCGTCAGAGCTCCGCTCTGACGGTGGTGAGTCGAACACGGTGAGACGAACCTCATCGGAGCTTCGCTCCGATGGTGGCACCGATGCCGCCGGCGCCGACGAGGCCGTCCTCGACCCGTGGGGCTCCTCGACCGTCGCGGACTACCGCAAGCTGTTCGAGCAGTTCGGCATCGAGGAGTTCGACGACGTGCTCCCGGCGGTCCCGAACCCGCATTACCTGATGCGCCGGGGCGTCATCTTCGGCCACCGTGACTACTCACCGGTCGCCGAAGCCATGCGCAACGACGAGCCCTTCGCCTCGCTGTCGGGCTTTATGCCGACCGGCGACCCCCATATCGGCCACAAGATGGTGTTCGACGAGATAATCTGGCACCAGGAGCAGGGCGCCGACGCCTACGCCCTCATCGCCGACCTGGAGGCCCACGCCGCCCGCGAGCTCTCCTGGAGCGAAATCGACGAACACGCCGAGAGCTACATCCTCTCCTTGCTCGCGCTCGGGTTTGACCCGGAGGAGGGCGAGCTGTATCGCCAATCGGACAACCGCGAGCTGCAGGACCTCGCGTTCGAACTCGGCGCCGAGACGAACTTCTCGGAGCTGCAGGCCATCTACGACTTCGACGGCGAGACCGACGTCTCGCACATGCAGTCGGTCGTCACGCAGATGGCCGACATCCTCTACCCGCAACTGGAGGAACCCAAGCCGACGGTGATTCCGGTCGGCCCGGACCAGGACCCCCACATGCGGCTCGCGCGGGACCTGGCGGCGCGGATGCGCTACTTCGGCGTCACCGAGGCCTTCGCCAGCTTCGAGGCCGAGGCCGTCGAGCGCACTCTCTTGGGCCAGGCCTACGACGCACGCGAAGCGTACGCCGAGGACCCCGAGATGCCCCGCTGTGTCGAGGCCGCCGACTACCTGCGCGAACACGAGCCGGCGCCCGCCGACGCCCGCGAGTCCGTCGCCGAGAAACTCGACAACGCAGGGAAGGAGCCGATTCGGCCACGGACCCGCATCTTCGACCGCAACGCCACCGACGAGGCCTTCGAGGCGCTCATCGAGGCCGTCGACGGCGAGAAGCGCGTCTACGACGAGCACGTCGACGCATTCGACCTGGACCACGCCGAGGCCGACGAACTCGCCCGTCAGGTCGAACTCGACACCGGCGGCTACGGCTTCCTGCCCCCCTCCTCGATTTACCACCGCTTTATGACCGGACTGACCGGCGGGAAGATGTCCTCCTCGATTCCGGCCTCACACATCTCGCTGCTCGACGACCCCGAAGAGGGCTACGACAAGGTGAAAGCCGCCACGACTGGCGGCCGGGCGACTGCCGAGGAACAGCGCGAGAAGGGCGGGAAGGCTGACGAGTGTCCCGTCTACGAACTGTACGCGTACCTGCTCTCTGGCGACGACGACGAGTTCGCCGAGGAAGTGTACGAGGAGTGTGTCGGCGGCGAACGGCTCTGTGGCGGCTGCAAGGAGCAAGCGGCGGAGCTGATGGAAGCCTTCCTGGAAGAGCACCAGGAGAAACGCGCCGAGTGGGAGGACAAACTGGACGAACTCGACATCGACCTGGACTCGCACCGAACGCGGGGCTAGGAACTGTTGGAGTCGGTGTTTTTTGACCTGCTGCTTTCGCTGAGAGCCAGAAAGCCCCACCCATGCCGGCTGGCCAACCGGTTACGGGCGGACTGAAAGGGGCCGGCCGCTCGACGTTCGAGACGATGTAAGCACCGCAGGGAACGAAGTGACCGAGGAGCACAGCGAGTCGCAGTAGTCGAGCGGTCGGGGGCTTTCTGGCTGTTAGCAGCCGGTCTGACTGATTCAAAACCTCGACCCGCAGTTTCACACTTCACAATCCTTTTGTTAAGGCACGCCAATCGCTCTCACATGGCATCCGAATCCCACGCTGCCAGTGTCGCCGTCCAGCCAGCCGTGCGTCCGGGATTCGGATTTTTCTTCGCGGTCTGACGGGTGGCGGACTCGGGGCCGCGGTGGTCCCGACGAAATCACCCGGTGCGTGGGCCGTCCACTAGCCCTTCGCAGCAAGTAAGAACCGTTAACTGAGCGACCCGCGGTACTCCCCACAACGACCGAGACACTCATATGAAGCGACCACAGGCACAGGTGGCCGTCCTCCAGGCCGCCGACGCAGACGACCCCAGGCGCATCGACGAGGTGGCCGACGAGGCCGGCCTCAAACCCGAGACGGCGACACGGGCCGCGTTCGAACTCGAAGACGACGGCCTGCTTTCCGTCACCGAGGAGACCGTCGAACACTACACGCTGACCGACGAGGGCACCCAGTACGTCTTCGAGAGCCTCCCGGAACAGGACCTCTACGAGGCCGCAATCGACGCCGGCGCCGACGAGGAGCCGGTCCAGATGGGGCAGGTCATCGGTGCCTCCGGGCTCGAAGGCCCCGCCGTCGACATCGCGCTGTCGAACTACGCCCGCAAGGGGTACGGCGAGATAGACAGCGGCGAGATAACCGCCGACCCGGACGCGAAACCGGGGCAGGACGCGGAGATGCTGGCGCTCGAAGCGGTCGCCGACGACCAGCTCGACGAGGCCGACGCCGACGCGCTCGACCAGCTCGAACGGCGTGGCCTGCTGGAGGTCCGCGAGGAGACCGTCCGTTCCGTGCAGCTGACCGACGAGGGCGTCGCTGCCCTCGAAGCCGGCGTCGAGGCCGCCGAGACCGTCGACCAGCTCACCGCCGAGCTACTGACCAGCGGCGAGTGGGCGGACGTCGAGTTCACCGAGTACAACGTCGAGGCCGACGCCGAAGACGTGAGCCACGGCAAGGAGCATATCCTCCGCCAGACCGCAAACAGGGTCAAAGATACCCTCGTGGGAATGGGGTTCCAGGAGATGGAAGGCCCCCACGTCGACGCGCAGTTCTGGATCAACGACTGCCTGTTCATGCCCCAGGACCATCCCGCACGGACACACTGGGACCAGTTCGCGCTGGAGCGACCGGACGAAATTGGAGAACTGCCCGCGGACCTCGTCGACCGTGTCCGCTCGGCACACAAGGAGGGCGTCGGTCCCGACGGTGAGGGGTATCACTCACCGTGGGAAGAAGACGTTGCCCGCGGGCTGGACCTGCGGGGCCACACCACGTCGCTGTCGATGCGGCATCTCTCCGGCGAGGAAATCGGCGAGCTGGAGCCACCGAAGCGATTCTTCAGCGTCGAGAAGGTGTACCGCAACGACACGCTCGACCCGACGCACTTACTGGAGTTCTTCCAGATAGAGGGGTGGGTCATGGCCGAGGACCTCTCCGTGCGTGACCTGATGGGCACGTTCACGGAGTTCTACGAGCAGTTTGGCATCACCGACCTGGAGTTCAAGCCCCACTACAACCCATACACGGAGCCAAGTTTCGAACTCTTTGGCACCCATCCCGAGACCGGCGAGGTCGTCGAGGTCGGCAACTCGGGCATCTTCCGCGAGGAGGTGCTCTCGCCGCTGGGCGTCGACTGCGACGTGATGGCGTGGGGGCTCTCGCTCGAACGCTTGCTCATGTTGATGTACGGATTCGAGGACATCCGTGACGTCCACGGGACGTTGTGTGACCTCGAACTGCTGCGGACCACGGAGGTGCTTCACTGATGCCCGTTGTCGATGTTGACCCCGACGAACTGCGATACCTGACCGGTCACGACGAGAAGGACGACGACGAACTCAAATCGGACCTGTTCAATCTGGGCCTGGAGTTCGAGGGCTGGACCGAAGACGACGAGTTCCAGCTGGAGTTCGCGCCCGACAGACTGGACCGCCTCTCCGTCGAGGGCGTCGCCCGCTCGCTGCGGTATCACTACGGCGACGACCGGGGCGTCTACGTCCCCAACACGAACAGCGCCGAGTGGACTATCGAGGTAGAGGACCAGCCCGAGGGCCGGCCCTACGTCACCGGCGCGGTCGTCCGCGGGCTGGACATGAGCGAGGGCGCCCTCGAATCGCTGATTCAACTGCAGGAGAAGCTCCACGCGACGATGGGTCGCAAGCGCGCGAAGGGCGCTATCGGGGTCCACGACCTGACGATGCTGAAAGGAACCGACCTCCGCCCGACCGACGAGCAATCGAGCAGTCTGGACCTCTCGGGCGGACAGGACCCGACCGAAGCCAGCGAAGAGCCCCAGGACGAAATGGTCGGCGACGCCACCGTCGAAACCACCGGCGCCAACGCGATTACGTACACGAGCGCAGACCCCGACGAGGCCACCTTCGTCCCGCTGGAGTCCGACGCCGAGATGACTCCGAACGAGGTCATCGAGCGCCACGACACCGGCCAGCAATACGGCGACCTCGTCGCAGACTTCGAGAAGGTGCCCGCCATCTACGACGCTATCGGGCTGTTCTCGTTCCCGCCGGTCATCAACGGCCGCCGGACGGAGGTCAGCGAGGACTCCCGGGACCTCTTCATCGAGCTGACCGGGACCGACCAGTGGACCATCGACCACATGTGTTCGATTGTCTGCTACGCGCTGGAGGCCCGCGGCGGCACCATCGAGCGCGTGAACGTCGAGTACGCCGACGACGCCGCCGGCGAGTACGCCGGCCGGACACTGGAGCGTCCCGACTTCGAGACCCGGACGAAGACAGTCACCCAGGACCGCATCGAGTCCCTGCTCGGCGTCGACCTCGAGCCCGAGCAGATCATCGACTACGCGGAACGGGCCGGCCTGGACGCCACGCGGGTCGTGACTGACGACGGCGTCTCTTTCGAGGTCGAGATTCCGCCCTACCGGGTCGACGTCATCCACCCGCTGGACATCGTCGACGACATCGGTCGTGCGCTCGGGTTCAACAGCCTCGAACCGACATACCCTGACGTTTCGACGGTCGGCGGCCGCCACGACCGCTCCGTGCTGGAGGACGCCGCCCGTGATACCCTCGTGGGACTTGGCTTCGAGGACTTGCTGAACTTCCACATGACCAACGAGGCGGAGAACTTCAGCAGAATGAACCTCTCCGACCCCGACGCGGCGGCGGCCGACGACGCGCTGGTCGGCCTCGCGGACCCGGTCACCATTCAGGAACCCTACAGCGAGGACTACACCATCCTCCGGACGTGGGCGCTCCCATCGCTCATGATGGTCCTGGAGAACAACACCCACCGCCGGTACTCGCAGGACCTCGCCGAAATCGGGCTCGCCGCGGGCCTGGACGAGGGCCAGAACACTGGCGTCAGCGAACACCGCACCGTCGCCGGGGCACTCGCCCGCACTGACGCCTCATACGAGGACGCCAAGGCCCGCCTACAGACCGTCGCCGAGGCGTTCGGGAAAGACCTCGAGACGCCCGCGACGAGCCACCCGACGTTCATCGACGGCCGCGTGGCCGATGTCGTGCTGGACGGGGAGACGGTCGGTGTCATCGGCGAGGTGCATCCGAAAGTGCTCGTCGAGCACGACCTGGAACTGCCGGTGGCGGCCTTCGAGTTCCGGCTGGACGCGCTGGAGTAGGGCGCGAAGGGCCGTCAGTACCTTCGGCTACTGTTACCTTTTCGTAACCGACTTACCGGACCGTTGCGGGGTATTTTTCCCTCATTGCCACGTAGTACCACACAGAGGGACAATGGCAGTCACCGACAGACACTCCGACTGTGGCGACCCGGACCGCTACGGCAACCCGGCCTGTGAGACGTATCCGTGGTTCGAGCTCGACTGGCTGGTCGACGACCCGGACGCCCCGTCTGTGCTCACCATCGTCCCAGGGACCGGCGACAGCCAGACGGCGTGGCTGTCGGCCGATATCCAGGCCGCGATTCCGATCGAGGAGTGCCGATAGCGGTCCGCGCCGACTGCTACGACGGAGTCCCCGATGGTTCTGTTCAGGTGTCTCCCTGGGACCGGACCCACGCGACGGTGACGTTGGCCAGCCGGTCGTGGGCGGTGGCGTAGCTGAGATTGCTCGGCTCGTCGCCGCGCTGGCCGCGGTAGCTCCCGAACTGGGTGTGGTTCAGCGGGAGCGTACGGACTGTGGTGTCGGCAGGGAGGTTCTCGCGGTTTTCCTCGTAGGAATCGCTGTCGAGGACGGTGTCCGCGCTGCCGGTGACACTCAGGGCCGCGAGTCCGGTCTCGGAGATGTCCCGGTCGCAGTACGAGGCGTACAGCACCACGCCCTCGACCGCCTCGGGGTTCTGGGCCGCGTAGCGACAGGCCATCGCCCCGCCCAGCGAGTGCCCGCCCACGTACCAGTTTTCGACCCTGGAACCGGTCACGTACCCGCTGGCGGCGCCCTGTTCGAGCACAGCCAGGTTCAGCCGTAGCTTCGGGACGACGACGGTCACGTTGGCCTCGCTGGCAAGCGGTGCGAGCGACGCGACGTAGGCGTCCGGGTGGACCCGCGCGCCCGGGTAGAAGACGAGCCCCACTGTCGACTCTCGACCCGACGGTTCGAGTGTGTACGTCCCGCCCTGCTCGGTGACCGTCACGTTCGGGTCCGCCTCGACGCTGGCGACGCTCGCGTCGGACGCGTGGTGTGGCGTGCCGAAATAGAGGACGCCCGCCCCCGCTGTGAGGACGCCGACGGCGACCAGCCAGACCAGCGCCCGGCGGGCGTATCGGTAGATAGCGTCGCAGCTCACGCTCGACGTGTTCGCTCCTCGACGCTAAAATCCCCCGTTACTGTGGTCCGCTACAGGTCCGCGCCGACGGCATCCTCGACACTGTCGAAGCCGTCCCGCTCCAGCAGGTCGAGTAGCCCCTCGTTGATGTCCCGAGCGAGCGACGGCCCCTCGTAGACCAGCCCGGTGTAGAGCTGGACGAGCGAGGCGCCGGCACGGATTTTCTGGTAGGCGCCCTCGGCCGAGGCGACGCCGCCGACGCCGACGACGGGGACGTCGACGCGCTCGGCGACGAACTGGACCATATCTGTCGCTCTGTCCTCGATTGGCTTCCCGGAGAGCCCGCCCGTCTCGCTGGCGTTTGGCGAGCGCAACCCCTCGGGGCGCTCGGTCGTCGTGTTGGTCGCGACGACGCCGTCGAGGTCGAGTTCGGTCACGAGGTCGAGCGTGTCCTCGACCGCCGGTTCGGGGAGGTCCGGCGAGAGCTTCACCAGCAGCGGCGCGGCGCCCGCATCCTGGAGCTCCGCGAAGATGGCAGTCATCGCATCGCGGTTCTGGAGCTCCTCGAACCCCTGTGAGTTGGGACAGGAGACGTTGACGACGAAGAAATCGCCGCCCTCGGCGACGTGCTCGTACGTCTCGCGGTAGTCCGCCGGGGCCCCGCTGGTACCGACGTGCTCGCTCTTGGCGATGTTGACGCCCAGCGGGAAGGGAGCGTCCGTCTTCGCCAGCCGCTCGCCGACGGCGGCCGCCCCCTCGTTGTTCAGCCCCATTCGGTTGATGATACCGTCGTCTTCGCGCAGGCGGAACATCCTGGGCCTGGCGTTGCCGGCCTGTGGTTCGGCCGTGACGCCGCCGACCTCGGCGAAGCCAAAGCCCATCGCCCCCAAGGCGTTTGGCACTGTGGCGTTCTTGTCAAAGCCCGCAGCGACGCCGACGGGGTTGTCGAACGACTGGCCGAACGCGGAGGCGGCGAGGCGGTCGTCGGAGACGGTGTACCGGTCGGCCATCGCGGCCGCTATCGGGGTTCCCTGTGCCGCCTCTAGCAGGCCGTGGACGGCGCTGTGGGCTGTCTCGGCCGGGAGTGAGAACAGAACCGGTTTGGCGATATCGTAGGGTCTCATTGGGGAGTTCGAGTCGCCCCCCGACAGCCGCCGGGGGGTAGCGACAGCACGTCAGAAATCGTGTTCGACCTCTTCGGGGTCGGCTTTTTGAATGATGATCTTGTTGTCACGCACCCGAACGAACACCTCGTCGCCGATCTCCATGCCGGCGACGGCGAGTTCGTCTTCGTGGATGTTGATATGTACGTTGTGGTACTCGCCGTCTTCGTCTTTGGCGCCACTCGGGCTAAGCTTCTTCTTTCGCACCATCGCGCTATCCTATTCCGTGCATCGCCGTAGGATACACTTAAGTCTACCGTGCGGCGTGTCCCGAACTCGAGTGCGCACGCGCTTTCAGGGCGGCGTTTCTGGCCCAATCGTGGCCGAATACAGCCTCTCTCGACTTCTAATATATAAACGTATCCCGTGACGGAGGCCGATTCGGGGGGTATATTTATGTTGTGCCATGTTTTGAGTTGACATGGAGCGGAGAAAACCATGGCACGCGACAGCGACAAGCGCAACTTTGCGCTCCGTGAGGATGGTGACGAATCGAGCGTCTTCTCAGGCGGGACACCCCGGCAGGCTGCGTTGAAGGCCGCCCGGCGGCTCGACCCGGCCGACAGCGAGGACGAAGCAGACCGACAGGAGATACGGCTCCGGGAGAAGGGCACCCACAAGGTCCACATCTACGAGGCGTGGGCCTGGGTCGAAACAGCGCCCGACGACAAACCGGACTGGATGCCGGGCGACATCACGAAGGGGAACGTCTCGAAAGAGGGTGTCGAACACCTCGACGACATCTAGTTCCCTTCGGCACGGACTTTTTGTAGACGATACCGCTCGCTGTGGCCAGTGTGCAAGTTCCCAATGGCTATCTCGCGCGTGAGCGCGCACACACGTAGAGCGTGCATTGACTGGTTGCCAGCTGTTCGCAGTCTGCAGTTCGACTACCGTGTTGCTGTCTACCGTATGAGAGTCACTGCCCCGTGTAATCGCCTGCCGAAGCGGCCGTGGTCCGACGGGGTTAAGTATGGCACTCCCATCGAGTCTAATGCGAACGAGGTCGGGGACGACACTTCCCCGGTCGGGCCTCATCCCAACCGACGCCCTTAAGTGTAACAGGGTGTTCGGATGGAACGCGAAGGTCGCTCACGTCGTGCGGTTCGACGCGAGCGAACTCCGATGCCCTTAAGTGTAACAGGGCACTCGGATTGAACGCGAACGAGGCCTGGCCGGGGCCGACGAAACCTGGCCACACACTGCGGCGAGGCAACTCGCCATCGGAACTCGAAGCCTTTAAGATGGCTTCGGGAGAATATGCAGGTCCGGAGAAATGAGGATTCCACCCCTGCGGTCCGCCGTCAAGATGGAATCTGATGTGAGCCCTGATAGTTCGGTGACACTCGGTCGGCGAGTGTCCTCGAACACCCTTCGATAGCGACCACACTCCATCTGGAGTGTGACCCGCCTAACCCCCCGGCCTTGTGCCGGGATACATTCCGGTTGATCCTGCCGGAGGTCATTGCTATTGGAGTCCGATTTAGCCATGCTAGTCGCGCGGGTTTAGACCCGCGGCATATAGCTCAGTAACACGTGGCCAAACTACCCTATGGACAGGGACAACCTCGGGAAACTGAGGCTAATCCCTGATATCACTCTCATGCTGGAGTGCAGAGAGTGAGAAACGCTCCGGCGCCATAGGATGTGGCTGCGGCCGATTAGGTAGATGGTGGGGTAACGGCCCACCATGCCAATAATCGGTACAGGTTGTGAGAGCAAGAGCCTGGAGACGGTATCTGAGACAAGATACCGGGCCCTACGGGGCGCAGCAGGCGCGAAACCTTTACACTGCACGACAGTGCGATAAGGGGACTCCGAGTGCGAGGGCATATAGTCCTCGCTTTTCTGTACCGTAGGGAGGTACAGGAACAAGTGCTGGGCAAGACCGGTGCCAGCCGCCGCGGTAATACCGGCAGCACGAGTGATGACCGATATTATTGGGCCTAAAGCGTCCGTAGCTGGCCAAGCAAGTCCATTGGGAAATCCACGCGCTCAACGCGTGGGCGTCCGGTGGAAACTGTTTGGCTTGGGGCCAGAAGACCTGAGGGGTACGTCCGGGGTAGGAGTGAAATCCTGTAATCCTGGACGGACCACCAATGGGGAAACCACCTCAGGAGGATGGACCCGACAGTGAGGGACGAAAGCTAGGGTCTCGAACCGGATTAGATACCCGGGTAGTCCTAGCTGTAAACGATGCTCGCTAGGTGTGCCGTAGGCTACGAGCCTGCGCTGCGCCCTAGGGAAGCCGAGAAGCGAGCCGCCTGGGAAGTACGTCCGCAAGGATGAAACTTAAAGGAATTGGCGGGGGAGCACCACAACCGGAGGAGCCTGCGGTTTAATTGGACTCAACGCCGGACATCTCACCGGTCCCGACAACAGTAACGACGGTCAGTTTGACGAACTTACCCGAGCTGTTGAGAGGAGGTGCATGGCCGCCGTCAGCTCGTACCGTGAGGCGTCCTGTTAAGTCAGGCAACGAGCGAGACCCGCACTTCTAGTTGCCAGCAATACCCTTGAGGTAGTTGGGTACACTAGGAGGACTGCCGCTGCTAAAGCGGAGGAAGGAACGGGCAACGGTAGGTCAGTATGCCCCGAATGGACCGGGCAACACGCGGGCTACAATGGCTGTGACAGAGGGATGCAACGCCGAGAGGCGGAGCTAATCTCTAAACGCAGTCGTAGTTCGGATTGCGGGCTGAAACTCGCCCGCATGAAGCTGGATTCGGTAGTAATCGCGTGTCATAAGCGCGCGGTGAATACGTCCCTGCTCCTTGCACACACCGCCCGTCAAAGCACCCGAGTGGGGTCCGGATGAGGCCATCATGCGATGGTCGAATCTGGGCTCCGCAAGGGGGCTTAAGTCGTAACAAGGTAGCCGTAGAGGAATCTGTGGCTGGATCACCTCCTACTGATCGGGATCAGGCCTCTGGCCTGACCCACCTACATCGACTGGTGCGTTCATACGCGCCAGTCACGGGTGTTCGAGAACTACTCACCGACCGGGCACCTATGAACTATCAGGGCTCACACCTGCGGATCTGCCGGGCCCATAGCTCAGCGGCAGAGCACCTCCTTTGCAAGGAGGAAGCCCTGGGTTCAAATCCCAGTGGGTCCATACGACGTGCCAGCCCCGAACCGTGCCCCTTAAGTGTGGGACGGCGATGGGATATGGTACGACGACAGATGCACCATCCCGGGTAAAACCGAGGTTGGGAAGGGTCGATTCGCCCACCATCCACCACCTTGGGGGCGAGTATGAAACCGTGTGTACGTGCGATCCAGGCGTCCACTGGACTCGT